>NZ_JBEFZF010000001.1:0-907699 GCF_046524175.1 Spongiivirga sp. MCCC 1A20706
TGCCTGTTGCGGTGTTGCCTTCGGCATCGGTAACGGTGAGTGTCACCGTATTGGCTCCCAGATTGGAACAATCAAAACTGGTGGTATCTACACTATAAGTCAAATCAGTATCTGCCGTACAGTTATCAGTACTACCATTGTTGATATCGCTTGTTGTGATGGTGGCTGTATTGTTAGCATCTAAGGTCAGGGTGATATCCTGAGTCACTACTACTGGGGCTACACTGTCTGCTACCGTAACGGTGGCAGTGGCGGTACTAGTGATGCTGCCTTGCGTGGCTGTTAGGGTGACGGTATTGGTTCCGAGATTCGAACAATCAAAGGTATCGATATCCAAGCTTAATGTTGGATTGCTATTACAACCACTATTAGAACCATTATCGACATCTTGTGGGGTGATAGTCACTGATCCATTGGCATCTAACTGCACCGTAATATCTTGTGCAATAGCAGTCAGTGGTTGGTTCGGGTCTTCTTCTACGGTAACGACTGCTGTGGCCGTAGCTGAATTACCAGAAGTATCCGTGACCGTTAGCGTCACGGTATTCGTTCCTAGGTCAGTACAATCAAAATCAGTTTGATCCAGACTAAGGGTATCGATACTACAATTGTCTGTAGATCCGTTATCGATTTGACTAGCCGTGATGCTCACATTTCCACTTGCGTCTAATTGCACGGTGATATCCTGGGCGATGGATGTTGGAGCCACCGTTTCTGTTACTGTTACCGTGGTGGTTGATGAGCCTACATTGCCTTCATTATCTGTCACCGTCAATGTTACGGTATTGGCCCCGATATTCGAACAATCAAATGAGGTGATATCCAATATTCTTGTTGCAATCCCACAATTATCAGCACTACCATTATCAATGTCAGTTGGTGTAATGCTAGCCTGACCATTACCGTCTAGCTGTACTGCAATGACTTGGGGGATTACACTTGGAGGAATCGTGTCTTCCACCGTTACAATGGCTGTGGCTGTTTCGGTATTAGGTCCTTCAGTGACCGTCAGCGTCACTGTATTCTGTCCGATGTTGGAACAATCAAAACTGGTGGTGTCCAAACTCAAACTGATGTTCCCACATCCACTGCCTGAACCATTATCGACGTCTTGTGGGGTAATGGTAGCTTGTCCGTTAACATCCAGTTGTACCGTAATATCTTGGGCAATGGCTGTTAAAGGTTGGTTGTCCTCAACAGTCACAACCGCCGTAGCGGTATCCGTATTACCGCTTGGATCGGTTACGGTTAACGTAACCGTGTTAGCGCCCAAGTTGGAACAGTCAAATGTTGATGGGCTGACGGATAAATTTACGCTACAATTATCGGAGCTGCCATTATCGACATCTGCTCCTGTTATGCTCACCTGACCATTGGCCGCCAATTGTACTGTGATATCTTGAGCTACCGCTGCTGGGGCATTAGAATCTTCAACAGTAACTATAGCCGTGGCCATGCCGGTATTGCCAAATGCATCTGTGACACTTAAGGTTACAGTATTAGTACCCAAGCTGGCGCATTCAAAGTTGGTCGTATCCAAACTATAGGTCAAGTCGCCCTGTGCGGTACAATTATCCGAACTACCATTCTCGATATCAACTGGAGAAATGCTTACTTGACCATTGGTATCCAATTGTACGGTTATGTCTTGGGTAATTACTGTTGGGGCTATAGTATCTTCAACGGTAACCGTGACGGTTCTTGATGAATTTGTAGCACCCCTACTTACAAATACAATAACTGTATTAGCCCCAATATTTGCGCAAGTAAGCTGATTTGGTATGATACTAAAAACGTCAAAACCACAACCAGGGGTTAAACCACCATAAAAATCCTCAGGATTAAGGTCTACTTCTCCATTAGCGTCTAGTTGAACAGTAATGTCTTGCGGCTGTGTGGTAAAGGCAGCATTATCTCTAAGGGTTAGGGTAGCTGTTGTATTGCTTGAATTTCCAGAGGCATCCGTTGCCGTTAAGGTAACTGTATTGAAACCAGTATTGGAACAGTCAAAAGTTGATGGGCTCACAGATAGACTTACCGTCCCACAATTATCTGAACTGCCATTATCAATATCGGCGGGATTTAGCACAAGTTGACCGCTAGCGGGCAAGTCTAAGGTAATATCCTGAGCCACAACTGTTGGAGCAACATTATCTTCTACTGTAACTATAGCCGTAGCCGAATCTGTATTTCCAGTTGCATCCGTAATGGTTAAGGTGACTGTATTTGCTCCTAGGTCAGTACAAGTAAAAAAGTTCCTGTCCAGGCTTCTATTTGTAATCAAACAATTATCAGTAGAACCGTTATCAATCGCGCTGAAACCTATACTGGCTTCACCGTCTGAGTTTAATTGAACCGTAATATTTTGAGTTATTGCTATAGGATTAACACTGTCAACGACGTTGGCAGTATATATTGGTGATGTAACATTGCCTGCTCCCGAATTGGCATCTTGTGCGGCACCGCTTGGAATTTGAATGGTTACATTGTTACCACTACCACATACCGAGTTAGCCCCTATATTAAATGTATAGGAGGTTGCGCTTAACGCTACAGGCGGGGCATCTATGGTTAAATTAGTACCTATAATATCGGTGACGGCATCAAAACCTGTTACAGCAGTAGAAAATTCTGCGGTAATGGTGAAAACGTCGTTTTCATTGGTTATTTGTGTTGGTACGCCGGATAAGGTAATAAAAGGTGCGCAGTTCGATGAAAAAGTGGTTGCGGCATCCTTAACTATCGATGAGACATTGTTGTTTGGGTCGTCTACCTGAATACAACTTAAGTTGGGATTGTTGTCTATGCGTACCTGTAAAAAATTTGCATTGTTCCCATTGGCCAAATTCGCGTTTCCCAAAGATGGGACGTTACTGGCGATTAGCTCACGAATTTGTCCATTTTGTGAAATATCCAAGGTTGTTATCAGGTTGTTCCTGACATCAAGAAACCGTAAGGCACTTAGGTTCGTCGTATTTATGTCAGTAAGTTGGTTATTTTGAACTTCCAAGCTTAGTACGGAGGTATTTGCACCTAAATCAATGGTGGTTAATTGATTTCCCTGCAACCGAATTTGTTCTAACAATGGGTTATTACTTAAATCTACCGATGTCAACGAATTGTCGTTTAGCCAAAATCGCGTCAGTAAAGGGTTGTTGGATACATCTATTGCGGTAAGCTGATTGTTGCCTAAATTTAATAAGGTCAAGTTGGGTAAATTTGAAAGATCAATACTACTTCCTTGAAAATTGCTTACTGTTAGCGTAGTTAAGTCTGGTTTTGGGAAAGCGATTGACCCAAACGTAATGGTTACCGCTACTGGGGAATCAATAAGAACCGATTGTATGTTTTCATTTTGACTAAAATCAAAACCAAAAATAGGAGCGCCTTGAAAAAAAAACGTCTCCAAATCCCTAAAATCTTCGAGACCTGTTAAATCGCTTAACAATGGATAATTAACTGCATTCGCAAAATTAAAAGACAAAGATTTAATAGTTTCAATACGGGATGTAAGCACACGACCATCCCCAGCCGTTAAATCGATTCCCTCGTCAAAGAGAAATTGTTCAAACTGAGGATCCGGGATGCTGGTAAATTGGGCTCTTGTCGAGGTAAAAGCCCCTAACCCAATACCAAATAATAAAAGCAGGTAATGTTTAGTTTTCATATGTGTGATTTGAATTCAACATGTTTCGCAGCGTTATACCATCCTTTTTTTTATGAGAACATGAGGCGGGGATAACGCACATTTTTCAAAGACGAAAATTAGACCTTAAGCCAAAGCAGCCATCTACCCCAACAGGGTAGTTTTTGGTATTCATGCAGCGTAAGGCAATAGAAAAGTGTATTTTGTTAGCCTAAATGATAAAGCACTTTTTACCATATTCAGTTAATTTGTTCACGCTGCTGTTGTGTGGTTGCTGCTACACTTTTGCGCAACCCAACCTAAAGCACTATACCGCCACTGATGGATTGGCGCATGATGTTACCTATAATATTTTTCAAGACAGCAAAGGGTATATATGGATAGGTACTGATGATGGGTTATCAAAGTTTGATGGGAAACAGTTTGCCAACTATGGGTTAAAAAATGGACTTACCTCTAACTATGTGATGGATGTGAAAGAACTTAAAGAGTATTCACTGGTGATTTCGACCTGGGGTGGGGGGCTTCACTTTCTAAAAAACGACACTATTTTTAAAAGTCTCCATTTTAATGATAACAAGGCAAAAATTTATGACATCGCTATTAATGATAATACAATCTATGCGCAATCGGGTAGTCGCTTTCTTTTTTATCATCTAAAAGATTCGTCATTTACAAAGCAAATTTTTGATGACAAAAAGCAATTTAGGGCAGAGGATCCTAATATGGTTAGTTTTGAAAATGTGGCTATTAGTAATCTTGGTAATCAATTTGTGGTTCATGACCAAGGGAGTACTCAACAACAACTGCTAGGGGTTAAAGGGTTGGAAAAAAACAAACCAACTAGATCGTTTGCCTTTTTAGACTCGATACCAATTTCTGAAGCTGTAAAAATTGATGCTCAGCAATACGTTTTTGCCTCAAGAAATCAACTAATTTTCGCGTCATCGAATGCTGTTGAGGCTACAAATGTGGTTTCGTCTGTTTCGGAAAATGAAAAAATCGTCAAGATATTCCAAAGCCCAAATAATCAGGATATTTACTTTTTAATTGCAAAAGATGCCTACGGATTTAAAAGACTGTACCAGTTTAACAGATGTACTCAAGTCTCGGATGATCTTTTGAAAAAATTACGTATCAAAACAACCATTTCAGACGCTATTTTTGACTTCGAGGGAAATTTATGGATTACGACTTATGGTAATGGGGTGTATTGTTATTACTACTCGAACCCAAAGATTAAGAATCTTTTAGAGGGAAACTATATTGTCGATCTTAAGCGTTTCAATAATCATACCTATGCACTCACACCTTCCAAACTATTTAAGTTCTTTAATGAAGAAATTGTTGCTACCTATCCCATAAGCGGATTTGCAAAAACCATGACCGTTACTGCCGATTCATTATATGTCTCGTCCTTAAAAGCCATCCCCTCTAAAAATAATATGGATTTTAAATTAGTAGATGGGCGTTTCTTTTATAAGTCCAATCACGGTACGGTTACTCAAGGTTACTTAATTAAACTTGATGGACAAGTACTAAAGAACGATAATGAAATTGTTATCAGTGCCGTCGAAGACACTCAAGATAAGCTCACTTTTTTTACAAACAAGGGAAAATGGAAGTACCTATCGGAGACAAAAAAAATTGTACCGGATTCTGTTTTCAACACAAGGGTATACGGTGATCGTATACAAGGCTATAAAAAGCAAAAAGCAGGGTACTTTATATATACCGATAAAGGTTTGTTATTGGTACAAAATGATTCCATTATAACACGTTATGATGAGCGTAATGGCATTCAAAACGAACGAATTAATGATCTATTTATTGATAAACATTTGTATTTGGCAACACAAGGAGGACTTTCAGTAATTAAAGATGATCAAGTATCCAATTTTTCTAAGTCTTACGGCTTGAGTTCGCTTGCAATCAATCGTATTGTAGCGGCTAGCGATAAACTGTGGCTAGGTGGCGATAACGGAATTTCGATTATTGACCGAAATAGTTTAAAACAAACGCCATCTCCAAAAATAAATATTAGGCAATACGACCATACATTCTCTTATGATGTCATTTCATTTGAAACTGCTGGGATTCAGGTGGAATATCGTTTGAACAATAGAGATTGGGTTCAGCTGAACCCCAATGAAAAAAGTATCGATTTCTCATCTTATGCGAATGATCATTATGAGGTACTATTTAGAGCAAGAAAGGATCATAGCGCATGGGGATATAGCAGTAATTACAGTTTTAAAATTAGTCCCATTTGGTATCAGCGTTGGTGGGTCATGGCGGTTATAGCAGTCGTAGTCATAATCAGTTCAGGTGGACTATTTTATTATCGAATACGAGTGATTGCCAAACGAAATACCATTCTTCAAAATGCAATTACCAAACGTATTGTTGCAGAAAAAGAACTAAGCGAAGTTCGCGACAATATTGCAAGAGATTTTCACGATGATTTGGGAAACAAACTAGCCAGTATTTCATTGCTATCTGATCTTTTATCGAAAAAAGTAGGGGTTGCAAATCGAAATTTAATGAAATCAATTAAGGCCGATGCTGATCATTTATATAAGGGCACCAAAGACTTTATTTTTTCATTGCAGGAAAAGAGTAATTATTTGGATGAGGTACGTATCTATTTATCTGATTTTGCGGAGGATTATTTGTACCAATTTGGTATTTCATTTGAAATGGAAACTACCATTAAAAAAGAAGTTAAACTGCCCTATTATTGGAGTAAACAAATTATTTTCATTTTTAAAGAGGCAATAACTAACACAGCAAAGCATGCTCAGGCAAAAAATACGGTAATGTCATTTGATTGTCAAAATGGAAATCTTATCATAGTGTTCAAAGATGACGGTTGTGGGTTTGATTTAGATGAAATAACAATGAACGGGCTAACCAATATGAAGACAAGAGCCAATAAAATCAACTGTCAATTGCTGTTGCATACCAGGAAAGATAACGGAACTTATATCACATTTAAGGGGAAACTACCACAAGAGGGTAGTGTTGGTTCTTAATTTTACATTTACATTTAAGGCGTGAAGAAAGTAGTCATCATAGAAGATAATGTCTCTTTAGGCGCAGCATTTAAAGAGGTTATTCATACGGCCGCAAACTTTAAAGTAGTGGGCCTTTATACCAATGCCGAAGAAGCTATTAACAATTACAAAGATGACGGCCCGGATATCGTGATTATGGATATTGAATTACCGAACATTAATGGTATTGAGGCCACGAAAATTTTGAAAGATAAAAAGCCTAATGTGCTGGTGCTGGTGGTTACCGTTTATGAAGATTCTGAAACCGTTTTTGATGCACTATGCGCTGGTGCAAGCGGTTATCTCACCAAAAATGCATCGAGCGAACAAATTATCGATGCGCTAAACGAACTTCTTTCTGGGGGCGCCCCAATGAGTATTAAAATCGCACGTATGGTAGTCGATTCGTTTAAAAAAGCGACCAGTTCGGTGTTATCAGAACGAGAAACTGAAGTATTACAGATGTTGTCTACTGGAAAGAGCTTTAAAAGTATCGGTGAAGCCCTCTTTATTAGTCGAAATACGATCAAATTTCATATTAAAAATATTTACGAAAAGCTTCAGGTAAACTCAAAAGAAGAAGCATTAAAAAAGGCAAATGATCAGCGGCTGATCTAAACGGTATGGGACATTCTAATTCTAAAAAAGACCAAAAGGCAGGTCGTATTATAGGTATTGTGTTACTGGTATTAGGAATGATTTTGACAACCGTATTGGTGTATATAATTTCTACCGCTCAGTCAGTACCCCGAATTTTAATTGCGGGACCTTCAATAGGATTTTTGGGGCTGGCTATGTCAATTTTTCCAGGGGGAAATCTTAGTTATAAAGAAATAAATAAAGCGGGTAGTAAGAAAGGAGTTCGCCTACTGTGGTCAGTGGCTCCTAATGCACATAAAACCATTTGGATTGTTAGTGGTATCATTGGACTTATAACTTCTTTCAAAATTCTCTTAGATCAAGGTTTCTAAAGATTTAATCATATCGTTTTCTTCTCTTAATCTACGATTTTGTTTTTCATAGCATAATCATTTCTAATAAAACTACCCTCTTGGGGTAGATGAACAGGTCTTTTTAGCAGGTAATTTTAGGTTATTAACCATGTACTAAAAAAAGGATGAGATTCAATGTTTATTCCGTAATGTTTTTAGCGCTTTTTTTGCTTTCATGTAATGAACAAAATGCGCAAAGCAATTTAAATTCTTCAAAATTAAAAATTTCTAAAAAGCTTACTTCAAATAAGAAAACTAAAGGAACTACTATTAAAACACTGCCAACAAAAAATAGATCAAAAATGCAAAACAGTAATCCTTGTGATAGCCACGGAACGGTAAAAGTAGAAAAAGGAAATAAAGCGTTTACCTCCTATAAAAATGTCATCGAAAAATTAAAGGTAGCGGAACGTAATATTTCTCAAGGCACATACCCGGAAACCCATATAAAGTTGGCTAAGAAAAATATGTTGTCGGTTTTAAAGAAAGAGCCTAACGCTGATTTGAGCGAGCTTTGTGCTCGGTTGAAAAAGATAGAAAAAGATGCTCAAGCCCTGATACCGGAGCCAGAAACTGAATATTATGATCCTTGTGAAAAAGGTGGGGGAACTTTAAAATTTCAAGAGGGGGATAAAGGATATAAAAAGTATTTAGACGCACTGGCTAATGTAAAGCAAGCCGAAAGCTATGCTAGAGCAGAACACTGGGACGTCTCATCTTATGTGCGCGTGGCTAAGGAATCTGTTTTTAGACTATTGGAAGAAGAACCCAGTGCTGATATTAGTGAGCTATGTGGGCGATTAAAAACGATCGAGTCTGACCCAAAATCCCTACAAGATATGGCCAAGTATTTTGAAGAGCAATACGCTATTGTGAAGAGTGTTTACTTTGATGAGAGCCATAGTGCTTATCCGGATGAACTTGGTTTGGAATATCCGGACTGGTTCATAAAAAAAACCGAGGGCTTTAACCGGGAAGAGTTATTGTCAAAAGCTAGAGCATCAGATTATAAAGAAGCAAAACTGATCGTAGAAATATTGGACGATTATAGTGCTTTCCTAGATCGGCAAGGTGTTGGAGACTATTTAATGGACTTGTTAGACCAACAAAACAATGCTTCTTCCGACCAGTTGGCTAAAAAAGCTAAAGAGACCAATCAACTTGCTGAAGCATTAAAAAGTCTGGCTGGTAGCAATGCAAGTATGGATCGTGTTATAGCATTTACTCAAAAACAACTAGGTAAGGCAGATGCCGCACTTTCCAATATATATAGTTCACCTACCCACAAAGAATATATCAATCAGGTGGTATTTACCAAAAAACCATTTA
Organism: Spongiivirga sp. MCCC 1A20706; assembly: GCF_046524175.1. Classification (NCBI taxonomy): domain Bacteria; kingdom Pseudomonadati; phylum Bacteroidota; class Flavobacteriia; order Flavobacteriales; family Flavobacteriaceae; genus Spongiivirga; species Spongiivirga sp. MCCC 1A20706. The sequence goes on from NZ_JBEFZF010000001.1 coordinate 9,024, forward strand.
GACCGGGAGGAGAAGGTAGTTTAGAAATTAACCCGACTTTTAAAGCGGGAGACGCAGTATATGCAACTGTATATCTTTCTGCGTCCATCAAGAACGCTATAGATAGCTGGAAAGGTAACGGTAAGGGCGGAACCATGGGGTTAAAAGTGAAAAATAGCAATGGTGATTTCTTGAATAGAAAATTTGAGGCATGGGAGGTATCCAGTTACTCGAACTATGAAGTCTCCATTTCCGACAACACTAGTAAAGAACAGACTATAGTTCAGTTTGTCCTAATCCCAAATAAAGAATCTAGTATTGAAACTGAGATGGCTTGTAAAAATATCACCCCAATTTTGATGGCAAGAGGACTAAGTTTAGAGTCGGAACGACTAAAAACCTATTCAGTAGAAATTTCATCCTCCGGTCAGGTAACTGGCCCTATGATTTATAAGGGTAATTTTAAAATGGATTTGGCTGCTGGCGATGGTCCTGCATACTATAATACAGTTGAAAATTTGAAAATGGAAGCCTTATTAGAGTCTAATGCACTACCAACTGCGACGATCAAAAATGCTTCATTAGAAGCAACATTACTTACTGAAATGAAAAAACAAGGTTTTCAAGAGCAATTCCAAAAGACCTATATTCAAACAAAATGGCAGTTGTTCGAGCCACCTTTTAAGGAGGCATACAAAGAAATGAAAGCGAGTTTTACCTATACCACTAGTGAAGGTAAATGCGGATGGCAAACCTATTCGTTTAGAAGTTTTAAAAATGGTAGTGGTGGTTGGACCGCCCCTCAAAAATGGGGTGGGGCAGATCAACGTCAGCGAGTAAGCTGTAATAAAATCAAATAGTAAAGCTATGTGCTTGTCAAGCAGCATATCCATTATATTGTGTACCTGTGGCGATTTAAGGAGTAAAAGCCTTTCTAATCATGAGAACATGAATAGTAGGATGAGGGTAAAATGGACACTTTTCAGATTTATAAAAGAAGAGTGGAACGGTATGGATGGTATGTTAATAGAACCGACTAAGGCATTCTCAGCCACTTTGACCGATTCGTTTTTTAGAGATCAACTTAATAAGGGAAGTTGCTTTGACTTTGATTACCAACCAAAAGAAGGAGATTGTATTATGTTTGATTTATTGCTGTCAAAAAAAGCAAAGCATCGTAGTGGCGATAATATACCAAAATTCATCTCTTTGATTTATAGAAATCAATCTTGGATTATTGATCAATATGATCGTTTCTATGTAACGCTAGGAAAACAAGCATCCGGTTTTACAAGACTTCAGTAAAAGAAACAGAATTGGCCAAAAAAAAAGCTGGGGATCTCCCAGCTTTTAGCATTGATAACGTCTTATTTAATACGTATTACTTTTTCAAGGAACAGTCAAATTCTTTCCAACCATAAAGATCACTAACATAGGTTTTTCCATAACCACTACCGTCAGCATCTTGTTGAAAGAACAGGTGTTGTAAAAAGCAACGATCTTCTACCTGCGCAGTAACTACAGCGATGCGATTTCTTTTCAAAGGACGACCTACATTATCATTATAAACAACCCAATCTCTACTGGTTATGATTGCATTTTGTGCCGTGAGTTCTTTTTTGTCAGCGTTGTTATACGCATTAACAAAATCTTCTTCCATGACTTTGTCAGCAATATCAGCTTCTGGATAATTATTTGTTGTAGGATAGTTTTTTTCCTGAATAAGTTGTTTTTCCATTTTTACGTTTTGTTTTGATGATGAACCACTGCAGCCTAGTATTGCGGTCATAAAAAGGACGGCAGCCGTGATATTCATTAATTTCATAATATAATTTTTAATGAGCTAAACTTAAAAATGAAAATAGCTTACTCAGCTACCCTTTCGAGGTAGTTTTGCATAAATAAGCCAGCTGACAAACATTTAGGTCTGCACATTCTGAATGTGATTTTTTACAACCTCAAGTATGATTAAAGTCATGCTATGTTGATCGCTAATGAAATATATTCGCAAGACTTTAAATATAGACTTGCCGAGTGAAAATAAAGGAGGAGAAAGTAAACGAGTTGATCTCAAAAATTGAGACCATTCTAGAAGCAATAAAATTGGAGGAAGCCAGAGCTGAAACGACGTTATTAGATGTGCATCAAGATTACTATAAAAGTGCTCGAAACCTAATCCAATACAACACTTTTAGAAGATTTGATTTAAGGACTACTCAAAAGAAATTAAAATATTTAGGACTAACCAGATTGGCAAAAGCAGAAAGCCATCTGATGTCAAGTTTATTCAAAACAAGATTTATCTTATATAGCCTATTAGGAGAACGGCCCACTATAAATGCAAAAGCAGGGCTTTCAATAAAAAATAGTAAAAGACTATTAAATAAACATACAAAAGAACTCTTTGGTTATCGCTCTAAAGGCAGAAGGGTTAGAATTATGGTGACTCAGCCAACCCAAGCTGCTACAGACTATCAAATGGTTTACGAAATGATTCGTAACGGAATGAACTGTGCACGAATCAATTGTGCACATGATGATGCTGAGGTGTGGAAAAAAATCATTTCACATGTGAAGAAAGCTTCCAAAGCTCTAGGTAAGAACGTAAAGATCGCCATGGATCTCGCGGGACCAAAAATCCGAACTGGTGAAATCACCCTTGGACCAAAAATCCGAAAATTTAAACCTGAAAGAGATGAAAGCGGAAAAATTGTTAGCCCGGCTTTATTGATTCTAGTTCCCAAAATCAACGAAGATTCTGAGTTAAATACTATACCCATCGACTTATTTCAACTCAAGAAAATCAGGGTTGGAGATACATTTGTTTTAACAGATACAAGAGATAAGCAACGAACTCTAAAAGTAATTCACATTAATCATGAAGAAGTTCTGGCACATTGTTATGAAACGTCTTATATAGGAACGGGTACGATTTTGCGATGTCAAAATCGAAAAATGGAAAATATCCTTATAGAAGAACTTCCCAAAATAGAACGATCTATTCTACTTCGAGTTGATGATATACTTACTATTACAAAAGATAGTTTACCAGGCAATCCTGCGGAGTTTGACGAAGAGGGAAATGTTGTGAAAGGAGCTACAATATCGTGCCAACTTATTGAAGTTTTTCAGAAAGTAAAAGAGGGAGATCCCATTATCTTTGATGATGGTAAAATCGAGGGGTATATAGAGCGAGTGTTTACTGATTATTTTACTGTGCGTATTACAAGAGCTAAAGAAAGAGGATCTAAACTAAAGGCTGAAAAAGGAATGAATTTTCCTTCAACAGATTTAGGAATTAGCGGACTAACCGCAAAAGATAAGGCAGATATGGAATTCATTGCAAGGTATGCCGACGTGGTGAACTTTTCTTTTGTAAATAGAAAAGAAGATGTAGAAGAATTACTGAAAGCATTAGAAGAATTAAATGCGCTCAATAAACTAAATATCATTCTCAAAATTGAAACGCGATTGGGTATGGATAACCTATCGGAAATTCTGCTTACGGCAATGAAAGTAAAACATATTGGAGTAATGATTGCCAGGGGTGACCTTGCGGTAGAAACGGGTTGGGATACTATTGGCCAAGTTCAGGAAGAAATATTGGCGATATGCGGTGCTGCCCACATTCCGGTTGTTTGGGCCACTCAGGTATTGGAAAATTTCGCAAAAAAAGGGCTACCATCGAGAGCTGAGATTACTGATGCGGTGGCATCTTTAAATGCCGAGTGTGTAATGCTCAATAAGGGTTTGTATATTAATGATGTACTGAAACTACTAAACAAAATTTTATCTAGAATGGAACAACTACATGAAAAAAATGAGGTGATGTTGCCAAAAATGGAAAAACGTCAACGTAATTGTTGGATTCTTAAAAAGCATAGATGACCACATCTTTTTTATTTTGTAAGGATTTCTACTTCCCGATACAAAAATTAGCAAAGATATTACCCAATAAATCATCAGAAGAGATCTCCCCGGTAATCATGCCAAAATGATATAGTGCCTGACGAATGTCGATTGCTAAAAGATCACCAGAAATACCCATTTGCATACCTTCCTGAACTTTCTTTATTTCCTCTAGCGCTTTTAAGAGGGAATCGTAATGTCTGGTATTGGTCACAATAGTCTCATTGTTTCTTAAGGTACCAGTATTTACAAAATCGAGTAATTGATTTTTTAGATCATCAACCCCTTCTTTTGTTTTTGCCGAGATTAGCTTTAATTCGGTGCCTTCAATACTAGTTAAACTAGATTTCAAAGCATTGATGAGGTTAGCAGCAGCAGCATCAATTTTATTGGCTACAATTACGAAAGGTTTTTGAGGATATTTATTTTTGATCTGTGCCACCTCGTTTTTAAGGTTTTCTAAATCTTCAATATGCAACTTTGAGCTGTCCACTAAGAAAATAACAACCTGAGCTTGCGCTATTTTTTCAAAAGTCTTTTGTATACCAATGGTCTCAACAACATCTTTGGTATCCCGAATTCCTGCCGTATCAATAAATCGAAAACCAATGCCACCTATTGAAATCTCATCTTCAATGGTATCGCGGGTTGTACCAGCGATATCACTTACAATTGCTCGCTCCTCATTTAGCAATGCATTTAACAGGGTGGATTTACCAACGTTGGGTTCTCCTACAATAGCAACAGGGATACCATTCTTAATAACATTACCAACTGCAAAAGAATCGATCAATCGTTTCAAAACAGTTTCTATCCTATTAAGTAGTGCTTCAAACTGTGTACGGTCAGCAAACTCTACATCTTCTTCGGCAAAGTCCAGTTCTAATTCTATTAATGAAGCAAAATTGAGAAGTTCATCTCTTAAGTTTTTAATTTCATTACTAAAACCACCACGCATTTGTTGCATAGCAATTTGATGTGATGCTTCGTTATCACTTGCAATTAAATCGGCAACCGCCTCCGCCTGACTTAAATCCAATTTTCCGTTTAAAAAGGCACGCAATGTAAATTCACCTGCATCAGCCATTCGGCAGCCGTTTCTTAAAAAAAGTTGGATAATTTCTTGCTGTATGTAAGGCGATCCGTGACATGAAATTTCTATAACATGCTCACCCGTATAGCTATTCGGGTTTCTAAAAATTGAAGCTAGCACCTGATCCAAAATTCGGTCATTTTCTACAATATGTCCTAAGTGTATGGTATGGCTTTTTTGATCAATAAGTTTTTTATGATCGTGAATTGACTGAAAAGAAGAAGAGGCAATTTCTATAGCCTTTGGTCCCGAAAGGCGTATTATGGATATGGCTCCCGCACCAGAGGGGGTGGCTAATGCTACTATAGTATCTTCAAGGATCATAATTCTAGAATTCGCTACAAAAATAGAACTAAAGATTATATTTACTATCAGATAAATTATGAGAGAAGATAATAACCTTATTGTCATTATGCACTTAACTGGGCTTTTTTTCGGAATTCTGGGACCATTAATATTTTGGGTAGCACAAAAAGATCATGTTAAAGGTATGGATGAACATGGAAAAGCTGCGATTAACTTTCATATTGGCGGTCTTATTTTAACAATTATAGTAATTGCACTTTCTTTTTTCTGTATTGGGTTTTTACTGCTCCCTTTTTTAGTCTTGTATCTGGCGGTTTTCCCGATTGTAAGTTCCATTAATGCCAGTAAAGGAGCTCCTTCATACTACCCCATTATTTTTACCATTATTCATTAATTAAATTATTAGGATGTAACAAACTAGAAGAGTTTGCGTCATATAGCTGCATTAATCAATCAAAAGAATTATTATGGAAACTTCTTACACACCTGTTGTCATTCCAACAAGAACTGATAATCAACTATTAGTAATTACCCATTTGAGTCAATTACTAGATTATATTACCGGCTTCGGAGGCTTCATTGTGCCTCTTGTATTATGGCTTAGTAATAAAGACCGTGTAATGAATATGGATGAGCATGGTAAATCGATTATAAACTTTCAAATTAGTCTTTTTATTTACTGCATTATTAGTATTCCACTAATCTTCTTATTTGGACTAGGAATTATTACATTAATAGGTATTGCGATACTTGGCTTTGTAATGCCAATAATTAATGCAATCAAGGCGAGTAATGGTGAGTCGCCTTATTATCCGTTTAGTTTGCCTATTTTTTAAAAATATTTTCCTTTTATTTCATGACAACTATCAACTTGTTGCACCCAATTATGCGTAAATTTATTGCATAATTATTTCTATGAGTAAAGCAGTGTACGTAGCCACTATCGAACCGCATAGTGGTAAATCATTAGTTGTTTTAGGTTTAATGCGAATGTTGTTAGGGACAATGCCCAGAGTTGGGTATTTTAGGCCTATAGTGGACGATTTTGAAAAAGGAGAAATAGATAATCACATAAATACGATTATCGACTATTTCAAGCTGGATCAAGATCCGGAAACCGCTTATGGATTTACCCGGAGTCAAATTCGCAATGAATACAACCAAGGTCATGATAGTGAAGTGCAAAATACCATTTTGCATAAATTCAAACAGTTAGAAGAAGTCTATGATTTTGTGTTAGTTGAAGGATCTGATTTTTCTGATGAGGGAAATATCATGGAGTTTGACTTAAATGCAATAATCGCAAGAAATTTAGGAATTCCAACCATTATAGTAGCCAGTGGAGCTGGGAATACGAAAAGAGAGCTATCGGGAAGTTTGCAGATGGCTTATGATACTTTCAAAGAAAAAGACGTTGATGTTATTGCAGTTTTTGCAAACAAGATCCCTGGTGATCAACTATATACTACTAAAGAAAAATTAAAGGATTGTCTACCGGAGGAAGTGGCGATTTTTGTAATTCCCGCAATAGATACCCTTGGTAATCCTACCATTAAGGAAATTGTTCAACACTTAAATGGTAAGGTATTGTTTGGTAAGGAATATCTTAACAATCAAACAGGTAATTTTGGAGTTGGAGCGATGAATCTTCCCAATTACTTAACCAAATTAAAGGATAAGAGTTTGGTGATTACTCCTGGTGACCGCGCCGATATTATCCTTGGGGCTTTACAAGCACATGGTAGTAGTAATTATCCGGAAATTTCCGGGATTATTCTTACCGGCGGATTGCTCCCAGAAGATTCTGTTTTGAAGTTAATAGAAGGTGCTTCCGCTAATGTTCCTATCGTTTCGGTAGAAGGAGGAACCTTTAACATCACTAACGCCATCGGTAATATAAAAAGTAGAATTTACGCGGAAAGTACTCAGAAAATAGAAACCTCATTAACCGTTTTTGATGAGAGCGTTAATATAAGGTCTCTTTCAAAAGCGCTAGTAGATTTCAAAACAAGCGGAATATCACCACAAATGTTCCTCTATAATTTGCAGCATCGAGCTAAAAAAACAAAAAAGCATATTGTATTACCAGAAGGAGAAGATGAACGTATTATTGAAGCCGCTGCGAAATTGGTAAACACTAATATTGTCGATATCACATTAATTGGTGATGCCAAAAAAATAAGAAGTAAGGTATCTTCACTTCAAATCGATTTTCCTTTTGATAAAATACCTATTATAACCACTAGTGGTTCACCTAATTTCGATGACTATGTAAATACCTTTTACGAGTTGCGTAAACATAAGCAAGTAAATATGGATATGGCGAAAGATTTTATGACAGATGTTTCTTATTTCGGCACCATGATGGTTTATAAGGGACATGCTGATGGAATGGTATCTGGAGCCGTGCATACAACACAGCATACGATTAGACCTGCTTTGCAATTTGTGAAAACAAAACCAGGTGTATCTGTAGTTTCTTCGGTATTTTTCATGTGTTTAGAAGATCGCGTTTCGGTGTTTGGTGATTGCGCTATTAACCCGAACCCGAATGCTGAACAGCTGGCGGAAATTGCTATTTCATCGGCGGAGTCCAGTATTAATTTTGGTATTGAGCCTAAGATAGCAATGTTGTCATATTCTTCTGGCGCTTCTGGAAAGGGTGAGGATGTTGACATTGTTAGAGCGGCCACACAATTAGTAAAGTCAAAACGACCGGATCTTAAGATCGAGGGACCAATTCAATATGATGCCGCTGTTGATAAAAGTGTAGGGGCTAAAAAATTGCCGGATAGTAAGGTGGCTGGACAAGCTAGTGTGCTTATTTTTCCAGATTTAAATACCGGTAATAATACCTATAAAGCGGTGCAAAGAGAAACCGGAGCATTGGCTATAGGCCCGATGCTACAAGGCTTGAATAAACCCGTTAATGATTTAAGTAGGGGGTGTACAGTCGATGACGTATTTAATACAGTAATCATTACAGCCATTCAAGCGCAAGAAGTTTAACCCTTCAAAATATGTATGTATTAGTTATTAATTCCGGTAGTTCTTCAATAAAGTACCAACTAATCGATATGCCTTCCGAGCAATTGTTGTGTAAAGGAATGGTTGATAGAATAGGCCTTAGCAATAGTACCTTATCACTGAAAGTCGGTAATGAGGAAAAACGAATAGAAGGGGAAATTAAGAATCATGAAGAGGGACTCTCTCAGATTATCACACTGTTACTAGAAGACGAATTAACCACCGTTTCCAACAAAGATGATATCAAACTCATAGGGCATAGGGTAGTTCATGGTGGTATCAAATTTTCTAAAACTACGTTGATAAATGCTGAGGTTAAGAAAGCGATTAAAGATTTAAGTGCACTTGCACCACTTCACAATCCTGCCAATTTAACGGGTATAGAGGTTGCTGAAGAATTATTTCCAAATGCAAAACAAGTGGCAGTCTTTGATACGGCATTTCATCAAACAATTCCTGAAATTGCATATAAATATGCTATACCTAATCGGTTTTTAGATGAGAATAATATTCGTTTATACGGTTTTCATGGTACTAGTCATAAATATGTTTCTGAAAAAGCAATTGCCTTTTTAGGAAAACACAAGTCTGAAAATATTATTACCATACACCTAGGAAATGGGTGTAGTATGACTGCTGTTAAGAATGGTAAAAGCATTGATCACTCCCTTGGTTTTGGACCCATGAACGGATTGATTATGGGGACGCGAAGTGGAGACATTGATCAGTCAGTACTTTTATATTTGCAAACTACCCTAGGAATGAGTGTCAATGAAGTAAATACCCTATTGCAAAAGCAGAGTGGTATGTTAGGCCTTACAGGTTACAGTGATCTTCGGGAAATTCAGCAACAAGCAAATGCTGGTAATGATGTGTGTAAGTTGGCTTTATTAATGAGTGCCTATCGAATAAAAAAATATATTGGAGCCTACGCAGCCGCGTTAAATGGACTTGATGCTATTGTATTCACCGCAGGTATAGGAGAAAATAGTGCAAAGATGAGGTCTTTAGTTTGTGAAAGTATGGATTTTATGGGTATTCAGATTGACGAGCAGTTAAATAAAACAAGATCAGAACATACCAGATCTATTAAGAAACTGACGTCTAAAGTCGAGATTTTGGTGATTCCTACTAACGAAGAATTAGAGATTGCGAAACAATCCTATATTATTTTTAAATAATAGTGTAAGGAAAGAGATATTTCTACGACCAGTCAGATAACCAATTAAAGAATCACCAAAAAATTATGAATACTCTTTGGTATTTTGATGGTACAAATCTGTTTAATGTTTTATGTCCGCATAAGTTCAAGCGATTTAAAACCAGCAATATAGATCATTTTCACTTTTATAAAAAGAAGGATTATATCTATTTTGAAGAAGATAATGCCAACAAGGTTTTTTTAATTGATAAAGGAAAGGTCAAAATAGGATATTACACCGAAGATGGTGAAGAAGTTGTAAAAGCGATTTTAACCCGAGGTGAAATTTTTGGTGAAAAAGCTATTTTAGGAGTTGAAACCCGAAATGAGTTTGCTCAGTCTATTGATAGTAAAACATCTGTTTGTCCTGTTCCGGTGAGTACTATGCATGAACTAATGCGAGACAATCAAACCTTTAGCCTCAAAATTTATAAGTTTTTAGGATTACGTATTAGGAAATTAGAGCGCAGACTTCAACTATTGTTATATAAAGATACTCGTACCCGTTTAGTTGAGTTTTTAGGTGAATTATGCGAAGAATATGGATATGATTGCGAAAAAACAGGAAATAAGGTAATAAAGCATCCGTATACTCAGCGCGATATTGCCTGTTTAATAGGCACTTCTCGGCCCACACTGAATACATTGATGAACGAATTGAAGGAACAAGAATTCATCAAATTTGATAGAAAAGAAATTCGATTTTTAAGAGAATTGGTTTGACGATATTTTTTAACAGGATGTTATTTCTTTTTATACAATAGCACCTTATTTTTCTCGTTCAACATATATAACGCAACATTAACCTAATACGATGTTACGTTACAACCTTTGATTTTGATATAAGGGACTTTTTACGGGCTAAGTTTAAGGCAAAATCAATTATAAGGTTATTAATTGTTAAGTTTAAGGTGTTGTTTCGACCTAGAAACAACACCTTATTTTTTTACATAAATGCGTCATAATAATTGCTATGTATTCCATGACGAATGCTAATGCCCTCTTGGATTGTAAGTTTTGCAACAGCAAAAAAATAAAAAAGAACGAATGAAATTCAGAAAACCTTCTTTTGGTGAAATTGGATTACTTGTACTAATCATCATATTGATAATTCCGCAAACTAGTTTTCCCATAAAGTTAGCTGTTCATAAGATTTTGGGGAGGCTATCGCCCAGTCTTGTTGAGGTTGATAACCGTACGGAGTTAAAAAATTACAATATGAAATTGGTTAGTATTGATGGGGCCAAAACGAATTTTAAAAGTGCCAAAGGTGAGGTTATATTTTTGAATTTTTGGGCAACTTGGTGCCCGCCATGTGTAGCGGAAATGCCCTCTATTAATGAACTTTATAAAGACTACGGAGATCGCGTTTCGTTTTACATTGTTACCAATGAAGCTGCTAAGAAAACTATTCCTTTTCTGGAAAAGAAAGATTTTGATTTACCAGTATACCAAATGCAGTCAATGCCATCTAAAGAGATTTATTCAAGAAGTATTCCTGCAACTTTTATCATAGATAGAGAAGGAAAGATTGTTGTAGATGAAACAGGAGCCGCCAATTGGAATAGCGAACTAGTGCGAAAAACGTTAGACGAATTAATCGGTGAGTAAGAAGTTCTTTGTATCCTTGGCGCTTTTTTGGGGTTGCTCTTCCATTGGAACATGGCCGGTTTTGGGGTAAATTATAAGTTCAGCCTTTTTAAGATCTTTTTTAAATCGTTTTGCGTGGACTAACGGTACCCATGCATCGTCCTTACCCCATAAAATCAGCGTCGGTTGTTTAATAAGTTGAATGGCTTTTGGGTCTACATCGTATTTAGTTTTAGCACGATCTATAAACGCTTGACGGTTGCCTTCCCGTAACTGTAAATCGTAATAGCGGTTCACCATTTTATCAGTAACAAGATTCTTATTAAAAAAAACCTCTTTAAGACTTTTTCGGACTAAAAACTTAGGGGTAAAGCGTAACATTATTTTATTAGCGTAATCATTTCGTGCTAACTTAAATACCATCGATGATTCCTTATAGCTAGGATATCCTGTTGCATTTAGCAGTACTAATTTTTTGACCTCTTCAGGAAATTTATAGGTATAATTCCATGCAATACATCCTCCCAGTGAGTTGCCGGCCAGATAAAATGAATCAAGCTGTAATTCATTTATAAAATCATTTAAAAAAGAAACATAACCTTTAATGGAATAATCGGCATTTGTGTTTGGGCCTGTGAGACCGTAAGCGGGAAGATCTAAGCTAATAATGGTGAAATCATTCTTTAGTAAATTGGTCCATTCCTCCCAAGTATGTAATGAAGAGCCAGTGCCGTGAAGTAATAATAAAACAGGGCCGCTACCTGTTTTTCTATAATGTACATTTAGCCCATCAACATTAATAAAATGAGAATCTTGATAGGTGTAAATCTCCTTTAAATCGCCAACGGTTTTGTCAGGTGCATAGCAACATAAAAAGATAGTCGATATGATAATTACAATTGTTAAGACAACTCGGCCAACAAGCTTTTTTATTCTCATTTACATAAGATATTAAATTTCATACAAATTATGCCCTTTCTATCTTTTTTAAGGATAATGACGGATTACTATATACGAAAGGAGAGGGTAACTTTCCATGTTGTAAATACCAATAATAGGTAAGTGTTTGTAAAAATTAAATGCTCTAACGACTTGGTTTATCTATTTAAAAATCAGCTAAATGATAGGAAAAATGCATGAACTAGATCGGTGTAAAAGGAACTTTTTCTTGTTTCATCTTTTAAACACCTTTGGTATTTGGGTTGAATTAGAAAACTAATTAACTATTATAAAAAAAGAAGTAAAGAAAAAATAGTAACTGAGCGAAGTATATAGTATAGCTAATCGCGAGGTTGCCTTCATTCTTTTTTATATTCAATATATATTGAAACAGAAATGCCAATCCGAACCATCCTACGTAATTTTGTAATGGTGCGATACCACCTTTAAACTCCCAAAAATCAAAAACAGGAGCTGACTTTTCCATGAAAAAGTCTAATAATAGCATAAAAGATGCCCCAGACAAACTAATAAGCCATTTGCTTTTTAAGAACCGATGCGAAATTCTGCTAGAAACAAATGTAAGTATGGCCCATTTAGCACCAATAAATAGAGGAACTCCTGATACTTTAGGTCCAAAATTAGCACCGTAACTGTATTCACCAAAGATAAGTCCATATGTAACACCCAGCCATTCAGCAAATATGCTTAGCCCGAAAAACATAAGGAATAGTATGATGTTTCGTTTACTTGCAATAGGAAAAAGAATAAAAAAGAGGACTGTTACTACGAGTAGATTCAATGGTGTTTTCGCAATAAACCAATCTTGAAAACCAATAGACACCCCAATAACCGCAGTAACATGAAAAAGGATAATTATAAAACAAGCGAGATTGTTTTTCGTTAACGTCATACTGCGGGTTTTGGTACCAAATCACTTACAATTTTTGCTGATAGCAGACAAAGCGGAATACCACCACCTGGATGCACTGAGCCACCACAGAAATATAAATTTTTAATCTTGCTCGAGAAATTTGGGTGTCTTAAAAAGGCTGCAAACTTGTTATTACTGGCCGCTCCGTATAGTGCGCCACGGTAACTTGATGTTTCTTTTTCAATACCTCTAGGATCAAGAATATGCTCAGTAACAATGTGTTTTTCAATGCTCGTATTGAGTGCTTTATTAATTTTGCTAATGATACACTTTTTAGCATGTTGTATCAATGCTGGCCAGTTTTGATTGTACCGTCCTGGTGCGTTAATCATTATAAACCAGTTTTCACATCCAATAGGAGCATCATTTTTATCTTCTTTGCTTGTTATATTAATGTAAACGGTGGGATCATTATTTAGACTTCTTTGCTTAAAAATCGTATTAAACTCATCTTCATAATCATTACTAAATAAGATATTATGAAGGTCCAGCTCCGGATATTCTCTATCAATTCCCCAATAAAAAATCAAGGCTGAACTAGAGCGTTCCTGCCTAAGTATTTTTTCGGGTTGTATTTGTTCGCTCATCAGCGCTCTATACGTCGGAAAAACATCAACATTAGAAACCACCAAATCAGCCTCAAAAGTATGCTCATTAGTGGATACTCCAGTCGTTTTGTTTTGTTCAATATTGATTTTTGTTACTTCCTGCGACAACTTGATTTCAACACCTATTTGCAGAGCTAATTTGTATAGACTTTGGGATATTTGATGCATTCCATTTAGCGGATAAAAAGTACCGTAATGCATTTCTAAATGTGGTATCATCGACATAATACCAGGTGTTTTATAAGGGGATGAGCCATTATACGTGGCAAAGCGATTGAAAAGCTGTTGCAACTTTTCGTTTTTAAAATACGATTTATTAACTTCATCCAAGCTACTGTTTATATGTAATTTATATAATTGTGCAATCGCACTTACAGTGTTTTTTGATAGATAAGTTTTTAGTTTATGAAGTGATTTTTCTAGAAATAAGCTAGCGGTTAGATCGTATTTCAGTTTAGCATTTTTAAGGTATTTAGTTAATGTTTTTATATCGGTGTTAAAAACAACAGCAGCATCTTTCGTAAACTTTTTAGTAGATGACTTCGCTGAAAATTTAGTACCATCGTCCCAAAAGTAATTGCAAATGACTTCTTTTTTTTTGTAGTTAAAATGCTCAGAAGGTTCAATATTGTTTATCCTAAATAATTCGTCTACAAAATGCGGCATCGTAAATAGGGAAGGGCCTAGATCGAATCGAAAACCATCTTTATTTATGGCATGTAATTTTCCGCCTGGATAGGAGTTTTTTTCTAAAACTAAAGTTTTATATCCCTTTTGCTGAAGTCTAATGGCGGTGGCTAGACCTGCTATACCAGATCCTATTACAAGAGCCTTTGCCATTGTATATTATTATTTTTTAAAGTATTTAAAAGGAACGAATAGCATTCCAAAACACTCACCATCTTCTTTTCCTAGGTGCTTATGGTGAATTTTATGGGCACGACGAACTCCTCTTGCGTACCAATTATTGGTTGTACGGAACATTTTAAAGCGTTGGTGTATGAAGATGTCATGTACGACAAAATATGCAATACCATAGGCCAAAATCCCAAATCCAATTCCCCAACCGTACCAAAATGACGTATTATTGGCAATCATGATAAAACTCATACTAATAACTGCATAGAAAATGAAAAATGCATCATTACGTTCAAACCATGAGTCATGGTCTTTATGATGATGATCCTTGTGCAAACTCCATAAAAAACCATGCATTACATATTTATGAGTAAACCAGGCCATAAACTCCATGATACAAAAGGTCATTAAGAATATTAAAAGACCAATAGCAATATTTGTCATAATACTGTTATACTAGATTTAGACGACATTTAACATATGAACGCGCAAGTAAGTGCACTTTTTGATAATCTGCAACTCGGATGCGTTTGTTTTTTATTTCCATACTTGGTGTCTTTTTCAGCTTCGTCAATAACTTTTTGTAATAACGATAGGCCGTATATACTCCAAATTTTGCTTCAACAGGTAGCCTGTTAATTCCGCTTAAACCCTTTGCGAAATCTTCTTCAATTTCTTGTATAATTTTGGCTTTTGAAGCTTCATCTAGACGTTCAAGGTTGGTTCCGGGAAAATAAGTGCGACTTAAATCTTCAAAATCCGCTTTTAAATCACGCAGGAAATTCACTTTTTGAAAAGCAGAGCCTAAACTCATTGCGCTCTCCTTTAACTCGTCGTATTTATCCTGATTACCACCTACAAAAACCTTTAAACACATTAGACCAACCACATCCGCTGAGCCATAAATATATTCTCTATACTCTTCCTGAGTAAGATATACTTGTTTGTCAAGATCAAGGCGCATACTTTTCATAAAAGCCTTTATCAAATCTTTGTCAATATCGTATTTATGAAAAGTATATTGAAACGAATTTAAAATAGGATTAAGGCTAATTTTATCCTCCAACGCATTTTCCAGATCTGCCTCAAAGTTTTCGAACAACTTTCTTTTATCGTAATCATGAAAGGTATCAACTATTTCATCTGCAAAGCGAACAAAGCCGTAAATATTAAAAATATCTTGGCGTATTGAAGGAGCAAGCATTTTCGTAGCTGTTGAAAACGACGTACTATACGATGTAGTTACAAGCTTGCTACATTGGTAGGACACGGTATCAAAAAGTGCTTTCATAATGTTGTGGTTTAAGGTTGTTTATTAATTAGGTCTGCTACCAATTTCCCTGATATTAATGCAGGAGGTACCCCAGGCCCGGGGACAGTTAATTGTCCGGTAAAAAATAGGTTTTTTACTTTTTTACTTTTAAGACCTGGTCTTAAAAAAGCAGTTTGCGTTAAGGTGTTCGCCATACCGTAGGCATTGCCTTTATAAGAGTTGTACTGCTCGATAAAATCGTTTACGCAAAACGATTCTTTAAAGAGTATATGTGGTCTGACTTCTTGTTCGGTTAACTTTTCTAAGCGATCAATAATGATGTCAAAATATTGATCACGCAATTGTTGGGTATCTTCTAGCCCTGGAGCTATTGGAATCAGGAAAAAGCCTCCATCACAACCGTCGGGAGCCATAGACGAATCGGTCACTGATGGGAAATTCACGTAAAAAAGCGGATCATCAGGCCAATTAGGTTCATCATAAATGTCGAACGCATGACGTTCAAAATCAGTATCAAAAAATAGATTGTGATGTTCAACACCTTCAATCTTTTTATCAAACCCTACATAGAACAATAATGAAGAAGGAGCAAATGTCTTTTTACTCCAATATTCTTCTGAGTATTGCCGGTATTGTTTATCTACGAGCGTTTCTGAATGATGATAATCAGCACCACTTAATACGATATCAAATTGGTGAAAACGTCCGTTTACAGTAATCCCTGTGGATTTACCATTTTCAACGACTATTTTTTCAACAGGACTCCCGGTATTAATGGTTACACCCAACTCTTCAGCAAGAGAAGTCATCGCCTTGATAATTTCAAACATCCCACCCTTAGGGTGCCAAGTACCCAGCCCAAAATCAGCAAAATTCATGAAGTTGTAGAATGAGGGCGTCTTACTGGGTTTTGCCCCTAGAAAGAGTACAGGAAATTCTAAAGTGCTTACAAGTTTCGGGTTTTTGAATTGCTTTCGTACTTGACCGCTGATCGTTTTAAAAAATTGATCAACTCTGGTAACAGTTTCCTTAGTCACTAACTCAAAAGGAGAGAGTCCTGGTCGAAGCACCACTTTATTAATGGCAATATCATAGTTTCGTTGAGCTTGGTTTATGAACTTTTGTAAATGTTTAGAACTTCCTTTTTCAATGCGTTCAAATTCCTCACATATTTTTTCCATGCAATCGCCAATAGTGATGACATCATCAGCAAAGAAAATTTTGTAAGCCGGGCTCAACTTATCCAGCTCATAATAATCGCTAGTTTTTTTATCAAAATCGCCAAAAAATTTGTCGAATATATCAGGCATCCAATACCAGCTAGGTCCGATATCAAAAGTGAAACCATCTTTAATGAGTTGGCGCGCGCGCCCACCCGCTGTATCATTTTTTTCAAATACTTGTACTTGATGTCCTTGTTTGGCAAGATAGCAAGCAGCGGATAGCGATGAGAAGCCGGACCCGATAATACAAATGGTTTTACTCATTAAATTAAAAGATATTTTTATAAGATACTGATTAAACTGTCAATAGAATCAAAAATCTTCACTTTATTTGGCAGGCTAAAGTTTTTGAGGCGACGGGTTTGTTGTCCTAAAATCCACAATTCGTTGTTACCTTGACTACCAATTTTTTCAGAAAATTCTTTTAAATAATCATCAATTTTCGACTGATTAGGTTCAATGGTAAAATAAGATATAAATGTCAAATCTCCGTAGTAGTTAAGGAGATCTTGAAGGCTATCGATAGGTACAGTCTGCCCTAGGAAAATGGCTTTGTAACCATGGAGAATGACTTCGTAATTTAAGTATAACAATCCAATTTCATGAATCTCATTTTCTGGTAGATAAAGCACGAAAATGCGATCCTTCTTAGTGGGTTCTAGATGCTGAATCTTTTCAGTATTGATTAATATTTTTTGTTTAACCAAACTGGTGATGAAGTGCTCATGGGAAGGACTAATTGTATCGGTTTGCCATAACAATCCTAGCTCATTTAAAAGAGGAATAAATACTTCATGAAAAATTTCTCTAAATGACTTATTAGTCAACAGGCTGTTGTACGTATTAAAAAACATGGTCTGATCAAAATTGATCATTGCAAGTTTAAATGCATTAATGGAGTGACTCTTAACACTATTTTCTGAGACAATTTCTCTAACAACAATGGGAATCTTATCTTCTTCAATATTCGCTATTTTAGAAATTTTGTAACCATTGTTATACAACAAAGTGATGTTTAAAAGCTTTTGAAGGTTCTTTAAATCATATAAACGTATGTTAGAATCAGTTCGATCTGGCGCCAGCAGATTATAGCGTTTTTCCCAAATACGTATGGTATGTGCCTTTATGCCAGAAAGATTTTCTAGATCCTTAATGCTGAAATAATTCTTTACATTGTTCATTCTTTATAGCAATTGTTTAAACAAAAATAACATTTTTTACCACATATAAGCTATTTTTCAGCTTTTTTTAACCTATTCAAAAAGGACTAAATAAGACAAAATAATAACTCGTTTGGCCAATTTTTAGTGGGTAGATAAGCGATCTGCTTTCAAATATTGTTTCAAACAATAATCGTTATAAATAACTTAAATTAATGGTGGCAGATTTGATGTTCTTTGGATATTAGAACTTTCAAGCAAACAATGCGAATTATGTAGGTGAAGCAGCTATCTAAAGCACACGACATTTTGGGTTCCAGGGAAGATACTTCGAAAATCTATAAATAAATTTGATATCGGTAAAAGTGCGTACGAGAAGATTCGAACTTCCACGACCTAATGGTCACTGACCCCTCAAGCCAGCGCGTCTACCAATTCCGCCACGTACGCTTTTTAAAGTAGAGCGCAAATATAATATGCTTTATCAAAGGGTGAAATTTTATTTTAGATTTTTAAGAAGTTCTTTGCTTAATCAAGTAGTTAAGAGACAAAAGTCATGGTAAAGAAGACCGTTGATTTTCCTGCAAAACAATTTTTGTAAGCGCATTTTATGTTAAATTTTTGACAGTTTCATAAATAAGCATATATTTGGTAAACCAATTTGGTAAACCAATTTTATGAAAGCACTTTTTCAAATGAATTGATGTTTTTCAATCTTTGATGATATTGTCAACAAATTGGTATTCTCTAAAATAAACACAACCTTAAATGAGCTTCAATATATCCATAAACACATGTTATAGGTATTCATTAATACTCGCATCAATCTTTTTTTTATGCAATTGCTCGGAAAGCAAAAAAAATAAAACAAATGAGCATAAGGAACTAGCATCTGTAGGAAGTAAGCCAAACGATATCATACCATTTTTCCAACATTGGAACTTAATTTTAGGCGATGGCGCCAATGCTGGTCAGGCAACGAAGTATGAGGACGAAAGTTTCTTTTACACTGAAAGCGATGATAAAGGTGATTGGGTTGTATTTAAGACCCCCAATGCTGGAAATACACATGGTACATCTAACAATACTAGAACAGAACTTGCTCAACTAAAAAAATGGTCTCCCTTGACACTGGCTAAAATGAATGCTACGCTTAAGGTGATGAATGTTGCCGCTACCGGAGATGCCCGTGTTGCAGCTACATACTCGGTAGTAGTGGGGCAGATTCACAGTGCAGATGGACACGAAAACGAACCTTTAAAAATCTTTTATAAAAAATTCCCTGGGCACAAAAGGGGTTCAGTATTCTGGAATTATGAAATTAACACAGCAGGTGATGATAATGCTAAAAGGTGGGATTATTCGCATCCTATTTGGGGCTATGATTTTTCAGTTGTTGGACCTGATGAAAATACCTATCCACCAGAACCTGACGACGGTATTGAGTTAGGCGAAGAGTTTAGCTACGAAGTAGAAGTTAAGGAAGGGATCATGTATCTTAAATTTACTAGCGAAGGGCATGAAACTAAAACATTCACTAAAAATCTTATCACATCTGAATATTCAAAAAGAGCGGATATGCCTGAACAGGTGAAAAGGCTATTTGTACCCATCGGTCAGGATGGAGTAGAGCGTGAAAATGCATATGCTGAAGAAGGCCTCTTTTTTAAATTAGGCAGTTACAATCAAACCAACGGAAAAGACCCAAAAGTAAATAAAGTTTGGTGTTCAGGTGCTGAAACCCATAATGGGGATCTTAATAAGCAATATGCCGACGGGAACTATGCAGAAGTTTGGTTTAAGTCAGCAAAAATTGAAATAAGCGATGACGCGATTTCAAATGCTGGCTATTTCAAAGCTAATGATGGGTTAAGTAATAAAATCGTGTATCCACACGAGGTTATTCCGTTCATGGATAAATTCAAAATACTACTTGGGGACGGTACTAAAGCTGACGATCTCACTAAATTTCAACATGATGACTTCTTTTACACAGTAATTGATGGAACAAGACGATGGGTAGTTTATAAAACTCCGAATTCTGGAGTCACCTCAAAAAACTCTAGTAACACCAGAACAGAGTTGCATGAAAAAAGAGAATGGGTACCCGAAGAAGGGGGTAGGCTAACTGGTACTTGCAAGGTGATGCAGGTTTCTGTGTCTGGTGATGCACGGGTTGCTGCCTCATATTCGGTGGTGGTTGGGCAAATTCATAGTGGTGAAGGTCATGAAAATGAACCATTAAAAATATTTTACAAAAAATTTCCAGGACATACAAAAGGGTCAGTTTTTTGGAATTATGAAATTAATACCGCCGGGGATGATAATTCAGGTAGGTGGGACTATTCAACTGCTGTATGGGGTTACGATATGTCTGTTATCGGCAAAAGTAAAAATGATGAGCCTGCGGAACCTTCAGATGGTATAGAGTTGGGTGAAGAATTTAGTTATGTAGTAAATGTTTATGAAGGTATTATGTATCTAACATTCAAAAGCGAAGGTCATGCAACCAGAACGTTTACTAAAAACTTAATTAAATCGGAGTATGTAAATAAATCTGATATACCTGATCAAGTCGAGAAACTATTTGTACCAATAGGGCAAGATGGAATAGAAAGAGCCATAGCCTATAGTGGTGAACTGGGTTACTTTAAGCAAGGTGCATATAACCAAACTAATGGTAAAAGTCTTGAAAAAAATAAGGTTTGGTGTGCCGGTGCAGAAACATTTGGAGGCGACATAGCTAAACAATATGAAAATGGCTGTTACGCGGAAGTATGGTTTAGAGAAGCTACCGTTGGTCCTGGAATTCCGCCACAAACAAACAAGAATTAAAACATAAACCAATGATGAAAAGATTTAGCGAAAAGTACATTCTTACAAAAAATATGAACTGGGAGGAACTTGGCGGAGGAGTGTCTAGAAAATTCTTAGGCTATGATAACCAGATTATGATGGTAAGAGTAAAGTTTGAACAAGGTGCTTTAGGCGCCCCGCATCAGCATTTTCATACACAGGCTACATATTGTGTTTCTGGTAAGTTTGAATTTGAAATTGATGGAGAGAAAAAGATTATTGAAGCTGGAGATGGCGTCTACATCGAACCCAATTTACTGCATAGCGCAGTATGTTTAGAAGAAGGAGAGCTAATTGACACTTTCAGTCCTGTACGTGAAGATTTTTTAAGCGGCGACCAGATATCATATTTTGGTGATAAGGAGTCTTGAAATAGCCTCTTTTAGATAGAGGAAGTAAAGCCTGTTGTTTTTGTGAACTATTAAAAATTATCAAATAAAAAAGCGTTTTTCTGATTCTTTTCGATAAAAAATAAGGTTCCTTCAAAACTTTAACATTTAAAATAAGCACTTCATTTTTCTATTAACATAAAAATAACATATATTTGGTAAACCAAACTGGTTATCCAATTTGGTTTACCAAATAAAACAACAAACTCTATATTAATTAACCTTAACTAATTCTTGTATGAAACCATATTTTTAAAATAAAAAAAGGACAGGTGCACGCCTATCCTTTTTCAACATTACTTCTTTCGGAGGGAAGTAATTCTTCACACAAATCGATTACCGATTGCGTACTACAAAGATATTAATTTAAGATGACTTTTATGTTGTGTATTTCGGTATGAGAAAAGCGAGGTTCTGTCTAACAATTTGAATCTAAGCGCTGGAATTAATTTAACAAAACAAAACTAAAATGAATCTTAAAATTAAACTGACACTAGTCATTTTGTTGCTTTGCCAAGTCGTACTGGTGGCACAAGATGGTTATTTGTTGTCTGGTATTGTATCAGATGCTAATAAAGTTCCTATACCCGGGGTTAACGTAATCATTACCAACACCAAAAAAGGGACGACTACTGATTTTGACGGGAAATTTCAGATCCAAGTTAAAACAGGTGACGTTGTTCAGGTCTCTTATATAGGTTATACAACGCAGACCATAATTATAGCAAGTCAAAATAATCTAAATATCGTTTTAGCTGAAGACACAAAACAGTTAGATGAGGTGGTCGTTATAGGATACGGTACCCAGAAAAAATCAACTATCACAGGTTCTATTTCAAAAGTGGTTAACGAAACTTTAGATCAAATTTCTGTATCTAGGGCAGACGACGCCTTAATTGGTCAGGTATCTGGTGTAAATGTCCAGGCCACCAGTGCTGAAGCGGGTGCGGCGCCTACAATAACAATTCGCGGTATCGGATCGGTTAATGCTAGCTCAGGCCCTGCATTGGTCGTAGATGGTATAGTGTTGAGTTCAGAATTTCTTGCTAGCATTGACATCAATGATGTCGAATCGTTTGAAGTATTGAAAGATGCGGCTTCTGCCTCTATTTATGGTAGTGAAGGAGCAAATGGTGTGATATTGATTACTACTAAGAGCGGTAAGGCTGGTAAAACAAAGTTTAGCTACCAAACCTATACAGGGTATAAAAGTGCACACGGTAGCGATGATTACAGAAAAGACTTAGATGAATGGGCTGCCAAAGAACAAGCAGCAACAGGAACTCTTTCTGGCGAAACCCTATATGCCCAAGCGATTGTAGCTGCAACCGGAGTTGATAGAGATTGGCAAGATGTATTTTTTGATGGTGGTAATATTACCAGTCATTCTTTAGCAGCAAGAGGTGGTACACAAGACACGAAGTTTAGTGCATCTCTACGATACTTAGGTGATCAAGGCGTAGTACTTACTGATGATTATAAGTTGTATACAGCAAATGTAAAAATTGACACCAAAATAGGTAAGAAGTTGAAGTTCGGAGTTCGTTTTACACCATCTTACACTGAGCAGAGACGTTTACCGACCTCTGTTCATAATCCGACGCGTCAATCGCCTTGGTTGCCTATTTTTCATACGGAAGAATCTCTGCAGTTCATTGACAGGTCGAGATATCCTGATGTGGGTGTAGGTGATTATTTCTGGGAGGATCATTTAGTAAATTTGGACTTTGACAATGACGGAAATACTGAACGTCCACGTACCTCAGGTGATTCTAATCCTTATCAACAGTACGTTGAAAGACAACATTATGAGTTCAATACGCGCTTGTTTGGTTCTACCTATTTAAGCTACAAAATAGCGGATGGTCTTATTGCTAAAACATCCATGGGTATAACTTTGGATCAGCGTAAAAGAGATCGATATGATGGTACTAACTATCATCGTTCTGGAAATAGCCGTTCACGTTATTTTCTTGAAAATCGTTACAGAACTCGAATTGTCAATGATAATACACTTTCATATAATAAAACGTTTGGTGAGCACGATTTGAATTTGTTGGGCGGTGTTACTATTCAGCAGCGTAAAAATGAAGTAAGCCAAATTACCGCAAGTGGATTTACAAATGATCGACTTCCAAATCTGCAAGGAGCAAATCCTGACAATACCATTACAAACCAGTTTAATGTGGAAACCACTAAAGTGGGGTATTTTGTTCGTTTAAACTATGCTTATGCAGGTAAATACTTATTTAATGCTTCGTTCAGAAGAGACGGTAGTTCTGTTTTTGGTAGGGATACTAAATGGGGTACTTTCCCGGCAGTTTCCATCGGTTGGAATGCTGCTAGAGAGAGTTTCTTAAGCGATAGCGAAGTGGTGAGCAATCTTAAGTTTAGAGCCAGTTATGGTTTAACAGGTGCTGAAAACTTCAATGTTGGATCTGCGGTTGTAAATGCATGGCCATATTTGGCACTTTTGCAAAATTCAAATGCAATTATCGATGGCGCCAACGTTGCTGGGGTATCTCCTTTAAATATTGCAAATAACGATTTGCAGTGGGAAGCTTCTGAAGAAACAACATTTGGTTTAGACTATGGGTTCTTAAATAATAGAATTACTGGATCGTTAGATTTTTACCAACGTAACAGCAATGAGTTGTTGTTGAATAACCCGGTGTCATACGTAACTGGTTTTAACGGTGGTATTGTAAACTTGGGAGAAGTGCAAAACCGAGGTGTTGAATTTGAGTTAAGGACCAGAAACATTAGTAAAGAGAAATTTAGCTGGAATTCTACCTTTATTGCATCTACAAATAAAAATGAGTTGTTAAGCTTTGGTGATTCTAATAATGCACTTATTGAAGACGTGTATGGAAGAAATTCACAATGGATCAACAGAATTGGTGAGCCATTATCGTCTTTCTGGGGCTTCGTTGTTGATAATGAAATTTATGATGACACTACATTTAGAACGGCTTATGTAAATGATCCGTGGAGGCGAATTAACGGACAGGCAGAAGATACTATCGTAAAGGATTTGAATGGTGATGGTATTATTACTGAAGAAGATAAGACGATTCTAGGAGATCCTTATCCCGATTTAATTTACAGTTTTACGAATAACTTTCAATATGGAAATTGGGATTTTTCATTCATGGTACAAGGAAGCCTAGGAGCACAGGTTAAAAATATTGGTGATCAGTTTTTCTTCAACTGGTTTGGTAATAGTACTCGTGATGGTGGTGCTTTACAGGCCGTTGCAGATGGTCTTATACCACATCCTTCATTTATTCAAGAAAAAGTACTGACAAGCGAGGTCGTTCAAAGTGCTGATTATTTTTCACTACGAAATGTCAATATTGGATATAACTTTTCCCCGGATGTATTGTCAAGCATCGGCTTAACTGGTTTGAGAGCCTACATAACGGGACAGAACCTGCTTTATATTACTGCTCCCGACTATAAAGGTTTTAATCCAGAATTTGTTGAAAACCAAAACCCAAGAGCTTTTGGTGCACAACGAGCTGGTTCTCCAATATTTAGAACAGTATCATTTGGTTTAAATATCGATTTTTAATCTTAAAAAGAACAAACAATGAAACGTATAAAATATATAATTTTTATTGCAATAGTATCCGTTTTCGTTTCCTGTGATACTGAAGAGTTTTTGAATCCATTACCAGATACGGTAGTGGCGGTTGATTCTTTTTTCCAAACCGATGAAGATGTATTAGCCGGTATTATTGGAATTTACGATGCACTACAAGGTGTTAATGAAAACACTCAATCAAATATCGGTAATGTTAACCGTGGAGTACAGTTTGAGCACCTGCTAACGGAGCACAGAACTGATAATACTAGAAATAACACCCTAGAAGGTTCGAAATCCGATTTTCACAGATACATCGTTAATGCAAATAATGTAGAGTCAGAGGATTATTACGCTTCTATGTACGAAGTTATTTTTAGAGCCAATAACATAATTGACTTTATAGATGTTGCGAATCCCGAAAATCAGGCTAGCTATGAAGCTGAGGCAAAGTTCTTACGTGCTTACGCATACTTTAAGTTAGTGCGATTGTACAGCGATGTACCATTGGTTACTGAAGTAGTAGGTCCTACTGATGACGAGGTGTTATTTACAAGAAGATCAGAAGCAGATGTGTACGCACAAATTGTAGAAGATTTGCAAGAAGCAATCACAGTTTTAGACAATTCGTTCAAAGCACGTGCATCGCGAGCTGCTGCACAGGCAGTTTTGGCCAAGGTTTACATGACGCAGCCTACACGTAATTATGCAGGCGCAAGACAATTATGTGAAGCTATAATGAATAGTGGTGATTACTCGTTAGAGGAAAATTACGAAGATGTTTTTTATGATGAATTGAATAACGAGATCATCTTTGCCATTCAATATGCACCTGGTAATCCGTTAGAAAGCCAAAGTTTTTCATCGGAGTTTACAGCGGCTTTTCGCCAAGGTCGTGAAGATGGACAAAATATCGTAAACCAAAACTTAGTAAACGATTTTGCCGCTGCTGGGGGTGT
This sequence comes from Spongiivirga sp. MCCC 1A20706, assembly GCF_046524175.1. Lineage (NCBI taxonomy): Bacteria > Pseudomonadati > Bacteroidota > Flavobacteriia > Flavobacteriales > Flavobacteriaceae > Spongiivirga > Spongiivirga sp. MCCC 1A20706. Next base: position 34,914 of record NZ_JBEFZF010000001.1, read on the forward strand.
TCGCACTGACTTGTCATTTATTACTCTGGGAAATTCAGTAGAAGTCATTAAGTTTTTACCGGAAGGATCTGATATTTCAGTATTCCCTCCAACGTATGGTGATAATGCGCGTAATGCAGGTAATGATTATATAGCAATAAGATATGCGGATGTATTATTAATGCATGCCGAAGCGACTATCGCGGAAGGTACATCAACGACGGATCCTGTTAGTTTAAACGCTTTTCAACAAATTAGAGATCGCGCGTTCCCAGCTACCGCACCTAATAGCATTTCAAGTATTTCAAAAAGCGAATTACTTCTAGAAAGACGTGTGGAGTTGGCATTCGAAAATCAGCGTTGGTTTGATTTGTTGCGGTTCGGAGTGGCTGAGCAGGTTTTAAGCGACCATTCAAATGAAATGGGGTATGTGTTTACTGCTAGAGCATTGTTACTACCAATTCCTGCACGTGAAATTAACATTAGTGGTGGGCGCTTAACACAAAATCCAGGATATTAATATTAAAAGACTATGATACATAAATTAAAAACAGTTGGTTATATAAAGCTACTGCTGATGATAGTTACGGCAAGTATTGTTGTAAGCTGTGTGGGCGATGAGCTTTTTAGAGACGAGTTACCAGGGTCAAGCTCCCAGGCAGATACGGTCTTTCCTGAGGCAAACTTCTCATTTGCTTCTTCTCTTGAAGATTTTAGAGAAATACAATTTACCAATCTATCGACTGAGGCGGCTACCTTTTCCTGGGATTTTGGTGGAGGTAAGACCTCGGTCGAAGAAGACCCTACATTCACTTTCGAAGCTGGAGAAGGAACCTATCCAGTAACGCTTACAGCAACAGATGGTAATGGTATTTCAGGATCTGTTACCCTTGATGTTGTTGTTGCAGAAGGACCATTTCAGCCAATAATTTTAGAGCCAGGTTTTGAGGATAACACACTACCGGAAGGTGGTGGTGATGGTCGCGATTCATGGAGAAATAGTGCCTTAGGAGGTGTTATTCAAATTACTGGTAGTCCGGTTACATTTGGTGACCAAGGAGCTAAACTCCCGGTTCCTGCTGGGGATCGTGTGGGTTACCAGGAAATTGCTGTGGAGGCTGATACCAATTATGACTTAAGTTTCTGGTATACAATGCTAAGTAATTCTGGAGACCCTTCACTTACCGTTTCGGTATTGGGCGTAAATGATAATGGTGGGACGTTTACCACGCTAGAAGAAGTAGCGGCTGGAACACTGGCATCGATTACTGTTACTGACGATTCAGAACCAGATGTATATGTTCAACAAAAGTTGTCCTTCAATTCAGGCGACAATAATATGGTAGCGATCTTCTTTACCAATGGTGGTGTTGAAGCACGACTTGATGATTTTACCATTGATATTGGTGCGGAAGGTGCAGTACCTCCATCAGCGGGATTTGATATTGCCCAGAGTGAAGTGAATTTCTTAGAATATACTTTTACGAATACCTCAGTAGGCGCTACATCGTTTATGTGGGATTTTGGTGACGGTAATACGTCAACTGATGAATCGCCAACCCATGTATATGCCGAAGCTGCCGAGTATACGGTGACATTAACAGCGACCAATGATAATAGATTATCTACTGATTTGAGTAAAACAATTGACATTCAAGCGCCGGTCACTGCAGCCTTTACTTTCGCAGTAGATCCTGATGATTATAGAACGTATATGTTTATGGATGCTTCTGAAGATGCCGTTTCATTATTATGGGAATTTGGTGACGGATTCCAATTTACCGGAATGAATCCTACGCATACGTATGACGAAGATGGTACATATACTGTAACCTTAACGGCAACTAGTATTACAGGTAATACCGATGTAGCTACTGAGCAGATTACAGTTGCACAAGGTTTTGTAGTACAGGTGCTTAATGGTACTTTTGATGAGTTTACGGTCAATACTGGCGATAATGCCGATGCTTGGGATATGACACCAAATAGTACTGTGGTAGACAATACAGGTGCGACAGTAGATAGTCCTTATAGACCACTTTGGAGAAATACTGAATTAAATGATTATATCGATGCTACTTATGGTACCAATGAGCAACCATCAAGTACGTCTGATGGTAATAATGGAACAAGAGGCGCTAAGTTCAACAACAGCAGCCGTCGTTTATATCAACTAGTAGCGGTTGAACAGGGAGCTACCTATAACTTCTCCATCGATACACGTTCTGAAGCAATGGGTGTTAACACCGAAGTATTCATCTTAAATACAGAAATTACGGACGAGCTAGGAATCGATGCTTCAACCACCGACCCAGCAATTGATGCGTATTTCAATATTACGAATGACTTTAATACTGATAAATCAATGTTCACCACTAGTACATTTACATTCACAGCATCTTCAAATGAGATTGTTATTTATGTAAGAGCATTAAATGCAGTTGATAGTAGTAATGAAGTGTTTTTAGATAATGTTGTAATAACAGATAATTAGAATAACCTAGCAAATCTTTATGATTAGAAGCCACCTGGCTATCTGAAAAGTACCAGGTGGCATAATCAAAAAGTTGAATAACATAAGAATTTGGCTAAAACTTGTTTAATAACGAATGTGTAAAATGAAGGTTTTTCGAAGGGAAATAGTACTACTTGTTGTACTTCTGTTTCTGTCTGTTGGTGCTACATCTCAAAGTAAGAAAGATGCTGCCCAATCAGAGGTTAAAGTTGAAAAACAAGATAAAAAAACAAGACAAAAACGAAAGAAAAAGAAAAAAGTAAAGCTTCCTAACATTGATTTGAGTCATTGGAAGGTCACCTTACCGGTAACTAAAGAAAATGGTAAACCGTATGAAATTAGTCCACCGGAAATAGTGGATTTTGCAAAAAATGAAAAGGCTAGACCATATATGTATATAGATTCCACAAAGGGTGCAATCGTCTTTCATGCAATGCCTACGGCATCAAAAACTGCTAACACGAAGTATACGCGTTCTGAGCTTAGAGAGCAAATGGTGCCAGGAGATAACAATACCAATTGGACCTTTAAACAAGGTGGCAAACTAAGTGCTAAAATTGCAATGGAAGCGGTATCTAAAGATGATAATGGAAAATATCATAAGGTTATTATTCTACAAATTCATGGTCGTTTAACAAACAAACAACGGGATTTAATTGGTCAAAAGGATAATAATGCACCGCCGATTCTTAAGATATATTGGCAGAATGGTAAAATTCGTGTCAAAACCAAAGTGCTTAAAAATAAAGCAGTAACCGGAGATGCAATTTTACATGAAGAGGCATGGGGTGATGATAAGGGTAGAACCTTCGAACAAGAGGTTGGATTCAGAAAGTTTAATATTGAGGTAAACGTATCTAACGGGAAAATGGTAGTTTCTTTAAATAAAAACGAATTCTTTGTTTACGATAGTTTTAGTATCAAGAAATGGGGAGTTTTTGAAAACTATTTTAAAGCAGGTAACTATTTTCAATCAAGAGATGAAGGCTCATATGCCAAGGTGAAGTTTTATGATTTAAAAGTTACACACTAGAAAATGAAAAAGATAACAAGTCAAAGTGGTTTAGTGACAAGGATATTAATGCTGATTATGATTTTGACGGCTTTTGCCTGTGATAAGAGTGATCGGGATAGTGTGCCGGAACCTGTTTCCCAAGAACCGGATACAGTTGGAGATGACCATAACGAAGGTGAAAATACAGATAATCCTGATACTTCGGGCGGCGATGATAACTCGGCGGGAGGCGAAAACTCTGGTTCTGAGAGTTTCAAATTACCTGAGATTGACTTGAGTAATTGGAAAGTAACCTTACCAATTGGCAATCCAACAGAGGTAGAACCACCTGAAATTTTAGACTATGCGACAAATGAAACTTTGAAGCCATTTATGTATAATGATTCTATTAACGGTGCCTTAGTGTTTTATACCTATCCTGGAGCTTCTACGCGTAATTCATCATATTCTAGAACCGAATTGAGGGAGCAAATGGTACCTGGTAGTAATAATACAAACTGGACATTTCCCGAGGGTGGCCGTATGAAAGGGACATTGCAGTTAGACGAAATATCCAAAGATGCAAACGACAAATTTCATAGAACCATGATCATGCAAATTCACGGTCGTTTAACGAATGCACAACGTGATTTAATAGGAGAAGATGATAACAATGCCCCTCCGGTATTAAAAATATTGTGGGACAAAGGTCGAGTCCGTGTTAAAACGAAGGTGCTGAAAGATGTGAATGTAAACGATACCGAAATATTAAGAACTAGCTCATGGACAGATGATGAAGGCTTCTTTTTTGATCAACATGTTGACAATGAAAAATTTACGTTGGAGATAATTGCAAGTGACGGAAGATTAGAAGTGATTCTTAATGAAAACGAGCGTAAGGTATATGATGGGATCCATATGGAAAAGTGGGGTGTGTTCGAAAACTATTTTAAAGCGGGTAATTATTTACAAACAACGGATCAAGGATCATTCGCCCGGGTAAAATATTACGACTTAGAAGTAAGTCATTAAAATAGATAGATAGAGAACTTATTTGAGTTAGTTTGAATTTTAAATAGTGAAAAATGCCGGCTTTTAACCGGGTCGGTATTTTGGTTTTGAGCATTGTGTTAAGAAAGTTTGAATTTATTTGGATTAATACTAAGATGCTTTTTTAGAACAAGTTATTTTGTTAATTTTAGGCAACCAATCTGGTTAACCAATTTTTAGTTACGCATGAAAGTAGAGGTACTTACAAAAACGGAAAACGGAAATATCCAAAAGGAGATTATCACTAAAATAAAAGATTTGATTAATTATAAGAATCTTGAACCTGGTGATAAATTACCTTCTGAGCGTATGTTGGCCGAAAAATTTGGTGTAAGCCGGAGTAACCTACGCGAAGCTATACAAAAACTAGAGTTTTATGGCATTCTTAGGTCAATGCCACAAAGCGGAACTTTTATTGAAAATATTGGAGTTACTGCTATTAACGGTATGCTTGATGATATCTTAAGATTAGATGATCCTGATTTTAAGTCACTAGTAGAGACCCGTATATTGTTAGAATTGAAAATTGCCAGATTGGCAGCCTTAAGGCGCACTGACCGTGATCTGGAAGAAATGAGAACCGCACTTGATGCCTATAATACCAAGGTACGCGCTGGTGAAGATGCTATAGAAGAAGATTTGTTATTTCATCTTGCCATTGCTAAAGCCGCAAAAAATAGTACAATGAATACCTTTATGCTTGTTATAACACCGGGTATAATTACCAATTTTGAGAAGTATCATGTCTGTGATAAAAACCAGTCATTAATGGGTATTCAAGAACATGAAGATATCTATGAAGCAATTAAAAATCAGGATCCGAAATTAGCTAAAGCTAAAATGAAGGTACACTTTAAGGTACTGTATCAATATTGTTATAACATTTAAAACTAAATAATATAGAAGAGTAAAATTGCACGCTTTTATTCTTTGTAAACATATAGGAGGGAACTAATATAGACACAACGAATCGATCAGAATCGGTATATCTTCACCAAAGATCTACTGTTTAATTTCATAATAAACATTCTTGAAATTGATCATTTTTTTGAAGCCAGATCATAAATGAAAACGGCCTTCGGAATGCTGTTGTATTGCCCTTCTCTAACTAAAAAAATATGAAAATTAAAGGATTAAGATGGTATATTATTAGCCTGGTATGTCTAGCTACTATCATCAATTATATTGATCGCTCAGCCTTGAGTATAATGTGGCCGGCAATAGAAAGTGATTTGGGCATGACTGAGGAAGATTACGCCTGGATTATCAACATATTTACAGTTTTTTACGCTATAGGAAAGTTTGTTTCGGGACCCTTATATGATAAAATAGGGACGAAGTTAGGTTTTGTTGTTTCCATTTTCTTTTGGTCTTTGGCTTCGGTCTTGCATTTTTTCGCCCGTGGGGTTACTTCGCTTGGTATTTTTAGGGGAGTACTTGGTGTTGCCGAAGCGGGAAATTGGCCAGGTGCAGTAAAAAATAATGCTGAGTGGTTTCCTATTAAGGAACGAGCGATAGCACAAGGATTGTTTAATGCCGGGGCCGCAATAGGTTCGATTGTAGCAGCCCCAACAATATCTACCTTATTCGAAGGCTATGGTTGGAGAGTCACATTCGTAATAGCCGGAGTTTTAGGATTTATATGGATCATTCCTTGGTTATTGGTAAATAAAAAGCAACCAAAAGATCATCCTTGGATAACGGATGAGGAGAAAGACCATATACTGCAAAGGGAACCGGATTATGCCGTAGAGAGTACGGAGGATAAAACGATAGGACTAATGAAAATCCTTCAGCATAAAGAGGCATGGGGAGTGCTAGCGACACGCTTTTTTATAGAACCAATTTGGTGGTTGTTCGTATTCTGGATGCCAATTTACTTAAATACGGAGTATGGCTTTAGTGTAAAGGAAATTGGATACAGCGCATGGTTTCCATATGTTGGCGCCGCTTTAGGAAGTATCGCAGGTGGCTGGGCAGCAAAAGTGTTTATGGCTAAAAAATCGGTTGACAAGGCTAGAAAAAGAGTGGTTGCAATAGGTGCTGCTATTATATTTTTAGGTATCGTATCTGCCATATTATTCGCCAAATCTGCTGAGGTATTTCTAGGATTTGTTTTTATCGTCCTATTCGGTTTTCAGTTTGTAATAAGCAATTTACAAACCATACCAAGCGATTTATTAAGTGGTAAATCTGTTGGCTCTTTGGCTGGTTTGGGCGGGGCTATTGGGGCCGTATCAGTAATGATAATGAACTGGTTAATTCCGGTGATTACCAAAGAATCGTATACACCTGCTTTTATAATATTGGCGGTTTTGGCACCCTTATGTGTGATTTCTCTTAACCTCTTAATCAAAGAAATAAAACCAATTGCTTAAAAGTGTAGAATAAAATTAATTAGAAGAATAAAACAATAACTAAACAATAATATTTAAAAAATAATACTGTAATGAATACAAAAGAAAAAGTTGCTGTAATAACTGGAGCTACTGGCGGTATAGGTTTTGCCGTAGCTAAAAGATTAGGTAAAGATGGATATATCGTTATCATAAATGGTATTCAGGATGAAGAAGGAGCTAAAAGATTATTGGAGCTCGAAGCCGAAGGAATTACAGCAGCGTATTACGGGTTCGATGTTACTAACGAAGAAGCGGTAACTTCAAATATAACCGCTATCGGAGAAAAATATGGCAGAATCGACGTGCTGGTTAACAATGCTGGTGGACTTGGAGGGAGATCGCGATTTGAAGATATGACTACAGAGTTTTATAGAAATGTAATGGCTTTAAATCTTGATTCGGTTTTCTTCGCTTCTAGAGCGGCCATTCCTTTTTTAAAAAGCGGGGAGCACGCTTCTATCATTAACTATACGTCAAATGCAGGATGGACTGCTGGCGGCCCTGGAGCTGGAATCTATGGTACCTCTAAAGCTGGGGTGCATGCCATAACAAGGGCCTTAGCAAAAGATTTAGCAGAATATGGAATTCGCGTAAATGCAGTTTCTCCTGGTACCATTGACACTCCGTTTCATGCTCAAATTAAAGCAACAAAACCAGAAGTTTTTGCTTCATGGGCAAACAATATTTTGCTAGGAAGACTTGGGCAACCGGACGATGTAGCTGGTGTAATTTCATTTTTAGCAAGCGAAGATGCATCATTTATTACCGCAGAAACCATTCAAATTGGTGGTGGACAAGCGTTAGGAATCTAATAACTTAAGATAAAACATAATAAAAATGAAAAAAGTAGTAACCTTTGGAGAGATCATGCTTCGCTTAGCACCTCCTGGATTTTTAAGGTTTTCTCAAACTACTAGTTTTGATGTGGTTTATGGAGGTGGTGAATCGAATGTAGCTGTTTCACTAGCCAATTATGGCGTTGAGGTTGATTTTGTTACTCGACTACCAAATAATGATATTGGCCAGTGTGCTATGATGGAAATGCGTAAACGGGGTGTGGGGGTTGATAAAATTGTATATGGTGGTGATCGATTAGGTATTTACTTTCTGGAAACAGGTGCAGTAAGTCGAGGTAGTAAAGTTGTTTATGATCGTGCGTATTCTGCGATGTCAGAAATTCAACCGGGAATGGTCGATTGGGACAAAGTGTTTGAAGGTGTCGAGTGGTTTCACTGGACAGGTATTACCCCGGCTATCTCACAGGGTGCAGCAGACGCTTGCCTCGAAGCGGTTAAAGTAGCAAGTGATAAGGGAATCACTATTTCTACCGATTTGAATTATCGTGCCAAATTGTGGAAATATGGGGGTGATCGTGAAGCAATTATGACCGAGTTAACTTCTTATTGCGATATTGTACTAGGAAATGAAGAAGATGCTGAAAAACACTTTGGGATTAAACCGGAGGGCTTAGATATTACAACTCAAGGAGAACATGTAAAAGCAGAAGCCTTTTTATCAGTATGTACACAAATGATGAAAAAATTCCCAAAGGCAAAAAAGGTGATTACTACCCTCCGCGGATCAATCTCTGCATCGCATAATACTTGGGCAGGTGTATTATATGATGGAAAAACCATGTTTAAATCCCCGGAATACCAAATTACTGATATTGTTGATAGAGTAGGTGGTGGAGATTCGTTCATGGGCGGCCTTATTTATAGTTTAATGAAGTATAAAGGTGATGATCAGACCGCATTGAATTTTGCCGTTGCAGCCTCTTGCTTAAAACACACAATTAAAGGAGATGCTAATTTGGTAACCGTACCTGAAGTAGAGAAATTAATGAGTGGTGATGCTTCAGGAAGAGTAGCTCGCTAAAACAGGTAAAATATGGCAGAATATTCTAGAATAGAAGTAGCACAAGTAATGTGGGAAACCGGAATGGTCCCATTGTTTTATCATCCTGATATCGAACTTGGTAAAAAAGTATTAAAAGCTTGTTATGATGGAGGCGCACGTTTAATGGAGTTTACGGCCAGAGGAGATTTCGCGTATCAAGTGTTCGAAGCTTTAAACCAATATGCAATTAAAGAGCTTCCAGGAATGATCATGGGTGTTGGTTCGATTACCGATGCATCTGCCGCCTCATTATTTATGCAAATGGGAGCAAATTTTATCGTAACTCCATCATTACGTGAAGATATCGCCCTTGTTTGTAACCGAAGAAAAGTACTTTGGTCACCAGGATGTGGCTCGTTAACTGAGATTAATAAAGCCGAAGAATTGGGTTGCGAAATTATCAAATTGTTTCCGGGCGCAACCTACGGCCCGGGTTTTGTAAAGGCCATTAAGGGTCCACAACCATGGACTAGTATTATGCCTACTGGAGGAGTAAGCACTGATGAAGCCAATTTGAAAGGATGGTTCGATGCAGGAGTCACCTGTGTTGGTATGGGGTCTAAGTTGATAAGTAAAGATATGCTGGAGAATAAAGATTTCGAGAAGCTAGAAAAATTAGTAAGAGACACTTTAACACTCATTCAAAACTTACGTAATTAAGTATAAGGTATTATTTGTGTTGTTATGTAAGCCTTACAATTAATTCAAAGTTGCGAATACACAAATCCCGATGGAAACACCGGGATTTTTGTTTTTCATGAAAATTGCGATACAAATGGCTGTTATCTTTTTAATATTTATCTTATATTTTAAGGAGATTTAAAACGATGCAGGACATTCCATTAACGCAAGTTCAAAAAATGCTAGCTGGTGAAGACTATATTGGTGACAGTGCCATAGCTATGTCTGTTTTTCTGTCAATGAGTTTAGAAAAACCATTACTCATCGAGGGCCCAGCAGGTGTTGGTAAAACAGAAATTGCAAAAGTGATGGCAGCTGCTTTAAAGACTGACCTTATTCGTTTGCAATGTTACGAAGGACTAGATAGCACACACGCTCTGTACGAGTGGAATTACCAACACCAGTTGCTGCATTTAAAAATGCAGGAACAAAAAGAGATGGATGTTTCCAACCTAGAACATGCCGTTTTTTCAGATAAGTTTTTATTGAAACGGCCAATTTTGCAAGCCATAACTAATGATAAAAGTCCTGTTTTATTAATTGATGAAATTGACAGAGCCGACGAAGAATTTGAAAGTTTTTTACTTGAAGTCCTCTCCGATTGGCAGGTTACAATTCCGGAAATAGGTACTATTAAAACTACTCATAGACCTTATGTCATATTGACGGGAAACAGAACAAGAGAGCTTTCTGAAGCAATTAGAAGAAGGTGTCTGTATTTATGGATTGATTATCCGGATTTTGAAAAAGAACTTTCTATTGTTAAAACCAAAGTTCCTGAGGTTGATGCCAAATTGGGGGTTCAAATCTGCACCTTTATGAAAGAATTAAGGCAACTAAAATTGGAAAAGACCCCTGGTGTTTCGGAAACAATAGACTGGGCAAGAGCACTTGCTAATATGAACATGAAACATCTCGATAAACAACTTGTGGAGGATACACTTGGTGTTATTTTAAAAGATTGGCAGGATATGCGAAGTGCACAAGACTCACTTTCTGAGCTATTGGAAAAAACTGGGGTAGTTTCAAGAATAACATAACAGAGGGTCTATCTATCATGTCAACCTCTAATTATATCACCTATCAAACTGAGTTTTCAGCAAACATCGTTTTATTCTGTCGTTTTTTGAGGTCCAAAGGGTTTTCATTGGGTAGTTCTGAAGAGATGGATGTACTCAAAGCACTGCCCTTAATTCCAATCGGGAAAGAACGCTACGTAAAAGCAGCATTAAAAATATCATTAAGTAAAAATCACTTTGAATATTCAAAGTTTGATGATTATTATAGTGAGTTTTGGTCTCAACTTTCTAAGGCAGTTGATTCAAAAGTAAAAGATAATGAATCGAACAAAGCGAAACCGACAAAAACTGAACGGCACCAAGCGCGTTTTGAGGCACTAAAAAGTTGGCTTAATCTCAAACCTTCAACTGAGAAAAAATCAGTAGCATCTTTTAGTGATCTTGAAGTGTTAACCAAAAAGGACTTTGCAGATTTAAGTACTGAAGAAATGAAATTAATGATGCGTATGCTAAAAAAAATGGCGAGGAGGTTAGCACATCGAAAAAGCAGGTTACGAAGACAAAGTAAAAAGAAAAAGACACTTGATTTAAAAAATACTATTAGGTTAAACCTACGTCATGGTGCTGACATCCAAAGGTTAGTATTCAGCGAAAAAAAAGAACGGAAACTAAGGTTGGTGTTATTATGTGATGTTAGTAGATCGATGGATTTATATAGTCGATTTTTTATTCATCTTATTTATGCCTTTCAACATTCTTACGACAAGATGGAAACCTTCGTGTTCAGCACAGCGTTGCATCAAGTGACTACACTTTTGAATAATTATGAATTTGACAAGGCATTTGAGATAATATCTGATCGGATACCACAATGGTCCGGTGGCACGACAATAGGTTCATGCTTAGATGATTTTGTAAATAATTTTCAGTTTAGTTTGCTTGATAAAAAAACTACTGTATTAATATTAAGTGATGGCTGGGATACTGGAGAACCTTTGGTAATGCGCCAGGCAATGAAAACTATACATAAGAGATCTCGAAAAGTGATATGGTTAAATCCCCTTGCCGGAAGCAAGGATTTCTCACCTGAGGCTGTTGGTATGAAAACGGCATTACCTTATATAGATGTTTTAGAGTCTGCTCATAACCTAGAGAGCCTAAAACGTGCTTTGATAAATATTCAAACTTCTCGACAAGTACAGATTAGACCTCGTTATTAAAATTCTGAACAAATATTTGTCAATTTGTTAATCGAATTGACAAATGTGTGAAACAATCACAAATTTTAGTCAGGATAATTAAGAAATATGCATTCCTTTTTTTAACTTAACGTTCCAATTTTAAAAAATCAATGCAGGTAAAGGGGAATTATGTGGTAAACACTACACCAGAAGTCGTTTGGAAAATGATTACAAACCCTGCAATTCTTGAAAAAATAACCCCGGGCGTAAAAACTTTAACTGTAATCGGTCCTGATCAATATGATGCAGTTTCTGAGGTAAAAGTGGGACCTGTTCGTGGTAATTTTGAAGGTAAATTATCTTTAAAAGATCAGATAGTAGGAGAAAGTTGTGTGCTGGTGGTCGATCAAAAAAGCAAGATGGGTAATGTGGTTGCCGAAATTAGTATGAAACTAACTCCGGATGCTGATAACAACACCGATGTTCATTATACTGGAGATGCTCGGATGTCTGGAATGTTAGCAAGAATGGGACAACGAATTATGAGCGGAGTGGTAAGTACGTTGTCGAGACAATTTTTTGAAGCGCTAGGAAAAGAACTTGAGGGTGATTCCTCATCTTAGAAAAAATCAACCTATAAAATTATTATATATGCAGATTACGTTAACCGTAAATGGTAATCAATATTCAAGTGATATTGAACCGCGAATGAGTCTGGCTCAATATTTACGAGAGGTTTTAGATCTAACGGGTACTCATATTGGTTGTGATACCAGTGGATGTGGAGCCTGCACTATTACTTTAGATGGGATGGCTGTAAAATCTTGTACCATGTTAGCAGTACAGGCCGATGGTTGCGAACTAACAACTATTGAAGGTATGGCAAATGGTAATGAAATGCATCCTATTCAAAAAGCGTTTAAAGAGCATCATGGTTTGCAATGTGGTTTTTGCACACCAGGCATGGTAATGACCGCCGCTGATATTCTTAAAAATAATCCAAATCCTACTGAAGAAGAAATAAGACATGGTCTTGAAGGTAATTTTTGCCGATGTACCGGATATCACAATATTGTAAAATCTATTCAGCATGCCGCTGAAGAATTAAATAATTAATCATGGGGAAATTTGTCGGAAAAGCAGTTAAAAGAAGAGAAGATGCACGTTTTCTAAAAGGAGCTGGTACCTATACTGATGATATCAAACTCCCAAAAATGGCCCATACAGCGTTTGTTCGAAGTCCGTATGCCCATGCTAAGGTTTTATCAATTGATATTGATGAAGCAAAAAAATCGGATGGTGTTGTCGCCATATACACGGGTAATGATCCTTGCGGTGAATTTGGTGTGCCTTGCGGGTGGCAGGTTGATTTTAAAAACGGGGAAACTATGCGTGAGCCCCAGCACCCACTTCTGGTAAAAGATAAAATTAAACATGTTGGTGAAGCAGTAGCGATTGTTGTTGCCGAAACTTTAGAACAAGCTCGCGACGCGGCCGAATTGGTAATGGTAGATTATGAAGAACTACCAGCTGTTACAGATCCAAAGAAGGCGATGGAAGATGGAGCACCTTTAGTACATGACCAATGGAATGATAATGCGGCATTCGACTGGTGCATTGGTAATGATCGAGCAGAAGTGGAAGCTGCCTTGGAGAATGCGCATCATGTCACTGAAATGGAATACCGAAATCATCGAGTAGCACCAAATGCAATCGAACCTAGAAGCTATATCGCCGATTATGATGTGAATGCAGATAAGTGGACGCTTTATACAAGTACCCAAAATCCGCATTTAATAAGATTGCTTTTATGTGCATTTGTTTTGGGAATACCGGAACATAAAGTACGAGTAGTTTCTAAAGATGTTGGTGGTGGTTTTGGTAGTAAAATTTATCACTATACCGAGGAAGCGCTTCTTACTTGGATTTCTAGGGAAATAGGTCGACCAGTTAAATGGACATCAGATAGGAGTGAGGCCTTTATGACGGATGCTCATGGTCGGGATCACGTTGTGAAATCTAAAATGGGCTTTGATAAAGATGGGAAAATTGTAGCACACTTGACAGACGAATATTGCGCAATGGGGGCCTATTTATCCACATTCGCTCCCGCTGTGCCAACCTATTTGCACGGTACCTTGTTTCAAGGGGTTTATACAACACCATTAATACACTTAAACGTAATTGCACCTTTCACACACACCGTTGTAGTAGATGCTTACCGAGGAGCAGGCAGACCGGAGGCTACTTATTTATTAGAACGAATCATATCAAAGGCAGCAAAGGAGATGAATATGGATCCTGCTGAGATACGGTATAAGAATTTTATTCCGCCTTTTGATGGTGTTGAACAAGCCGGATACCAGACGCAAGTTGCTTTACAATATGACAGTGGTGATTACCATGGGGTTTTGAAAAGAGGGCTAGAAATGTTGGGCTATGATGATTTTAGAAAAGAACAGGAGGAAGCCCGTAAAAACGGAAAACTGTTAGGAGTGGGCTTATCGACTTATATCGAAGGATGCGGAATTGCACCTTCCGCAGTAGTCGGCGCCTTAGGTGCGCGTGCCGGCTTATACGAAGTTGGCCATGTTCGAGTGCAACCTACGGGTAAAGTTTCGGTGTTTACAGGAGCACATTCTCATGGTCAGGGACATGAAACCGTTTTTGCACAGTTTGTAGCTGACAAACTTGGTATTGCCATGGATGATGTTGAAATTGAACATGGCGATACGGATCAGGTGGCATTTGGTATGGGAACCTATGGCTCAAGAAGTTTAGCTGTAGGAGGAAGTGCGATCATTAAAAGCATCGATAAAATTATTGAAAAAGGAGCTAAAATAGCAGCACATAAACTTGAAGCTGCCGAAGAAGATCTCGAATATGATGAAGGAAAATGGACAGTGAAAGGTACGGATAAATCGATTTCATTTGGTGATGTTTCCTTAACTGCCTATGTGCCTCATGACTATCCCGAAGGATTAGAACCGGGATTAGACTTTAGTAGTTTCTATGACCCAAGCAATTTTACATATCCATTTGGTACGCATATCGCGGTTGTTGAGGTGGATAGCGATACTGGGAAAGTTGACTTAAAACGATTCATTGCTTGCGATGATGTTGGTAATGTAATGAACCCGATGATCGTCGACGGGCAAATTCATGGAGGGGTAGTACAAGGTGTTGGTCAGGCCCTATTGGAAGAAGTAGTTTTTGATGATGCTGGGCAAATGATCAATGGTTCGTATATGGATTATGCGATGCCACGAGCAGATGATATCCCTATGATTGAAACGGATCGAACAGTAACTCCCTGTCCTCATAATCCATTAGGAGTCAAGGGCGCAGGTGAAGCCGGCTGTATTGGTTCTACTCCAGCGGTGGTAAATGCCGTTGTTGATGCTTTATCGCATTTGGGTGTTACTGATATTCAAATGCCGGTTACTCCGCAACGGGTATGGAAAGCAATGCAAAACTAACTTTTAAAGAAACAGAAAACAGATCATGATACCAGCAAAATTTGATTATATAAAAGCATCTTCTATTAGTGAAGCAGTTGGCCTTCTTGATAAACACGGATTCGATGCTAAAATTTTATCTGGCGGGCACAGCCTTTTGCCTGCAATGAAATTGCGTTTAAACAGGCCTGAGATTCTTATCGATATCAGCGCAATTCCTGATATGAATAGTATTTCAGAAGAAGGAAATGAAATAGTTATTGGTGCAAATTGTACGCATAATGCGATTGCGAATTCTCTCTTAGTCAATGATAAACTCGCAATTCTAGCAGAAACTGCTAAGGCAATTGGCGATATTCAAGTCAGGAATAAAGGTACTATAGGAGGTAGCTTGGCTCATGCAGATCCTGCTTCAGACTATCCCGCGACGGTTTTAGCATGTGATGCAACGGTAGTTGTTGAAGGTAAAAATGGAAGTAGGAGTATTGCTATTACAGACTTCTTTCAAGGTATATATACAACAGCATTGGAAGATGACGAAATTATTACCAGTGTTCGTTTTCCAAAAGTAGCTAATGGTAATTATCAAAAGTTCTTTCAATCGGCTTCTCGTTTTGCAGTTGTTGGGGTTGCAGTTGTGAAAGATGGTGATAAGGTAAAAGTGGGAATCACTGGTGTTGCAGATACTCCTTATAGAGCTTCTGCTGTAGAGAATGCGTACAATGGTAATTCAGACGCAGCGAGTCATGCGGTTGATAATGTTGAGGTAATGAGTGATCATTTTGCTGATGTTGAGTACCGTTCTCATTTGGCTAAGGTAATGGTCAAAAGAGCGTTAGAAGCTTAATTATAAACAGATAATCTTTTTAATTATGGCCCAACCTGTTTGGGCTTTTTTTATGTAGTAAATTCTGAAGGTAAATTCGTTAAGCTTTTCACGGTAATGGTAGGCTTGTATTCCCATGGGTCAAACACAGCCTTAGCTGATCGTTGAACCCATGCAGTGTTCATACCGTAAGAGGAAGCTCCAATGACATCAAAAGAATTCCCTGAAATTAGCCAGGATTCAGATTTTAAAGATTGCGATGCTTCATTGAAGTATTCATATACTTTGGGATTCGGCTTAAATGTTTTCTGACTTTCAACACTTACGATACCGTGAAAATGTTCAATTATAGATGCGTTTTTTAGTAATTGTACAATTGCTTTTTCACTACCATTAGAGAATGCATAAATACGATGACCTTGCGCTCTTAAGTCTACTAAACATGGCTCAACATCTTCAAAAACTGGAAGTGTTTTATAACTGTTCATTAATGCTTCTTTTTCTCCGGAACTTAAAGAAACATCCAAAAGGAGGCAGGCGTAATCAAGCGCTTCTTTTGTGCAAACTGAAAAATCAACGTAGCAATTCATAAGTGCTCTTCTAAATGAAAATTCGAGCTGTTTGTTTCTCCATGTTTCCATGAATAACTTGGTTTCATAAGGCACAATGGTTTTAAGCGTCTCAAAAACACCTGAGGTATTTATAATTGTTCCGTAAATATCAAATGCTATCGTGTATCTCATTTGTTGAATTCTGTGTTAAAAGTAGCTATTGATTTTTTAAACTTCGCTAATGAAAATAAAAATAAAAGATTAGTAAAGTGTTTGGATACACTTTGGAATATGATTCGGGACAGAGCTTGTTTTGAACTGGCTGGGCATTAATGTCTTGCCCTACGGTTTTATTGAATAAAAAAATCCTGACCATGAAATGATCAGGATTTTCAATGAGCTTTGTGACTTGGCTGGGGCTCGAACCCAGGACCCTCTCCTTAAAAGGGAGATGCTCTACCAACTGAGCTACCAAGTCATTATGTCAAAAAAATAGTGAGCTACCATACTAAGTAACTCACTTTGTGACTTGGCTGGGGCTCGAACCCAGGACCCTCTCCTTAAAAGGGAGATGCTCTACCAACTGAGCTACCAAGTCTTAAAACGCTAGCGCTTCTATAAGCAAATAAGGATAAAAATTATTCCTCTTTTAGCGGGTGCAAATATAATATTCATATTTTATATTTCAAGGCTATTTAGGTGGAATTTTTCTTTTTTTTGTGGCCTGCCAAAAAGCAGTAATTTTACCAACCTGTATGCAGACAAAAAAAATCATTTTAATAGGGTATATGGGCTCAGGTAAGTCAACAATTGGTAAGTTATTGGCTGAAGAGCTTCGACATCCATATATTGATCTCGACACTTATATCGAAAAACAAGAAAATCAGACTATCTCATCAATTTTTGAGAATAGGGGCGAGATTTATTTTAGAAAGCAAGAGCATTTTTATTTAAAACATCTACTCGAATCTAAAGACAATATGATATTGTCATTGGGAGGAGGGACTCCTTGTTTTGCGGGCAATATGGATATCATTAAAAATTCTAATGCCACTTCAATTTATCTGAAACTAAGTATCCCTAATTTGGTAGAACGCCTGTTTAACGAAAGAAATGAGCGTCCGTTGATTTCACATATCCATGATAAAGAAACAATGATAGAGTTCATCGGAAAACATCTTTTTGAACGAAGTTATTTCTATAATCAAGCGACCCATACATTCGCTGTAAAAGAACAAACGGCTATACAATTAGTTGAGGAAATTAAAGCAATATTAGTTTAAACTGACACTGTCTCTTTTACCAAAATATACATTAACATGCTCTTGCATTGAGGTGGATAAAGAGATTCCTTTAAAGTCAGCTTTTACTGGGTATTTTTTATGATTTCGATTTACTAATACCGCTGTTTTAAACTTTTTTAATGGCACATCAAGGAAGTGTTTTACTCCATATATCAGCGTAGTGCCAGAGTTTAAAACGTCATCTACTAAAATAAGTGCCTTGTTCTTGTAATCGTCAACAACTAAAGAGGTAGTAACATTATCAATAGGATTTTTCTTGTCGATACTTACTTTACAAAGTATAATAGTGGCATCGCATATTTCATCAAGAACATATTTTATTTTTTCAGCAAAGACATAGCCGTTTTTTTCAATGCCAGCTACAATGATTTCTTTTTCGTCAGCGTTGCTTTCATAAATCTGGTAAGCAATTCGTCTTATTTTGTGCTGTATTTCATCATGATCTAAAATAATACTGTCAGTTGGCATGGTATCACTATTTTGAAGTAAAGATATCAAACTATGTGCTAAAGTCTAAAAGTTGAAAGAAAGTCAAAGACTAAACACATAACAAGAAATTCATAATTAATCCTCATTAACATCATCCGTGTACTCTTCAATATCACGCCGATCCTTTTTAGTAGGGCGACCTTCTCCTTTTTTTCGGTAGTGATCTTTGGCAAGTTTCAATAAGTCTAAGTGTTCAAAAGCTTCTTTTGATGTGGTATCTTTACGATACATGTCTACCAGTTTGGCTCCTAGTCTATTATTTGGTAAATCTAATATTTCTAGTTGATAATTGATTTGGTTTTTTCGCACAACCAGCTTATCTCCAATATAGATTTCTCGAGAAGGTTTTACCACCTGCTCATTCACTTTTATTTGCCCTTTTTTGCAAGCATTTGTTGCCATATTTCGCGTTTTAAAATAGCGAAGGCACCATAATAATTTGTCGACACGCATCTAGTTTTAAAATGAAGTTAAAGCCGTTTCAAAAATACTTTAAAATTGTATCTTGCGCCCTTAATGTTGAAAAGGAATGAATTTAAAGAATATTCTTGGGGTATTGGTTTTGATACTCTTTTTTGCTGCAGCTTGTAATAACGATGATGATAACGGACTGGAGCGAATTCCGGTAAGAGATCAGGCAGAGCAGTATGTTATAGACAATGATTCGATCGTTGAGTTTCTACAGACCCATTTTTACGAATTAGATGATTCTGGAGAAATTGTATTCGACACAATTGCCGGAGATAATGCTGATAGAACACCTCTTTTTACCCAGGTAGAAACAAAGGTGGTTGAAACTGATGAGGTGGATTTTAACCTCTACATACTAAAAGTGGGACAAGGGTCTGATCCGGTTGCAAATAATATTCGTGTAACTGATTCAACTTTAGTAACCTACCGGGGACGTTTACTAGATAATACTCAATTTGACCGAGCGATTAACCCAATCTGGTTTGATCTAACTGGCGTTATTCGAGGTTTTAGCACAAGTTTTTCAGAGTTTACAGCGGGTAATGGAGACTTTGAAGAGAATCCAGATGGAACGGTTACTTTTAGTGATTTTGCACAAGGAGCCGTTTTTATTCCATCGGGTCTTGGATATTTTGAAAGAGCACAACCAGGAATACCTTTTTATTCGCCATTGAGTTTTACATTTAAAATTTTTAAAATGGAAGAAACTGATCATGATAATGATGGTATACCTTCTTACTTAGAAGATTTAAATAATAACGAGAATCCGTTTGATGATGATACTGATGAAAATACGGTTCCTAATTATTTAGATGGTGATGATGATGGTGATGGAACATTAACTAGTGATGAGATTGTTGTAAATGAAGATGGGACAATTACATATACAGATTCTGACGGTGATGGAATTCCAGACTATTTAGATAATAGAAACGATAGCTAATTGATAGAATTTTAATGCATAAAAAAATCCCGTTTTAAACGGGATTTTTTATTTGTTGTTTTTCAAGGTTATAACCTAAAAGAAGCGCTAAAAATTAACTGTGTAGGTCTAGAATCTAACGCAAATAACGGAGCGTCATCGGCGATGTTTGTATTAATAAAATTTGCTTCATTTTCGTTGAAACCCCGCTCAAACCGTACATCTAATCCTAAATTGCCTAATTGCACTCCGGCGCCAATATGCAAGCCTACGCTAATCTCATTTTCAACATCGTCAATATCGACATTACCGAGATCAAGATCATTTTGCAATGTATATTGAAATGCCGGTCCTGCAAATACTCTCAATGGCCCAATAATTTTATATCCCAATAAAATAGGTAGGTCTATTTTAGAAGTTTTGTAATCAGCAGTAGCATTATTTACACCGTATTCACTTGTAGTACGCGTATAAATTAATTCTGTTCTTAGATATAGATTTGAAAAATCGAGTTGGCCATAAAAGCCCACATGAAACCCTACTTTTCCTTCTCCACGATTCTCAATTAAATTCTCACCGGTGGTAAGAATCTCTTTTAATTCACCATTGCTGTTGTAGTTCAGTCCGGCTTTAATTCCAAATTGTGAACGATCGTTTTTTTGTTGACCGTAACTAACTGCGCTTACCAAAATAGCAAGCAGTAATACATAATTTTTCATTTGTTTACGTTTTATGATTGAAAATATTTCTAGTTAGAAGCAAAAATGATACCAACAATTCGTCTTACATAACCGAATCTAGTTAGTATCATTTTCGCATCTATTTTGATGCTATATAAACGAAAAATAAAAGCTATTATTTTCTTTCCCCCACTTTTTGGGCCGCTTTTACTATTGCTTCTGCATTCAAGCCATATTTGGCCATTAGTTGATCTGGCGTACCTGATTCGCCAAAAGTATCTTGTGTGGCAACAAACTCTTGAGGTACCGGGTTATTCTGAACCAATGTGCGGGCCACGCTTTCGCCCAAACCACCATAATAGTTATGCTCTTCAGCGGTAACAATACATCCGGTTTTGGCAACAGATTTCAGGATCGCTTCTTCATCTAACGGTTTGATAGTGTGAATATTAATTACTTCGGCTGAAACACCTTGATTTTCCAATTGCTCTGCTGCTTGTAAAGCTTCCCATACTAAATGCCCTGTAGCAACAATGGTAACATCGGTACCTTCATTTAGCATTATGGCTTTACCAATTTCAAAAGTTTGATTTTCTGGAGTGAAATTGGCAACCTTCGGTCGACCAAATCGTAAATAAACCGGACCATGATAATCAGCAATAGCCAAAGTCGCTGCTTTGGTTTGATTAAAATCACACGGATTTATTACAACCATTCCTGGTAACATTTTCATTAAACCAATATCTTCTAAAATTTGGTGAGTTGCACCATCTTCTCCTAGTGTAACTCCGGCATGCGAAGCACATATTTTTACATTTTTATCCGAATATGCTATTGACTGACGTATTTGGTCGTATACCCTGCCGGTAGAAAAGTTAGCGAAGGTTCCTGTAAATGGTATTTTTCCACCTATGGTTAATCCAGCGGCAATTCCCATCATATTTGCTTCTGCAATTCCTACCTGAAAAAAGCGTTCAGGGTGATTCTTTTTAAAATCATCCATTTTCAACGACCCGATGAGGTCTGCACAAAGTGCAACCACGTTTGGATTGGTTTTACCTAACTCAGTTAAGCCAGCTCCAAATCCTGATCGCGTATCCTTTTTTCCGCTGTCAATGTATTTTTTCATATCCGTGTTACCTTTCTATAAATAAAGGCTATATTTTAAAGTTGTGTTTATTTTTTTAAAGCCTGTTTTTAGTAGTCTCCTAAGGTTTCAGCATTTTGAGATAATGCACTTGCCAATTGCTCGTCATTTGGCGCCTTACCATGCCAAGCATGTGTATGCATCATAAAATCAACGCCGTTGCCCATTTCTGTATGTAGTAAAACACAAACCGGTTTTCCTTTTTTGGTTAAAGACTTTGCTTTTGCCATTCCTTCTAAAATGGCTTCAATGTCATTCCCTTTAGTAATTTCAACGACATCCCAACCAAAAGCTTCAAATTTTTGTTTTACACTTCCCATAGGAAGTACTTCGTCTGTAGCTCCATCAATCTGTTTCCCATTAAGGTCGATTGTTGCGATTAGGTTATCTACTTTTTTAGCAGATGCATACATGATAGCTTCCCAGTTTTGACCTTCTTGTAACTCGCCATCGCCATGAAGACTATAGATTAAATGAGAATCACCGTTTAGTTTTTTTGCTTGAGCAGCTCCAAGTGCTACAGACATGCCTTGTCCAAGAGATCCGGATGCAATACGTACTCCTGGAAGTCCTTCATGCGTAGTAGGATGACCCTGTAACCGAGAATCAATTAACCTAAAAGTATTTAATTCATCAACAGGAAAATAACCGCGACGTGCTAAAACACTATAGTAAACGGGACAAATATGACCATTTGATAAAAAGAATAGATCTTCTTCTTTTCCATCCATATCAAAACCATCGTTGATATCCATAATATCATTGTACAGTGCTACGAAGAATTCGGCACAACCTAAAGATCCTCCCGGATGGCCAGAATTTACTTTATGAACCATTCTCAAAATATCTCGGCGTACTTGTATCACCAAGTCATTTAACTGTTGAATATTTGACATATTTTTTAAATTAAATTTCGGCTCAAAAGTAATTTTTTTATTGGCTAACCGATGTCTGATTTATGGGTTTTTATTGCCGATTTATTAACTTTTTTAGCATTATTGTTAATTAATGATTTCAAATATGTGAGGGTTCTATTTTTTGCAGCAACCTTGTTTGATATCTTTTGTCTTTATTTAGTTGTGAATCATTATACTTAGTTGTACCTTTGCATCCCTTTTTTGGCGGATGGAAAATCAGAAAAGGAAACAATAATTTTTTAAAAACAACTTCTATATCAATCCGCGTTATTTTCCTGTCGATGTAGAATACAAATTTTAATCAGCAATGGCTGAAAAAAAACAAACAGAAGAAGTTCAGGAAACTGCAACTGTTGAAGCTCCAGTTGTAAATGAAGCACAACAAAATCCTGAACAATTTTTAAAAGACTTTAACTGGGAAAAATACGAAGAAGGTATTGAGCAAGTTGAAGACGACAAGCTACAAGAGTTTGAAAAATTAGTAGCAGAGAACTTTGTAGATACTGCGGATGAAGAAGTAGTTGACGGTACTGTAGTACACATGACAGATCGCGAAGCGATTATTGACATCAACGCAAAATCAGAAGGCGTAATATCCTTAAACGAGTTTCGTTACAACCCTGACTTAAAAGTTGGTGACAAGGTAGAAGTTCTTATTGATGTAAGAGAAGATAAAACAGGTCAATTAGTTTTATCACACAGAAAAGCACGTACCATCAAAGCATGGGATCGTGTAAATGCTGCGCATGATAGTGGCGAAATCGTAAATGGTTTTGTTAAATGTCGTACAAAAGGAGGTATGATCGTTGACGTATTTGGTATCGAAGCGTTCTTGCCAGGTTCACAGATAGATGTGAAGCCAATTCGTGACTACGATCAGTATGTAAACAAAACAATGGAATTTAAAGTGGTTAAGATTAACCATGAATTTAAAAACGTTGTCGTTTCACATAAAGCGCTTATCGAAGCGGATATTGAAGAACAGAAAAAAGAAATTATCGGTCAGCTTGAAAAAGGACAAGTATTGGAAGGTACTGTTAAGAATATTACTTCTTACGGTGTGTTTATCGATCTTGGAGGAGTTGATGGACTTATTCATATTACAGATCTTTCTTGGAGCCGTATTAACCATCCGAATGAGATTGTTGAGCTTGATCAGAAATTAAATGTTGTAATTCTTGATTTTGATGATAATAAATCTAGAATTCAGCTAGGTCTTAAGCAGTTACAGGCGCACCCTTGGGAGGCACTTGGTGAAGAAGTTAAGGTAGGCGATAAGGTAAAAGGTAAAGTAGTGGTTATTGCCGATTACGGTGCCTTTATTGAAGTTGCTGAAGGTGTAGAAGGTTTGATACACGTATCAGAAATGAGCTGGTCAACGCACTTACGTTCTGCTCAAGATTTCGTAAATATCGGTGATGAAGTTGAAGCACAGATCTTAACATTAGATCGTGAGGAACGTAAAATGTCGCTTGGTATTAAACAATTAACTCCAGACCCATGGACAGATATCACTGCCAAGTATCCTGTAGGTTCTAAGCATACTGGTATCGTTCGTAACTTTACTAACTTCGGTGTATTTGTTGAGTTAGAAGAGGGTATTGATGGTCTTATCTATATTTCTGACCTTTCTTGGACGAAGAAAGTGAAGCACCCATCAGAAGTGGTTACCGTAGGTGATAAGCTTGAAGTGGTTGTATTAGAATTAGATGTTGAAGGACGTAAATTAAGTTTAGGTCATAAGCAAACTAAGGAAAACCCTTGGGATAAATATGAAACTGAATTTGCCTTAGAATCTGTTCACAAAGCTGCGATTGAAGAAATCGTAGATAAAGGTGCAACGGTTAAGTTCAACGAAGATATCACGGCATTTGTACCACAACGTCATCTTGAAAAAGAAGATGGAGGTAAATTAAAAGCTGGTGAAGAAGCTGAATTTAAGATCATTGAATTTAATAAAGAGTTCAAACGTGTAGTAGCATCTCATACTGCTGTATTTAAAGCAGAAGAGGCGAAGATCGTTAAGCAAGCTGTGAAGCGTCAAGCGCAACAAGCCGCTGAGGCAAAACCAACTTTAGGTGATGCAAATGAAACTTTAGCTGCATTGAAAAAGAAAATGGAAGGCGGAGAATAATCCTAGTTTCATTTTAGATAAAAGAAAAGGTCGTGTTTTGCACGGCCTTTTTATTTTTAATCCTAACTTTAAAGACTCAAATAAATTAGAAATTAGCGATGATTATAAAAAGTGGAGTCGCTTTTGTAAAGTTTCTCTTATATTTAGACTAAGTACAGCAAATATTCAATTATTACTTTCATGCATAGCATTATAGAAGCAACAGCTAAAAATTTGTCAAAATCAAAAGTACTATTAGAACAATTAACAAACAGTCAGCTAACAGATGCTTCTATATCTCCTTATTACTCATGTGTAGGTTCTCATATTCGACATATTTTAGATTTTTATGATTGTATTTTAAAAGGTGAAAATAGCGGAGAAATTGATCTAACAGCGCGTGAACGGGATGTGAAAATGGAACAGGATTGCGAATATGCTTCCATTAATGTAGATCGCGTTTTAACCGCTGTGGGTCGTTTGAAAAATGCAGAAAAGAAGGTGACTGTTATTGATGATCTGGGCGCAGGTAAAGTAGCTTTACCTTATACACTTGCTGCTGTTTTAGCTCAAGCAAACAGTCATACTATTCATCATTATGCTATTATCAGTTACATTTTAGACCGACTTCATGTTAAAGTAACTGATGCTTCCTTCGGATATAATCCTACAACGCCGGTTAAGGAGAATGTATCAATACGGTAATACCTAAAAAATATCGCATCGAAAATCTATCGAAGAGAATCTTTCGATACTTATCAGAATAGAATCGGA
The DNA here is from genome assembly GCF_046524175.1 of Spongiivirga sp. MCCC 1A20706. Classification (NCBI taxonomy): domain Bacteria; kingdom Pseudomonadati; phylum Bacteroidota; class Flavobacteriia; order Flavobacteriales; family Flavobacteriaceae; genus Spongiivirga; species Spongiivirga sp. MCCC 1A20706. The sequence continues at coordinate 60,283 of NZ_JBEFZF010000001.1, forward strand.
AATTCCGTGCTTAGGTTATCTTTTTTTTCGTTTACCAAAAACGGAATTCATAATTGTATTTAGACCTTTAAACGCTAATGTGATAGCAAGAACAGAGAGTATTGCACCGACTATTAAAACGGGATAAAACATAAAATGTTCTTGATTTTTAAATGCCATATAGAGTAATGTAGGTCCTAAAAACATTAAAATGGCAGTTATAGCCATTATGCGAATACCACGTATAAGAAGTTCTTTATCGGTGTGCATTTTTGTAATAATTAACCGCAGTACGAACACTTTGGTGTTGCTTTAACAAATTAGCTGCCGTTTGTCTGTCAACATCTAATGCTTGCATGATCATTCTTGTACCTCTGTCCACTAATTTATTGTTACTAAGCTGCATATCGACCATTTTATTTCCTTTAACTCGACCTAATTTAATCATGGTAGTGGTGGTAATCATGTTTAAAATCAGTTTTTGAGCGGTACCTGCTTTCATGCGGGAACTACCAGTAACGAATTCGGGGCCTACGACTACTTCGATCGGATATTGAGCAACTTGAGCCAAGGGGCTCCCTTCGTTGCAAGTAATACAGCCGGTAGTAATATTATTTTTGTTACAAGATTCTAACGCACCAATTACGTAAGGAGTGGTTCCGGAAGCGGCGATACCAATAACCACATCTTGTTCATTAATCTGGTACTCCTTTAGATCTTTCCAACCTTGTTCTGTATCATCTTCTGCAAATTCAACAGCTTTTCTAATAGCACTGTCACCACCAGCAATCAAGCCAATTACTAAATCGTGAGATACTCCGAAAGTTGGAGGACATTCTGATGCATCCAAAATGCCAAGTCTGCCACTGGTTCCTGCGCCTAAATAAAAAAGCCGACCTTTATTTGCCAACTTTTCCGCAATAATATCAACAAGAAGTCCTATTTTATTTAGCACCTTTTTAACAGCTAATGCCACCTTTTGGTCCTCATTATTGATGTTTTCCAATAGAGAAGAGGTGCTCATTTCTTCTAAATGGTCATAATTTGAATCTTGCTCAGTAGTTTTTTTGAAGCTCAACTTAGTCGTTTTATAAAAAAATCAAAGGTAGGTATTATACTCCTATCCGTGTTTTGTAGTTGAAATATTCTGCCTTAGAAATTAACTATTTTTATTCTATTACGATAGTTTCTTTGAACTCTTGGACAATCGCAAAATATCCTAGAGCGAAATCATCTGCTACTTCAAGATTATCGAAGACTCCATCAGTAATAGTAATGTTAGTAACATTGATAATATTACCTCTTACAGTTGCGACGGGAGTGGAGAAGGGGCCAAAAGCACCTTCGCTTTGTTCTATGAGCTGACTCATATAATTATAAAAAGGCTCGTCTGCTCCAAGAATACTAATATCCAGTTCATCACCTGGTTCGACATTATCATCAAAAAAATATGAGAAGGTAAATTGTTGTCCTTCGTAAAAAGTATCTTCGGTTTCTAAGAAATTTCCATTGCTAAAATCAAAAACATAAAAGTCTTCTCGGTTGGCAACATCGGTAAACGATACAATAATCTCAGTATCGTCCTCATCAAAAATAATATCTGTTCCTTGTTCGATATTGTCAAAAGGAACGGTGGGAACGAACTCGGTTCTGGCAACAAAGTTTTTTCCTTGAAAATTAATCTGAAGAAAGTACTCAATATTTCGCTCGATGAAAGACGTTGGGATCCGCTGGTCTTCATTTAATGTAGGATCTGGAATATAAATTCCAGAACCTGAAGTGGTCTCAGTCAAACTAGATGAAAACACATTGATAACAGCCCCATTTGCATCCAATTCTTGCATAATAATCACCATCCTGTCCACACTGGTCACTTGGTTTTGATCAAAGAAATTGCTGGTTTCTGATACCCTTATTTCTATGGGCATAAATTGCTCGGTTACGTCAACTCTGATCAATGCATCAACAACTAAACGAGAAGCTTCCGTAGGTGTTTCTATTTCAACGACATCTTCACAAGAAATGAAAAATTGTATAATTGATAACAATATGATTAGCCTGGCAGATAAATATTTAGGTGCTTTTCTCATTGTTTAAAACTTAAAATTGTAAGTAACGGCAGGAATGATTCCGAAAATAGAAGTCCTAACAGCTTCATTTACACCCGTGTCATTATTTTGCCTAAATGCAATCGACTGGGCATTACGTCTATTATATAAATTATAAATACTAAATACCCATTCTGATTGCCATTTTCGACCTCTATTTTTATCAGGAGTTAAGGTAGCCGAAACATCAATTCGATGATAATCAGGAAGACGTTCCGTATTTCGTTGACCGAAGAATGGAATGGTAAGACCTTGGAATTCAAATTGACCAACAGGATAGTTCGTTGGCTGACCTGTTTGATAAACAAAATTGGCATTAAAGTTCCATTTTTTATTTAAATCATAGCTGCCGTAAATAGCAATATCGTGCGTTTTATCATAGGGTGTATTATACCATTCTCCATTGTTAATACCAGTCTCTTGTACCAGACTACCATCACTGCCTGTAATTGTTCTTCCTCTAGTTCGCTGCTCAGATTTTGATAGGGTATATGCTAACCAACCTTGAAACTTTCCTTCATTTTTTCGCAAGAGGAATTCCAGTCCGTATGCTCTTGCTTCTCCGTTTAAAATAACTTGTTCAATTGCATCATTCGCAATTAAATCGGCCCCGTCTATATAATCAATTCGATTTTCGATGTCTTTATAATATACCTCTGTTGCTAGGGTAAACTTCCCTTCATTAAATCGTCTAAAATAACCTAATGCATATTGATTCAGTAGTTGTGGTTTTACAAATGGGCCACTTGGTGTCCAAACATCTAGAGGTGTTGGAGAGCTGGTATTTGACAGTAAATGAAGATACTGTGCCATTCGGGTTGCACTAGCTTTTATCGAGTTATCTTCATTAAATGAATAAGCAGCAGCAATACGTGGTTCAAAATTAGTAAAGGTTTCAAGGTTGGCGCTGCGACCCGGATTAATCGTTTCTATAGGGTCAGCTTCTTGATAAATTTGTAATAATGGATCAAAATTTACAGGATTATTGTTTTCATAAACGTTTAGTTCATCTTGCCCTAAACGATTAAAAAGGCTAAAACGAAGTCCGTATTCTAAACTTAATTTGTCACTTATTTGGTGCTCAAGATCAACATAAGCAGCTAATTCATTGGCATACTTTTTAGTAAGCTGGTCTTCTACAATACCCGAATCAGGGCCGTTAGGTTTTATCTTACCGGGATTAAAAACATAATAAATATCATTTAAACCAAAGTTGAGTTGTAGCTTATCATTGATATAATTTTTAAGATCGTATTTTAAGTTGAAGTTCTGTATACCCGAGTTCCATTCAAAACCGACAAAGTCTAGCTCAAGCCCGTAGAAATAATCAGAATAAATGAGTGATAAATTAGAGAAAAGGCGATCAGAAAATAGATGATTCCATCGAAAGTTTACAACAGAGTTTCCGTATGTATTTTCAAAACTATCTGCTATACTGAACACATCGCGCCCAAAGTATCCGGATAGAAATATATTGTTATTATCATTTATCCGATAATTTAGTTTGGTGTTCAGGTCGTAGAAATATGCCTTGTTTTCAATATCAAATAGTGGTAAAAACAAATGAGCATACGATCCCCGTCCTCCGACCAAAAAAGCCGCTTTGTCTTTTGCAATGGGCCCTTCTACAAGTAATCTACTGGCAACGGCACCTATACCTCCGTTAACTTTTAATTCTTTGCTATTTCCTTCTTTTTGAAAAATTTCTAGTACGGAAGAAACACGACCTCCATAACGAGCAGGAATACCTCCTTTATAAAGCTTTACATCCTTAATAGCATCCGGATTGAACACAGAAAAAAAACCGAATAAGTGTGAAGAATTAAAGATAGTTGCTTCATCAAGTAAGATAAGGTTTTGATCGACGGCGCCACCCCGTACGTTAAAACCTGAGGAAGATTCTCCTGCGTTGGTGACACCGGGAAGCAGTAATAAAGATTTTACGACATCCGCTTCACCAAGAACGACAGGTATCTTTTTTATCGTTTCCACTTGAAGCGTATTTACACTCATTTGAGGTGTTTTAATGTCTATTTTTTCCGAATCGTCAGTTACAACCACTTCCTCTAGTAGTTCGACGGCTTCTTCTATTTTAAAATCAATTTTTTGATCTTTATCTAGATTGATTTTCTGCGTTACGTTCTGAAAGCCTATATAGGATATAATTACAGTATATTCACCAGGGGGGATTGAAATAGAATAGAAACCGTATTCATTAGTAACCGTGCCAGTTTTTAGTTCTTGAATGGCGACCGTTACCCCAATTAGTGACTCATTGCTGGCCTTGTCAGCAATATTGCCACTTAAAGTAAAACGCTTTTGGGAGTGTGAATGGATACTAAAAAAACAAAAAATAACAGTAAGCAATCTTAATTGCGCAGGCCTCATACAAGTTTTTTGTATAAAAATAGCCTATACGAATGGTAATTGCTTACTGTTAACAAATATTTAATGAAGCCGAATAGACCACCTCCAGCTTCGTAACACTAACTCCGCTAGATGTCTGCTAAAATACTATTTAATGTAAGGCTTGGACGCATTGCTTCCGCTGTCTTGTCATCTTCAGGAAAATAATAACCACCAATTGATAATGAGCTTCCCTGAGCATCGATAAGTTCTCCAGCAATTTTAGCCTCATTTTCAACAAAAGCTTTAGCTACGGGTTTAAATTGAGCTTGAAGATCAGTATCCTTGGTTTGTAAAGCCAATTCTTGTGCCCAATACATTGCTAAATAGAAATGACTTCCTCTGGTATCTAACTCATTCACTTTACGCGAAGGTGATTTTTTGTTGTCCAAGAATTTCTCGGTTGCATCATCTAGAGTTTCTGCTAAGACCTTTGCTTTTGAATTGTCATTCTTTTCGCCAAAATGATCTAGCGAAACAGCCAGTGCCAGAAATTCTCCTAGCGAATCCCAACGAAGATGCCCTTCTTCTAAAAATTGCTGTACATGCTTTGGTGCCGAACCACCTGCTCCGGTTTCGAACAAACCACCACCATTCATTAATGGCACAATGGATAACATTTTTGCACTGGTGCCTACCTCTAAAATTGGGAAGAGATCGGTTAAATAATCTCTCAATACGTTCCCTGTAACAGAGATCGTATCCTCACCATTTTTAATTCGTTCTAGTGTGAAATGTGTTGCTGCAACGGGATCTAAAATGCGAATATCAAGACCATCAGTATTATGATCCTTTAGATACTTTTCGACTTTAATAATAAGTTGCGCATCATGTGATCTATTTTTATCTAACCAAAAAACTGCAGGGGTGTTACTGGCTCGTGATCGGTTTACGGCTAGTTTGACCCAGTCTTGAATTGGAAGATCCTTCACCTGACACATTCTCCAAATATCTCCTTCTTCTACCTCATGCTCAAATACAACTGTGCCTGACTCATCTACAACCTGAACTTTTCCTGTTTCTTCAATTTCAAACGTTTTATCATGCGAACCATATTCCTCTGCTTTTTGTGCCATTAACCCAACATTTGGTACGGTACCCATCGTAGTAGGGTCGAAAGCACCGTGTTTTTTACAAAAATCAATGGTCGCCTGGTATAATTTTGCGTAACTGCTGTCAGGAATTACCGCTTTTGTATCTTGTGTCTTTCCTTCTGCATTCCACATTTGTCCAGAATTTCTGATCATTGCTGGCATAGAAGCATCAATAATCACATCACTTGGCACATGCAAATTGGTGATACCTTTATCAGAGTTAACCATTGCGAGGTCTGGACCGTTTTCTAATGCTGCATCGATATCTTTTAAGATATCGGCCTTTCGATCAGCTTCTAATTCATTGACCTTGCTTAACAAGTTGCCAAAACCGTTATTTACATTCACCCCAATTTCATCAAAAAGGGCTTCATATTTTGCAAATACATCAGCGAAATAAGTGCGAACTGCATGGCCAAAAATAATAGGGTCTGAAACCTTCATCATGGTGGCTTTCATATGTAATGAAAAAAGTACATTTTTTTCATTTGCATCTATCACCTGTTCTTTCAAAAAAGATAATAATGCCTTTTTACTCATTACGGTAGCATCAACAACTTCACCTACCAAAACAGGAACTTGTTCTTTTAACGTATGGGTGGCATCGTCGGTTACAAGTTGAATCTTTAAATTTCCGGCTTGATTTATTACTGTTGATTTCTCATTACTTCTAAAATCACCGTGGCTCATTGTAGCTACATGAGTGCCTGAATCAGCGGTCCATGTACCCATACTATGGGGATTTTTCTTTGCAAAATTCTTCACTGCTTTTGGTGCACGACGATCTGAGTTTCCTTCTCTTAATACCGGATTCACTGCACTACCTTTTATTTTGTCGTAACGCTTTTTGATGTTTTCTTCCTCAGCGTTTTCTGGTTCATCAGGATAATTTGGTAACGCGTAACCATTTTCTTGCAGCTCTTTAATAGCCGCCTTTAATTGCGGGATCGAAGCACTAATATTTGGTAATTTGATGATATTGGCTTCGGGTTTTTTTGCGAGTTCTCCAAGTTCGGCTAGATGATCAGGAGTTTGCTGCGAGGGACTAAGTTTGTCAGGAAAAGCAGCAATAATTCGACCTGCTAATGAAATATCTCTGGTTTCAATATTAATGTTTGATGATGCGGTAAACGCTTTAACAATGGGTAGAAATGATTGTGTGGCTAAAGCCGGAGCTTCGTCCGTTTTAGTGTATAGGATTTTTGCCATTCGATCTATTTTTTTGAGCGTGGCAAATATACAACAATCCGAATGTTTTTTAGGGGTTTCCTAAGTTCTATTAATTAGGTAGAAAAGTCACAAAAAACAAAAGCCATATCAACGTAAATAAATACATGATATGGCTTTTTGAAATAGACTGTTACTGTTCTAGTTACCATTCGTGTGTTAACATGGGTTTCTGAAATTTACTTTCGTCTTGCCCTTCAAGCAGTATGCACTATTTCAGTTGGTTCTTTAGAGTATTTGTTTTGCAACAGCTACTGTAAACGAACCTTAGAAACTGTTAAATAATAACAATTGTTGTTTGCACAATAAATGTCATTACTGTCTCATTTACTAAATATTGCTACTTAGTACCTACTGAAACAATTTACCTAACTCAGATAAGGCTACCTGCATATCCTTATTTCGTTAAGTATTTAGTACTCTAAAACGTTCAACTTGATGAACTTTTTAAAATTCTAAAACAATTTCTAATATAATAAAGAACGTTACTTTATTTCTATCAATAATTTAATAATACATTCTGTATTTTGTTATTAATAGTTCAGCTAATATATAGTTAAATCAATATAAAATCAATTTTTTTAACAAAATAACTATCAACTTGATATTAACTAAAGTTATAAACAATTGTTCATAAACTAAAAAGCCCTGACAATATTGTCAGGGCTTTTTGTTCAACAAAATAACTGTTGCTATTTTCTAACTTCTTTAATACGGGCTTTCTTACCGGTAAGTTCTCTAAAGTAGAATATACGTGCTCTACGAACTTTACCTCTTTTATTGACCTCGATTTTTTGAAGTGCTGGTAAGTTGATAGGAAAAATACGTTCTACTCCTACCGTACCAGACATTTTTCTAATAGTGAAGGTTTCGGTTGCACCGCTACCTCTTCTTTGGATAACTACCCCTCTAAAAAACTGAGTACGGGTTTTGTTACCTTCTCTAATTTCATAATAAACGGTGATAGTATCACCAGATGAAAACTCAGGAAAATCTTTTTTTGTTACAAACTCGTCCTGAACAAATTTTACTAAATCCATTTTAATGGTTTTAAATAATGTGGTTCACACAACATTCGCGACTCTCGCCAGAGGTTATGCAAATCGGCTGCAAAATTAGTAATTTCTATAATTAAACCAACCTAAAAGAAGAAAAAAATCACCTATTCTTTTTTAATGAAATGCCAAGCCAAATAAATCCGCTAATGAGTATTAGGTAAATTATACCTCCTGCCGTGCCAATGTAACCTTGCATTTTCACAACAGTTTCCGCCCCATGCTGTGCTGCCAAGTAGTTGGCTGCAAATGAGCCAAAGAATGCCAAAAAACTTAAAATAGCACCTATGAATATCAATATGGTTGGCGTTGATCTTTTTTTATATAGCAAAATGCTCGCTGCAACTACTAGCCCAATGAGGCCTAAAAAGTGCAATGCTTGTCCAATATAAATTGTAATAGGAATACTGTCATCTATCATGTATAAATTGATTTTAGGAATTAGTAGGGCTGTTGTCAAATCGAATATCGATTGTTAAGGTAAACCTAAGTAATTTATGTCATACAGCCTCTGCATTATGTTAATTTAATGAAATGTTCGTTAAACACTGGTTAAAGGAACACGGTTTAAATTCTTCACTTAGCTTTAAAAATTACTTTCGGGACTTTAATTTTTTAAATATCATACAACTATGAAAAAACAACTATTTTTCTTAATTATTCTTGTTACTGCTAGTTTCCAATTGTATTCACAAGATGAAGTATTTAAACCTACCGAAAAAGGTAGATGGCTAATTGAGGCGAACACAAATTTTGGAACACCGCAAGTTGCGCAGACAAGTTTCTCATTTACAAATACCAGCGGGAGTAGTTTTTGGAGTCTTGGTGCTGAAGGAGGTTATTTTGTTGCAGACAATTTAGCTGTAAAGCTCGGTCTAGGATACTTTGATAGTGATGACAGTTTAATAGATGCCTCACTAAGCTACAAGGTGGGTCTAAAATATTATTTGAAAGAAAAAATTCCTATTCAAATAGACTTTTCTGGGGATACTGAAAACAACGCTTATTTTGGTGTACAAGCAGGATATGCTTTTTTTGTAAACAACAACATTAGTATTGAACCCGGTTTGCGTTTTAATGGTGGTATAAATGAATTCAATATAAATTCATTGCAGTTAAACATTGGATTTGCACTACATTTCTAAAGTATGAATATACGGGGCAGCCAAAATCCGTCCCGTATATGTTTTATTCAAGTAAATCAGGACGTTTCTCTTCGGTACGTTTAATTGCCTGTTCCTCACGCCACTGTTCAATAGCTGGTGTATTGCCGGATGTTAGTATTTCTGGCACTTTCCACCCTTTATAATCTGCAGGACGGGTATAAATAGGTGGTGCAAGTAAATTGTCCTGAAAAGAATCCGTCAATGCAGAGGTTTCATTACCTAGCACTCCTGGTATTAGCCTGATAATCGCATCGCATAAAACCGCCGCACCTAACTCTCCACCTGATAAGACATAGTCGCCAATAGAAATTTCTCGGGTAACGAAATGATCACGAACCCGTTGGTCTACACCTTTATAATGCCCGCACAATACTATAATATTCCCCTTTAGCGAAAGCTCATTAGCAATACCTTGGTTGAGCGTGATGCCGTCTGGAGTCATATAAATGACTTCATCATAGTCTCTTTCGGCTTTTAATTTAGATATACATTTGTCTATGGGCTCTATCATCATAACCATCCCTGCGCCACCGCCAAATTGGTAATCGTCAATCTGCTTGTAATTATTACTAGAAAACTCTCGCAAATTATGAATGTGAACAGCAACTAATTCTTTTTCGATGGCTCGCTTTAAAATGGACGCATCGAATGGACTTTTTAATAAATCAGGAACTACGCTAATGATATCAATTCTCATGTGTGCAAAAATACGAAACACACCAAGTGTAAAAATTTAAAAGTGCTAAAACCTCTACTTTTAAAATAGGATAAGGGTATAAGATGAAATCATGCATATATCAACTTTTCCTGTTTCGTTTATAATTGGTTATTTTCACAACGCTTAAAAACCATTCAATGAAAACCAATAACACACTAATGCGACTTGCATTAATTTGTACGATGCTACTCTCGCTAAGTATTTCAGCGCAAGACAAAAAAGAAGAAGAAGAAAAAAAGACGGACTCAACGAAAATGGCAACAAAAGAATTGCCTCTTGAGCCGGAACGGAAAATAAAATTTAACACCAAGCAAGGTACATGGATTTCGGTTGATGTACATCCAGATGGTAAAACCATTATTTTCGATATGATGGGCGATTTGTACACGATTCCTATTGAAGGAGGAAAGGCGACTCGTATAACGGAGGGCATGCCATATGATGTGCACCCTAGATATAGTCCAGATGGGAAATCGGTTGTTTTTATATCTGATAAAAGTGGATCGGATAATGTTTGGACAATGGATTTAAAAACCAAAGAACAAACACAATTAACCAAAGACAAGAATAAATATCACTTTTCGGCAGATTGGACTCCTGATGGCAATTACATAGTTGGCACACGAGGAAGAAGAAACATTAAGCCTTTTATTATTCACAAAGATGGTGGGGCAGGCGCTTCCTTGCTAGGAGATCAGAAACCGTTAAAAACTACGGATCCGGCGTTAAGCCATGATGGGGATTTAGTTTATTTTTCAAGTAGAAGAAATGCATGGAACTACAATGCGCAACTTCCGCAATACCAAATAATGACCTTTAATCGTGAGGATGGTAGTACCGAACGAATTACCAGCCGATATGGTTCTGCATTTACACCTACTTTATCTAACGATGGTAATTGGATGGTGTATGGTAGTCGTTTTGAGGATGAAACAGGGCTTGTTTTACGCAATTTAAATAATGGTGATGAGCGTTGGTTAGCATATCCCGTGCAACGGGATGAGCAAGAGTCTATAGGCCCACTGGGTGTGATGCCCGCAATGGCCTTTACGCCTGATAGTAAAAACTTTATTGCATCCTATGGAGGTAAAATTTATTCAATTTCAATAGCTAATAATAAGGCGACAGAAATTCCCTTTGAGGTAGATGTTGAATTGGACATGGGGGCTAAGGTTTATTTTAAATACCCGATTAGTGATGAAAAAGAAGCCTTTGTTACGCAAATTAGAGGTGGTGTACCCTCGCCTGACGGAAAGAAATTGGCGTTTACCGCTTTGAATAGGTTGTACGTAATGGACCTTCCTAATGGAACACCAAGGCGGTTGACAAAAAATGAATTTACAGAGGCTGATCCTGCATGGTCCCCTGATGGTAAAAATGTTGTTTTTACTACTTGGAAACAAGGTGGTGGTCACCTATACAAAGTAAATATAAGCGGCAGAGCCAAAGTTGTACAGCTGACCAAAGTTCCTGGAATTTATAGCAATCCCGAATGGTCATATCGTTCTAACCGTATTGCTTTTGTAAAAGGAAGTGCCCAGTCTTATAATGATGCTATAGGTCCCTTTGCTTCGGGAGCACAAGAAGAATTAGCATGGGTATCTTCAAATGGTGGCGATATTAATGTAATAGGAAGGTCTAAAGGGAGAGGAAATCCACATTTTGCAAAAGTAAACGATCGTATTTATTTAAACCATTTTCAGAATGGATTGATCTCTATCCGTTGGGATGATACCGATGAAAAATCTCATTTAAAGGTTACGGGTATTACCACTTTTGGTTCTTCAGATGTATTTGGTAAGGATCATGGTCATGCTGCTTTACCAACACATGAAGAAGGTTGGATGGAAAATAATAAGGCATCGCGACCTACAGAAATAAGAATTTCTCCTGATGGCACTCATGCGTTGGCACACATTAATAATGATATTTATTCTGTAATCATTCCTAAAATTGGTAAAACACCTTCGATCTCATTAGCAAAGGCTGATGCCGCTGCTTTTCCAGCTAGAAAACTGACGATCATGGGAGGAGAGTTCCCTACCTGGAGCGACAATAGTAAAAAAGTACATTGGTCATTAGGAGCCAGTCATTTTATTTATGATTTGGATAAAGGAAAGGCCTTTGTTGATAGTTTGAAGCTGGCTAAAAAGAAAGAAAAAGAACTTAAGGAAGCCGAAAAGAAAAAGGATAGCACCGAAAAGAAAGAAGATAAAAAAGCTGAAAAGGATAAGGATAAGAAAAAAGAAAAACCAAAATTCAAGGCGGACGAGTATAAAATAAAGGTGCCGTATCAACGAGCAATGGCTAATGGTACTGTCTTGCTGAAAGGCGGTCGTATTATAACAATGAAAGGAGATCAGGTGATTGAAAATGGGGATATCCTTATTGTAAATAATCGTATTAAAAATGTTGGGACATCCGGTAGTTTTAGTATTCCATCTGGGGCAAAGACTATTGATGTTTCAGGTAAAACTTTAACACCTGGATTTGTAGACACCCACGCCCATATGTGGCCTAACTGGGGTATTCATAAAAACCAGATATGGATATATTCTGCTAATCTTGCTTATGGTGTAACGACGACTCGTGACCCGCAGACAGCTACTACTGACGTTTTAACCTATGCCGATATGGTTGAAGCTGGTATGATGCACGGACCTCGAGTTTATAGTACCGGACCCGGACTAGGTTTCTGGGGATATAACATTAAAAGTTTAGAACATGCTAAAGATGTTTTAAAGCAGTATAGCGAATACTACAATACAAAAACTATTAAAATGTATTTGGTTGGTAATCGTCAGCAGCGTCAATGGGTGATTATGGCTTGTAAGGAACTTAGTTTAATGCCAACTACGGAAGGTGGTCTTGACTTTAAGCGCAACATGGTGAATATGATCGATGGTTATCCTGGACACGAACATTCGTTGCCGATATATCCTATTTATAAAGATGTAATACAAACCGCAGCTGAATCGGACATGGCAGTTACACCCACCTTGTTGGTTTCGTATGGTGGGCCTTGGGCTGAGAATTATTATTACTCAAGAGAGAATCCGTATCACGATAAAAAACTGCAATATTTTACACCTTATGAAGAGTTAGCTCAAAAATCTAGAAGAAGACCAGGATGGTTTATGGATGAAGAGCATGTGTTTAAAAAGCATGCCGAGTTTATGAAAGATTTTGTGGAAGCAGGAGGTACTGGAGGTGTTGGAAGTCACGGACAGTTACAAGGTCTCGGTTTTCATTGGGAGTTGTGGTCAGTAGCAAGTGGCGGAATGAAAAATCACGATGCATTAAAAGTGGGCACTATTCACGGGGCAAGGGCTATCGGGTTAGATAATGATCTAGGTAGTCTAGAAGCAGGTAAATTAGCTGATATTGTTATTATGGAGAAGAATCCGTTAGAAAACTTAAGAAATACTAATACCATTACTCATGTGGTAAAAGATGGTGTGGTTTATGACGCCAATACGCTTGATGAGGTAGCTCCGGTGGCTAAAAAGGCGCCAATATTCCATTGGCAAATGAAAAGACCAAGCGGCATTCCGGGGATGAAGAAATAGTTTTAAATATAGAAAATGTTTGTTTAAACCTGCAAGACCCTTGGGTCCTTGTAGGTTTTTTCATTTTAAAAATTAAATGTCAGGGTTTTTCCAGAAAAAGTGAAGGTCAGGATCGGCTTCCCAACCTAAATGTTTGTATAATTCTTGTGCAGGGTTATGCGTTTCTGTTTGAAGTACTAACCCTTTATAACCCTTTTTCTTGCAGAATTCTTTAGCAGCGTTTAACAAAGCTGTCCCTACACCTTTACTCCGTGTTTCTGGATTTACAAACAAATCGTTTAGCACATACATGGGTTGAGCAGTTACTGATGAAAAAATAGGAAAAAGCTGTGTAAATCCTAGCGGATTATGATCGTCATCCAGTGCTAATAGAACGGTAGATTCATTGTTTTTTATTCGATCTTGTATGAATTTTCTTGAACCTTCTAAATCGCTTTTTTGTTTATAGAAAACGCGATAGGCATCGAATAGGGGAGAAACCAAATCGATGTGATCGTTATTTGCAAATACAATTTGCATAGCTTCTAGCTTTTTCCGGCTTTCTGCTTGTTGATCTCGTCCTGTAGTTGGCGACGAACCTTTTGCTCACGTTCTAAGGCACGGCTGCGATGTGCCTCAAACTCTTCTTCAACCTCACTAAGTTTAGCACGCGCTTGTTGTGTAATTAGGTTACTGTTTCTATACTTATATACAAACCATACTAATAAACCAATGAGTACTGCGATAATTCCCCATAAAAGAGCATTATACCCGGATTTACTCATTAAAATACCTAAGAATGATATGCTGTCTTTTTCTTTGTTGGTTTGTTCTAACGTTTGGTTGGTGTTAGCAAGCTCTGTTTTTAAATTGTTAATCTGATTTTGTTGCGCAGTTATGGTGTTTTTACCTTCATTTATGGAAGCACGCATCACCTTAAGGGTGTCCAGTACGTTAGCTTTCATTTTATTGGCCATAAACCTCTTGATCATCTCATATTCCTGATAATTAGGAGATTTTTTTAGAAGCCATGTTAACTGACTTTCTATCGTGCCACCATCTAACGACCCTTCAACAGGAGTGGTTTGGGCTTGAAGTCCGGTACTAAATGAAATAACTAAAAATAGGAGTATGAGTTTGAAAAATTTCATGCTAACGGATAAATCTAAAATAAATTGTAAAGGTTAATGTTAAATTTTTTATTATAACGAGTGCCACATTAACTTATTGTAAAAATACGTACTAATAGCATAATATGGATGTTTATAACAGCTTTCTTATTTGATTTATAAAACAAAAAATCCGCAACACATTAAAAATCAGTGCTGCGGATTGTATTTAAAATTCAAATTTACTAGTAATATGTAAATCGCCTTACTTTACTAATATATTTAGCTAGTCGAATCACTTGGTGACTATACCCATACTCATTGTCATACCAAATATATAGTACTGCATTTTTACCATTTTCTGTTACAATGGTTGCATTACTGTCATAAATGGCAGGTTGTGAAGAGCCCACTATATCTGATGATACCAACTCGTTGTCTAAAGAATATTTTATTTGTTCAACAAGATCACCTTCTAGCGCATATTTTTTCATAATGGTATTTAAAGCATCCTTGGATGTGCTGTTACCCAATTCTAATTTCAAAATTGCTAATGATCCGTTTGGTACGGGTACGCGAATAGCATTTGATGTTAACTTTCCTTCTAAAGATGGTAACGCTTTTGCTACAGCTTGACCTGCTCCTGTCTCGGTAATGACCATATTCAAAGCCGCGGCACGACCTCGGCGGTATTTTTTATGCATATTGTCTACCAGGTTTTGATCGTTGGTATATGCATGTATGGTTTCTAAATGACCACTTACTACGCCTAATGAGTCTTCTACCGCTTTTAAAATAGGGGTAATAGCATTTGTGGTGCAAGAAGCAGCGGAAAAAATATCAACTTGATCAGGGTCGTAGTTCGTGTGGTTTACACCATGTACAATATTTGGTACGCCTTTGCCAGGAGCTGTTAATAGTACTTTATCAATTCCTTTTGCTTTTAAATGACGACTAAGCGCTTCCTTATCTCTAAAAGCACCCGTATTATCAATAACCAAAGCATTTTGAATACCTAGTTTGGTATAGTCAATATCTTCCGGATTGTTCGCTGAGATAATGTTTACAGTGGTCCCATTAATGATTAATGCTTTTTTCTCGAAATCGGTAATTACGGTGCCAGAAAATTCTCCGTGAATAGAATCTCCGCGAAGTAAGGAGGCTCTTTTTTCCAACACATCTTCAGTAATGGCTCCTCTTGTTACAATTGCACGAAGTCTCATTTGACTCCCTTTTCCGGTTTTTGCCATTAGCTCACGTGCTACCAAGCGACCAATTCTGCCAAAACCATATAGAACCACATCTTTTGGCTTGATGTCTTCATCTCTATTGGCATTTTTAAGCTTGTTGAGCACAAAAGACTTTACATTGTCATGCTTATCATCTTCCAGATGATATTCATAAGTAAGTTTGCCAATGTCTAGCTTTGCCGGAGGCAACTTAATTTGATGAATAGCTTGCGCTATTTCGACGGAATCAAAAATTGAAATTGGCTTTTGAACGAACTCGCCGGCATATTCATGTAAATTGATAATTTCGCTTACATTTTTGTCGATTAGTTGGTTTCTAAATAGTACGAGTTCAATTGATTTATCATACCAAAGATCGCTTACTATTTTAATAAACTCTACCGTAGCCCGGCGGCGGTCCGCTTGAAACGCTAGTTCTTTTTCGTAAGTGTCATTTGCACTACCCATTGTGAAAAGATTGTTGTGTTTAAATTTTGCGCAAAAGTATAAATTTCAAACGTTTTCGGGCTTAAAAATGATTAAAATTAAAATCCCTCGATAAACAACCGTTTATCGAGGGATTTTGACTTAAACTCTTTTCCTTAATTAATCTCTGAATATATATCGTTCAGCTTCTAACTGCCGATTCAAAAATGTAATCTTTTCTAGTTTATCTTGAATATTTTTCTTTTTTAATTTTTCTATATCTCTAATCGAGTTGATCTTTGTTCCGTTAATTTCTGTAAGAATATATCCGGTGCTAACATCTGTAGATCTATTAATAACTGAACCTTTATCAAGGTCGTTTACAATAACTCCATTTTCAATATTATATTTCTCTTTGTTATCCGCTGATATATTGCGAAGCTTCATTCCTAGAAAGTCCACTTCAAAAATATCAAATTTTGAAAGGGTTACGGGTAATTCAACACGTCTTCCATCCCGATCGATGACAACATTTAAGGTTTCATTAGGTCTTTTAGAATTCAGATACCCAGTTAAATCAGCGAACTTTCTAATGCGAACGCGGTCAATCTTTTTAATAACGTCTCCTGTTTTGATGCCTCCTTTATCAGCGCCGGAGTTTACTTCAACACCAGCAACATAAACGCCTTCTAATTCATCGATACCTTTCTCAACTGCTTCTGGTGAGTTTCTATTAATCGTTGTAATACCAAGCACACCTTTCTGTACATTCCCAAATTCTAGTAAATCATCTACTACTTTCTTGGCAATATTGGAGGGTACTGCAAACGAATATCCTACAAACGATCCGGTTTGTGATGTAATTGCCGTATTAATTCCAATAAGATCACCATTTGTATTCACTAAAGCACCACCGCTGTTTCCGGGGTTAACCGCTGCATCAGTTTGTAAAAATGATTGATTTTGCTGGTCAAATTCGTTTAAATCACGTGCTTTAGCACTTATAATGCCTGCTGTAACCGTCGATGTCAAATTAAAAGGATTACCAACTGCAAGCACCCATTCTCCTACACGTACATTATCCGAATCTCCAAATGCAATGAAATTCAAGTCACTATCGGCTTCTATTTTTAAAACCGCTATATCAGTTTTAGGATCGGAACCTACTAAAATTGCCGGATACGATTTGTTGTTATTCAGCGTAACTTCTAATTCATCAGCGCCTTCGATAACGTGATTGTTGGTAATAATATGACCATCTGGAGAAATAATCACTCCTGAACCAGATCCTTCTCTTACTCTAGACTTTGAACTTCTACCGTAAAAGAAATCGTAAATAGGATTGGAAGCCGAGCCTGTAGCTCTATTTTTTACATGAACAACACTATTTACAGTTTTTTCTGCAGCATTGGTAAAATCAATACCATCGATCGCGGCTGACTTTATCCGGGTGTTATTTGTTGAATAGGTTGTGGGTATAAAGGTAGACTCCGTCTGGCTTATAGTTTGCGCTTCTTGCGGTTTTTCTTTCTCTAAGGCAATTTTATAAAAGCCTAAGGTAAAAGCCCCTCCAATAATTGATGCCAAAATCAATGTCGATAATTTCTTCATTTTCTTTTTTTAGGTTTTACAATCTAGTATGTAGTCGAATTTAACATTTAAAATTACTTGAATATTGTATTTGGTTCTCAACTTTAACCACACTTTAACAAGCATTGGTCCGCAGCAATAATTTGTACATTTGCACTTCTAAATTTTATAATGAACATTACTTTTTACAAATATCAGGGTACTGGTAACGATTTCATCTTAATTGATAATCGACACTATCAATTGCCCCAAAGCGATACCGAGACCGTCGCACATTTATGCGATCGAAAATTTGGTGTAGGTGCAGATGGTCTTATTTTTCTAGAAAATGACGAATCGTCAGATTTCAGAATGGTGTATTATAATGCCGATGGAAACCAGAGTACTATGTGTGGAAATGGCGGAAGATGTATCGTAGCCTTTGCTAAATTTTTGGGTGTTATTGAAAGCAAATGCTGTTTTAATGCTATAGATGGACTTCATTACGCCACCATAAATGATGATTATGTAGAGTTGCAAATGCAAGATGTTAGTGATATACAGCGATACGCTAATCACCTTTTTCTGGATACTGGTTCACCACATCATGTGCAAATGGAGAGTGATCTTGACGACCTTGATATTAAAAACAAAGGAGCTAATATCCGGTATGGAGAGCTTTATGGAAAAGCTGGTATTAATGTGAATTTTGTAAACAAATTAGATGATTCGCACTTTAGAGTACGGACTTATGAACGAGGGGTGGAAGATGAAACCTTATCTTGTGGTACGGGTGTTACTGCGGTTGCTATTGCTATGAATTATCAGGGTAATACCAGTGCTGAAAGTATTACCTTAGAATCAGAAGGAGGACCATTACAAGTATCTTTTGAACGTGATGGTGACATCTACAAAAAAGTCTTTTTAAAAGGACCGGCAGTACAAGTATTTAAAGGTGAAGTCAATTGGAAACTTTAAAAGGGAAGCATATTAACCTTAGGGCACTTGAGCCTGAAGATCTTGAATTTCTCGAAATTATTGAGAATGATGAAAGCATATGGGAAGTAAGTCATACGCAAACTCCATATTCATCGTATATTTTAAAGGAGTACTTAAAAAATTGCCACAAAGATATTTATGAGGTAAAGCAGCTTCGGTTGGTGATTGATCACAACGAAAGGGCTATTGGCTTGATCGATCTTTTCGATTTTGACCCCAAAAATAGAAGGGTTGGAGTTGGAGTGATTATCGCAGAAAATGAAAATAGAAATAAAGGTTTCGGCAAAGAGGCAGTGCAACTTTTAATTGATTACACATTTACCTATTTAGGAGTGCATCAATTGTATTGTAATATTGCCGAAGATAATACTAATAGTATTCGGCTTTTTGAATCATGTGGTTTTATAAAGTCAGGTTTGAAGAAAGACTGGAATTTTGTAGGTGGAGTTTTTAAAAATGAACTATTATTTCAATTAATAAAATCATAACCCCAATATTATGAGCAACCTGAAAAAAATTACTGTATTAATCCTTCTGTTAGGTGTTGTAGCCGGGGGATTATTTGTGTACAATTTTTATAATGTATTTTTTAATCCAAATACTGCCTTTAATAATGAAAAGGCCTTTTTGTTTATTCCAAGTGACGCCAGTTTTGATGATGTTGTTGAACAACTATCACCGCTTTTGAAAAATATTGAAGATTTTAAAATTACCGCCAATAAAAAGGGATATTCAATTAAAGGAGGTAAATATGCGATAGTGAAAGGGATGAACAACAATGAGATCATTAATACCCTTCGAAGCGGTAATATGCCCGTTAAGATTTCATTTAACAATCAAGACCGACTAGAATTACTGGCTGGTCGTATTGCTGCTCAATTGGAAAAAGACAGTACAGCCTTTTTAAGTGCCTTTAAGGATCCTATCTTTCTTAAAGATAATGACTTTAACCTGGATAATGCATTGTCAATGTATATTCCTAATAGCTATGAAGTATATTGGAATTTAAGCCCTGAAGGGTTTCGTGACCGTATGTTGAAAGAATATAAGCGTTTCTGGAATGATTCACGTTTGAAAAAAGCAGCCTCATTAGGGTATACACCTAAGCAAATAACAGCTCTTGCAGCCATTGTAGATAAAGAATCTGTTAAACGTGAAGAACGCCCTCGTATAGCTGGTGTTTACTTAAATCGTTTAAGGCGAAATATCCCTTTGCAGGCTGATCCAACCATTATTCATGCACTTAAAAAAGAGGAAAATAATTGGGATCGTGTCATAAAGCGAGTCTTAAATAAGGATCTTGAAATTGATTCTCCCTATAATACGTATAAAAACATCGGTATACCGCCTGGACCAATCAGTATGCCCGATATTTCTGCCGTTGATGCGGTTTTAAATGCAGAAAATCACAATTATCTTTTCTTTGTTGCAGATATCGAAAGGTTTGGGTATCATATGTTTGCAGAAACACATGCACAACACGTTGCCAATGCCAATAAATATCGAAGATGGGCCACGCGAAATAAAATATTACGCTAGGATTCATTAAAAGGAAAAACCTAATAAAAGCTAAGTAATTCACAATGAAGTGTTAACAAATTTGTTAGTCAATGCTAAAATTATGTTATAGTTACGACTAATTTCGCAAAGCTTTACTCCCCACCAAATACATAGTGTACGTTCATTAAATTGGACAAAAAGACCCCATTTCTTTAGGAAAGCTTTAACCAAGCTATCATTAGATAGCTGTATGTTTGTAGGCTGTAATTTTAGGTAGATGCGCCCCACATCTAGCCGCCATTAAGAATTAAAAAACATAATTGATTCTTAGTGGCAAATGGCACACCTAAAGAAATATATATTTATGAGTAAATTGATTGGTAGGAAAACTATCGTTCTTTGTTTAATGATTATTGTTAGCTTGGGATTTACCCATACCAACAAAGATGTTGAGGTGCGCAAAATTATGCATCCGGACAACTTGGTAACAGGTGAATTGGAGGCAGGAGTCCCAACGGCTAGCGAGATTATTTTCCAAACTGAAAGACCCATTCCTTTTTTAAGGAAAGAGTTTAATGGTTTTAAAGAGGCACTAGCTTTTAAAGAGTCTCAAGGAAATTATTTTAGTATTAATACTTATGGTTATATGGGAAAATACCAGTTTGGTACTAGTACCCTTCATTTAATTGGAGTTTATAACCCGAATAGTTTTTTAAAAAACCCAGCATTGCAAGAAAAGGCTTTTTTGGCCTATACGTCACGTAATAAATGGGTGCTACGAAGAGATATTAATCGATTTGTAGGTAAACGTTTTAATGGAATTAAAATCACAGAATCAGGTATTTTGGCTGCCGCACATCTAGCGGGTCCTGGACATGTGAAAAAGTACTTACGTAGCGGAGGTAAGTTTCAGTTTGCTGATGCGTATGGTACTACTATTAAAGATTATATGAAAAAGTTCTCCGGATATGATTTATCAGCGATTCCGGCTAACAAAAAGGCTAAAGCTTAATAGTGATCTTTAAAAACTTAATTGGTAATACGGTAACTCGATAGTTACCGTATTTTTTTTGGATTAATTTAAACAGAAAATCCTAGAAAGCATTAGTTCGAGTAAGCTACAGTAAGGGCTGATGGCTTAAGGTTCCAATGTAACTGCGTGAAAACAAAAAAGCCGAACACACAGTGTTCGACTTTTGTTGGTCGGGGTGGCAGGATGACAACCTTTCCACCTAATTCCTTCAAAAACCGAACCTTATGGGATTTCTAAAAATCTTGTTCCCGAATTGTTCCCGATTTCTTTGATTTAACTTGTATTAAATTCTAGGCAAAGATATACAAACCAAAAATGCAAAACAACTTAAACCCTAATAAATTAGCGGGATTTCAGAGGTTTTTAATACCCTGAAAATGTGGCAAGTAATCAAATATCCTCCTTATCCATTCGGAACAATAAACTAGCAGATAGCTCATCCAAAAACTTGGTGCGGCTCTTTTTTCTCGCTTTTATTTCGGAGTAGGTCTTATAGAAATCCTTCAAATCAAAATCAAAGATTTCTTGAAATCGGGTAACGATTTCTTTCAACTCAATGTTTCCATTGTTGATGGACCTTGTATGATTAAGTGCATAGATAAGTTCGACCAATGCCGCTTTGGAGGAAGTCCATTGAAACCCCTTCAAAACGTTTTTGACTTTTGTACCATTGCGCCTATTCAGGTTCTTCAATCGTTCTTCCAAGTACTTAATCAATCTTTTGTTTGCCAACAGCTTGCCCAGAAGTAAATCGTGGGAGGTACTAAAATCAGGGTCACGATAGTAGTATTTTGAAGTCGTGACATTGAACTTATTGAAATACGCCCTAGTAAAATAGCGGTCGTCCAGATACATTCTCCCCTGCTCTATGTACTGGTTAAAGTCCATATTGACCGTAAAGAACCTATTGAGCTTGTTTATCTTCTTGACAACAGCCTGCTTTTGAACGGTCTTATTTCCCTTGGGGAACTGCGCTTCAAACGACCTTAAATCGGAGAAGTAAATTAAATTGGATAAGGGGACTTGCTTGGTCTCTTTAAAAAACTCTATCTCCAAACTCGGGTCTTTACAACCGTTGGCAAGCACCATTTTTTTGAATTTGGACAATAGGTTTCTACATAGCACGATGGATAGGTCGGCTTGTTTGATAATGTCCAATGTCGTTGAATGAATGCTTTCCAGTTCATTCAATAATTCTTGAGCTAGTATTTTCTTTTCCATACATCCCCATTTTGTATAAATTGAATGGCTTATTTATGTAGGGAGGTTGTTTACTTCTATGCATCTTATAACCAATTCATTGAATTCTTTTTTTAAGAATTTACATCAAGAATTGTGCCTTTATACCAATGTTACAAGTACCTACGCCGTTTAGGAATCAAATATGGACTGTGCTTCCCGATGGATTTTATCAAAGTTTGCCTTTAATTCCTGTTCGGTGATTTCGATGGGTTCTGGAAGTTTTCTTTCAATGACGGGCATTTTAAACTGTACTTTTTTATCCTTTCCATCAAAGAATACGACGAACTCTCCTTGCTGTAAGCCATAAAAAGCATCGGCACGTCTTTTGGCGACCTCCTTTTCACCTTGCGTAATTCTGGTATCAAAATTTAGGGAATGGCCTTTACTGATACTTCTGGTCTCTTTTTTGACAATCTCAAAGAAACGTTCGTAATATTTAGCGGTATCAGGGTCGTTTGCCTTACCGAAAAATTGATAGGAAAGATTGCTCAAAATGGCTTTGCTCGCCTTATCGCCATACATCATATCATTCTGTATCTTATCCTGAAGCACATAAATGGTCATTATATCATAGCTCCTTAAGGTGGCTGGGATTCGGTGCATATTCAATAGTCTTAGCGTCGCTGCCTCTTCCATCAACAGAAAGGAAGAAAGTCGATTACGTTCGCTCATTTGCTTCGTAATCGAATGTATGATGGTGGCAATCACGGGTGACAAAGAAGTTTCCTTTTTAGGATTGTTGACCACTGAAATTATAGAGGGGTTATCGGTATGATTCACCCCTAATGGCACTTCATCTGCTGACAATACCATAAATATCTTTTGTGTACTTATCTTCTTAAAGGCATTGGCCAATGTGCTACGCACGCCTGCCGTCTGTCGGTCGGAATCCACCCCAGAGATAAAGGCATCCGCCATTGCTTTAGCCGTCACATTGGCACTTAGAAAATCCACCAGTTCTTCTGTGGTCAGATGCTGGTACAGGGCAATCATATGGGGTATGGTGCAATAATCGGGATAGTTCTCCTTCAATCGCCAAATCATACCCCCAATCAATCCTTCCACGGCATCATTGAAAAATTTTGATGTTCCCGTACTTCCCGATTCTTTTAGCTCCAACAGGTTTTCCAGAAGGACACGTGAGATTTCGTGGACACTTTCTTCATCGGGAATATAATGCGGTGATATAGGGTTCACCTTGTTATATATCGGGTCAAAAGAAATGATATAAAACTGTCTATCCGTTTGTGTAAAGATGGGATAGGCCATTTCAGTGATTTCAAAATTCTTGTAGTCGTGCATTATCCCACAAAACCCAAACCTGCTCAAATGGTCAAACAGATTGTACACCACACTTTCCGTTTTTCCACTGCCTGCCGAACCAATTATGGATATACCTCGACGGATGTTATCCAACTTCAAACGATACCCTTTTGTATCTAAGATGACCCTGTACTTTTTATTGGTATTGCTTTTCGTTTCTTCCTTGGCCACAAAAACAAACAATAGAATGGCTGCGAACAAAAGTGGCAATCCTCCATATAAAATGAGTTTTAAAAATGGATGGAAGGGAATATTGGTTTTGACTAATACCCCAACCATTACCAAAAGCACCACTACGATATAGAATCCTTTTCTAAGGAATCGGATAAGAAGAAATTCCAGCACCAAAGCTGAAACCAAAATCGTAATAAAGAGACCTACATTTTCCATAATACTTGTTCTTATGTTACACACCTATCGAGCCTGATTGAATGGCCCTATCCAATCCTTTTTTGAGTTTGTTGAATGCTTTGATGGCGAGTTGCACTTTATTGGTGGGAATGCTCGGGACGTTCAGCCCAGCCTTGTGCAACATTGTATAGAAAGCAGATTTTTTGCTTGTCGGTATTCCAATCTTATGCAGAGTCTTTATCGCCAATTCCCGCTCGTTGGTTGGCAATTGAGCAACAATCGCAAAAAACTTTACAGGGTCTTTTCTAAACAGATTTTTGCTGCTGTACCTATCAATAAAGTTCCTGTCAAACTGAAAAGTTTGGTCAAATCTTTTCTCTGCTGCATCAAAAAATTTTGTCTTATTAAAACCCTGTTTGACCTCCTTTCCATTTAAAATCGTGGTGTTTTCCTTATGCTGTGTATCTGGGGAAAGGCTATAGCTATTGGTAACATCTTTTCGACTTACGATGATATGGATATGCGTCTGCATTCCTTCTTTTTTCATTCCTTCGGTCAAGATTTTACCCTCAACTTTATAGGGAGCCTCCGCAATCAGTCTATCAATTTCACGCTGTGTTTTTCTGGCACTTCCCTTTAGTTCTCCCCTATTAATTTTGGCAAGGTCGTTCTTAAGTTTTGCAATTCTTTTTCGATAAGGTTCATTGGCTTTCACCTTTTTTTCGAAGCCCCTATACGTCCGTTCGTGTTCTATTTTTGCATAGTACTTTATGTCATCAACGGTAACTATTCTGTCCCGATAAAAAGAAGCTGCATAGTCCTTCATCAATTCCCTGGTATACTTGCGAAGCAACGCAGGGTCGTTATTGATGTGTTTGAGTTCCTTGGCACTTGGACTCACCACTATGGAATAAAACTTTGGGTCTCGTTTTTTCAATTTTTTGGTGTTCCCATCAATCTCGGAAATGACGGTTTCGGGACTGATTTGATTGTTGTTCTGGTCAAAAAAATGTTCCTGTAACTCTGGATGTTTTCCTTCGTTTTCCTTTTCCAAATAGTTCACATAATCGGTTACACTACTGTTATAGGTCTCGAAGTTTTCTCCAATCTTTTGAGGTGTGATATTGATGTGCATTACGTATTGCTTTTTAATGTTCTCTTGAACTTTTCCAGCTCTGATTTGGAGATGTTCAGCCTTAAATATTCTTTCCCAAAACTGCCTTTTACCAACTCCACATTGCCCAAAATATGTCCATAGTCCCTGGTTAGATTTTGCATCTTTTCGGACAGTCTTTCGTATCGGATTTTGGGCACTGTGATTTCAATCTCAGCAACCAAATCCTTTTCTTTTTCCACTCGTTTCCTTTCTTTTCTTACAGGCTTTTTGTCCTTTATATTCTCACCAAAAAGGGAAAGCAGCATTGCATTATTGGGCTTGGTCTGGTTGATTTCGATGTCCCTTATTATGGCAATGGTGGCCTCATTCCGTTTGATGGAGGTATCGGTACGCGCTCGGTTTTTAAGTATTTCCTGAATGATACTTTTGGCGAACTTCTGTGATGGATTCAGCCCGTGCCACTCAAAAAAATCCATAATGGATTCCAAACACTCTGAATAGGATTTCGCCATTTTCTTGGAGAATGCCCTAAACCTTTTCACGGTGCTTTCCTTAAAGCGTATCGATTTGAATCCGTCCATTGTCACAATATTTTTTCCTGTTTATGGGGCTTTCCATTTGATTTGTCACAATCCTTCAATCTTCCAATATTGAAGAAATCTTCATCAACACTTGTGTTTATGGGCCTTTGCGTAGCAAATCAAACTCATAGCGTCGCTTTAGCGCGCTACCCTCTTGCTATTCCTTTTCGCCCGCACACGGACGAAAAACAATACAAATACCAAGGTATTCGCTGGCTCTTGGTTTGATGCGAAAAGGATTGGTTTTAAGAAAGTTGAACAAGGGATTTTAGCGTATTCTTAGGGGATGTTTCTTTTTGTTGAATATGCATCAAAGAAAAAAGGACAGTCGTAAAACTGCCCTTTCAAATTGTCCATCTATATGGTTTAAATATTGAATACGTAATCATAGGAATATAGATTACGTTGTGCTTCCTGTTCTAAAAGCGATTGGTAACTGATGTTATTTCTTTTAGCAAATCGCTTTAACTCCGAACCGTATTTGTTTTCAATATCGGACTTTGATACCG
Organism: Spongiivirga sp. MCCC 1A20706; assembly: GCF_046524175.1. Classification (NCBI taxonomy): domain Bacteria; kingdom Pseudomonadati; phylum Bacteroidota; class Flavobacteriia; order Flavobacteriales; family Flavobacteriaceae; genus Spongiivirga; species Spongiivirga sp. MCCC 1A20706. The sequence continues at coordinate 86,572 of NZ_JBEFZF010000001.1, forward strand.
AAAGCAAATACTCTTGTGTATCGCTATCTAAATTTGTGAAGTTTAAATAAATCATAACCCAAATTTTAAAGCAATCCTTCATCAGCAAAACTGAAATACTCCGCATTGGGCGTTATGATAATATGGTCTAAAACCACGATGTCAAAAAAGGCTGTGGCAGCTTTTATCTTCTTTGTAAGGCTCTTATCAGATGCGCTTGGGACAAGTGTCCCGCTCGGGTGGTTATGGGTCAAAATAATCCCTACCGCAAGGCTTTTTAAAATCACCGCCAGTAGTAATCGTAAGTCCACGGGCGTACCTGTAATGCCCCCTTTTGAAAGTTCAAATACGCCCTTGACCTTGTTGCCATTATTTAGCAATAGTACCTTAAAACTTTCGTGGGCTGCAATGGTATCTTTATCCCAATAGTCATATATAAATGTCGCTGCGCTTTGCGACCCTTTTATCTTTATCCATTTATCGGATTTTATCCTGTCTTTGTAACTAATCTTTATTTCGTTAACTTGCTCTCTCATTGTTATCTATATTACGTTAATAATGAAAAAGAGGGCGTTACTTTTGCGGGTGCGCCCTCTTTACTTTTTTAAAAACTATCGCATTTAAGCTGCTTTCTCCGTTTTATTTTTACGGCTTGATGTTCTTCTGCGCTGTGGATTTTTATTTCCTGTGGCAGCTTCTTTGCTACCTCCATTTGGATTGTCAACGGCTGTTTCCGTTACTTCAATTTCATTGACGGGAACACTTTCATTTTTGGAACCCAATAATAAAATTTCACTGGCCACAATTTCGGTCACATAGCATTTCACACCCATTTCATTGGTATAGCTTCTTGAAATCAATTTACCTTCAACGGCTATCTCTTTGCCCTTGTAGGTATACTGTTCGATAATGTCCGCTTTCTTATCCCAAGCAACCACATAATGCCATTGGGTGGACTGTACTTTTTCCCCTTGTGCGTTTCTGTAATACTCGTTTGTTGCCATTGAAAAACGGGCAACCTTATTACCGCTTTCAAGGTTCGTGATTTTTGGCTCGTTGCCAATGTTTCCGATTAACTGAACTTTGTTTCTTAATGTACTCATAACTTAAAAATTTAAAATATTAGAATTTCGATTTTGCCTTATTCACAAGGCCTTTAAAACTGATTTACTTATTATATCCAGAGCGTTTTCCCTTTTTTGATTTTTTAACTTCCGTGCCGCTTCCGTTTTATTGTTTCTGTATGATTTCATTGGTTTTATTTTAAATGATTTACTTCCCATAGTGCCGTCGCTGTTACCTTTTTTGATGCTGTTGTGGATTCAATATTCAGGCTTTGTGGGGCGTATAAAAAGTGAAGTGGAGCGAAACGGCTTTATGCCGCCTTGCAAAGCCTGAATGTTGTTATTTTGCCGACAAAAAAGAGAACAGTGGCGACCGAGAGGGAATGCGTTTAAAGAAAATTGGAAGAATACGGACCGCAATGGAAGCGTGTGCGGAAGCACTAAATAAATGTTATATTTTAGCGTTTTATGTTAAAATTCGATACTTTTGCTTATTAAATGAAGGAGTTTTTTCATAAAATATCAGCTCTCGTTTTAGCAATCCTTGTGTTGTTCTCTACGATGTCTTTTACCGTAGAAATGCACTATTGTGGGGATAATTTGGTTGATGTTGCATTCTTCAATGAAGCCAAAACCTGTGGTATGGAGCAAATGAAACCTACCAAGGAATGCGGTGATAAAATGGAAGAGAAATCGTGTTGTACCGACAAGCAAATCGTTGTTGAAGGTGAAGACGATTTAAAAAATACCGTTGTCAACCTTAGTTTTGAGCAGCAGGTATTTTTGGTAAGTTTTGTGCATTCGTATTATAACTTATTCGAAAGTACAGAAGCCGCTGAAACTCCTTTTCCAGAACGTCCACCTCCACTACTGGATAAAGACTACCAAGTCCTCTACGAGACATTCTTAATCTGATTTTTGGATAACTACAAATTCGCCCTGCGGTCAACCGTATAGGGCTAAACGTGTTTTGTACCGCTTTTGCAAAACGCCTGTAATTATCCAAATATTCAGATGATATGCTTAACAAAGCCATTAAATTTTTAATAGAGAACAAGTTGGTAGCCGTGCTGCTACTGGCCCTTTTTGTAGGTTGGGGAGTGGTCAATGCTCCCTTTAAATGGGACACGGGCTTCTTGCCCAATGACCCTGTGGCCGTAGATGCCATACCTGATATTGGCGAGAACCAACAGATTATCTATACCCAATGGGCAGGGCGCAGCCCACAGGATATTGAGGACCAAATCACCTATCCGTTGACGACATCCCTGTTGGGAATTCCTGGGGTGCGTACTATCCGTAGTTCTTCGATGTTCGGCTTCTCCACCATCTTTGTCATTTTTGAAGAAGATGTAGAGTTCTACTGGTCCCGTAGCCGTATTCTTGAAAAACTGAACTCCCTACCATCGGGATTGCTCCCCAATGGCGTCAATCCGTCTTTGGGGCCTGATGCCACCGCTTTGGGGCAAATCTTTTGGTATACCCTTGAGGGGCGTGACGACGATGGTAATGTTACGGGTGGTTGGGATTTACAGGAATTACGTAGCATACAGGACTACTACGTAAAATACGGGCTTTCTTCGGCCAGTGGCGTATCTGAGGTAGCTTCCATTGGCGGTTATGTTCAGGAATATCAAATCGATATTGACCCTGAACTGATGCGGCAATACAACATTGGACTGCACCATATCGTAAAGGCCGTCAAACAATCCAATAAGGACATTGGCGCACAGACCCTTGAAATCAATCAAGCCGAATATTTGGTACGGGGTCTGGGCTATGTAAAATCCATTGCGGACATAGAAAATACGGTGGTGGATGCAGAGAACTTCACATCGATACGGATTAAGGATGTCGCCAATGTCAATTTAGGCCCAGCGACCCGACGTGGTATATTGGATAAAGAAGGGGCAGAAGTAGTTGGTGGTGTGGTAGTGGCACGCTATGGGGCAAATCCCTTGGAAGTAATCACCAACGTCAAAGAACAGATTGCCGAACTATCGGCTGGCTTGCCTTCAAAGGTGTTGGCTGATGGGCGTACCTCACAGCTTACCATAGTACCGTTCTATGACCGTACCGAATTGATACAGGAAACTTTGGGTACGCTCAATGAGGCATTGACATTGGAAATCCTCATTACCATTCTGGTCATCATCGTAATGGTATTCAATCTGAGAGCATCCATCTTAATATCAGGCCTGTTGCCCGTAGCCGTACTGATGGTGTTTATAGCTATGAAAGCCTTTGGCGTGGACGCCAATATCGTAGCATTATCTGGTATTGCCATTGCCATCGGCACAATGGTGGATGTAGGGGTCATACTTTCCGAAAACATCATCAGGCATCTGGATGATAACAAGCAATTGGAACCCCCACACCAACTGGGTATTAATACGGTGGTGTACAATGCCACAGCGGAAGTCTCGGGGGCAATTCTTACCGCAGTATTGACAACCATTATCAGCTTTATCCCTGTCTTCACAATGATAGGTGCCGAAGGAAAACTGTTTCGACCATTGGCGTTCACCAAAACAATGGCATTGACTGCTTCCATTGTCGTAGCCCTGTTCCTGATACCTCCCTTTGCTGCCTATATTTTCAAGAAGAACACGATTAAAACCGTATTCCGATACGGTATTAATGCACTCTTGATTGCCTTGGGAATCACGGCATTGATTTTTGGTTATGGCCTGGGACTGTTATTGATTGCTTTTGGAACACTTTCCATTTTATTTATGCGGGATATACTTTCGCGAAAGCAATTCAATCTGGGGAATATCGGCGTTTCCATAGTGGCTATCGTAAGCCTTCTAGCGGTCTATTGGAGACCTCTTGGTTTTGATAGAAGTATTGTCATCAACTTCATTTTTGTGGCCCTTATCTGTTTTGGGTTGTTGGGCACTTTTTGGGTCTTTAGAAAGTACTATACTCGAATCTTGGAATGGGCATTGCAAAACAAGCTCGCCTTTTTGGCCTTACCCACGGCAATCGTTGTTTTTGGGGTGTTGATTATGCGTTCTACGGGCAAAGAGTTTATGCCATCCTTGGATGAAGGCTCTTTCTTGTTGATGCCAACATCATTACCACATTCTGGTGTTGCCGAAAACAAACGGGTGTTACAGCAGTTGGATATGGCGGTGGCAAGTATCCCCGAAATCAAGACCGTAGTGGGAAAATCAGGTCGTGTGGAATCGGCATTGGACCCCGCCCCACTCTCAATGTATGAGAACAACATCCAGTACCGACCCGAATACGAACGCAATGAGGAAGGCAGCCCACAACGCTATCGGGTCAATGAAGATGGCTTGTTTGAACTAAAAAATGGAAAACTGGTTGCCAATCCAAATTCAGAATACCAAAATGAAGCAAACTATACCAATCTCGTTTCCGACCCCTATCGTATCAATCGCACTCAATTGATTGCCGATGATGACGGGGAATATTACCGTAACTGGCGACCTGAGATACGCTCCTCAAATGATATTTGGAACGAAATTGTACGGGTGACCAAACTACCTGGGGTAACCTCTGCTCCCAAGTTACAGCCCATAGAAACCCGATTGGTAATGTTGCAAACGGGAATGCGCGCACCAATGGGCATCAAGGTCAAAGGGCAGGATTTAAAGCAAATCGAAGCTTTTGGATTGGAATTGGAAAACATCCTTAAAACCGTTGAAGGGGTTAAAGAACAGGCCGTTTTTGCCGAACGGATTGTGGGTAAGCCCTATTTGCTCATTGATATTGACCGAGAGCGATTGGCACGTTACGGAATTACCATTGAGAATGTGCAACAGGTACTTTCGGTAGCTGTTGGAGGCGTACCCTTGACCCAAACTGTGGAAGGCCGTGAACGCTATGCCGTGCGGGTGCGATACCCAAGGGAACTGCGCGACCATCCCGAGGATTTAAAGAACATCTATGTTCCCGTTTCCAAAGGAAGCCCTGTACCACTAAGTGAACTGGTGACCATACGATACGAACAAGGACCACAGAATATTCGAAGCGAAGACACCTTTCTGGTAGGTTTTGTTCTCTTTGACAAATTGGACGGTTACGCCGAAGTCAATGTAGTGGAAAGTGCTCAAGCTGCTATTCAAGCGCAAATTGACAATGGCAATTTGATAGTACCCAAAGGCCTTAACTATGAATTTGCAGGCACCTATGAAAACCAGCTACGGGCTGAAAAAACCTTGTCGGTGGTCGTGCCCTTGGCACTGGCCATTATCTTTTTGATTCTCTATTTCCAATTCCGTTCCGTAGCCACCTCCTTGATGGTGTTTACGGGAATTGCCGTTGCCTTTGCAGGAGGTTTCTTGATGATATGGCTTTATGGACAGGATTGGTTTTTCAATTTCAGCCTCTTTGGGGAGAACCTGCGCCAACTGTTCCAGATGCACCCTATCAATTTGAGCGTGGCGGTATGGGTCGGTTTTATTGCCCTGTTCGGTATTGCCACCGATGATGGTGTAGTGATGGCTACCTATCTCACCCAAACTTTTGAGCGCAACCGACCCAAAGACCTTAAAACGGTACGTGCCGCTGTCATAGAAGCTGGGCAAAAAAGAATACGCCCCTGTTTGATGACCACGGCCACGACCATACTGGCATTACTTCCCATTTTGACCTCTACGGGACGGGGAAGTGATATTATGATACCAATGGCGATACCCAGTTTTGGGGGAATGCTCATTGCGCTCATCACCCTTTTCGTAGTCCCTGTCTTATACAGTTGGCGAAAAGAAGTCCAATTAAAACGAGAAAGCAAATGAAAAAGCTACTATACATAAGTGTTCTTTTTGTTGTATCCATTCCATTGAATGCACAGGAGCTGCAAACCTATTTGGAAGAGGCTGAAAGGAACAATCCCAAGATTCAACGCTTTGAACTACAATATCAGATTGCTTCCGAAAAAGTAAATCAGGCATCCTCATTGCCCAATACCGATTTTGGTGTAGGCGTTCCTGTGAGCAGCCCAGAGACCCGTACAGGACCACAACGGTTTAAGGTCTCGGCAAAGCAGCGCATTCCTTGGTTCGGGGTCATTACGGCACGTAAAAATTATGCGAGTTCTGTGGCCGATGCACAGTATGAGGACATTGCGATTACCAGACGTAAACTGGTGGCCGATGTATCGCAATCCTACTACAAACTCTATGCGCTCAAGGCACAACAAGTTGTTTTTGATGAGCAGATAGCCCTTTTAAAAACCTATGAAACCCTAGCCTTGAATTCTGTGGAAACAGGAAAGGCATCAGCGGTGGATGTGTTGAAATTGCAGATTCGGCAGAATGAGCTGACCGCTTCCAAGAGCGTACTGGAACAACAGTTTCTGGCAGAACAGACCCATTTCAATAAACTTTTAAATCGGGAAAAATCCATAGCGGTTGCCGTGGTGGATGGGTTGGAACTTCTTTTGGAAGGAGAAAACGATAATCTGGACAACTTAAAGTTGCACCCTGAATTGGTGAAGTATGACAAGCTTTTTGCCGCTGTGGAACAATCAGAACTGGTGAACCAAAAAGAAAGCAGCCCCAGTTTAGGGTTTGGTCTGGACTATATCGCCGTTGCGGAAGGCCCCATCACCAATTTCAATGATAATGGCAAGGATATTTTGATTCCTTCCGTATCGTTTTCCATCCCTATTTTAAACAAGAAATACAAGTCGCAGAGCAAACAAAACAAGTTGCGACAAGAGCAACTATTGGCCGAAAAGCAAGAACGGGAAAATGTATTGGAATCCCTTTTGGATGCAGCCCTAAAAAACAAAACCGCTGCTCGAATACAGCACGATACACAAATCAAAAATTTGGAGCAATCCAAGAATGCCGAGCAAATCCTATTGAAGAACTATGAAACGGGGACCATTGATTTTAACGATGTACTCGACATTCAGGAATTGGGGTTAAAGTTCGAGATGAACCGTATCAGAGCCATACAACAGTATTACATACAGCATACCATCATTAATTACTTAACATATCAATAATTTAAAATAACAACATATGAAAAATAGAACAGCAATTATCGTATTCGCCATAGCATTTGGCCTATTATCCTGCAAGGATGCAGCAACAACAAAGAGCACGGATGAAAAAGTAACATCAAGCGAAAAAACAAGCACGAAAACCGATGGCACGCCTGCCTTTGATACAGATGAAACCACTGCCATTTTTCAGCAGTACAACCACATCAAAACAGCAATGGTAGCTAGTGATGCAGCAGCAGTAAAAACGGGTGCCAATGCTTTGCTCAACGTATCTGGGGATACCACATTAAAGGAAATTGCGCAGACCATAGCCAATGCCGATGGTATAGAAAACCAAAGAAAGGCGTTGCCCGACCTTACCGCTAGTGTTGAACGGTTATTGGATAAGGCAATTACCTCTGGAGCCATATACAAGCAATACTGCCCAATGGCCTTTAACAATACGGGAGCGTATTGGTTGTCGTCGGAAAAAGAAATCCGCAACCCCTATTTTGGAGATGCAATGCTCAATTGTGGGAGTGTAAAGGAGACTTTAAATTAAAATGACTTCGGGTAAAAGCACATATCAAATCACGCTTAAAAGCACCTTAAAATATATCCTTGGTATATCCCTGCTACTTTTTGCCAGTTGCAAGGAAGTACAGCATCCATCATATCAAAAGGCAACCCATAGTGGGGCTTTGCGCACCATAATGTCGGGTGATTTGAGTGCTACAGCCTCTCTGGATACGCTTGCAGCAAAAGACCATCTTTATGCCTTGGGTGCCGTATCACAACTCAAAGGGGAAATCCAGATTTTTGATGGTGTTCCGTTTATTTCAAACGTCAATAAAAATAACATCGCTATTGACCCCACATTTTCGAGGAAAGCCGCTTTATTGGTCTATGCTGTAGTACCCTCTTGGAAAGAAATCAAAATCCCAGCAACTATCAATACACAGGAGGCGTTGGAGGCTTTTATCATAGACAAGGCAGCATCTTTGAAGATAGATACCAGTGCACCTTTTCCCTTTCTTATTGAAGGAAATGCATCTTCACTCTCGTGGCATATCATTGATTGGCCCGAAGGTGATACGGAGCATACGCACCAAAAACACAAGGAGTCAGGTTTGAACGGGGATTTGACCGATACCGAAGTAAGTGTTCTTGGTTTTTATTCGGACAAACACAAAGGGGTATTTACACACCATTCCACCAATTTTCATATGCATTTTAAGACCAAGGATGGTCAGTTGGCTGGACACCTCGATGGTTTCACTCCTGGTTCAAAAATGCGTTTAAAATTACCAAAGCAATACAGCTATTAATAAGAATTTAGAACTATGGTAAACAGACATACGGCAAAATGGATTCGGAAATCCCATAGATACCTCGGTATCTTTTTGGGACTTCAATTTTTGATGTGGACCATCAGTGGTATTTATTTCAGTTGGACGGACATTGATGCCATCCACGGTGACCATTTTAAAAATATGGAGCATCAACCACAGGCCTTCACAGGTTTGATAGCACCTTCCGCGTTGAAACTGGAGAATGGAATCAATTCCATTGAAATCAGGGACATCAACAACGTGCCGTATTACTGGGTCAACCAAAACCAACTCTTTAACGCTCTGGATGGAAAGGTAAAATCCTCCATCACCAAAGACGAAGCTCTGTACATCGCAGGGAATCGTATCAAAAAAGAACTTCAGGTCAACGATGTAGCCTTTATCGAAAAAGTGGATACCCACCACGAGTACCGTGAAAAGTTGTTGCCCGCCTATGTGATTTCCTATGAAGGACACGAAAACCTAAAAGCATACGTATCGGCGGTCGATGGAAAATTCCAGACCGTTCGTCATCGAGACTGGCGCATTTTTGATTTTCTATGGATGACCCATACAATGGATTATGAAGGGCGCGATGATTTCAATACCACAGTACTGAGGGCTTTCTCGCTATTGGGGTTGATTACCGTGTTGAGCGGTTTTCTACTCTGGTACATCAGCTCACCTTCGATACTAAAATTTAAAAAACGATTAAAAAGAAACCAATGAAAAAGAATAGCATTTTTATTGTAGTAGCAGCCATAGTGGGACTATTGGCAGGCTATCTATTCTTCGGAAATTCAAGTCAGGAAAAAGCGGAAATGGAAATGCACGACCACTCGGCGCACTCCGATACCGAGGTCTGGACGTGTTCAATGCATCCACAGATTCGACAATCCGAACCAGGAAGTTGTCCTATCTGTAGTATGGATTTGATTCCTGCCGAAACAAGTGCGAACGGACTTTCCGAAGACCAATTCAAAATGACCAAAAACGCAATGGCCTTGGCCAATGTTCAGACCACTGTTGTGGGCAATGCTATGGGAAGCACCGAAAATAAGGTCTCCCTCTCAGGGAAAATTGCCGTAAACGAAGAAGCCAATGCCATACAGGCCAGCTATTTTGATGGACGCATCGAGCGGTTAAATGTGAACTATGAGGGTCAGGAAGTACGCAAAGGACAACTTTTAGCAACGATTTATTCCCCAGAATTGGTGGCTGCCCAACAAGAATTGTTGACCGCTGCCTCTTTGAAGGAAACACAATCGGAACTCTACAATGCCGTGCGCAATAAATTAAAGCTGTGGAAGCTTTCGGAAAAACAAATAAATACCATTGAGACCTCTGGAAAGGTAACTGAGAACTTCCCCGTATATGCGACCGTATCGGGTACCGTAATGGAAGTGATGCGTGCCGAAGGGGATTATATCAAAAAAGGACAGCCCATTGCCAAAGTGAGTAACCTAAATACCGTTTGGGCGGCATTTGATGCCTACGAAAGCCAGTTGTCCCAATTCAAAAAAGGACAGCAAATCAGTATAACTACCAATGCATATCCCAACAAAACCTTTGAAGGCACCATTTCATTTATAGACCCTATCTTGAACAACGCCACCAGAACAGTACTGGTCAGGGCTACACTCAATAATAGGGAAAACCTGTTCAAGCCAGGAATGTTCGTCACGGCGGAAATGGAAAATGGTGCGAATACAACGACCGATGAAAACTTGTATGTTCCCTCAAGTGCGGTACTCTGGACAGGGGAACGCTCCGTAATCTATGTGAAAACCAAAGCTGATGAACCGGTCTTTGAGATGCGTGAAGTAATGGTAGGCGCAAAAAAGGGGGAACAAGTAGCAATCACCTTTGGTCTTGATACAGGTGAAGAAATCGTAACCAATGGGGCCTTTACCGTGGATGCTGCCGCTCAATTGCAGGGCAAGAAAAGTATGATGAACAAGTCTGGGGGACGAACGACCACAGGGCACGAAGGGCATACAGGAATGCAGGAAGGCCATCAAATGGAAACAACGGAGCATTCTATGAAAATGGAATTGCCCGCCGCCTTTCAAAACAATTTTAAGCTGGCATTACCTGCCTACCTTAAAATGAAAGATGCCTTTGTTGCCAGTGATGCTGACCGTATAGCACAAGAAGCCAAAACCACTTTGGAAGGATTTGAAAAATTGGACCAATCCGCTATCGGTAAAATGGAAAAGGGTCATTTAAACAAAAGCATTGAGATGTTGAAAGCCATTTCAAAAAATGAGGATTTGGAAAATCAACGTGCGCATTTTGTGATTCTCAATGAAAATTTGGTTGCGCTCGCCTCCAATCTCGAATCTTTGGAAGGAACGATTTATGTACAGCAATGCCCAATGGCCAATACCAATAAAGGGGCCGTTTGGTTAAGCACGGAACAGGAAATACGAAATCCCTATTTTGGGGATGCAATGCTTACTTGTGGGAGTGTAATTGAAACCTTGGATTAATTTTTGCACTACGGTTGCACTAAAAAATTTTTAATTTTGTCTTTGTGAAATTTATAGCAATCATCTTATCATTTTACCTCTTGGCACTTCAAGCAGTACCCTGTAATGATGATGATGTTACCATTGGTAATGATTCACAGACCATTTCTGTAGTTGATTTTGATAACGACCACGACGATGATTGCGAAATATGCTCCCCTTTTTGCCAGTGCCAGTGCTGTCATACACCCGTAATAAACACGCAAAATTTCTTCACAGAAAGCGAACACAAATCAATCATCGAAGAGATTATTTCAAAAGAATTGAATATCTCCCAAGAGGTTTCGTTTCGTGTCTTGCAACCTCCCCAAGATATTGCCTAGTTTTTTTGGCGATGTATACATCGCTCCTTTTCACCTCATCTAGTCAATTTATTTAAAAAACTATGAATAAAAGTGTATTGAGTCTCTGGCTCATACTGCTATTTTGTGCTTTGGGTTACACACAAAATACCTTGGAAATAAAAGTAGTAACCGAGAAAGAAAAAGAACCTTTGCTCGGGGCCACCATTTTTATAGAAAGCCTCAATAAAGGGGCAACAACAAATTTTGATGGTGTTGCTATTTTGGAAGATATTCCCAATGGAACATATACGTTACAAATTTCATTTTTAGGTTTTGAAACCCAAGAAGAACCCATTACAGTACCCTTGACCAGTGAACTCATTTTCTACTTAAAAGAAGACGAAAATGCGCTCGACGAGGTAATCGTACAATCCACAAGAAGTACAAGAACCATCAAGAAAATCCCGACTCGAATAGAGTTTATTGGAGCCGAGGAACTAGGTGAAAAAGCGATAATGAATCCCACCAATATTTCTATGGTACTGCGCGAAAGTACAGGAATACAAATGCAACAGACCTCATTGAGCAGTGCAAATACCAATATTAGAATTCAAGGTTTGGATGGGCGTTACACCCAGCTATTACGCGATGGTTTTCCACTCTACAGTGGTTTTTCAAGTGGGTTGAGCATTTTGCAGATACCTCCATTGGACTTAAGGCAATTTGAAATCATTAAGGGAAGTTCATCAACATTATATGGTGGCGGTGCCATAGCAGGCTTGGTAAATATGGTGTCTAAAACACCAGAGGAAGAGCCTACTTTAGATATTATGCTAACCCAGACACAGGCACTGGGAAGTACTGCCAATGTTTTCTATGGAGAGCGAAAGGACAAATGGGGCTGGACACTTTACGGCTCGGGTCACTACCAAAAAGCTTTTGACCCTGAGAATGATGGTTTTAGTAATTTACCCCTGACCCAATCTATAAGTTTTAACCCCAAACTATTTTACTATCCTTCGGACAACACAACGTTTTGGTTTGGAATCAATGGAACTTATGATGACAGAATAGGTGGGGATATTACAAAAATCGAGGAAGGTGAAAATGGCATCCATCAATTTACGGAAGAAAACCTATCAAAACGAGTAAGCACACAAGCTGTTTTTGAGTCTCGGTTAGATTCCGTTCAATCCATTTCCATAAAGAACAGCATCGCTTTTTTTGATAGGAGTTTGGAAATACCCGATTTATTCTTCAAAGGCAATCAATGGAACACTTTTACAGAAGCGGCCTATCAAAAACAGGGCATTAGGTCAGATTGGGTTTTGGGGGCAAACCTTTATACCACATCATTTGATGAGCGGGACAACCCATTGGAACGCGACCAACAAGATGTTACAGCGGGTTTGTTCGCCAATGCCATTTTTGACCTTTCTGAACAATGGATTCTTGAAACGGGACTACGTACCGATTATGCCATTGACTGGGGCTTTTTTACACTGCCTAGGGTTTCACTATTGTTTAAATCAAACAATAATTTTTCCAGTAGACTTGGTGGTGGTTTGGGTTATAGGATTCCAGATATATTTACCGAGGAAGCTGAATTCATCAACTTTAGAAATGTATTGCGAATTGATAAAGATGTGCTGAAAGCAGAACGTTCTTACGGTCTTAATTTGGATTTTAACTACCAAACGAGGTTGACAGACGAGATAGGCTTTTCTATCAATCAATTGTTTTATCTCACTGCCATTAGGGATGGATTACTACTCAATCCCAATACTGATGATTTCTTTCAGTTTGAAAATGCAACTGGGGAAATTCTCAGTAGGGGTGCAGAAACGAATATCAAGTTTACCTATGAAGATTTTAGGTGGTTTTTGAACTATGCATTTATAGATACACGACTCAATTATCTACCTGGTAATCCGCAAAAACCACTAACTGCTCGGCACAATGCAGGGAGTGTTTTGATGTATGAATCTGAAAAATGGCGTATTGGTTATGAGACCTATTACACGGGAAAACAATTACTGTCCAATGGTATGGAAACAACAGACTTTTTTACGATGGGATTGCTTGCAATGCGTAATTTTAAATGGGGAAGTACGTTTGTGAATTTTGAGAACTTTACGGACAGAAGACAGAGCCGTTTTTCACCTTTGGTTCTGCCCCCCCACGAAAACCCTACCTTTCCAGAGATTTATGCGCCTACGGACGGTTTTATTTTTAGTGTAGGGGTTATTTTGAAACCTTTTGGAAATGAAGACAATGATTAAATTAAAAAACAATATGATACCTTCAGATAAATTCTTGGAAAGCAAAGGTATAAGACCAACAGCAATGCGGCTTTTGGTATTTCAACATCTTGCCAAATCCAAAGTGGCAACTACGTTGTCAGATATAGAAAACGCTTTCACGAAAGCGGACAGGACAACCTTGTTTAGAACACTGAAAACCTTTGAGCAAAAACGGGTCGTCCATCAAATAGACGATGGTTCGGGCATTATGAAATATGCATTATGCGAAGAAGGCTGCAATTGCGAATTGGAAAGAGACTTACATCTCCATTTTCATTGTACCACTTGTGGTGAAACCATATGCCTTACCGAACAAAAAATTCCACATATCAATCTACCTGATGGTTTCGTTGCCGAGAACGCCAACCTGGTCCTAAAAGGAATTTGCGATAAGTGTAGCGGGCAATAAATGCACTTCCATTGCATTGCCTTAATAAATATCTTGAGCTTGAAAAAATGAATGATGAATTTAAACACGATTATTCCAAAGGGCTTAAGAAGTTTTTATCTGAACGAATTGAACCTGTACCGTTCTTCAATGCAAAGTGGAAATCTTTCCAAAGCTTGGCACCATCTTGAACGTTCCCATATTCTCGGTCAGTCCTATCCTTTTGAACATACCTATACCCATTGGTTAATGTTGAAATTCGGTTTTCGACAGCGAAATGTAAAGGAAGTTTTGGGTCAAGTAATACGTCTTTTGGTAGGGGGCTGGAAATCATTCATTGACCACGTGCCCCTTGGCAATACGGGGGGAAGTGACATACCTCCACTTAAAAAGATGGAACTGCCAGAAGACATTGCCGATATTTTAAGTACCTACCGAAAAAATTAATGAAAAAGAAAAAAGTCAACTTAAGGGATGTAGCCCCTAAAGAACACCATCACCATCACGATGATGGCCACAATCATAATACCTCAAAAGAAGCATCAAATTTAAAGCCATACCTACCTGCTATTTTCAGTTTTGTTCTGCTGATTACTGGTATTACAATTGATTATTTTGAAGCCTTTTCATTCTTCCGAGGATGGGTCAGGGTCGTTTGGTATTCGGTGGCTTATATACCTGTTGGTCTTCCTGTAATAAAAGAAGGATGGAAGAGTATAGTTAGGGGTGATTTCTTTACCGAATTTCTATTGATGTCAATAGCCACTTTAGGTGCATTTGCAATTAAAGAATATCCTGAAGGTGTGGCGGTAATGTTATTCTATTCGGTAGGAGAACTTTTTCAGGCGTCGGCCGTAAAACGTGCCAAAGGAAACATAAAAACGCTTTTGGATGCGCGACCTGATACCGCAATGGTTCTGCGTAATGGGGATTTTGTCTCCGCGCATCCCGAAACAGTTACCATTGGTGAAAAGATACAGGTGCGCATAGGTGAAAAAATTCCTTTGGATGGAATTCTACTATCAAAAAAAGCATCCTTAAACACCGCTGCGATTACGGGCGAAAGCAAACCCGACACCATCGCCAAAGGTGAAAAAGTCTATGCAGGAAGTATCAACCTCAACGAGGTCATTGAGATAGAAACCATCAAGGAATTTAAGGACAGTTCCATCACACGGATTTTGGATATGGTGCAGAACGCTACTGCCCGAAAATCAAAAACCGAATTGTTCATTAGAAAATTCGCTAGGGTTTATACCCCTATTGTGGTTTTCTTGGCTATCGGATTGACATTTTTACCCTATTTCTTTGTGGACGAATATGTATTCAGGGATTGGTTGTATCGAGCCCTAATATTCTTAGTGATTTCCTGTCCCTGTGCCCTGGTCATTTCCATTCCGTTAGGATATTTCGGTGGTTTGGGCGCAGCATCTAGAAACGGTATTCTTTTCAAGGGAGCTTCTTTTTTGGATGCAATGACCAAAGTGAATACTGTGGTAATGGACAAAACGGGCACTGTTACCAAAGGGGTCTTTAAGATTAAGGAAGTAGTCAATAAATCAGATTTCAAAGAAGCGGAATTTATGCAATACCTGATGGCGATGGAAGAGCAATCTACCCATCCCATTGCAAAGGCAATACTGGAATACAAAACCGATGGTGCGGATTTTGAAGCAACTGACGTTTCGGAGGTTGCAGGGAAGGGATTGAAAGGCAGTGTCAACGGAAAACAGGTTTTGGTCGGAAATAAAGGGCTGATAGCTTCTTTCGGTATTGAAGTTCCCAAAGAAACAGATACCATAGTCGAATCCATAGTAATGGTAGCCATTGACGGAAAGTTTGCAGGCTACGTAACCATTGCCGATGAACTAAAGGAAGATGCTCACCAAGCCATAAAGCAAATTCGTGAAGCTGGCATTCAACGTCTCATAATGCTTTCAGGTGATAAAAATTCCATCACGCAACAAATAACCAGTGAATTGGGTATCGATTGGGCAAAAGGTGGTTTACTTCCTGAAGATAAGCTGAATGAAATTGAGCAACTAAAAAAACTACCCGACACTACCGTAGCATTTATGGGTGATGGCATTAACGATGCACCCGTACTGGCTTCAAGTGATGTAGGTATCGCTATGGGTGGTCTGGGCAGCGATGTAGCCATTGAATCGGCCGATGTTATCATCCAGACTGACCAACCGAGCAAAATAGCTAGAGCTGTCCAAATTGGTCGCTCTACCCGTAACATAGTATGGCAAAATATTGCTTTGGCATTTGGGATAAAAGCCATCGTGCTGATTCTAGGTGCTGGTGGTCTGGCGACGATGTGGGAAGCCGTTTTTGCAGATGTTGGGGTGGCGTTATTGGCTATTCTAAATGCGATACGGTTACAAAGAACGAAATGGAATTAGTATATTCTAAATTCATTCATTTCATATATGGCAAAAAATGAACCCATAAAACAACACTACATACCTCGTTCTTATCTTAAAAATTTTGGTATTGAAGGAAAAAACGGTAACTATTTTGTTGATGCCTACAAGTTAGAAGATGAATTTCTGTTGGAACAAATCAGTACAAAAAGTATTTGCTTTAAAAAGAATCTCTACACGATTCCCAATGCCGAAGTCGATAAGAAATATGCTTTGGAACATCACTATGCTGAACAGGTAGATTCAGAGTTTCCAAAGATTTATGCGCTACTGATAGATGAAAAGGTAATGGTTCTGACGCCTGAACAAAAAAGACAGGTGTTGTACGTTTGCCTATCACTCTACTTCCGTACCCCAAAAGTTCTTAATCATCAGAATGCGTTCACTGACCAGATTTTAGATAGGATGTTGCTCTATGCTGATGCTAACGGCAATGTAAAGTTCACTTTTGAAGAGGAGAATTACGAGTTCAATAAAAAGGACATTGATACAGTTAGAAACGAATTCAAAGAGCGTAATAGGCTAAAGTTTATAATTAATCATTTGGAAAGATGGAAAGAATTTGTAGACTTCAAATATGACTGTACTATAAATGTACATCGAATCGATGATGCGAATGCGCCTTTAATTACCTGTGATAATCCAGTTTCGATTCGTGGCATAAACTCAACGCGATTCGAGGGTCTATTTAATCCAAATTCGGTAATTACCTTACCACTGGACACTAAATATTATCTTGAAATCTTTCCGAATAGTATTGCAGACGGTCAAACCAGAATTAATAGAATGGTTCACGATAGAGATTACGTGTTTACCACAAATGCAATAATTCAAAGCAATGCAGAAAAATTAATAATTGGTAAGCCAGGAACCATTGAAAGGCATTTCGAGATTCAATCAAGCTACGAAGATGACGATAATGCTGAACGATTTGTTGAAAAAGCGAAATTCAAGCTTGAAGAAATGCAAAAGTTTCACAAACTCTGCGAGACTTCAGGGTTTCCTTCAGAAAAAGCCACTATTCAACTCAAAAAAATGTTGGCACACAAGCATTTTAAAAATGAAAATCAACTGCTACAATTAAAGCGATTGCTTATTGTAATGGGACAGTGGTAATAACAATACGTTTAAATTATACCTTATTAATCTACTTATTTAAGTATTTGCTTAAATAAGTAGATTATTATATTTTTGCTCAAAATAAATTGTATGAAACTTGAAATTAGCTGTACCAGAGCAGAGGCAGACCACCAACAAATCCTCCGTTGCAAGGAAGATTTGAACAAAACTGCCGATTCCATAGAGGATATAAGCAGATTGATGGCTCTTGCTGGTAATGAAGTCCGTTTTAAAATATTGTTCCTATTACAAAGGGAAACCGAGTTGTGTCCTTGTGACTTTGCCGATATTTTGGAAATGAGCGTTCCTGCCGTCTCCCAACATTTACGTAAAATGAAGGATGCCAAAATTATTGGTACCCGTAGGGAAGGTCAAACCATTTTTTACCACATATCTAAGAAACACGAAGCTTTTTTGGCCGCTATTTTAAGTAATGTGAAATCAGAAAGAAAAATTGCATAATATGAAAAAGACGATAACATCCAACCAAGGTGCTTTTGCTGGCCTTTTCTCAGCTATTGTGGCCTCTCTATGTTGTATTACCCCTGTTTTGGCATTGTTTTCGGGTGCCACGGGTATTGCCTCCACCTTTTCTTGGATAGAGCCATACAGACCAGTTTTAATAGGTCTGACCCTCTTAATCCTTGGTTTTGCCTGGTATCAAAAATTAAAACCACGCCCACAGGATATTGATTGTGCCTGCGAGGATGAGAAGCCTAAATTCATCCAATCCAAAACATTTTTGTTTTTGGTGACCATTTTTGCGGGTGTGATGTTGGCGTTTCCTTATTACTCGCATTTGTTTTACCCCAACACAAGTGTTGACAAACAGGTCGTTTACGTCTCTGAAAATAATGTGGGGGAATTGAACTATTCCATCCAAGGGATGACCTGTGCAGGTTGCGAAGCCCATATTGAACACGAGGTCAACCAATTGGAAGGTATTTTGGAAGTGGATGCAAACTACGAAACATCCAGTGCTTTGGTAAAGTATGACAAGGGTAAGGTAACACCTGATGAAATAGCTACAGCCATTGGAAAAACTGGTTATAAAATCGTTGAATAATGGAAGTAATCCTAAAATCCACCGTTACCTGTCCAAACTGCGGTCATCAAAAGGAAGAAGAAATGCCGACAACGGCCTGCCAGTTCTTCTACGACTGTGAGAATTGTAAAGAAGTATTAAGACCCAAAGAAGGTGATTGTTGTGTGTATTGCTCGTACGGTACCGTAGCCTGTCCTCCTATTCAAGAAAATAACGGATGTTGTAGTAATTAGAGCTTGTGTGAATCCAAAAAATACAATATCAAGAGCATTGCCATTGGGAAGAGTCCTAAGATTTGCTTTGGGTGTATTTTTTGTTTCCGAGGTCTGGCCTGTGTATATGGATGTAACTATTGACGAGGTATTAACCCGATTAGGTTGGGCTATTGGTCTTATGGTCATCTACCTCTTACTACATCTGTTCATTTTAAAATTTGCTCCTAAATTTAACAGCGTTATAGGTGCCATACTGGCATTCGGCCCTTTACTGGCTGTTTTCTTTATTGGATATGGTGGTCCTGCTGCAACTGGAGCTTTGACCTATTTGGCTGTAGCATTACTTACAGCTGCGATACGGGGAGACGGAGGCTGTGAAGTAATGTCCGTTCCAGCATTGTTTACTGGAAAACATACACACTTGACCTGTTTATTGTTTTCACCCATTGATTGGTGTGAAGGTAAGTTTAGGTAATATAGAATATTTATGAATTATAAAATAGACAGTATACGGCCTTTTATTGGTGCCAAAGATTTTGAGGCATCAAGAGCTTTCTACAAAGAATTAGATTTTACAGAAGTAGTTATTGATGAAAACCTTTCTTTCTTTGGCGTTGAAGGGCAACAGGGATTTTATCTACAACGATATTTCGTCAAGGAATGGGTAGAAAATTCTATGATTATCTTATCTGTAGACGATATTGATGAATGCTGGAAAAATCTAATTGCCAAAGATTTGGATAGCAAGTATGAAAGAGTAAAGCTTATCCCGATAAGAGCTTTTGAATGGGGGCGGGAATGCTTTGTACACGACCCGTCAGGAATATTGTTACATTATTGTGAATTTAACAAATAATCGAATAAGCCCTGACCGTAACATCAGGGCTTTCTTTTTTTGAGCTTACCGCCAAGATAGAATCACCTTTCGTGTGGTACCCAGCTCTTGTAATTGAGCCGCTATCTTTTCATTTTTCGCAATGGTGAATTTAGGTACGACATAGACCATCTTCACCTTTGTATTCGGCAGTATTTGTGAAGGTATATTGTGTACATATACAGGTTCTAATGGAAGCTCTTGATAGGAGGCATTCCTCTTTTGATTGCCATTTACCTTGAAGATTTTCAGATAATCGAAATCAAAGCGCACCCTTGATTTATTTTCAATCTCAAACTGTAGAAATACATTATCCCCGTGATATTTTAGGTTCTTTAGACTCAGAACGATACCTTCTTCTTTCTTACTAATATGTTTTTCTTCAGGAAGATTCAATAATGATTCGCAGGATCTGCGCAGCAGTTCCGGAGAA
Source organism: Spongiivirga sp. MCCC 1A20706 (assembly GCF_046524175.1). NCBI lineage: Bacteria > Pseudomonadati > Bacteroidota > Flavobacteriia > Flavobacteriales > Flavobacteriaceae > Spongiivirga > Spongiivirga sp. MCCC 1A20706. Next base: position 106,532 of record NZ_JBEFZF010000001.1, read on the forward strand.
TTATTGACCGAAATGTTCACATCCATATCGTCTTCTGCTAGGACTTCCTCTTTTGGATGCCTTTGGGCATCCCCTATACTTTCTTGAACAGAAATGAATCGATTGGGATTCTCTAGATGTTCGGCATACTCTAAGATATAGGAGTATACTTTGCCATCCGTGGTAATCACCAATAAATTACTTGGTTCCCCTTTTACGGCTTTCAATAGTCCTAAGTTTTGTTCTTTTTCACGATTGTAGGTGAACACAAAATATTCTGAACCCGTAATGCCCTGCTTTATATCTGAGGGAAAGAACAAGGCCATCGTCATTGTTGAATTGGCATAAATAGTGTCCAATGTTTTTGTGTTTGTTGCGTGAACTGGGTTAAACAAACCCAAGCTCAACAGTATTAGTATCTTTTTCATATCCTATATTTTTTATTGCCGTGTATCGACTTTTACTATGAGTTTATAATTAGGGTTGACCGTCACTTTTACCTGTCGGTTGGAGCGTTGGAACAACCTTTTGATTCCCGTGACCTGTGGTACGCCAGGTACATTAATATCATCTACTACATCTCCCAAAACCTGTTGCCGCAACTCTTCGCGAAAACTGTTTTTGATATAGATGCCTTCCAACCTATCTCGAATGTCATACGCTTTAAAAGACAGCGGAATAGTATCAATGTTTTCTATTTGTAACAATACCCGATTGGGTTTAAAGCTGACAATGCCAAACAGCGTAGTATTCTTTGGAACCAATACCCCATCAATTTCAACATCGTCCAAGGTGCGCATTTGTAATCGGTCATTGACTTTAATGACCTGCTTCTTATCAATCATTACGACAATGCTTGGTGCATTTACCGTTTCTTCTACAGGTAAGGGATTTGAAGCAAAAAACAACTGCTGTTCCAATGCCAACGCCTTTGGGTCAATTTCTTCGACCGATATTGCAGCTTCCTTTTTTTGTGCTTTCTGTTTCTTAGCTATCGCATTGACCACACTATCCCGAACAGGATTTTTTTCCCGAAAAGTACCTGTAGTGTAATTGATGCGGCTATTGTTATAGATACTATCCACCATCCGTATCTTTTCTTTTTCCAAAAAATCAGGGTCAAAGACACCTGTGGAATCCAGATACTTTTCATCATAGATACTGGGTGCGTTGGTTTGCCTGACTTCTTTTAAATCATCCACTGCATCCAATCTGGATGTATAATCATCAATAGGGTTTTCCAATACGGGAACCTGTGTCTGTTGTAGTTCATCTTTTTGGGAATCATCCTCACCAAATGCCAAAATGGAATAGGTGATGATAAAAATGACCACTGCCCCGATAACTGCGATGAACGCTATTTTTTTCTTATCTAGCTTCATAATCAATTTTCTTTAAAGTGTTCTCGAAATAATCTGTAACCAATAGTGCGTGGGTGTTCTTAGGAAAGTTTCGCTTTTCCAAATGCAACAATTTCCCTGTGGATACTAGTTCGTACGTGTCGATTGCCGAACCCCTATTGATTTGAAAAATAGTGACCGTTCTGAAAGGGTATGGCTCTGCGGTAAGGTCCAGTTCCGATTCAATGCTTATGACCTTTTGCACTAAGGAATACTGCATCAAGCGGTTATAGACGCCATCGGCTTTTTTCTGTCGATATACGTTGTCAACAGAGCTGTCCGCCAACCAAAGCGCTTTTTCAATATGGCTCTCAAAGTTTGTGGCATCCAACCCATAAAAGTAGTTGTGAAAAAGCCGTAAATGCTCCAGAGCTTCCACCTCTAAATTTTCCTTTTCCTGTACCCATTGCAAAGGGATTACTTCTCCATTTTTGCCAATGGCAAAAGAGCCGTCCAATGCCTTGTTGTACATTTTGTAGGATATGAGGCTTGAAATGAGGGTGGATAGAAAAGCCATTACAATAACAGCCAGCACTATAAACCGATTCATCTTCAATACCTCGTATATGTTTTTATATGGAGTTTTCATAAGTTATTTTTTTATGTGAAAAGTTTAAAAGTGAAGGAGGTGGCACGCTTGTACAGTTTGAACTTCAAAAAGACGATAAAGCCAATCGTACCCAATTCAATGATGGGCGCAAAAAATGAGCTTCCAAAATCAAAGCCGAAGAGGTTTACCCAAAAATTGGTGGTAAACTCCGTGTACAAAGCATTGACAAATACATTCACCAGAAAAAAGGCGGGAACCAGCATATATACTGCGGCATACAATTTGAAAAAGGTATAGGCCATCGACCTGAACTTCTCGAAAACGGCAAGGCTTATGACCAATGGAAAAAAGGCTTGCATTATCCCTAGCAGGAAAAACCGTTCTGCCAGAAACAAAGGGTAAATGAACAGGTCGAGCAGCCACAGGAACACGCTCAGAATAAAGGCCAGTATTTTTAGACCGAACAAAGGGGAACTTAATGCCTCGAACAATAAGGCAAGACCCTTGCTAGCGGCTTCCAAACCACCTGTATCTTCTTCAATTTCCACATCCTGTAATTGCAAAGGCAATAATGCTGGGGCCGTATTGCGATACTGTCCTTCAATGGCCACCAAAATGTTGTCAAACACCCCCAATACCTGACTGGAAAAGATGACCAGAATGACAATGATGAAATTCTTTATCAATTCTGTCGGGGTCAATCCCCAGGTGTACCCATCCCTATTGGCAACACCCTCGTTGTATTTTTTAAGGATGTTGATTAAAAAGAATAGGATGGCGAGAGCTTTCATTCCCACAATGGTATACTGTAGAAAATCACTGTCCTTTATGGTCTGAAAGACAGCATCCACATATTCCAATCCTCCTATTAATGGGATAGCCAATTGCATCGTTTAATAATTTGTTGCCCTGTTATTGATTTTGTCCTGCATTTCCCGAAAAGAAATAATGTCTTGATATCGCTTGGTCTTACGCTCTATTTCGGCGACCATTTCCTTAGAGCGTGTTTCGCGTTCCTTTAACACCTCAGCCCGTTCAGCGTCGGTCATTTTTAGGTAGTCACTGGAAAGTATCTGTTGCACAAAATCCAAGTCTTCCAGTGAATTTTCAATGATATTTTCAAAGGATTGCGATACTCTTATGATTTCTTCGGGTTTGATGTATGGGGAGTTTAAAATGTGCCGTACATCGTTTCGAACCACATCAAAGAGGCGTTCGTTATTACGAGCTAATTCCCGTACTGCCTTCAATTGTTTTACCACATTGCTCACTTTTTCAATGCGTTCTTTTTGCTGTCGCATAAACTCCACCGTCTTGATTAGGTTTTCTGTTTGCTTTGCAGCTTCTAAAATTTGCTTGCCCAGTGTTATAAAATTGGTGTTATCATACACTGGCATTCCTTGGCACGTAGCACGTGCAGGCAATAAAAATGTTCCAAGTGCCAAAAGGCACATAAAAATGAATCTTCTCATAACGCTTTTGTTTTTAAATGAATGAATTCTTTGATGGCACTCTCCATCGAGCCCTTCTCTTTATAAATCCGTATTATGTGGTCGTTGTCTGCGCCATCGGTGAGATAAGCAGCAAACACCTCTTGGGGTACTTCCAATCGAAAGATGTTGCTCTCTTTTCCGATTTTGATAAAAATCTCGGTGTACTTGCGTTTTCCCGATAGGTTGTTTTTTATGGATTTCAGTTGATTGAGGTCGTGGCTGGACAGGTTCAACCGTTTAACCAGTTCACCATAGCCCTTTTCATTGTTCAGGCTATAGATAACCTGTGTATTTTCTAGAATACTTGCTGATGTGGAGTTGTCTGGCAATTGGTTGATGGACTGTAAAATGATACCGATGGCACCTTCTTGTTTTCGGATGGCTTGGTAATAGAATTCCACCGATTCCAACACATTCTCAAACTTCAATTGTTTGGCAAACTCATCAAACAGGATAATCCCTTTTTCTTCCTTGTTTTGCCAAATGGTACGCTGTATGGCTGTCTTAATCAGTTTGAGCATCACGGAAAGAATTTCCTTGTTGTCCTTCACCTCATCCAACTCAAAAACAATTAAACGCTTGTCCTCAATTTTATAGGATTGGTCTTCATTGGTTTCAAATAGAAAGCTGTACAACCCTTCACGCACATACTCCGATAAAATGTGCAAAAACCCTTCAACATTAAAGTAATCTGAATGGATATGGAGCTTCGTCAATAAGTCTTCCTGCTGTGATTCGATATAGGTGTAAAAACTATCAAGGGAGTGTTCCCCAACACTATTTTTATAGTAGGAATGGAGTATCTTTTTAAGAGCTACGGACTGTTCCTTTTTTGGTTTGATGCCCTCCCCTATAAGTTCAAAAAGAAAGACGGACAAATCCTCCAATCGTTCAGGGCTGACATCGTTGGGATTTGCTATATAAAAAGGATTGATACCGAGGTTCTTTCCGCTTTCATAACGTAATACGGTATACTGTTCAGGATATAGACTGGCAAACTTGGTATAGGAACCGCCCAGGTCTATAATCACCAGCCGAACGTCGGCCTCGAAATACTGCCTAAGTATGTTATTGGCTAAAAATGACTTGCCCTCTCCCGTGGGCGCAAAAATGGCAAAGTTACGCGCCTTGATGCGCTTCTTCTGCTCATCCCAAACATCTTTCAGTACTGGGATGTTGTGTTCACGGTCGTTAAAGATGATGCCCTGTCTATCTGTTCTGTAATTGGTATTGTTCAGATAAAGGCATAGCGCGTGTTTTAGGTCGGTCACGTAGACATCTTCATTGGAAAAGTTGGAAGCAAAACAGGGATAGCTGTTCAGGATATAGTTTTTGCGTTCCTCTCCCCTGGGATAATATGGGATGATGTCCAGTTCCTTGAACTCAGCTTTGATACGGGAGCCAATGCGTTTTAACTCTTGGGCTTCCCCACTCCAATAGACAATGTTCAGGTGCCCTCTTATGATTCTGGCATTGTCGTCATTGTTGATTTGACCAACGATATGTTCCATCTTTTTGAGGATGACCTTGTTCTGGGTACCAAAATTTGAACTCTTTTTAAGTTCTTCAATTTTCTTATCCAGCAGTTTGCGCCATTTCTGCTTATCGTCCAAATAGATGATTTGGTTGACGATATGATTTTCATTTAAGGAAAGTCCGAGACCATCAATATATCCTTGATGAAACACAAAATCGTCCGAAGTGAACCTTTCATTAATTTTACTGGTCTGGACGCTCTCCCCAAAACAGGCTTCACTATTGACGGCCAATACATCAAAGTGGTTGTTACCTATGGTCACTTTGGACTTTTCCAAAAGTATATCGGTATCATATCCGATATTGAAACCGTTGAAATAAATACGGCTCAATTCAAGAATTTGTTTTTTATCAAGGGGTTGCAACGATACCTTGCGGCTATTGTTGATATAGGTGATGGAATCATTGACCGAACCAATGAAACTATGCACGTTCTGATTTAATTCCTGATGAATCCCTTTACCAACCTTTCTAAAGGGGTTGACGTATTTAGGGTTGTTCAAGGTTTTGTTTCGCACCAAAGTGAAAAACAGGTAGCATTTATGCTCGATATATTCCCTTCCCTTAAAATGGTCGTGGGTGGCTTTCGCCAAAAAGGTATCGTTGGGCAAGTATTCCGAATTGAACGCTTTTTTGAGGTATACATCCTGCTTATGGATAACACAACCAACGGGCAATGACTTTAAGGCCTGAAACCAAGTGCTGTGCAAATCCTCAAAATCCTTTTCGGATAGGGAGTAGACTTCAGGCAATTCCCCTTGGTAACAGACAATTATATTGCCATTATTGGCAAAAATGACATTGTCCTGTATCTCAATGATGGGATTGTATGTGGCGATATTAATAATTGACATAATGCGTCAGGTTTTCTTTTTTGTTACTGATGATTTTTGGGAACACCGTATTGAAATTCAGCGAAATGGTTTTACGGGCCATTTTGGTAAGCACGATATACATAATGCCGTTCCATAGCATTGCGATTATGATGACCACCAAACTGAATGAAAAAATGATGACCAGTAGAGATGCCAATATGGAAAGCATCATCATTGCAAAGAGTGATATGGGAAGTCCCCATATCATAGCCCCTTTGCGAATGTTCTTATATACCTCGTACTTCTTCATTGGATATGCTTTTTTAACAAAGGCCTCTATGAGGCTTATACTACGATTCCAATGAGATAGGTAAAGATGCCCACTACGGCTCCTGCGATAAGTACAAAAACAAGTACACGGGTAATCCCTTTTTTAAGGTCTGCGTTCTCCCCAAAGAAATGTCCCGCATTGAATAGGAACCCGATAAGGAAAATGACACCGAGCAGCAAAGGGAAAATTGCCCGAATCGTATCGGAAACATCATTTACAGAATCTTCAATGCCCCCAATTTGTGCAAATGTGGGTAGGCTCATTAGGAGCATTGCCCACGTTAGATACATCGCTTTTTTCATAACACTTACGTTTTATGGCCACTTAAATGGTTTAGAGCGACCTTGTTAGAAATTACTTTTTGCGAAATCTATAAGTGAATGCCTGTAAAGGGAAAAAAACGAAAAATATTAACGGTTTTGAGCGTTAAATTTTGAAGGAAAATGAGGTTTTGAGTGAAATCTTTAAAAATTGTGTAATGAGAAATTGAAAAAACACAGTTACAATGAAACCGTTGAAAATACTGCTTATAGTTCTCTTTTTAGTTCCTGTCTATACCCTGTTTTCACAGGAGAAAAAGGTAATTATCATTGATGCTGGACACGGGGGAACGGACTCTGGTGCCATAGGAATCAATAAAGCACAAGAAAAGGATATCACCTTGGCGATTGCCAAGGCAATCCTGATGTATAACAGAACCCTACTTGACAATCCCTACGAGCTGTATCTCACACGATACAAAGACACTTTGATTTCACTGAGGCATCGGACCCAATTGGTTCGGGCCCTACGACCTGACCTTTTTATTTCGTTGCACTGCAACCACGCTAAGAATGAAAAAGCCACAGGCATTGAAATATATCTACACAACAAAACGAGTTTGAAAAATGAAAATCAAATGGAATCCCAAGTTGTTGCCCTTTCTATGATTGAGGGGCTAACAGAACGATTGGGCTATAGAAACAGGGGAATCAAAAGAGCCAATTTTCAGGTATTGCGAGAGTCGATAACAACAAGTCCTGCTATTTTGGTGGAGCTTGGTTTCTTGTCCAATACAGATGAAGCCTCCTATTTAGAATCGAAAAAGAATAGCAACGCAGTGGCATTGGCATTACTGATGTCCATTAAAATTTAAGATGATGAAAGAAGTATTTGTTAGCCTATATGAAGTGCTCAAAGAGATTACGGTAACCGTAGGAAATGAATTATGGATATTCATAAAGCAGCGGTTTTCATAAAACCCTATTGGAAATTAAAAACTTAAAATAAAAGATGATGAAATTTAAAATTGAATCAATGCCCAGTCCTTTAAGACAATTGGACAACTTCAAGCAACTAAAGACTGCCCTTAAACCGATTAAGGCAGATGAAAACGGTAAGTTTTTGGAGGCTTTATTAGAACATTGTATGATTATCAATCGTGCTATTGGCAAAGATTTTAGCCTGGCAGACCATTCCCATATAGATATTAGTTGTGATGTGTATTTCAATATTCCTTTGGTTTCTTCTGCCCAAGTGGGCAATGGCTCTAACGCTTGGCTGCACGAATACCAAAAAAACGAACACGGTGTAATGTTCGAAAACAAAAAGGAGTTGGGCGAATACCTACAAAAGTTGGAACGCATCCCTAGCACTATCATACCTATTAAATTGGAATTGACGCAAAGGATAGGAGACGCCAAGAGTAAGTTTGTCTATGAGATTGTATAATTTATGGACTTTTGGATGAGGCTTTGCCATAACAGGCTCATATTCGATACTTTATTGACGCACTTTTCAAAGCGATAGTATTTTCTTAAATTATCAGCTCTGAAAATACAATCCATTATGAAAAAAATAATAATCTCGATACTGCTGTTGTTTCCTTTAGTGGTTATATCTCAAAACTCAGAATACAATATCAATTCGTATTCAGAAGCAGGAACAAAGGCTCCCAACACGCATTATATTGGCGAAGCGTGGTTAAATCCATTATTGCGTGCAGATGATGACCTGAATTACAACATCACTAAAGCAACCTTCAAAGCCAACTCCACTTTAGATTGGCATAAACACGCATCTCCTCAAATTTTAATTTATGTAGAAGGAGAAGGATATTATCAAGAACGGGGAAAAGAACCCGTCATTCTCAAAGCTGGAGATGTTATTAAATGTGATAAAAACACAGAACATTGGCACTCTTCCACTAAGGAAAGTGATGTAACCTATTTGGCAATATATGGAGGTGATACACCGACCTCTTGGACTGAGGTTCTAAGCCAGGAGTATTATGACAGTGTGGCTGAAAAATTAAAAAGTAACTAGCAACAGAGCCATTTTAGGTCTTAAAACCAATTCGTTTTCTGTCTCTGTGTGATGTTTCAATGTTATCCTTTTGAAGTAGAAAATTAATCGCCTCAAAAACATCCTTGAATTGTTTATTATACTTAGTTTCCAATTCTTGGAGCTTTTGGGTCAATTCCGAATGGGATAAGGCATATTTTCTGAGAAAAACAAAGGCACGTACAATCTGTATATCCACCTCAATGGCTTTGGGGCTACGTAACACACTCGCCAGCATTGCAATACCTTGTTCGGTAAACGCAAACGAATTATACTTACTGAACTTACCCCGCCCGTCTTTTTCTAAGGTCGCAAATTGCGTCCTTAAAGATTTATATTCCTCATTGGTCAATTCAAACATAAAATCGGATGGAAAACGCTCAATATTCCGTCGCACAGCTTCTTTTAACCTTTTAGTTTCCGTTCCATACATCGCGGCAAGGTCAAAATCTAGAAGTACTTTTTGACCCCGCACTTCATAAATTCTATTTTGTATCGTCTGTAGTTCCATTTCTATCAAATTTTTAGCTGCGACCATACTAAGGGATGTTCACTTGCCATATGCGTTTCGTTCTTAATGCTTTTGAGCATTTCCCATTGGGGTCGTTTTTTAAACCAAATCCCTTTTCGAATCAATCCGCTATTTTTTACGGCTTTGAACAATCGAGCTGAAAGCATCAAATAATCACGTTGCTTTATGTTCACTCCCATTTTGTAGGCTCCCAAACGGAAGTATTTAGAATCTCTTCCCTTGTCCAAATCCACCTCAAACGTGCGATGCTTTGAAACATCTTTTAAATCGGTTTCCTCTGTTATAGCCCAGAGCGACTTACTATATGAAGGTGCATTTAAGGTGCCCAGAACAGCTATCAAATCATTGGATTCATTCATTGTTTGATATACCTCTGCTATCCGTTTGGATTGAACTTCAATCTTAGCATTAGATTGTATGAGATTCACTGTATCATCCAAAAAACAAGTCGACAGAACCGTTACGATTTTCCCGTTGGGTGTACTGATTTTATATTCCTGCAAATCCATATCAAAAATGGGATTCCCGTTAGTATCAAAATCATTGACGTGGGACTTCATCGATTTTACCTTGTAGCCTTCTTTGGTCAAAACCCCAATTCCCCTACCATACACGTCATTGGTTTCTAAGTATAGGATATGGGTATAGGCATTTGACAAAAAATAAGTATTGAATTCCAATAACGAAGCTCTGTCCTCAACTTCTAATAAAATGAGCACATCTGCGAATGCTTCTTTGATAATCTTGGCCTTATTCTCAATAGCTTTATCATTAATGGGGTTGGAGTTTAATTTTACCCAACCATTCCAATCCGTTAAATGTGTTGCCTTGTAAGTGTTTGCCGCCACATCCTTCTTTAAAAACAATTGCCCTGTTTTATGCATCATTGTGAGGTATGGACTGTGCTGTGAATCTTCAAAACCCAAAAGTTGTGATAGGGCACGCATACGGTTAAACTCCTGATTGGTTCGCATTCCTTTCAGCATCAGTGTTTCAAATTCCTCAACCCATAATGCTTTGTTTTCTGCTTTATATTTTTTAATCAAGGCCCTATCCCGATAAAAAATGTTTTGAATGTTATATGTTGCGATTCTCATAGCCTACTTTTTTAAAAAGAAATTCTTGTTTTTTAGAAGTATCTCGTTGATTTCTTCTTCATCGTAGTAAATGATGCCTCCCAATTTGGAATAGGGTATCGTTTCGTTAATTCTGAAGTTTTGCAAGGTGCCTGGGCTAATTCCAAGCTTTGCCATTACAATATTCGATTTCACCCATCTATCTATCGTAATCCTATTGTACTGCAATAGCATTTCTTTGATTTCTTCGAGTAGACTTTTTCTGAAATCCTCTAAATCTTCGGCTGTTAAAATACTTGCTGGCATAACTATTCTTTTTTTTGGAATCGACCTTAAAACTTCTGTTTCAGTTCAATTCCTATTGTTTGACATTCCTTGTACAAACTTGAATAGTTTTGGCTGATAAAAATCACCAGTTCAACCCGAGTCGGGTTAAATTTTAACACAAATAAAATTTGAGTAAAATTATTTGTACATCAATAACAATAAAATAAATGTGCTGTTTCAAAATATTAGTTTATCTTTGTACACTGATAACAACAAAATAAATGAAATTATCTCTTTTGTCACATATTGCTTCTGGTATAAATCAGAAAAGACATCCCCAAGGGAATGTCTACTACTTGCAAGCAAGAGATTTTATCAAAAATGATTTATTGGATAGTAATCTAAAACCAACAATTGTAGATTATCCAAAACTCGAATCCCATTATCTTCAAAAAGGAGATGTTCTCATATTGTCAAAGGGACATCATGGATTTAATGCATTTGTTTACAATGAAGAAAAATCCCCAGCGGTAGCCTCTTCAATTTTTTTGGTGTTGAAACATATAGATACCAAGATTTTACCTGAATTCCTCGTGTGGTACGTTAATCTAGAATCAACTCAGCAGCATCTTATCAGTTCAAGCCGAGGAAGTGCTTTACCTGCTATTAACAAGAAAATTTTATCAGAGCTAGAAATTCCTGTTCCTGAATTACATATGCAGAAGGATATTATTGCCTTGAGCAAATTAAAGGAAGAGGAGTCCAAGCTGATTGAGCAAATAGACGTCTTAAAATCAAAAGCCTTAGAAATCAATTTAAAAGAACGCATTCAATAATTAATTATGAGCAATAAAGTAAAAACAAAAGATATCAATGCAGTAGTCTGGAATGCTTGCGACACCTTTAGAGGCGTAATCGACCCAAGCCAATACAAGGATTACATTTTAGTAATGCTATTCCTCAAGTATGTTTCCGATGTGTATTCAGAAAAGCATAAGGAGTATTTGGAAAAATATAATGGCGATGCAAAACGTGCTGATAGAGCAATGCAGCTTGAACGTTTTGTTGTGCCTTCCAATAGCCACTTTAATTTTCTCCACGACAATCGCAACGAGGACAATATTGGAGAGTTGATTGATATAGGGTTGGCTGATTTGGAAGAGTCCAATAGGGAGAAATTGACGAGTGCTGATGGTGCAGGAATCTTTAGAAATATTAGTTTCAACAGCAGCAATCTTGGTGATAAAAAAGAAAAGAATGCACGTCTTAAAAACTTGCTTCAAGACTTTGTCAAGCTAGATTTAACCCCATCACACCTTGAAGGAAAAGATATTATTGGGGATGCCTATGAATTTTTGATTGCAAATTTTGCCAGTGATGCCGGTAAAAAAGCGGGTGAGTTCTACACGCCAGCCGGAGTTTCTACACTATTGGCCAAATTAACCAAGTCCAAATCAGGAGCGCGTATTTATGACCCAACCTGCGGATCCGCCTCTCTATTGATTAAAGCAGCGAGAGAAGCTGAGGACAATAACTTTTCCCTTTACGGCCAAGAAGCCAATGGAAGTACCTGGGCATTAGCGGTGATGAATATGTTTTTGCATGGCTTTGACAATGCCTCAATTCGATGGGGTGACACCTTAAGAAATCCAAAACATATTGAGGGAGATACCTTAATGAAATTCGATACGGTTGTAGCCAATCCTCCTTTCTCATTGGATAAGTGGGGCCAAGAAGAATTAGAAGATGATAAGTTCAGTCGTTTCTCTAGAGGATTACCTCCTAAAAGTAAAGGTGATTGGGCATTTATTTCCCACATGATTGAAAGTGCCTATGAAGGAATCGGAAAGGTAGGTGTGGTAGTCCCTCATGGAGTATTATTCCGAGGAAGTTCGGAAGGGCGTATCAGAAAAAAAGTGATAGAAGATAATTTGTTGGATGCCGTCATTGGGCTTCCGGCCAACCTCTTTTTTGGCACAGGGATACCGGCAGCCATTCTCATTTTCAATAAAGGCAAGCAAGAACGAAAAGAAACCCTCTTTATTGATGCAAGTGCACATTTTGCCAATGGAAAAAATCAAAATGAACTCTTACCGGAACATATCAATCGAATCGTATTGACTTACGAAGACTTTAAGGCAGATAAGTTGAAGCATGGTGTTATCGAAGAGAAATACAGCTATGTATCTACTTATAGTGAGTTAGAGGAAAATGAGTTTAACCTCAATATTCCCAGATATGTAGACACGTTTGAGGAAGAGGCGGAGATTGATATCACTGCGGTACAACAGGAGATAGATAAGTTAGAAAAAGAATTAGCCAAGGTGCAACATGAGATGAAAGGGTATTTAGTAAAACTAGAGTTGTAGATAACAACAATGCAAAAAGTACTACGATTAAAATCAGAATTTGAACGAATCGTTCATCGAGCAGATGAGATACTCGTAGCATCTGCCATGTTAACCTCAGACGGTGTGGGGTATTTTGATAATCGTAAGAAAGACTGCATTTTCAGTGTTTTGGTTGGTATAGATTTACCTACCCAACCGAAAGCTCTTCAAAAATTGCTTGATGATAGCATTGATGCAAAAGTACATAACATAAAAGGGCAATTTTTTCACCCTAAGGTATATCTATTCAGAAATGGCGAACACTGGACAGGATTTGTCGGTTCGGGCAACTGCACTAGGGGCGGAATTGAATCTAATTTGGAGATGACCCTCAAAACTGAGGATGAACATGTTACCGCCGATTTAGTAAAATGGTTCAATTTATATTATCAAAAGCACGGCACAAATCTTACCCAAGAGTTTATTGATGATTACGAGGTGCTCTTTAGTGCTCGTAAATATCTCGAGGAAGAACTGAGAGCCAAAGTCTCTAGTTTTAAAAATGAAACAGGAGTTTCCAAAGGCCGGAGGAAGCTGTCTGACTACGTTTTCACCAATCAATTTTTTCAGTTTGAGCATTATAACGCCTTCACAGGCCGCAAGCCCATTTTAGATACTCCGGAGACAAGGCAGGAACGATTTAAGGTCCAAGAAAAGCTTCTCGAGCTTCATAAAAAATTGTATCCCGAAATTCAAAAACGGGGTTGGGATGTTTATGAACACCACATGCCTCAACACATAACTTCCTCTTATAGACATAATGAGCGCGCTTCAAAAGAGCTGGATGCCCTATGGCTTCACTATGGACGTGGTGAAGAAGAGTTAGCGGCGTACCAAAATGCCTATGGAGATAATATGACCTCACTATTTCACATGCGACTGGAGGTCTTGGTGTTCAAGAGTCATCTTTGGATAGAACTTCGTGTTGGTAAAAGAGATGGCAGCTATCCTGACCGAGGCTATATCAAAGAACAGCTTAAATCGAATAAAGTCTTTACCTCAGAGTATTTGATGTTGCTTCAAGAATTGGATAAGCCATTTACGCTGACCATTGCTAACCAAGAGGTCCCAGTACATGATTTTGAAGATAAAGAGGCTCTAAAACAATTTACCCTACAAGACAATCCTAGCAAGTATTATTTCAGGATTGGCCGGGAATACCAGCCCGATGACAAAGCCATATCCAACCAACAAATTGTAAGTACCATTATGAAAGATTTTGAAAAGCTATACCCTATTTACCAACTATTTAAACATAGCCTTTAATGCAAAAAACGAATATCATACATAGTAACGAAGTAGTAGGCGAAAGACCTGGCTATAAGCATACCAAGATAGGTTGGATTCCAAATGACTGGGAAATTTTTCGCTTTGATGAAGTTTTTCAATTTATTCCTACTTATTCATTTTCTAGAAATCAACTTACTAAAACGCTACCTAATGATAAGGATGTTTTTAACATTCATTATGGCGATATACATACTTCATTCCAAAATGAGCAACTTGATTTCGATAAGGATATAGAGGTTGCTAGCCTTGTGAATTCGACTATGGATCTTGAGAAATTTAAGCTTTTACAAGAGGGAGACTTGGTGATTGCAGATGCTTCTGAGGATTACGAAGGAATTTGCGATTCTGTTGAATTGAAAAATGTCAAAAACAGAAAAATCATAGGTGGGCTTCACACTTTTGCTGTTCGAGATAATAGTGGATTGACGGCAAATGGATATAGAGGCTTTATTTTTAAAAACGAAAAGGTAAAACACAACCTTAAGAGAGTTGCGACTGGTATATCTGTTCTTGGTGTATCAAAATCCAATATTTCAAAAATACTGATTCCCCTTCCCCCTGCGGAAGAGCAAGTTGTCATATCTAAAGCTCTTTTGAAATGGGACACCGCAATCACCAAACTAGGCAAACTTATCAAAGCCAAACAAAAACGTAAAAAAGGCTTGATGCAGCAGTTGCTTACGGGTAAAAAACGGCTTCCTGGATTTTATGGGGAATGGGAGAAAACAGGAGCGGGGAACATTTTTAAAAGTATTTCTGTTAAGAACAAACCTTTAGAGAGATTATTATCTGTAACACAAGACAAAGGGGTGATTCCTAGAGAAGATTTGGACGGAAGAGTTACAATGCCTTCAGGTAAATTGGATTCGTTCAAGTTAGTTGATAAGGGAAATTTTGTTATCAGCCTCAGGAGTTTTCAGGGCGGATTGGAGTATTCTGAATATAAGGGATTGGTTAGTCCGGCATATACTGTACTTCAAGAGGTAAAAGAAATTGACCAGTCTTTCTACAAGTATTATTTCAAGAGCTATGAATTCATTGAAAGGCTATCAATTGCCGTAATAGGAATTAGAGACGGTAAACAAATCAGCTATTCAGATTTCTGCACGGTTAAAATCCCAAACATTAAACTAAAGGAACAAAAGGCAATTTCACAAGTGCTTGCTACAGCTGATAAGGAAATTCAATTGTTACAAGAGCAACTGGAGCAAATGGAACTACAGAAAAAGGGTATGATGCAGCAGTTATTAACGGGGAAAAAGAGGTTAATTAATAATTAGAATAATATGGGCTTATTAGGCAAGAAATGGAACACGTATCACACCAAAGGCATTAGAAAGAAGTATGTTTTTAGATATATGGATGAAGCAAAGGTCACAAGCTTTTTGAAGTCAAAAGCACTTTATATGCCAGCGATGTACCGTTTCGATGATAAGCTTGAAGGAATATCCACCTACGATATAACGGAGGTAAGAACGGCCTATGACATATGTTTCGTTGACGACGAGAAAGAAATTAATCCAAAAATGCTGGCAGATTGGAGAGATCTAAAAACAAAATCAAAAAAGAAGCTGAGTGACATAGGTCATAAACTGAAACTAACACAGTCTGCACACTATGTGAGTTGCTGGTTTAACTCGGACCGCGAATCAGATGGGATGTGGAGATTCTATGCCCGAGAAAATGGATTTGCCGTCAAAATAGATTGGAAAGTGTTTCAAGAGACTATTAAGAAGTCGGTTGAATCGAATATTCCCAGCAAAGACCAAAGGGTCGTTGTTGGAAGGATAAAATATCAGGATTATCCAAGGGTAATCGAAAATGAACAGGCGAATACTGTTCTGTATTTGGCATTCAGAAAGGATGAATCCTTTGCGCATGAAAATGAATACAGAGTGGTTGTGATAGATACCACCAGTACCGAAGACAAGCCAGGGCATTTATTGTACAAACTGGACAATTTCGATGATTTACCCATTACAATAATTATACACCCCGCAATGAATGAAGGCTTATTTCAAAAATATAAGAAACAGTTTGAATCCTTTGGTAAAAACATCACTGTTCGAAAATCTGAACTAGAACCGTTCTATCAGTTTTACGACAGGTTAAACGAATAAGTATTATGGCGTATCAAAATGAGACAATAAGGACCCCTGAGGGTATAAATGAGATTTATGTTTGGTCAGAGGAAACACCAGATGAAAGGCATTTGGCTTATCAAATAGACAGGGAGAACAATAAGATAATCTTTTATCCTTTTCCCGAGGACAATATGCAGATTACTTCTATAGTCTTAGATGGGTTCAATAGATTACCAGATGAATTCACACGAAATGGTTACGTAAAAGGTGGTGTGATGTATTACCTACAAAAGAAATGTAGAGAGGCAGGAACAACAGAGCTTATTATTGAAAATGAAGGTGATAGAATGTGCAGGAATTTCAGAGGAGGAATAAGTCGAATGAAAATGCCGTATTCAGATTTTCAAAGGCTTAAAAATCAGCTTTCGAGTATTAAAACCGAATCACAGAGAATGCGCAGTACTTATGTTGATGAATTCTTTCATGATTTATACCCTAATCGGTTTGAAGTAGAAGAATCAACAACGCACGTTCGGAGAAGGAGAATAATTGAAAACTTAAGTCCAGATATTATTAGTGATTTCAGCACTGATGAGATGCAAGCTTTGGAGAATTTTTATGCTTCTCTTATAGAAGGCAGATACATTTCCGTTCCACATAAATTAAGATTAGTCAAAAAAACAAAGTTAAAGTTTGATTCTATCGCTTTGGATTCTGTTATCTCTAGATATGAGGCCTTTTTGGCTGATGAAACTAAAAGCGAAGCCAATTGGGGTGCTTTTTTAAAGGAAAACTTATTCTTAATAGACTCAAAATATATTCAAGCTATACCGGAGGTTATACTTACGCTTGTAAGAGCCAGACAAGTTGATTTTGGGCTAATGGATTATGATAGTTTTCTAGACATTTTTGAGATTAAGAAACCTACTACCAATTTACTTGCAGCTTCACAAGACCGGAATAATTATTACTGGCATACAGATGCAATTAAGGCCATAATGCAAGCCGAAAAATACTTGCATTATGCTGGTATTCGCGCAGAACAGTTACAAAATGATTTACGACGACAAGATGGTTTTGCAAATGTTCAAGTATTAAAACCAAAAGTATCCTTAATAATAGGGAAATCAGACCAACTAGACACGGAACAAAAAAGAGAGGATTTTAAAATATTAAGAAACTCTCTAAAAAATGTTGAAATCATCCTTTACGATGAGTTATTAAAGAGAGCTCAAATTCAAAGAGAAAGAATATTTTAATGGAAACACCATCATTTAAAGAAGACCATATTTCGCAAATCCCAGCTTTACAACTGCTAATTAAGATGGGGTATACCTATATAAATCAGCAAGAAGCCACTGAAGCTCGAGGTAACAAACTGTCCAATGTATTCCTTGAAGATATACTGCGAAAGCAATTACATGAAATTAATTCAGTTAAAGTGTCCTCCACCAAAGAAGTACCCTTTAGTGATGGCAATATTGAAAGTGGCATCATTGCGTTACGAGATATGCCGATGGTAGATGGGTATTTGACTACTTCACAAAAAATATACGAGCTACTCACTTTAGGGAAATCATTAGAGCAGATTGTGGATGGCGACCGTAAAAGCTTTGACTTACACTACATAGATTGGAAAAACCCAAAGAATAACGTTTTCCATGTAACCGAGGAATTTAATGTACTCCGTAGTGGACGAAAAGACCATTATCGACCAGATATTGTCCTGTTTGTTAATGGTATTCCACTAGCTGTTATTGAATGCAAACGTCCTGACATAAAAGAACCCTTAGAGCAAGCTATTTCCCAGCAATTGCGCAACCAACAAGACGATGGCATTAGAAGTTTATATGCGCTCTCACAATTACTCATGGTTCTCACGGTAAACGAAGGTAGCTATGCTACTACGGGTACAGAACCTAAGTTTTGGGCAAAATGGCTAGAAAATTTTCGTTCACAAAAGGAAGAGACAGAATACCAGCAAGATCTATTTCAGCTAAAAAACAAACCGTTACCCAAAGAAATCAATGAACAGCTGTTTACCGAACGTTTCAAATATGTGAGAGCCAATTTTGAGCAATTGGACAATGAAGACATACAACCTACTCCACAAGACCAGTACTTATATAGTTTGTGTAGACCAGAACGATTGTTGGAACTGGCATATGATTTCACCTTATTCGATAATGGAGCAAAGAAGATAGCGCGTTATCAGCAATATTTTGCCATTAAAAAAGCTATGGCTCAGCTTACAATACTTTCTGAAGGGAAAAGGAAAGGTGGCGTGGTTTGGCATACTCAAGGTAGCGGTAAATCATTGACCATGGTGATGTTGGCACAGGCTATAGCCATGGAACCAACAATAAAAAATCCAAAAATTATATTGGTCACCGATAGAACAGATTTAGATAGACAGATAACAGGGACCTTTCAAAAATGCGGTTATGATGATGTTGAAAATGCAAAGACAGGTGCTCAGTTGGTAGAGCTGTTGGAAAGTAAAAGTGATGCTGTGGTAACTACCATAATCAACAAGTTTGAAACAGCAGTTAAACGAATCAAGACTCCGTTGGAAAGCCCTAATATTTTTGTTTTAGTTGATGAAGGCCATCGTACCCAGCACGGTACTTTTAATATTGAGATGCAAAAGACACTTCCTAATGCGTGTTTTATTGCATTTACCGGAACACCCTTGTTCAAAAAGGATAAGAATACATTATCCAAATTCGGAACTATCATTGACAGCTATACGGTTGACCAAGCCGTAAGAGATAAAGCAGTAGTACCACTACTTTACGAGGGAAGACATGCACTTCAAGATGTGAATGCAGCACCTTTGGATAACTATTTCAATATGATATCCGAACCTTTGACACCTTATGAAAGGGCAGATTTGAAAAAGAAGTTTAGTAAAGCAGACCAACTAAATATCGCGGAACAAAAGATTTATGCCATTTGCTGGGATATTTCAAAACATTTTCAAAAGAACTTTCAGGGAACTGGTTTCAAAGGGCAGGTGGTATGTCAAAGCAAAGCTTCTGCAGTTAAATACAAGAATTTCTTGGATAGTATAGGCATAGTAACTTCTGAGCTGGTCATTTCACCTCCTGATGAACGTGAGGGTGAAGATTCCGCTTTTGGACAAACACCTGATTCCGTCAAACAATTTTGGTATCGTATGATGGATGAACATGGCTCGGCTAAAAAGTACCAGCAGAATATTGTAAATCGATTTAAAAATGATAACCATCCAGAATTGGTAGTTGTTGTTGATAAGCTTTTAACTGGATTCGATGCTCCCAATAATACGGTGCTCTATTTAACCAGAAAACTTTTAGGTCATACCCTTTTACAAGCTATCGCCAGGGTTAATCGGGTTTATCCTGACAAGGATTATGGTTATGTAATTGATTACTATGGTGTGTTGCAAGAATTGGATAGCGCTATAAAGACGTATTCCACATTCGAGGATTTTGACGAAGCACAATTGCAAGGGACAATTACCAACATAAATGATGAAATAAAACGATTGCCGCAAGTACACTCCGATATTTGGCAGTTGTTCAATAGTATTGAAAACAAGAAAGATGCTGAAGCATATCAACAACTGTTGAGAGATGAAGCCATTCGGACCAAATTTTACAACAGGTTATCGAATTATGCCAGAATCCTGAAATTGGCGTTGTCTTCTATTGAATTTCATAAGACAACTCCGCAAATTCAATTGGATCGATATAAAGAGGACTTAGCATTTTTTGTAAAGCTTCGTAACTCAGTTATATCGAGATATTCCGATAAAATCAACTATAAGAAATACGAAGGACAAATTCAGAAATTAATTGATACACATATTCCAACGGAAGGGGTAGTTAAATTAACAGATTTAGTTAACATTTTTGATAAAGAAGCCTTTGAACAAGAAGTTGAAAAAGTGGTTGGAAAGGCGGCTAAAGCTGACATGATTGCTTCTCGCACCTCAAAGCACATCAGTGAAAAAATGGAAGAAGATCCGGCTTTTTACAAAAGATTTTCTCAGTTGATAAAAGAAACTATTGATGACTATCTGCAGAAAAGAATAACTGAAGCCGAATATCTTAATAAAATGGAAGAAATTATGGATGCCGTTTTAAACAGAACAGATTCCGAACTACCAGAGTCATTAAAAGACAAAGGTGTTGCTCGGGCTTTCTATGGTATTTCGTTAGAGGAATTTGAACCTAAGCTTGATGACAAAACCCAATTGAAGATAGTATCCGAAACTTTAGCCTTAAAATGTGATGAAATAATACAAAGGCTTAGAAAAGTTGACTGGGCTAAAAGTATTGATATACCAAAGAAAATGATATTTCTAATAGGAGACTTTATTATTGATGAAATAAGAGACAAATATGATTTAAAGTTAAGCTTCGAAGATATTGATAAGATAGCTGAAAGGATGGTTGACGTGGCAAAAATTCGATACAAATAATGAAACAGGTAATGCAATTTGGATCAGAGGTAATTGAGTATCAACTAAGCTTTGTTGAGCGGAAAACCTTAGGAATAACCGTTCAACCTGATAGGGATATTTTGGTGAAAGCTCCCATGGGAAGTTCGATAGACAAAATACAAGCTAAGATCCGTAAAAAAGCACCTTGGATTTTAAAACAGAAAGACCATTTTTTATCCTTTGAACCTAGAATACCAGAAAGACGTTATGTTTCAGGTGAAACCCATTTATATCTAGGTAGACAATATCAACTCAGAATCGTAACTGATACAAATGAGGAAAGGGTTAAATACACTGGTCGTTTTATTGAAGTCCATACCCAAGAAAAGGCCAAAGTCGAGAAAATGGTATTGGATTGGTATAAAGTCAAAGCTCATATTTGGTTCAACAAATTAGCTGATTCCTTGATAGATAGATTTAAAAAATATAATGTATCCCCTAAAAGTGTTGAAATCAAGCTTATGAAATACCGCTGGGGCTCTTGTTCAAATAGGGGTAGGATTTTATTAAACCCAGAATTGATTAAAGCCCCCAAAGCTTGTATTGAGTATGTCATAATACATGAACTTTGTCATCTAGTGCATAGAGACCACACCAAGGCTTTCTTTGATTTACAAACTAGGGAAATGCCTGACTGGGAAAAATGGAAAAACAAACTTGAAAATACTTTAGCTTAAACCGACCAGAATGAATTTATACAATACCAAAGAGAAAAAGCTTAAAAGCGTAAAAGAAAAGCCCTTTAAACTAGAAAAGGAGATTCAATCCCTCTTTGAAGATAACCTTGAAATAATAATGGGATTGCAACTTGTAAAATCTGAATTTTCTATTAAAAGTAAACGGATAGATACTTTGGCTTATGATATTCAATCCAAAGCCTTCGTAATAATTGAGTATAAGCGAAGTAAAAACATCAGTGTCGTTGACCAAGGATTCACATATTTAAGTTTAATGTTGGAAAACAAGGCTGATTTCATTGTGGAGTACAATGAAACCCAAAAGCGCACATTAAAACGTTCTGACATTGATTGGAGCCAAACAAGAGTCATCTTTGTATCAACAGGCTTTACCGATAACCAAAAAACAGCTACCAATTTTAAAGACATTGCAATCGAGCTCTGGGAAGTAAAAAGATATGAGAATGATTTAGTAAGTATTAATCAAGTCAAAAAGAGCAAGTCAGCAGAAAGTATTAAACCACTTTCGTCCAGAAATCATCAATTAGAAGCAGTAACAAGAGAAATCAAGGTTTACACAGAAGATGACCACCTAACTGACAAGTCTGACACTATTGTAGAATTATATGAAACCTACAGAGATGCTATTGTAGGACTTACGAATGATATCGAAATCATCCCCAAAAAACTATATATAGCTTTCAACAAAAACAATAGGAATATCGCTTATCTACACTTGCAAAAGAAAAATATCAAACTTTGGATTAATGCCAAATGGGGTGATATTAAAGACTCTATGGAAATCTCGAATAATGTAGCTAATAAAGGACATTATGGTTATGGGGATTATGAAATAGATCTAAAAGATGATGCCCAACTTGAATATGTTTTGAGCTTAATCAAACAAGTGATTTGATTTTATGACACTACCCTTTTCAATTAAGTTCAAATTTCTAACTAAGGTATAGTCAAAAAGACTGTTATTGTAATTTACGAATAACAGCCTTTAAAACATGATTTAACTTTCGTCGCCAAAATAATTCGGTAGACGAGTTTCAATTTTGCTTATCCATGGTTTAACACTTTTATTTGTTAGTTTTTGAAGTATTTTCAAAGAATTGCTCATTTCTATGCAGGTATCGGTTATGGTCTTTTACCATCAGGATTGTTATTTTTTTTTAAATTTCCCTACTAAATCAAACCAATAAAAATGAAAAGAATTTTACTGATATCAATCATTGTCTTAGCTTTTTTTGGATGTAAGAACAACCAAAGTAAATCAAGGGCTTTGACTGAAATAGCTGAACCAAAAGGTGTTGAAAACATTGCTTACAAATGGGGCGAAATGGCCTTGACAGCAACGGCAAATGACACCGAAAGATTTCAACCCAGACCAACAATTACATCACGTTATTTAGGTCTAATTTTTGTCGCCATTTTTGATGCTTGGTCGAGATATGATGACAAAGCAATTCCAGTTTATTTGAGCAATGTAGACAGACAACCAGAAAACGAACAATCCTTAAAAAATAAAGAAATTGCCATAAGCTATGCCGCTTTTAAGGCTATGAATGAATATTACTACTCAGATAAAAAACTTTTTGAGGATTTTATGAGGGAATTGGGTCTGGATCCTAACAATGAAAGCCTTGACCCTAACACTCCTGAAGGAATTGGCAATTTGGCGGCCAAAGCCGTAATTGAAGCTCGAAAAGGAGATGGGGCTAACCAGTACGGTGAAGAAGAAGGCTCAAATGGCGAACCTTATTTCAATTATGTAGGCTACGAACCCGTTAATTCTGCTGATAAGAATGTTGATGCCAATCGTTGGCAACCCAAATATTTCTCAGATGGTAAAGGCGGAAAGTTTGCCCCAGGCTGTTTGACACCTTTTTGGGACAAGGTTAAACCCATTGCACTAAAATCAGGAGACCAATTTAGACCAGGTCCACCACCAATGATAGGTTCAAAACAATTGGAAAAAGAAGTACAAGAAGTTATTGAAATGCAAGCCAGTTTGACCGATTATCAAAAAGCGCTGGTTGAATTTATGCGAGACGGCCCTCAATCAGTACAGCAAGCTGGGCATTGGTTGAAATTTGCGCAAGATGTTTCTAGAAGAGATAACCATACACTTGACCAAGATGTGAAAATGTACTTCTATAACCAAGTGGTTGCAATGGATGCTTTTATTGCCTCTTGGGATTCAAAAATGTTTTATGATTATGCACGACCCTATGCACTTGTACACGAATATTATGACAGCCAAAAAATAAAAGCGTGGGGAGGAGAAGGAAAAGGAATCATAGAAATGGAAGGGAAACAATGGCGACCCTACTCACCTGAAACGTTTTTATGTCCCCCTTTCCCAAGCTATGTTTCAGGTCATAGCACCATTAGTGGAGGATGTGGAGAAGCATTGAAAATGTGGACAGGAAGTGATGAATTTGGTTCAAGTGCCGAATTAGTGGCGGGTGCAATGACAGAGCCTGATAATTTAGGGGATAAAGTAACCTTAGAATTCCCGACTTTTACCGAAACAGCAGAAATGGCAGGAATATCGCGAGTTTTAGGCGGATACCATATTCAAGCAGACAATGTTGCTGGATTGGAACTAGGACGAAATGTGGCGAAAGAAGTTTGGCAATTCTATAAAGAACATATTGGTGAAAAATAATTGGACAAATTAATATTGTAGGCAATAGCCTATTTTTAATTTATTAAAAAAGACTGCTATCCTATCTGGGGCAATGGCAGTCTTTTTTTTTGCTTTCAGTCTTCAACTAAATTTTGGATTAAATCGCAATTTTGCACAATAGTCTTTTAACACCTTTTTTCATAGATTTTTGAACTATTTGTAAAGAATTGCACATTTTTATGCGCTTATTTGATTGCGATTTAAGGTGTCTTGTAAGCTATTCATATCGTCACGTAACTTTTTTTCAACCACATTGGCATAAATCTGAGTGGTAGAAAGTTTGGCGTGACCCAATAATTTGGAGACTGTGGCGATGGGTACGCCATTAGAAAGAGTCACCGTAGTCGCGAAGGTATGGCGGGCAATATGACAGGTTACTTTGATGTCAATCTCACATTTTCCTGCGATTACTTTTAAATACTGATTCATTTTTTGATTAGAACATACAGGCAACAATCGAATAGACTCTTCAAAGTTTTCATACTTCTTCAAAATTGCTTTCGCCTTATCCAACAAGGGTATTTTAACAGGTTCATCACTCTTTTCTCGGCAAAATGAGAGCCACAACATCCCATCAATACCCATTACAATATTATCCTTGGTAAGTAGTTTCACATCGATATACGAAAGTCCCGTATAGCAACAGAATACGAACACGTCACGCACCCTATTCAATTTTGCACTTTCCAGTTCTTCCGTTTCAAAACGTTCCAATTGTTGTTCAGTCAAAAATCCATTCTTGAACTTGGTATAGGAAAGCTCATATTTTTCAAAAGGATGCTTATCGATCCAACCTAATTTATGTGCAAAGCCCATAAGCTTATTGAGTCGTTCAATATGCTTCATTATCCCATTGTTCTTAAGGGTTTGCGATTTGCTGAGATGATTTTTTGGGTTTTGCAAATACAATTCAAAATCGACCACAAAGCTATACTGGATATGCTCCAATGGTAAATCTGAGGCTTTGTATTGCTTCTTTACAAAGGCAAGTAAATAGGCCTCGGTAGTCTTATAATTCTTTAGCGTACCCTTGGCAAGTTTGACCTTGTTTTTTTCATAATGATACTTTGACAAGCCTAGTAAAGTTTCGTTATTATGGTCTGTGCCTTGATAACGGGCTTTTACAGCTTGTGCAGTAACAAAACGACCTTCTCTGGTCAGTTCTTTGTAGGACTCCTTTAAATCAACTTTGATAGTATCCAATTCATCGTTTAAGCTTCGAGCTTTTAAAGTCCTCCCAATTGCCCTTCCCGTTTTGCTATCCCATTCATCGATAGGGTAAAATAAGTCTGTACTAAATTCTGCACGTTTTCCATTTACAGTAATACGCACATAAATGGGTGCACCATTATTCTTCTTTCTGGCTTTAACTAGCCGAAACAAAATTTTGAAAGTTTTTGAAGTTTGCATTTCCTTTCGTTTTAGGTTAAACATCCTAACACAAAAGTTAAATCACATAGAAAGTCACGCTTTCGCTAAAGAAGGTAAGGAAAAAAAGATAAGCAAACTGTTCCCGTTCTGTTCCCGAATTGTTCCCGATTTATTTGATTTTAAAACTAACTAAATGAAATCGAATTTTTGTTAAAACCCTGAATTTCATTTAGTTAGTAATCAATTAAAATCATTTAAAATGATTTTAGTCGGGGTGGCAGGATTCGAACCTGCGACCTCCTGCTCCCAAAGCAGGCGCGATAACCGGGCTACGCTACACCCCGGACTAGGTGTAAGCATCCTGAGGATGCTTTAAACGAAGGGTCAGATGAATTGACTACCTTCAATCTGTACTTTATAATTAGATAAGTACTTTCGTTGTTGCGGAGAGACTGGGATTCGAACCCAGGCAACGGTTGCCCGTTGACAGATTAGCAATCTGCTCCATTACCACTCTGGCACCTCTCCAATGTTAAAGAACATTGCCAAATATAAAAAGGATGGCCTTTGTTATTCAGCGGGTGCAAATGTACTTTTTCATTTCAAATAACACAACAATTTATTCAAATTTATTGTATTTTTTTTCACGACATTTTTAGGAGCTCGTTGAATAAAGATGTTAGCATTTATTTAACGTTCTAACCACCTTAATCTTATCTTAAAAAAGATTCATCTTAGCAAGATTATTGTAGTTTTAACACCATACTAATACTAACCTTAATTACACTAACTGATGAAGAACAGAAAAGTTTGGATTCCTGCACTTGTTGTACTCCTATTAGTTTCCTCTTATTTTTTAATAAGTAGCAAAGATGACGAAGATATTATGCTCACTGCTGAGGTTACTTCAGGAGAATTCATTGATGAAGTATTTATTTCCGGAGAGCTTCAATCAACAAGTCTTCAAAAAATAAAAGGCCCATCAAACCTTCGAAAATTTCGGTTGAATCAAGTTAAAATTCAGGATTTGGTACCGGAGGGCACCATTGTTAAAAAAGGAGATTACGTGGGCAAGTTAGACCCCAGTGGTGTTAATGAACTTATTTTAGATGCCCAGCTAAATCTTGAAACCGCCCAATCAAAATATACACAACAACAATTAGATACGACCTTAACTTTAAAGCAAGAACGCAACGCTGTAAAGGATCTTAAGTTTCAGATTGAAGAGACTCGGTTAGAATTAAAACAATCTATATATGAGCCGCCCGCTACCATAAGAAAACTCGAAATCAACTTAGAGAAAAAGGAGAGGGATTTACGTGAAAAAGAAGAAAACTATTCTATCAAAAAGCAACAGGCTGATGCTAAAATGATCGAAGTAGGAACAGAGGTCTCTAAAAATAGAAAGAAGTTGGAAGATTTAATGAATTTGCAAAAGACATTTACTATTTATACTGACAGTCCTGGAATGATTACGTAT
This sequence comes from Spongiivirga sp. MCCC 1A20706, assembly GCF_046524175.1. Taxonomy (NCBI): domain Bacteria; kingdom Pseudomonadati; phylum Bacteroidota; class Flavobacteriia; order Flavobacteriales; family Flavobacteriaceae; genus Spongiivirga; species Spongiivirga sp. MCCC 1A20706. The sequence continues at coordinate 133,312 of NZ_JBEFZF010000001.1, forward strand.
GTAAAAAATTGGGATGGCGCTAAAAGAAAAGTAGGCGGAAATATCAGTCCTTGGGATCCTGCAATAGCTAGTTTGCCAGACCTTACTAAAATGGAATCTAAAACCTACGCAAATGAGGTGGACATCAGAAAAATTAAAAAAGGGCTTGTAGTTAAAATTGGTTTTGACGCGTTTCCTGATATGGAAATTGAAGGGGTTGTAACTGACGTAGCGAATGTTGGAGAAAAGAAAAGAGGTTCAGACGTTAAATTATTTCAAGTACTCATCAAGCTAAATAATACAAATGATGCATTGCGACCAGGTATGACTACTAGTAACCGTATTATAACAAGTACCAAACAGGATGTGGTGAGTGCACCACTGGAATCAATCTTCACTAAAGATTCTACAAATTATGTCTTTAAAAAATCTGGATTTTCTGTTGTAAAGCAGGAGGTAAAATTGGGTGAGGCGAATAATGATCATATTATCATCGAAAACGGATTGGGTGCTGGAGATGTGGTGTATTTAAATAAGCCAGACGGATACGAAGATGCATCGATTAAGCCTATTGACTAATGATCGATAAGGTATTAATTGAAAAACTGAATGCAAGTATTCAGGAGGCACTTCGTGTAATTGCAGCAAATAAACTTCGAACATTTCTTACTGCACTTGGAATTATTTTTGGCGTTGGCGCCGTTATTACCATGCTAGCAATTGGTAAAGGAGCTGAAAAAGAAATATTGGCTCAGTTGGAGCTAATCGGTGTAAATAATATCGTAATCACCCCTATCAAAGATGTTGAAGAAGATGATAATGGCGGAGAAGAAGAAGGTGCTGAAGGAAAAGAAACTACTACAAGATTTTCAAAAGGACTGGATCTGCTGGATGCCCAAAGCATACTCTCGACCATCCCTTCTGTAAAAACAGTGAGTCCCGAGATCGTTATGGATAATTATATGATTCAGAATGGTCGGCAGCAAAGTATGAAGTTGATCGGGGTACAGGATAACTTCTTTAAAATCTCTGATATCGATATCGAGAAAGGGAAAAACTTTTCTAGACTGCAACAAGATAATGCCCTACCGGTATGTATTATCGGTAAAAATGTTGAAAACAAGCTTTTTACTGGGCAAAATCCACTAGGGAAAAGCATTAAGGTAGGTAATGTTTGGTTGAAAATAGTTGGTGTTATTGAGGAAAAATTGATCTCAACAGAAGCACAAGATAATTTAGGCATTCGTGATCTTAATCGAGATGTTTATATTCCTGTTAAAACCTTTCTTGTACGTTTCAAGGATCGAAAGATAATATCCGATGCGCCAATGCCTGAAGGTAATATAATGATTTTTGGAGGCGGAGATCAAGGTCCTAAAAAGAGAATTCCCCGCGGTAATTATCATCAAATAGATAAGCTTACTGTACAAGTACAAGAATCTTCATTTTTACAACCGACAGCCGATGTTATTGGTCGTATGCTTAAACGCAAACATAATGATGTTGCTGATTTTGAAATAACCATACCAATCCAACTATTAAAACAACAACAAAAAACGAAGCAGATATTCAACATAGTACTAAGTATTATCGCGGGTATATCATTGCTAATAGGAGGTATAGGCATCATGAATATCATGCTGGCATCGGTTCTCGAGCGAACAAAGGAAATCGGAATAATGAGAGCCATTGGTGCTACCAAACAAGATGTCGTCATGCAGTTTTTATCAGAATCAGTTTTAATCAGCCTTGGCGGTGGACTTATTGGGGTAATTTTAGGTATTGTCGCATCCATGCTTCTAGAAAAAATTTCGGGTATTGAAACCGTATTGACTATTAATTCTATCATTTTGTCATTTTTTGTAGCCACATCAGTCGGGTTAATATTTGGAATTTTTCCCGCCCGTGCTGCTGCAAATAAGAAACCTATTGAAGCCATTAGAAGTGAGTAACCGTATGAGAGTATTATTCCTATTTATTAGCTGTTGTATTTTTTCTTTAGAACTACAATCACAAAGCCAAACCATAACATTATCCGAGGCAATTAAAGTCGCCCAAAAAGAATCACCAGATTATCAGGCTGCAGTTAATCGATACCAATCAGGATATTGGGCCTACCGAAGATATAAAGCTGGTTTTTTACCCGGTTTACGATTAGATGCTACACTACCTAATTATTCAGAAAGGGTGCAACGAATTTTAAATGACCAAGGTCAAGATATTTTTGTTAACCAAAACCAAGCTGTGACTGATCTTAATCTGTCTTTACGCCAAAATGTACCATTTACAGGTGGTGTTTTTTCAGTGCAATCCCGCCTCGACCGGGTTGATATTTTTGGAGATAACAACAGTACCCGTTATAATATAGTTCCGTTCTCACTAAATTACTTTCAGAACTCACTGTTTTACAACCCTTTTAGATGGGATAAAAAGATAGAACCTTTGTTGTACGAGGAATCTAAGAGAGATTTTGTTGAGAAAATGGAAGATATATCACTTCGTACTTGTCGCCGATATTTTGGATTGCTTAGAGCGCAAATTCAACTAAAAATTGCCGAAACTAACCTAGCAAATCAGGATACGTTATACAAAATTGCACAAAACCGCTTTAAAATTGGTAAGATTGCTGAAAACGAATTACTACAATTGGAACTAAGTTTGTTAAATGCAAAGAATAGTAAAACAAACAGTGAGATAAACCTAAAACAAACATCTCAAAACCTAGCGCGTTTTCTACGATTAGAAACAGAAGATATTGAGTTGTCTATTCCTGAAAAATTACAAGATTTTGATGTGAGCACGCAAAAGGCATTAGAAGAGGCACAAAATAACAGAAAAGCTGTTATTGAATTTAGGCGAAGACGTTTGCAAGCAGAAAAGGAAGTAGCGAGGGTTAAAGGTACCAATCGTTTGCAAATTAACTTAAACGCTAATTTTGGTATATCGCAAAATGGTGAAGAGTTTGACCAACTATTTGGTAATTATCTTAGGCAACAAAGTGTAAGCTTAAGGCTTGGAGTTCCCATTTTTGACTGGGGCGTATCAAAAGCTGAACGTAAAGTTGCCGAGGCTGATCTTGAACTCACGAATACTAATATCGAACAAGATCAGGAAGCTTTCGAACAAGAAATCTATTTACATACACTCAATTGGTCTAATCAACGAACGTTTCTGGCGACCGCACAGAAAGCAAGAGAGGTGGCTGCTAAGCGGTATGACATTTCCAAAGCACGGTTTATCTTAGGGAAAATTACTATTACTGATCTTAATCTGGCGCAACAAGAAAAGGATATCGCTGCGGTCGATTACTTAGAATCCTTGGAAAAGTTCTGGGTAGATTACTATACCCTTCGCCGCCTTACTTTATATGATTTTATCGAAAAAGACAAAATACAGGCTGAAGATCTAATTTTTGATTAGCGAGTCGATACACCGATCAATTTGACGAATAACCAAGGTAAGCATCGTATCTCTGTAGGTTACGTTGATTATTTTCATTCTTTCGCTTCGTGAAATTACCAAATTGTTTTCGGGAACAATAACCTCAAACATCTATACAAAAGTAACACAACTTTATTTTTTTGTTACGAAATCGTTTTAGTTGTAATCACCTGATTTTTGGCTGATAATTGTCATTATTTCTGATTTCTAATCCTCATAATTTTAATAACTGAAAATAAAATCAGCATAGTTATGAGTATCCTAACAAAAATTTTAGTTCCGTTCGATTCCTCACCAACTTCCGAGAATGCTTTATTATATGCTATTGATTTTATGCAAATTAATAAGGGGTCGGTTTTGCAGTTGGCCCATATCAAAAGCGCTCCAGAAGAAGAATATGACCCAAAAATTCATTTCGAAAGAATAATGGCATCAATTAAGAATCCTCCAAAAATTGAAGTAGTGTTTTTGACTGCTGAAGGAGCCTTAATTGACAACCTAATAAAATTTCAGCAAGAATATGATTCAGATCTAATTATTATGGGAACCAAAGGGGTTGAAAGGGGTGCTGAAGATAATTTAGAAACCAATACATCACGATTGGTTTTAGAAGCTGATTGTGCTGTAATCGTTGTCCCTCAGGATTATGAAAGCTTTAATATTAAGAAAATAGCATTGACTATTGGTGATAATCCAATAAATGAGCCGAAAGTTTTAAATGTATTACTGGATATCTCAAGAACGTTTGATGCAAAGGTGTTTGCTTTGACTGTCGATGACCCTACTTCACCACACGTTGCGGTAAACGAAAAGAATGAAGGCACTTTAGACTACTATTTGGAGTCGTTTTATGCGGTACATTCTTATCCGGAAAATGAAGACATGCTAGAAGGTATTTTTGACTATGTTAATAAAAATGAGATCGATTTGTTGGCCATATTACCTAGGAATCATGTCGAGAGTGCTAACGCATCTGAGGGTAGGCTTACGAAGTCGTTAACATTGCATTCAAAAGTTCCAGTTTTGGCAATTGATTAATCTCAAATAGAATAAGTATGGTCTTAGTACTTGTCATTTTAGCGGTGACTATAGCGTTGTTTATTTGGGGTAAATTCCCACCTGACGTGGTCGCATTAATGTCTATGATCGCTTTGTTTCTCTTTGATATCCTGGATGTTAAAGAGACCCTCTCTGGCTTTAGCAATCCTACTGTAATGATGATTGCGGCATTGTTTATTATAGGCGAAGGTTTATCTAGAACCGGTTGGACTGCAATCGCTGGTAAAAAGTTTGTGGAGTGGGCTAAGAATAGCGTTCCAAAACTGTTAGTAATTATTACACTAGGCTCTAGCGTACTATCTGGTTTTGTAAGTAACACAGGTACAGTCGCGGCTTTGTTACCTGTCACTGTATCTTCAGCTTGGAACGCTGCTACCTTGCCCTCAAAATTGTTAATGCCCGTTGCATTTGGTTCTAATACTGGCGGCTTACTTACATTAACAGGTACTCCTCCTAATATAATTGTAAGCAATGCTTTAACAGAACAAGGTTTTGAAGGTTTTTCTTTTTTTGAAATTGGGTTAATAGGTATTCCGCTACTCATTGCGGCCATCCTTTACTTTAGGTTTCTTGGTTATAGACTTTTGCCTTCTAACAAAACAAATAACAAGCCAGTCAGTATTGATGACGAACTATATAAATGGATTGAGAATTACAGTATTGGAAACAACCTTTATCGTTTAAGAATACGATCAATGTCACCATTACAAAACACCATTTTAAGTGAGTGGGATTTTGAGAAAAACTACCATGTAAGTGTTATGAGACTGAAACGAAGACACCCTAATATGGTTAAAGGTATTTTTCCTTTTGTTGAATTTCCTAAGCCTAGTACAGAAATGAGATATCACGATATCATTACTGTAAAGGGTGATGCAAGAGATGTTGATCATGTTATACGAAAATTCAAGTTGGGTGTTATTCCTTTAAAACCTGATGATCAGGCAGCCTTGAAAGATGAATTCATTAATCAGGAAGTTGGGATGGCACAAATGATTATTACTCCTAAATCTAGACTTGTTGGAAGCAGTATTCCATTAGGAAGTTATTTGAAGCAGTTTAATATTCAACTTTTGGGTGCTTCACGAGCCAACAAACCAATAAATGGTACTCATATAAAAATCGAAGCAGGTGACGCCTTTGTTATTAGAGGTTCTTGGAAAAATATAGAAGCGTTAAGCGCTATGTATGAAAACTTGGTCATATCAGGTAGCCCTGAGGCCATGGCAAAAAATGTAGATAAGCTCACCTTAAAATCATATATAGCATTATTCACATTAGTGGTATTGATTTTTCTGTTAGTGTTTAAAATTTTGCCTGGGGCAATTGCTGCCTTAGTATGTGCAGGAATCATGATGCTTACGGGTTGTGTACCCATTAGCAAGGCCTATAAAGGAATAAGTTGGACCAGTGTTGTAATGATTGCAGCGATGATTCCTATGGGTATGGCGTTACAAAAAACGGGGATAGCTCAGTTAGCTGCAAAAAGCTTGGTCGATTTTTTTGGTAAGGCAGGGCCAGTTTATTTATTAGGCGCATTTTTCATTTTGACGACCGCAATGAGTCAAACTATTAATAATTCGGCGACCGCGGTATTAATGGCTCCTATTTCATTGTTAGCTGCTACGACCTTAGGTGTATCTCCCAAGCCTTTTATGATAGCGGTAGCGGTAAGTGCGTCAACCGCCTTTTTAACACCTGTGGGTACAACCACCAATGCCATGGTGATGGCGGCAGGGGGATATAAATTTATAGATTACTTAAAAGTAGGGGCGCCATTGCTTCTATTCTTTTTTACAATAACAATAATACTTGTGCCAATTATTTGGCCTTTCTAATCATTTAAAAACACGTATCATGGAAACACTTGAAAGAATACCAAAAAAAGCCGATTTATCAGTATACGGAATTGAGAATGCAACTGTGAATTGGAACCTTAGCCCTGAAGAACTTCAAAAAATAACAGTTGAAAGAGGCATGGGGGTGGAAACAGATAACGGTACGCTAGCTATTAATACAGGAAAGTTTACCGGTAGATCTCCAAATGATCGTTTTTTAGTAAAAGATGATTATACAAAGGATAAAGTTTGGTGGGGACGTATCAATAAACCAATAACATCTGATAACTTTGATAAATTACAAGCTGAATTAGTGAATTATCTTTCTGGAAAAGAGATTTATGCTAGAGACGGCTATGTATGTTCGTATCCAACATATCGAATGAACGTTCGAACAATTACCGAATACCCGTGGTCTAATTTTTTTATCAATAGCATGTTTTTAAGGCTGGAAGATGATGAGATTGCTGACTTTGAAGAAGAGTGGTTAGTATTATGCGCGCCCGGATATGTATGCCCTGACCCAAAAGCTTTTGGTTTAAGACAGGGTAACTTTTCTATTTTAAATTTTACGAAAAAAATTGCTTTGGTTGGTGGATCGGCATATACTGGAGAAATGAAAAAAGGTATCTTTTCTGCCTTGAATTTGGTACTACCAGTTGAGAAAAACGTTTTGCCTATGCATTGTTCTGCCAATGTCGGCGAGGACGGAGATACAGCCATCTTTTTTGGGCTTTCTGGTACTGGTAAGACTACATTATCAGCGGATCCTGATAGAAGGCTAATAGGTGATGATGAGCACGGATGGACTTCAGATAATGTTATTTTTAATTTTGAAGGAGGGTGCTACGCAAAAGTGATCGATTTGACAGAAGAAAAAGAGCCAGATATTTATAGAGCTATTAAGCCAGGTGCACTTTTGGAAAATATCGTTTTTAAAGAAGGGACTAACGAACCGGACTACACTGACAGTAGTATTACACAAAATACCAGAGTAAGTTATCCTATTCACCATATTGAAAATATTGCAATTCCTTCGTACGCTAAAAACCCAACAAACATCTTTTTTCTAACCTGTGATGCCTTTGGAGTTTTACCTCCTATTTCTAAGCTTACACCAGGTCAGGCAGCCTATCATTTTATTTCAGGTTATACCGCTAAAGTGGCAGGAACCGAGGCAGGAATTACTGAGCCAGTGCCTTCATTCTCTGCGTGTTTTGGCGAACCATTCATGCCCTTACACCCAACAGTCTACGCTGAAATGCTGAGTAAAAAAATGACGGAGGCTGGGGTTAATGTATGGTTGGTAAACACTGGATGGAGTGGTGGACCCTATGGAGTGGGATCAAGAATTAAATTGAAATATACCAGAGCTATGATTACCGCAGCGATGCGTGGCGAGTTGGATAACGTAGACTATGATGAACACCCTATTTTTGGATTGCAAATGCCAAAGTATATCCACAATATTCCAAGTGAAATGCTAGACCCGATAAACACATGGTTGCAGAAAGGAGCATATATCAGTAAGGCTATTCAATTAGCGCATTCGTTTCATTTAAATTTTGATAAGTTTGCGAGTCAAGCTTCTGAAGAGATTATAAATGGAGGTCCATTAATTGATGCACACCACTCAATTGATCATATATAATAAGTTGAATTGTATTTTAAATTGATAATCAAAACACTCATGTTTTATACTTTAGCTAAGTAAAACATGAGTGTTACCTATTTTAGGAGCATTTTCTGTAAAATTTAAATTCAGTATAATAGTTTTAGAAAAAAGTAGATTGATATAAGCGCTTAAAAAATGGATTTGGATACATATATTCGAGATATTGAAAACTTTCCTAAACCGGGAATTGTTTTTAAAGACATTACACCTCTTCTGTCTAATAAAGAAGCATTAAATACCTGCTTTGAAGCCTTGCATGCGTTGGCGGCAGATTTGAATATTGATAAAGTTGTTGGAATAGAATCTCGAGGCTTTTTCTTTGGTACGATGTTGGCGAATAAACTTAATGCGGGTTTCGTACCGGTTAGAAAACCAGGAAAATTACCATATACTACTTTTGAGGAACGTTATGAGCTTGAGTACGGAACAGATAGCTTACAAATGCATACTGACGCTATACGAGAAGGAGAGCATGTCTTAATTCACGATGACGTACTTGCAACAGGAGGTACTGCTAAAGCAGCATGCGATTTGGTTACCAAAGCGGGTGGTATCATTGTCCAGTGTAATTTTATAATGGAATTGGAGTTTTTGAAAGGAAGTGAAAAAATTGCCTTTCCCATTAAGTCGGTAGTGAAATACTAGTCTAAAGCTCGTTTAGTTACATACAATTTCCATCCAAAAATAGCCATCTGCCATTTTGATGCTTTCGAAAGATCTAAACGTCTTTTAGTAAAGCTTGGTAAAAGTGCTTTGTTGATTGTTGCTAAAAATTTGAACCAACTTCGCTTCATAGATTTTAATTTGAGTCGAAAATTACTAAAAATTACCCAGCCTAGGATTTTGGGTAGCCTTTAGTGGTTGCTTAGAGGTGTTTATCCAATAAAAACTTCTAATGCGGTAGTAACGACGTAAACAAGTAAAGCGATCATTTGTTAGTGGTTTTAAAAGGTTAATTAATAGCTTCGATAATCAATTGTTCAGCCAATATGAATGATAAAAATCATGCTGCCAAATGTTTTGATCGAAATCTATACAATTGAATACATGTTTATAAGTGAAAAAATAGAATATGTTTCAATATTTATATATCGGTCTTCAATAAAATTATAAATTGAAGTTATAAATGTAATTTTTAGTTTTAAATAGTAATAGTTGTAGGGGCTTTTTGGGATGGTTTTTTAAAACCAAGGGGCATTTCATCTTGAAAATGACATTTTTTGATGTTTTCATCTTTTTCCTACAATTGTTACCATAAAAAAAAGCACCTTTTGTAAGGTGCTTTTTAAGATGGTTTTTGTGTAAAAAATTATTTCTTTAGTTTGATAACGACTACACCGTTTTTTCCTTTTTTACCATAAAGTTTGATGGCTGATTCATTTTTAAAAACCGATACAGATTCTATATTGTCAGGATCTAAATTGGTAAACGTATCTAGTTTAGTTTCCTTGCCATCAATAATAATTAGTGGGCGCTTTTCTTTATCGGTTTCTATACGAGTAATTTCTTGAAGTTCTTCTAAAGCATCCGATGCTTCCTCTCTAATAGCAATAGATTCTTCAATTACCTCTTCTACTACTTCGGTGGTTGAGCTTACAATTAATTGGCCATTGATTTTGCCTACCATAATAGTCGGTATGGGTGTATTTTTAGAATTTTTAAAGGTTGCACTCGACAGTTTTCCTTTACCATCACTTAAGGTTAGTTTGATTCGAATGATTTCTCCTAGTTTGTTGCGCTTTAGTTTTTCAACTTTCAAATCGAGGTTTCCATGCTTTTTGAGGTTTGATTTAACTTTTTGAATTCCTTGATCGCTTGTGGTATTATTAATGTAGTGTTTGTTGATTATTTTTTGTTCTACAATTATTTCTTCTTCTTCTTTTTCATCTTTTTCTTCTTCCTCAATTTGTTCAATTAATTCAACGCCGGTGTCCAATACCCATTGATTATTGTTATGTATCATTTTAGTATCAGAAGTAATGAAAATACCACCGTCATCATCATAGCCAAAAATAATAGGCGCAATGCCCTTATTGTTATTCTGAGAACTACTTGCAGTCCCATTCTTGTTAGCAAAACTTATGCTAATGTCAGTGATTATCCCTTTCGAATTGCGCTTTAGGTTTTCAATTTTCAGCTCGCAGTTGTATTTGTTCTTAGCTAGTTCTTTTAATTTATCAAGTTCTTGTTCACTTGTATTTTTTGTTATTTTGAAGGATACCGTTTCATTTGAACTTAGTTTCTTGATATTCTTCTTGGGTACAAGTTTGATTTCACCTTTAACTTCATAAGCACCGTCTTTTGCAGCTTGACCATATTTTTTAATGGCTTTACTTGGTTTTATCATTTTTAGTTCACCCAAGATATGCAGTTCTTCCGTTTCTGTCTCCTTGATGTGAGCTGCTTTGCCATTAAGGATAATCAGTGGGTTTTCACCCATTTTTTCTTTTCCCTTATCTTGTGTGCTCGAATTGACGCTCTCATTATGGTGTCCCGATGTGTCTACAGTTTTTAAGCTTGCAACCACTAATCTAGGGTTAAGGGCATTACCTTCTTTCAAAACTTCAAAATGTAAATGCGATCCAGTAGATAATCCGGTGTTGCCGACAAAGGCGATCACATCGCCCATATTTACGTGATCATTTACCTTAACATTGAACTTTTGCAAGTGCGAATAGCTAGTTTTATTACCATCTTTATGTTCAATAATTAATCTGTTGCCATGTTTTCCGTCATTCTTGGCTAGGATAATTTGGCCACTAGAAGCAGCAAGAACTTCGGTTCCAATCTTGGCAACGAGATCGATACCATTATGAAATTCCATTTTTTTGGTAAATGGACTTTTATGCATCCCAAAATCCGAGGTGATTTTTTGTAGATCTTTTTTGGCAATGGGACTTATATATTCATCTGCAATTTTAACAGCTGGTGGTTCTGTTTTAAATTTTGTCTCTTCCTTTACATTAAAACTATACATAAAGATTGCTAAAAATGGTAGGATGAAAGCCATTTTAAGTAAATTTCGCTTTTGCGAAGATTGTTGATTGATCATTACTATTCGTTTTTTGATTAATGAATTGAAAAAATTATTGGTCAATGTGAGGTTATATTGACCGATGGATACTTTTAAAAGTGTTTTCTGATAATGAGCCTTTGAGTGTGTTTTGGTCAATGCTTCGTAGTCCGCAATAAATTCTAAGTTTTGTTGAATACTACGTTTATACAACCAAGAAAACGGATTAAACCATTGCAAAGCAATGAACAGTTCGGTTGCAATAAGGTCTAAACTATGTCGTTGAGAACAGTGGGCTTTCTCATGAGCCAATATGACGGCTAACTCATCTTTGGTGTATAAGCTAGGATTAAATACAATGGTGTTGAAAAATGAAAAAGGTGCTATTTCTGTATCGACCTCTACCAATTTAAAACCACTTTCAAAGCTGGTAGGATAGGTGTTGATTAATTTACGTAAAGCCACAAATTGAAGGAATAATCTGCCTAACATAAAAAGCACACCAATCGTGTAAATTATTGCAAATATCATTAACCAGTCAATCTCAAATTGTTTCTGCACAACTGCGGTTGTACGTTCTGCTGGTTCTATTATTGTGGATGTTATTGCTGACGTTTGTTCTAAAACCGGTTTGTCGATATAAACTGTTTTCGTGAATACCAGAAAGGGCAATGCCAAGGCAGCAACTAAACCCGCAACTAGGAAATGACGGTTGGCATTAAAAAAAGTATGTTTTTTTAAAAATAGTTGGTAACAGCCGTAAAAAATAATGGTAATCGCTGCTACCTTGCTTAGGTAGATAAAAAAGGTTTCCATTACTATTCTTTTTCAATAAGTTTGATAATTTCTTTAAGGTCCTCCACGCTAATTTTTTCTTCTTTTGCGAAAAAAGAAACCACATTTTTATAGCTATTGTTAAAGTAACTTTCAATGGCTTTATTCATAAACCGTTTTCTGTAATCTTCTTTACTAACAATAGGGTAGTAGCGATGCGTTTTTCCAAACGCTTCATAGGCGACATAACCTTTGTCTTCAAGATTTCTGATAATGGTTGACAATGTATTGTAATGCGGGGGATCATTTTTGATTTCGGCCAAAACCTCTTTTACAAAAGCTTTTTCTAGCTTCCATAAAATATGCATAATTTCTTCTTCTTTATTAGTGAGTTTGTGCATGATTGATAAATTAATGAGACGAATATAACTAAAAAAACAGTTTTAAAACTATAAAAATAGTTATTTAACGAAATTTATAGTTTTAGCAGTGAAAGTTGAAAAAGTATTTGGGTAGGGGTGTAGAAACACTCTCATGGTTTTTAGGGCACGTAAAATCATTGTTCTCAGTCCTTGTATCTTGGTTTTTGTCTTCTGTTTCTAGCTTCTATTAATTAAAATTTTGTCACTTAAATCATCGATCTATTATCCAGAAAAGAATAATTTACCATTCATCATTCTACATTCTTAAATGTAACTATCTTCGCAGCAAATTTTTGGGATGGATTATATCTTTATAATTGGTGGGTTAGCTGCACTCATAGTTGGCGGAGATCTTCTGTTGAAGGCCGCTGTTGGTCTTTCGTTACGTCTAGACATCCCAAAGATTGTAATTGGTATGACCGTCGTGTCTTTTGCCACATCAGCGCCAGAACTTATCGTCAGTATTAAATCAGCATTAGATGGTTCCCCGGATCTTGCTTTAGGTAATGTGGTCGGATCGAATATTGCCAATCTTGCTTTGGTATTGGGTATCACTATTAGCTTATCGGCCATTCAAGTTGAAAAAGGTTTTTACAAAACAGATTGGCCTATGATGATGCTTATATCTGTTTTGTTGTATCTATTTATTGCCTTTGATGGTGTATTAGTTTGGTATGAAGGCGTAATCTTTTTTGTTTTACTCATCGCATTTTTGGTGTATTTACTGCGTTTTCAACAACCTGCTGTTGTCGATGAATCTCCAGAAGATGATGAAGTAATACCTTTGTATAAGGTCATTCTATTTCTGGCAATAGGAGGCTTTGGATTATGGGGAGGATCAGAATTACTTATTGAAGGCGCTAAAAGCATGGCAGCTGCCTTTGGTGTTAGTGAGCGTATTATTGGTATTACCGTGGTCTCCATTGGTACCAGTATACCTGAACTTGCTGCATCTATAATTGCGGTAATTAAAAAGGAAAAAGCAATTTCACTGGGTAATCTTATAGGCTCAAACATCTTTAACATTGGTGCAGTACTTGGTATTACTTCAATGATAACGCCTGTTAAAGTGATTGACCAGGGGTTACTAACTAGTGATATTTTCTGGATGCTGGGGATATCATTTATTGTGCTTCCTCTGGTATTTTTGCCTAGAGGATTTCGATTAGGCTGGCGAGATGGTATTGTGTTACTCGGCTTGTACATGGCGTTTTTATATGTAACGCTTACCTAGGCTTCTATTAATGGTTATTTGATTTTTTAACTGCCCGTTGAATTAGCTTTTAACGAAAGCAAATGGTAATCTATTTGGAATTTAAATAATTTAATTTTCGGGTTTTGTAGTTTGACCTCTTTGAATTTATCCAATAAAAAAGCCATCTTGTTGAAGATGGCTTTTACTAATATATTCTAAGCTTACTAATTAAACATCAGCAGACTTTACAGTTTCGATGATTCTACCCGCAATTTTGTACGGATCTCCGTTAGATGCTGGACGACGATCTTCTAACCAACCTTTCCATCCTTTTTCAACGGTGATAATAGGAATACGAATAGAAGCCCCACGGTCAGATATTCCGTAACTAAAATCATGAATCGAAGCAGTTTCGTGTAACCCTGTTAAACGTTGATCATTAAATTCTCCGTACACAGCAATATGTTCTGCTGCCACAGGTCTGAATGCTTCACATATTTTTTCGTAAACTTCTTGAGATCCACATGTTCTTAAAGTCGTATTTGAGAAGTTAGCGTGCATTCCAGAACCGTTCCAATCTCCTTTTACAGGTTTTGGGTGATATTCAATATAGTATCCATATGATTCTGTTAAACGATCCAATAAGTATCTAGCAATCCAAATTTCATCCCCCGCTTTCTTAGCACCTTTAGCAAATAATTGGAATTCCCATTGTCCTGCAGCCACTTCTTGGTTAATACCTTCAAAGTTTAATCCTGCAGCAATACAAAGATCGGCATGTTCTTCAACGAACTCGCGACCCCAAGTGTTTTTACCACCAACAGAGCAATAGTATAGACCTTGAGGTCCTGGATAACCACCAATTGGGAAACCAAGTGGTAACTGTGTATTTACATCCATGATGAAGTACTCCTGCTCAAAACCAAACCAGAAATCGTTGTCATCATCATCAATTGTTGCTCTTGAATTTGATTCATGTGGAGTACCGTCAGCATTTAATACTTCGGTCATTACTAAGTATCCGTCTTTTCTTACAGGATCAGGATATATAGCCACTGGCTTTAGTAAGCAATCAGAAGATCCTCCTTCTGCTTGTTGGGTAGAACTTCCATCAAAAGACCAAATAGGACAGTCTTCTAGTTTACCGCTAAAATCGTCTTCAACTTTAGTTTTACTTCTTAGGTTAGCTGTGGGTTTGTAACCATCAAGCCAGATGTACTCTAATTTAGATTTACTCATAATAGGTGATTCTTTTTTTGAACTAACAAAATTTCGCAGCAAATATATGAGTTTTTAAGAAAGGCTATCAAAATTAAGGGGGTAAAATGCCAATAAACAAGATATATTTATCAACACCCTAAAAAAATAGGGGGTATGGATATTTAAAATTAATTATTAACAATATATTTGCTTAAAAATATAGATATGTCAACGCTGCGATTTGATGCTTTGAAGAAAACAATGGGGCGTAAGCCTATTATTATTGATGATAACGAGAAAAGATCGGCTTTATTCGGAGTAAATGTATTTAATGAAAAAGCAATGCGTCAATACCTCACAACAGACGCATTTATGAGTGTACAAGATGCCATTGTTAACGGCTCAAAAATAAAAAGAGTAGTGGCTGACCAAATTGCTGCAGCAATGAAGGATTGGGCCATGTCTAAAAGTGTAACTCATTATACCCATTGGTTTCAACCCTTAACTGGTGCAACTGCTGAAAAACATGATGCTTTTTTCGAACTGTTAGACAGCAATCAAGGTATTGAAAAGTTTGATGGTGGGCAGCTTGTGCAGCAAGAACCTGATGCATCTAGCTTCCCACACGGGGGTATTCGTAATACATTTGAAGCACGTGGGTATACGGCTTGGGACCCTTCATCGCCTTCGTTTATATACGGTACAACCTTATGTATACCTACGGTGTTCGTGTCCTATACCGGAGAAGCGTTAGACTATAAAACACCATTATTAAGAGCGCTTCATGCCGTTGATGAAGCTGCCTCTGATGTTGCGAAGTATTTTGATAAAAGTGTTCGTAAAGTAAATGCATCTTTAGGTTGGGAGCAAGAATATTTTTTAATTGATGAAGCCTTGGTTATGGCAAGACCAGACCTTACAATGACTGGAAGAACCTTGCTAGGGCATACATCAGCTAAGGGGCAACAACTAGACGATCATTATTTTGGTAGTATACCCACCAGAGCATTGCGATTTATGCAAGATCTTGAAAAAGAATGTATGTTGCTAGGTATTCCAGTAAAGACCAGACATAATGAGGTAGCACCAAATCAATTTGAATTGGCGCCAATTTATGAAGAAGCTAATTTGGCTGTTGACCATAATTCGTTGGTGATGGATTTAATGGGCAAAGTAGCAGCAAGACATCATTTTAAAGTATTGTTGCATGAAAAACCTTTTAAAGGTGTTAATGGCTCGGGAAAACACAATAATTGGTCTTTAACAACTGATACTGGTGTTAACTTACTAAGCCCAGGTAAAACCCCAATGAGTAACTTACAGTTTCTTACCTTTTTTATTAATACAATCAAAGCAATACAAGAATATGAAGAACTAATGCGTTCTGGTATTGCATCAGCAAGTAATGACCATCGCTTGGGCGCTAATGAAGCTCCACCAGCAATTATGTCTGTTTTTATTGGTGATCAGCTTACCAAAGTATTAAAAGAGCTAGAGGGGGTCACGACTGGTAAACTCTCTCCGCAGGAAAAAACCGATTTAAAACTCAACGTCGTCGGCAAGATCCCTGAGATTTTATTAGATAATACGGATAGAAACCGTACTTCTCCTTTTGCATTTACAGGAAATAAATTTGAGTTTAGAGCTGTAGGTTCTAAAGCCAATTGTGCGAAGCCTATGATTATTTTGAATACGATTGTTGCTAAGCAATTACAGGATTTTAAAATAGAAGTAGACAAGCTTATTGATAAAAAAAGTTTGAAAAAAGATGAGGCTATTTTTAATGTGCTTAGAGAGTATATAAAAGGTTCAAAGCGCATACTTTTTGACGGTAACGGCTATGATGAATCTTGGGAAAAAGAAGCGAAAAAAAGAAAACTAAGCAATAATAAAACCACTCCCGAAGCGCTTAAAATTCAAATTGAAAAATCGACTATCGATGTATTCTCAACAATGAAAGTGATGAACAAAGTCGAGTTAGAAGCGCGTTATGAAATTGAAGTAGAAGAATATGCTAAACGCATTCAAATTGAAGGGCGCGTGCTTGGTGATGTGGCTAGAAACCATATTATCCCCACAGCGATAAAATATCAGAATTTATTGATCGATAACGTGAAGGGATTAAAAGATATTTATGGGACATCATTCAAAAAAATGGCGTTAGAGCAAATGGATTTGATTGAACAAATTTCAAACCATATCGAAAAGATTAATGCCGGTGTTACCCAAATGATAGAAGAACGTAAAAAAGCAAATGCCTTAATCGATCTTGGTAAAAAAGCGGCTATGTACTGCGATAAGGTAAAACCTTATTTTGAAGAAATACGATATCATTGTGACAAGCTTGAACTATTGGTTGACGACGAACTTTGGCCATTAACAAAGTATCGTGAATTGTTGTTTACACGTTAATAAAATTATGCTTTCATTACTATGAAAGCAGTAATTTTTTTTAGATTAATACTACTTTTGCTGTACAACAAAAATTCATGAGTTCAGAAGTTTCACAACGTTATTCGGGAAGAGGTGTATCAGCATCAAAAGAAGATGTACACAACGCTATTAAGAACATTGACAGGGGGCTTTTTCCGAAGGCTTTTTGCAAAATAGTACCAGATTATCTTACCAATGACGATGAATATTGTTTGATAATGCACGCAGATGGTGCCGGGACCAAATCATCCTTGGCTTATATGTACTGGAAAGAAACGGGTGATATTTCTGTTTGGAAAGGAATTGCGCAAGATGCGTTGATCATGAATATTGACGATTTGTTGTGTGTTGGTGCGACCGATAATATCATGCTATCTTCTACTATTGGTAGAAATAAAAACTTGATTCCGGGCGAAGTGATTTCTGCAATAATTAATGGTACTGAAGCACTTATTGAAGAGTTAAAAGGTTTTGGTGTCACCATACATTCCACTGGAGGAGAAACAGCTGACGTGGGCGATTTAGTTAGGACAATTATTGTTGATAGTACCGTAACTGCGCGAATGAAGCGTACTGATGTCATTGACAATGCTAATATTAAAGCTGGAGATGTTATTGTTGGGCTTTCATCATATGGGCAAGCCTCCTACGAAACAGCATATAATGGCGGGATGGGAAGTAATGGGCTAACCTCGGCCAGGCATGATGTCTTTGGGAAGTATTTAGCTGAAAAATTCCCTGAAAGTTATGACCACGCCGTACCATCTGAACTGGTATATTCAGGCAATACTAAATTAGAAGATACCGTTGAAGATGCTCCGATTGATGCCGGTAAACTAGTGTTATCGCCAACACGAACTTATGCACCAATTATTAAAGAAATTCTTTCGAAATACGATGCGAAAGAGGTTCATGGAATGGTTCACTGCAGCGGTGGTGCGCAAACAAAAATTCTTCATTTTGTAGATGGGCTGCATATTATAAAGGACAATATGTTCGAGATACCTCCTTTATTTCGG
Organism: Spongiivirga sp. MCCC 1A20706; assembly: GCF_046524175.1. Taxonomy (NCBI): domain Bacteria; kingdom Pseudomonadati; phylum Bacteroidota; class Flavobacteriia; order Flavobacteriales; family Flavobacteriaceae; genus Spongiivirga; species Spongiivirga sp. MCCC 1A20706. The sequence continues at coordinate 151,360 of NZ_JBEFZF010000001.1, forward strand.
TTGATACAGGAGCAGTCCGGAACCGATTGGAAAGAGATGTATCAAGTGTTTAATATGGGACATCGAATGGAATTATATGTAGACGCTTCCATTGCTGATGATCTCATTTCAATTTCAAAGTCATTTAATGTCGATGCTCAAATTGTCGGTCGAGTAGAAGCGGCTGATTCTAAAAAGCTGACTATTAAAAGTGAGTTTGGCTCCTTTACCTATTAGTTTTCTTAGCGATAACTCCATTTGGTAAATAGTCATAATCTTCCAGTTCTGTAAGTCGATCGATCTTTTAAGTACATCTGTTTTTTAGGAGATAGATATCATCTGCTACATCGATTACGGTTTGGTAATAATGATCAGTTAAAATAATGGCTTTGTTATTTTTTTGCTGCTTAATGAATTCTTTTACTTTTTCGACATAAATAGGCGCAATATGCATAAAGGGTTCATCTAACAAAATAATTGGTTTGTTTGAGAATAAGGCTAAGTAAATTTCTACTAGTTGTAATTCACCACTTGACAAGTTTTCCGGTCTCTTATTTTTGTATTTTTCTAATTGAGGAAAATCACTAACAAAGGAGGTCCATGAAATTTGCTGTAAATAGAATGCTTTATGAAGCTTCATAAAGTTTGGTATTGTCTGTATTTGTGAGGATAAGTATACCTTTCCCGTGGTGTATAATTTTCTTACAACCGGCTTTTTATCAACCCGAACCAACTTATATTTAGGTTGTAGGCTTCCAAAAATAATGGATAGCAAACTGCTTTTACCTGAGCCATTCCGGCCTAAGAGTCCGGTTACTTTTCCGGTTTCTGCCTTTAGGTAAACCCCATTTAATATGGTTTTCACACCAAAACTTAATTCAACATTATCTATTTCAACGACCATAACCATGTCTTAAATAATAGGATGGTGGCACAAAGCATAAAATCCAGTAAAACAAAAATCAAGATCAGCTTCGTTTTGGTAATACCAAGATTATGATAGAAAGCAAGAATGTTTTTTTGCCTGTTGCTTGAATATCCCCAGATAATAGCGAATGAACAAATTATTTTGGCAGTTATAAATACAGCATTATTACCAGTTAAAAAAAGAGCTATTAAGCTTATAAAGCTTGTAGACTGCAGAAATTGTTTGTAAAAGTGCAGTATTGCTGATAGTTGCATTCATGAAAATTATGATTTCATCAGGAAGCTGCAAAAAGATTAACATCGCATTAGGGATTGAAGTTGGCTACCCTGTTGTGCATAAAGCCCGACCGAGAGAATTAATTATATTTTTAATATTCAACTAGACGCAATATGCACAAGGGAACGATAGAAAAGTCTTCAAAAAGTGTACCTTTACGATCTTAGAATTGGAACAGATTTATGCTAGAGAAATTACAAATAGTAAAACAACGCTTTGACGAGGTAAGTGACTTAATTATACAACCAGATATTATTTCTGATCAGAAGAAATATGTTCAGTTAAATAAGGAGTATAAGGATCTTAAAAACCTAGTTGATAAGCGCGCTGTCTATATTCAACTTACTGACAATATTAAGGAAGCCGAGGAGATTATAGCTGATGGTAGTGATGCTGAAATGGTTGAAATGGCAAAAATGGAGTTAGAAGAAGCCAAGGAAAAACTGCCAAAACTTGAAGAGGAAATCAAGCTAATGTTAATCCCAAAAGATCCTGAAGATAGTAAGAATGTCGTGGTTGAAGTACGCGCAGGTACTGGTGGCGATGAAGCAAGTATTTTCGCCGGAGATTTACACCGTATGTATACCAAATATTGTGAAGGTAAAGGCTGGAAGGTGAGTGTGATTGACTTTAGCGAAGGAACTGCCGGTGGTTTTAAAGAAATACAGTTTGAAGTTACAGGTGAAGAGGTGTATGGTACTTTAAAGTTTGAAGCGGGTGTGCATCGGGTACAACGGGTACCACAAACGGAGACTCAAGGACGTGTACATACCAGTGCGGCTACTGTAATGGTGTTACCTGAGGCAGAAGAATTTGACGTACAGATAGATCCTAAAGATGTTCGTATTGATTATTTCTGTTCTTCCGGGCCTGGGGGGCAGTCGGTTAACACTACTTATTCTGCCGTGCGGCTTACGCATGTACCCACGGGATTAGTAGCGCAATGCCAGGATCAAAAATCGCAACATAAAAACAAGGAAAAAGCCTTTAAGGTATTACGTTCACGTCTATATGATCTTGAGCTGGCCAAAAAACAAGAGGAGGATGCTGCTAAGCGAAGCAGCCAAGTAAGTAGCGGGGATCGATCTGCTAAAATTAGAACCTATAACTATCCGCAAGGCCGAGTAACCGATCACCGAATTAACCTTACCCTATATGATTTACAAAACATTATTAATGGTGACATTCAAAAGATCATAGATGAGTTGCAGTTGGTACAAAATACAGAAAAGTTGAAAGAGGCTGGTGAAGTCATCTAACTACTGGTAGTAAACCGTTAAAAAAAGAGCCAATAAACCCCGTTTATCGGCTCTTTTTGCTTTTTGAAAAAACTTGAAAATAATAATAGTATCTTCACGTTGAACCAACATAATTAGGAAGCCCCTAATTGCTAAATAATTCAAAACCAATAACCTGCTACAAGATGAAAAAGTATATTTTTCTGCTTACTGCATTTCTCGGATCCAGTTTTTTTACCTATTCACAGTCCTATATCGGATTTTTATCTGACAATTATAAAGGTGTCCACGGCGTTGTATCGAACCCCGCAACTTTGGTCGACTCCCCTTATAAAGCTGATATTAATCTTGCCTCTTTGAGTGCCTTAGGCGATAATGATTATTACGGAATATCATTATCGAATTTATTAAAAAGCGATTTTGATTTTGAGCGAGATGCGATTACATCTCCATCTGACGCTAATAGTTATATTGTAACTGCCGATGTATTGGGACCATCATTCATGTTCAATATAAAGCCCAAGCACACCATTGCTGTTTTTACTAGAGCGCGTTTGTTTGCCAATGTAAATAATATTAATGGGGAGCTTTTTGAAACAGTGACCAATGATTTTGATGCTGACAATGATTTTGTAGTTAATGCAAACGACTTTTTTGGGACTACACATGGTTGGGGTGAATTAGGCCTTTCATATGCAACGGTACTTATGGATAAAGGAAATCATTTTCTTACCGGGGGTGTATCAGTTAAGTACTTACAAGGTTTAGGAAATGCATATGGAGAAGGAACAGTAGATATTAACTATGATGCCGATGGTACCGCCCCAAATATTGCATCGTTCGATTCTAGTGGTAGTTTAACATACGGTCGTAGTAGCAACCTGGCGGGAGATTTAGAGAATATAGAGCTGGTAGAAGGATCAACCGGTTTTGGTGCGGACATTGGTTTTTCCTATGAGTATAGACCTGATGGGGGCGAAGGCAATATACAAGGCGATCCAACGCGATATAAATTAAAAGTGGGGTTGTCAGTCACTGATATTGGGTCCATTAGCTATAAAAACAGTAATCAAGCACTGTATAATCTTACAGGGGTTGATATTAGCGAAACTGATTTTGAAAACCTAAGTTTTGAAGATGCCCTAAGAGATATCTATACATTTCAAGAAGCAGATGAAGATTTAGATCCTAGGCTTCCTACCGCAGGTCATGTGACTATAGATTATAATATAATCCCAAGTGTTTATATCAATGCTAATGCCGATTTTTCATTGGTAAAAGCAGCTAGCAGAAATAGCAGTAGTGTGGCTACCAACGCATTTATCACTCCACGTTATGAAAGCAAATGGTTTAGTTTTTATATGCCTGTCGGCTATAAAGAGTATAGTGGTTTTTCGTGGGGAACCGGTTTTCGTGTTGGCCCACTTTTTGTTGGTTCAGGTTCTGTGCTATCTAATATTATTAACGATGAATCGCAAGGTGTAGATGTGTATGCCGGTTTGAAAGTACCAATTTATAGAGGAAAACCTAGAGATAAAGATGGTGATGGGATTTTAGATAAAGAAGATGCATGCCCGGATACTCCAGGACCTATTGAAAACGAAGGTTGTCCTTGGCCTGATCGTGATGAAGATGGCGTATACGACAAAGATGATAAGTGTCCGGATGAGGGGGGAAGAAAGGATAATGAAGGCTGCCCAATTGTAGACAAGGATGGTGATGGTGTTAATGATGATGTCGATATCTGTCCTGATAATGCAGGGCCTGTGGAGAATAATGGATGCCCTTGGCCAGATTCTGATGGCGATGGGGTTTTTGATAAAGATGATGAATGCCCAGATACTGCTGGCACAGTTGCAGGAAAAGGCTGTCCTGAAGTAACTGAAGCGGTAGTTGCCAAGCTAAATGAATATGGGAAAACTATCTTGTTTGCTCCTGATAAAGCAGATTTTAAGAACGAGTCATTTACTATATTACAGGAGATGACCGCAGTAATGAAGCAGTATCCGAATGCGAGATTCCGATTAGAAGGACACACTGATAGCAGAGGAGAAGAAAAGATGAATCAGCGATTGTCCGAGCTAAGGGTGAATGCGGTAAGAGATTATCTTATCAAAAACGGAATTGATGCATCTCGACTAGAAGCTGTTGGTTTAGGAGAAAAATACCCAGTCGCTACTAATATGTATATGGCGGGGCGTGCAAAAAACCGTCGCGTTGAAATAAAACTAATCAATTAAATATGCTTTTATAATCGTATTTTTGAAACCCAGGCTTAAGGTCTGGGTTTTTCATTTTAAGTAGTTAGTATGACCACCCAACAACTTGTTGATCAAATTTATGAAAAGGACTCCTTTTTATGTGTAGGTTTGGATGTTGATCTAGAGAAAATTCCTTCTCACTTATTGAATAGTGATGACCCTATTTTTGAGTTTAATAAGCAAATAATTGATGCCACACATGATTTAGCTGTTGCATACAAACCAAATATCGCTTTCTATGAAGCTTATGGTATAAAAGGGTGGCAGTCTCTTAAAAAGACTATTGAGTATTTAAACTATAATTATCCTAATGTCTTTACCATTGCTGATGCTAAACGTGGTGATATTGGTAATACGGCTAGTATGTATGCTAAAGCATTTTTTGAAGATATGGCGTTCGACTCGGTAACAGTGGCACCATACATGGGAAGAGACTCGGTAGAACCTTTTCTTGATTTTGATAATAAGCACACTATTCTGTTGGCTCTAACATCCAACAAGGGAGCATACGATTTTCAGACCGAAGAAATTGATGGTTTGCCATTGTATAAAAAGGTACTACAAACTTCAATAGCTTACAACAATAGCGACCGTTTAATGTATGTAGTGGGGGCGACTAAGGCTGAGTATTTATTGGAGATTAGAAAAATAATTCCAGATAGTTTTCTATTGGTACCGGGAGTAGGAGCGCAAGGTGGCGACTTGCATGCAGTTTGTAAGTATGGGATGAATGATCAGGTCGGGCTATTAATTAATTCATCTAGAGGCATTATTTATGCTGGTCAGGGGAATAATTTTGCTGCTGCCGCAAGAGAAAAAGCGGCAGAATTACAGCAACAAATGAAAGACATATTAATGTCACGTGAATGATTATAGTCGATCAGCTTAACAGAGAAATCCAGCTAAATGGTGCTCCAAAACGCATTGTTTCTTTAGTACCTAGTCAGACTGAATTGATTTGTGATCTGGGTTTAGAGAATGAATTAGTGGGTATTACGAAGTTTTGTGTTCATCCCAATCATATCCGAAAATTTAAAACCGTTGTTGGTGGTACAAAGCAGGTTCGCCTGGACAAGATTAAAACACTTGACCCAGATATTATTCTTTGTAATAAAGAGGAAAATACTGAGGAAATGGTTAGCGAATTATCTGGAATTGCCCCGGTTCACGTATCGGATATCTCTTCAATTGATGACTGTTTGGTTTTAATCAAAGAATATGGTTCGATTTTTAAAAGGGAAAATAAAGCCTCGATAATCATTGATCATATCATACAATCCCTCAATGATTTTCAAGAGAAAATTAGTAGCAAATCAATTAAAAAAGTCGCATATTTTATTTGGAAAGACCCCTGGATGCTTGCTGGCAAAGCAACCTTTATCGATCACCTACTAAGGGTAAATAAATTTGAAAATGTAGTTGAGCAGAATCGATACCCCGAAGTTGCGCTAGAGACTTTTTTAAAGCAATGTAATCCCGATTTGATATTCTTGTCTTCAGAGCCATTTCCCTTTAAACAAAAACATATTATTGAATTGGAGCGTTTAACAAATGCGAAGATTCAACTTGTCGACGGTGAGTACTTTTCTTGGTATGGCTCGCGACTCGTAAAAGCTTTTGATTACTTTAAAACACTTATATACTAAAGGTAGCCGCTTCATATTTCTTTAAAGAGCGCAAAGCCTTTTTAGCTTCATGAGCAAAAAAATCGCTTAAGCCTGCATCAGTTTGTTCCATACTATACGATTTTTCCCAAAACAGCTGATACTTTCTTTTCAAATCTGCCAATGGCCATCCTAAGTCGCTTGCGGCTTTTACAGCCCCCACTCTGCAAAATTGTGACTTTTTCATAACTTAATGTTTTAAATCAGTATATATACGTCAAAAAGCAGGCCATGAGATGAATTATTTACGTTAAATAATTGTAAATAATGGGATTGGCATATATTTTTCATGAGAATTTTCCTCTAATAATATGATCAATAAGTATACTATTCCAGTTCTAAAGCATGAATTTTAGAGCGCAACTTATTAGCTTCATATTCAAAGAAATCGCTTAAACCAGCATCTGTTTGCCTAAAATTATAAGCTTTTTCTATCATTTGTAGATACCGTTTTTCAATAGCGATACGGTTAAGTTTTCGTTTGATTTTGGTGGCAACGCGTTTCATTGGTGTAGTAAGTTAGTGAGTTATAAATATAGCTAAATAATTGATAATTAGCTAGTTATTTTAATTATTATTTTAATTTTGTATAAGCTATTATCAGATTTGAGAATGAGTTGTTATTGATTTTTATTGTACCTACCTTTGGTCTTTAAATTAGTTGCTTGTTAAACTACACTATATATGAAAACCCCAATGCTACAGATTGGGTAACCTTTGTGCACGGAGCAGGAGGTAGCAGTACCATCTGGTATAAGCAATTACGTGCCTTTAGAACACACTATAACATTTTGCTTTTAGATTTGAGAGGCCATGGAAATTCGAAAACAGCTTTGAAAGATGCTTTCGATAAGCGCTATACATTTCAATCTATCGCTAATGATATTTTAGTCGTTCTGGATCATTTGAAAATTGAGAATTCTCATTTTATTGGTATTTCGTTAGGAACTATAATTATTCGTCAGCTTGCTGAAATGCACCCTAATCGAGTAAAAAGTATGATCATGGGTGGGGCGATTATGAAACTAAATATCCGATCTCAAATTTTGATGCGAGTCGGTATTATCTTTAAATCGTTGGTACCTTATTTATGGCTTTATAAATTCTTTGCATTTATTATAATGCCAAATAAGAATCACAAGGAATCGAGGTTGTTGTTTATTCGTGAAGCAAAAAAGTTGTATCAAAAGGAATTTGTAAGGTGGTTTAAGCTTACTGCCGAAATTAATCCGTTGCTTCGTTTTTTCAGACAGGTTGAGTTAAAGATTCCTACTCATTATGTGATGGGTGAAGAAGATTATATGTTTCTGCCATCAGTTAGAAAAGTTGTAGAGGCACATGGCTTTTCTTCTTTATGTGTAGTGCCCAATTGCGGACATGTTGTTAATGTTGAACAGCCCGATTTTTTTAATAAAGAGACTATTAAGTTTCTATCTGGAGTTTAAAACAATTTTCCTCTTTTATCCTATAAAAAAAGAGGCACCATTTACAGGGTAAATGGCACCTCACCTTAAAAACTAAATAACCAAAATTAGTTTTCTCTTTTTGGATTTTTATGATTGCGTAATCAAACCAAACCCATTTTAATTCTGATCTCCTGGCCCTATGTTTGGATTGGCATCAATCTCCTGCTGTGGGATTTTGAAAATCCAATCGTCATTAATAGAGGGTCTTTCAATTTGATATGCTTCTTGATAAAGTATGGCCGATGCACCTGAACCTCCGTCAGCAGCATGGTCAATACCTTCATCCCAGCGAATTTTATCGGTATAACCAAAGCCTTCACCCCATAATTCTAGGCGTCTTTGAAACTTAATATGCTCCATTAACAGCTCTTGTGTATTAAAGATTGATGCATCATAAGCGCTATCTCTTTCAGAGCCTAAAGGTTCTAATGCCGCTTGAGCCCCTGCAATATCATTCATCATGGCCTTGGCTTCTGCTTCAATCAAGTACATCTCAGAAGAGCGCATATAAATGATGTCATCTGGACTGATAGTACCTGGAAGCGCATTCTTCATTTTAAAATGCATATACGGGTGTAAATTAAACCTGGTAGTAATTCCGTAGACCGAGTTTAAAGAATCCACATCAGCATTAAATTCATCTTCATCCGTATAATTAGGATCATTGCCAAAACCACCTTGGCCATTTGCAGCTGATGTGTTGGTGTTTGGTGCATTTATGATAAACACCTGTTTTCTGTAATCAGTATCAGGAATGGCATCTACCAATCTTCGATCAGCGATTTTTGGATTGTTTCTAATTTGGCTTCCATTAAATGTGTTACTCATTAGATAAAAATAAGAACGGAAAAAGGTAGTCTCTGCTTCGATTACATTACTACCCCAAATTACTTCTGGAAGTTCGTTAGAGTTGAATCCCGATAACCAATCTTCTTCACCCATAATAGGATAATCCTGTCGAGCTCTTATGGCTGAATCGGCTGCTAACTGCCAATCGCCTTTTGATAAGGCCATTCGTGCTAATAATCCATACGCTACATCAATACTCAATTGTGATTTAACCGCAGGACCACTTCCTGATCTACCTGAACCATTTTCGAATGCATCAATTGCAGCGTTAAGATCCTGTTCTATACGATCATATATCTCTTGTACGGTTGATCTTGGTTCGCTTGTAAAAGGAGATTCTGACGAAAACAAAATTGGTACACCAGGATCTGATGCTGGATTTCCAATCAAATAGCCTCTAGCATAATGTTGTACCAAAGAAAGGTATGCGTACGCTCTGTAGGTGTATGCTTGACCTAAAATTTCGAATAATTTAGGTGATTGGGTTAAAGTTCCATCTGTTGCTCGATTAATAAGTAAATTGGCCCCTAAAATAGTATTATAGCGATGGTACCATAAAAGACGTGTAGTTAATGATGTTGGATCAGTATGAGAGTTCCACTGCATCTCAGTACGCCATCCTAAATTATCAGCATTTGCGGAATGTATGAGTTCACCACTTAAATTATCCCCTATTGGAATCCAATAATGGTTACCCGCTCTAAATGAACTACCACCAGGAAGAATATTTTGAAGCTGTGAATATAAACCTCGGTGTAGACCGTTTAAGACAAGCTGCATATTATCTTCATTTGCCAGTGCATCTGCCGCTGAAATGGCATCTGTTGGAGTGTTTTCCAAAAAGTCTTCTTCACAAGATGTTATGGCAATCCCTAGGATTACGAATAACAGAAGTTTTATTTTATGTATCATAATTATTGTTCTTTTTTTAAAATCCTAAATTTAGACCCATTGAAATTATTCTTGGTGGGTTAAAGTCATTACCAGCGCCGGTTCCGGCTAGACCAAACTGCGGATTTAAGCCTTCTCTTTCACTTTTGGTATATAAATTTTCGCCAGATATTGAGATCCTTAGGTTATCAAGCCCTAATTGACTTGCAATTCTTTGCTTAAAGTTGTAACCTAGGTTTACGTTTTTAAGTGTCCAAAATGATGCATCTGTTAAAAAGCGTTCAGATTGCGTTCTAACCAAATTAGGGTTGCCTGCTTCTAATCTTGGAACATCTGTTATGTCGCCAGGTTGACGCCATGCTCTTAAAATATCAGGATGGTATGAATCGCCAAATTCACCACTGTGCATCATTGCCGAATATCCATTATCTAAAATAGAACCACCAATTCCGTAATTTATCAAGAAGTCTAGAGTAAAACCCTTATAACTAATACTACTGGCTATTGAGCCTAAAAAGTCAGGTATTGAGCTGTCCCCAGTATAAGCTCTTTCGGTTTCTTGCCAATCGTTTGTAGTTGCAATTTCACCATTTGCATCAAGTACAGGAACACTATTGTTGTTTTCATCTAGTTCATACAGTAGGAATAGTTGATCTCCTGTTGCAGGATCAACCCCAGCGGTTCTGAGAAGGAAGAAATCAAATCTTGAACGCCCCACTTCCCAGCGTTTTGATCCGTTGATAAAGGGATCTGGTAGACTAGTAATTTCATTTTTTAAGGTAGATCCTTGTAGGGTTACATTCCAGTTGAAATCTTCTCTACGTATAAGGTTTGCTGTTAACGAAACTTCCCATCCGGAATTAAACATATCACCATCATTAATTGGCACTTCATTGAGTCCGTTGCTCGGGGCAATTGGTAAGTTGTACAATAGATCTGAAGAATTTCGTTTATAATATTCTACAGAACCATCTAAGAAGTTGTCAAACAAGGTAAATTCCAATGCGACATCAAAATTTTCGATAGTTTCCCATTGCAGTTCGGAGTTTCCTATATTGCTAAATATAATAGCAGGTGCTGCGGCATTCGAAGTAATAGAGAATCTTGCCTGAGAAAGAAAGAAATCGTTCAAATTATCGTTACCTACTTCACCATATGAGGCTCTTAGTTTTAGTTGATTAATTACGGAGGAGTTGGCTAAAAAGTTTTCTTGATCAATTCTCCAAGATCCGCCAAATGAATAAAAAGTACCCCAGCGTCTATCGCGATCAAAAACCGATGACCCGTCTCGTCTCACAGATGCACTTAGATAATATTTGTTATCGTAATTGTAATTGGTTCTTAAAAAGTATCCTTCAAGACCTTTTTGAGCGGTTGATCCGTCCAAATCAACAATGTTTGAAAAGTTTGCAAATTCAAATATACCATTCGCCGCTTGTATTGTGGCCAAACCACTATTTCCAGAGAATGTCCAGTCTGTACTTTCATGGCCGGCCGTAGCATCTAAGTTGTGGTTGCCAAAGCTTTTTTGATAGGTCAAAATCTGATTGAAATTGGTGATTTGTCTTCTGGCTCGCTCTTCACTATATCGTCCATCGGGTTGTGCATCACCAATGATGTTATTTTCGTATTCTTTTTCTAACAATTCGTTAATGTCCCGACCATAATTTACTCGAAGACTAAGGCCATCAAAAAGTTTTATGTCAGTAAAAAATCGAAAACCGTAGGTGTTATCTCGATCTCTTTCATCATTTAATAATAGTTCTTGAAGGGCATGGCGGCCTTGACTAAAAGGTCTTGATCCAATATTAAATTCAGAGAAGCCTTCTCCATTATCAAAGACGCGATTTCCAAAAACGTCCCGTACAATATTCCCTTGTAAATCATTTACAAATACAGGATAGATTGAACCAATGTTTTTCGCAAAACCAAAAGGGTTCACAATACTCCCAGTTCCAGCGGAGCTCGGTGCTGTAGTTTCGGTAATTGTAATGTTAGCACTACCCCCAATAGTGATGCTGTTACTAACGTCAAATTCCGCATTAAGTCTTGTCGTTAAACGATCGAATCCTGATGTAACAACAAAACTCTCTTCATCAAGATAGGATGCTGAGAAGAATACTTTATGGTTTTCACCTCCGCCAGAAACATTCACATTGTAATTTTGTCGGATACCAGTACGTGATAACACATCATACCAATCAAGACTTTGATATATAATCTGGGCATTAGGATTTAGTCTTCCATCAGTTCCCACAATTTGATCATTGGGAACATTAAATGGATTGTAACCAAGCTGGTTGTAGATATTTGCAGAAGCGAAAGCAGGATCACCACCACCAGCACTTGAATTTTTTAGAGCTTCCCACATGGTCTCATAATATTGACCTGGACTTAATTCTGGATAAAATGGAATTGATGGAGATACTAAGCCGTACTGTGTGGATGCAGTTACTTTTATGGCTCCTTTGGTACCACTTTTGGTAGTAATGATTACCACACCATTAGCAGCCCTTGAACCATATAAAGAGGTGGAGGCAGCATCTTTAAGAATCGTGAACGATTCAATATCCTCCTGATTGATTGTATTTAACGCTCCCTGATATTGAACGCCATCTACAATAAATAAGGGATCTGTACTTCCATTGAGTGTACCAACACCTCGAATAACAATTCCTGGAGAAGAACCGGGACCTTGTGATGAGGTGAACTGCACACCAGTAGCTCTACCCTCTATAGCAGCAATTGGTGAAGTTACATTTCGTGTTTCTAAGTCTTTTGCGCCAATGACACTGGCTGAACCAGTAAAGGCCTCTTTGGTAGTTGTACCGTAAGCAACTACAACGACTTCGTCTAGTTGTTCGGTATCTGTTTCTAAGGTTACGTTAATTTCAGTTTTGCTGCCAACTAAAATAACTTGTGTTTTAAATCCAACATAAGAGAATACTAACGATTCAGTTGGAGATGCGGAAATTGAATAATTCCCATCAAAATCTGTTTGTGTCCCTCGAGATGTGCCTTGGACTACAATACTTACGCCAGGTAGTGGACCTCCGTCATCGGAGGATATCACTAACCCTTTTACTGTTTGTTGTTGCGCTATTAATGATGATGTACCCAACACCAAAAACACTAACATCGCAAAATAATTTTTTACTTTCATAAAAATTGAATTTGTTAAAAATTGTTTGAGTCAGTGCAATTGGAAAAAAGGCAGGCAGTAAGAATGCGATGGCTAATTCGAATAATTACTTCTAAAAATTAAACAAGGTTTAGTGGGATTTTCAGATAGTAAAAAAATTCTAAACTGCACTGCCCTGAAGCAATTGCAGTTTTAAAGAAATGCGTATTTAAGATTTTCTTAGGTAATGCTTGTAAGAGTTTACCTTGCCGATAGAAGTTTACCTATACTTTACCCGCCACTGAAATCATTTGAGATTGTAAATATTGAGAAGGAGTGCAAGAGGTAACTTTTTTAAACGCCTTGTTAAATGTTACTTTATTATTAAAGCCTACTTCATAGGCAATGTCTATAATATGCAGATTATGTTGAATATCATTTTTAAGTAGTTCTATTGCCTCGTGAATTCTGAAAGAATTAATCAACTCAAAAAAGTTCATATCGAAGTGTTCATTAATTACTTGAGAGGCTCCATGTCTGTTTGTCCCGAGTTCTTTTGAAAGCATATCAAGGCTGAGGTCATTTCGCTTGTACAGTTTTTTCTCATTTAACAAAAACAACAATTGCTCTTTAAGCTCAATAGAATAGGAGGTGGTAAGCCCTGATTTCTTGTATTTAAACAGTTCTTTAGGGTCATTTAATAAAATCTTACCACTAAATACATCAGGCTGGACGTATGCGATATAGGTGACATAAAAAATGAGCCCGATCATCAGTATCAATTGAACGTGAACAATAGGGGCAAAGCTTATGAGCCTCGTCAAGGCTGCCGCATAAATAATATATGTAATTACATAAATTGAAAAAATAAGAATGATGTTACGCTGCCAGATAAAGGTGTTGTTATTGGTATTATCAGGTTTGTTAATCTTACTATTAGTGTAAAGTCTATAAGACAAATAAGCATAGGTGACTAGCGAAATTATTTTAATGATAATAATAGCATTGGCTCCTGGAAGTAAGAAAGCGTCACCGGCAAACAACACATTGAATTTTTCTAAACTATCCATACTATAGTACGGGGCTATATACACTAAAAGCACGAGGGATGGGATAAGATGAATAGAATCTATCCATTTGAATGAATATCCATGTGCCGCTCTTTTTATGTAGAAGTACACCAATGGCCCATAAAGAAATGAAAAAGTTGTCGATACGAACAAAGTATTTGGTAAACTGTATTGTAGCTGACTTAAATGCACACTAAGATGAAGCGTGAAAAGTGAATGAAAAATAATAAATAAACTGATCAGTAAAATACCAATGTGGTCGGCCTTTTTTCTAAAATGAATAAAAATACCGACGAAAATGCCTAAGAAACCAGCTACGAAGTAAATGATATTCCAAAAAGTGATTTTTGGAGCATACCTTTTTTTAAATGAGATATATTCTGGAGATGATTTAATATCCTGAAACAAATGATCATTAATGATGGATAGATCTTTCGTAGCTTTTATGTATTCTTTTGCATAAAATAAGGCTTCAGCTGCATTACCCAACTGAGCATTTTCTAGCGCCTTCTGTTTATTGTATAAGATCGTTTTCTCATCGTTATCAGGAACTACGATTCCTTTTAACATAGATGAAGCGGCATTACATATAGATATGCAAAATAAACACAGCGTGGTTAGCGCGATTTTTTGGTTGATGAACATTAGGGTCGAATTAGCCTGTTTAGTATACACTCCTAAAGCCTTATGAATTTACAACTTTTATGGTTAACTCTATTTTTATTAGTAAATACCGATAATCTTTTACCTGTTTTTTGTGATAGTTTTAAGAACAATCTTAAAGTAATCTTAAAAATGTTTATATAATATTGATTTTTAAGATGAAACAATATGCGAATAACACTCTTTATAACACTAAGTATCCTTGTGTTAGGAATTCAAAATACTGATGCTCAAAATAATAAACCATGCAATTGCTGCTCAGAAGAGCATACCACTTTTGATTTCTGGCTTGGCGACTGGGAGGTTACAAACCCTAATGGAAGTAAGGCTGGAATTAATAAAATTTCAAAAATTCAGGATGGCTGTATTATTAAAGAAGAATGGACTAGCGCGACTGCTGGTTATACGGGTACAAGCTATAATTTTTATAATGCTGCCATTAATAAATGGGAACAAGTTTGGATAGACAACCAAGGAAGTATATTAAAGTTGTCTGGAAATTATGTTGAAGATAAAATGGTACTGGAGTCAGATGAGTCCAAAAACAAAGCCGGTAAACTGGTAAAAAATCGCATTACGTGGTCCAAAAATGGGGATGGCACAGTGTTACAAGTATGGGATGTTGTTCATGAAGGAAAGGTGATATCAACGCTATTCAGGGGTCTTTATAAGCCAATTGTAAAGGCAATAGATTAATATTCGTCTCTAATAGCTTTTAATAATTGATAAAGTTTTTTTCGTACGCTATTAGTTGGATGTTGAAAATGATTATTCATAAAACTAAAAATCAAAACTTTTCCTGTTTTTGTTTTTAGGTATCCACTTAGATTGTACGTATTTCCCATTGCGCCAGATTTAGCGATGATAAAAGGTTCCTTTTCATGTATCAAATATGATTTTAGCGTTCCGTTTACCCCAGCTTTTGGAAACAAATCAAATAATCTTGAATGGTCGACAGTGCTATATAACTCGTCTAGGACTTTTACAAAATGGTCTGGACTAAAAAGGTTGTATCTGGATAAACCAGAACCATCTACCCAGCGCGGTTTTTCAATAAAAAGATGTCCGTTGTTTTGAATAATATGGTTCCGTGCCATTTTACCGCTGAGCGTATCGAATAGTTTGTCGGCGCTAAGAATTAATAGCTGTTCAGCAATAAAATTGTCACTCTCGATCATCATGCGGGATAGCAAACTATCAGTTTTCACTGTTTTTAATGTTTGATATTCACCTTTTTTTATTGAATCAGATATAATCAGTTGTTTTCCAATTTCCGCTGATAATAAAACGGCAGTTAAACTATCACTTGTGATAAATGGTATTTGTATAGTATCATTTTCTAAAACCAAGGTATTAAATATATTTTTATGCCGGTCTCTTCTAAATGATGACTTCTTGTAGGTGATGTCTTTTTTGAACAATGATGGATAAATAGTAATCGTATCACTCTTCTTGTTTATAGTCAATACATTACCATTGATGGGGATAGCACTTTTTTCTGGAGAAAAATATGTGTCAAAATCTTCCCACGCCCAACCAGCGCCGTACGTATTATCTTGAAATTGTCCTACTTGTAAAACTATAGGAGTGTTAGTTGACCGAAGAAATTTAATAACAGTACTATCTTTAAAATAAGGATGTAACAAACTAGGATCTCCTGTTCCTTTAATATATAATGTGTCATTTTGATGTAAATATTTAAGCCCGGTAATTGAATCATCTAAAGATTTTAAAGCAGTAAAAAGAGTTATAATCTTAGTATTGGAAGCTGGAATAAAAAATTTAGATGCGTTTAGGCTTTTTATAGTTTTTTGGCTTTCAGGATCGAAAAGCTTGAAACCAGTAAATTGATTTTTATAAAAAGGCTGTTTAAGGTATTTTTCAATTTGTTTAGGTCTCGCCTCGCGTTTGGTGGCGGCACAAGAAAATAGTAATAAGCAACAAATAATAACTACAAAATAGGTCTTACTCATGTATTACATAATTTATAACAAGTTAAACAAAAAGCTAAATATAAAGAGTAGATTCAACAAAGTTTCAGAATGTTTCGAATGTTATAATTATAAAAAAATCTTAAATATTTTAAGCTGAATGTTAAGAATAACGCGCCTTTAGCTAAAAAGGATTAAAATGCATTTGCAGTTGTTTGGTTATGAGTAGTTTATCGGATTTAATAAATATTTAAACAAGTTTAACAGCATTCTGTTTAATAAAAATGACAAAATATCGTTATCTTTATTGAAGACCAAATCAATTAAAATTAAACTGAAATTATGGCGAGAGCAATGTTTGAGTACTCAAAAAATGTACTACAACGCGTAAGTTTTGATATTAGCTTATTTGCGCGGGAATTGAAAAAAGCTATGAAACGTTTATTACCCCATGAAGTGGATGAATTAAAAATTTGGGTTCGACAATTAGTGCTGATGCAGCCGGAATTAGAACCTTGTCTAGTTTACTTAAAAAATTAATATTTGTGAAGTCCGCTGAAAAGCGGACTTTTTATTTGCTGTTAGATAACGGGCTCACAATCTGAACATTTTGAAACGCAATCGCACCCTTAATAATTCCTGCAATAGTGCTTTGTAATACTTCAATTATTTGCATTTTTAGTTCTGACCGGTGAAATATTAGACTTATTTCCCTTGCCGGTTTAGGGTCCTCGAACTGTCTTAAAAACTTCTCTTCGTTATTTTTTAAATCTAAGGTATGAAGGTAGGGTAATAATGTCATTCCAAGCCCTTCATTCGCCAATTTGATCAAGGTTTCAAAACTACCGCTTTCCAGTTGAAATCCATTTTTTTCAACGGGATTACTAACTCTGCATAAGTTGATAACACTATTTTTAAAACAATGGCCATCATCTAATAACAACATATCATCAATATCAATATCCTCAATGGTAAGTGATTTCTTTTTATACAGTGGATGACTCTCATTAATATAACCAACAAAAGGTTCGTAATAAAGCACTCTTTTTTTAATGAGCTCATTTTCTAAGGGCGTAGCGGCTATAGCAGCGTCTAGGTGGCCATCCAGCAGTTTTTCAATAATTGTTTCCGTAGTTAATTCTTCTATTTTGAGATTAACTTTAGTGTATTTTTTAATGAAATTATTTAAAAACATGGGAAGTAGAGTGGGTGTAACCGTGGGTATAATACCTAGTTTGAATTCTCCACCAATGAACCCTTTTTGTTGATCTACAATATCTTGTATCCTGTCCGCTTCATTTACAATATTACGAGCTTGGTTCACTATTTTTTGACCAATTTCAGTGAGTTGAATAGGCTTTTTGCTACGGTCGAATATTAATATGTCAAGTTCATCTTCTAATTTTTGAATTTGCATACTTAGGGTAGGCTGTGTAACAAAAGACTTTTCAGCTGCTTTGGTAAAATTTTGATGTTCTGCGACTGCCAGAACATATTGTAACTGGGTAATTGTCATACAATAGATTTTATTGATGTAAAATTAAATAATAATAACTATTCCTGTTACTTTAAATACTCAATAGTTGAAAACTACGGTGAATAATTAACAAAGATTTGGAGTAAACCCTTCGTTTAAGAGCCTAATTGCCCATTTTTTCGCTTCTTCTAAGTTGTCGAATGATTCGAAGGCTTTATTGTAGAACAGCTTTTCAACCTGAGCACTATTATACATTGTAGATTTTTCATCAACAATAGCGTAGCCACGTAAGTTTTCAACTTTGGAAGTTTCGTTATATACGGCTGGATTCACCGAATAGGAGTTAACACGATGTGAAATATAAACAAATGGATTAGTACCGTAGTAGGCGTTTACCAGATTTTTAAAAATATCGATTTGATTTGGTTGTGTGGTAAATCCCTCATTGATGTTGACGATAACGTAAGACTTGTAGATGGCAACTTTACAAAAATCTAATTCTAAATTAACTGGAGTGTCATCGGACAGGATATCATATTTTGATTTTGATCGTTCCAGCTTTACATAGTTAGATGCCCAATTAATTGCTTGATTTAATTCATTAAAATGTTTGAGTTCTTTGTCATAAAATTGCGCTTCGATTTTAATCTGATTTTTAGCATTTTCACTTGTAGAGACGACTGCAAATGCAATAAGATTTTCAATCTGGGAGACTGATTTGTAAATCAAAGGGTCTACGGCATAATTATTAATTCTATTAGCAATGTAGACAAAAGACTTGTTTTTAAAATATGTGTCCGAGATTTCTTGTAAGTAAGGCATGTAATTTCTTTGAACTGTGGTGTCTTCATCCATGACTACCACCATATAGGAGTCAAAAATGCTAACCTGTCCAAAATCAAATTCTAAGAAAATGCCATCACTCATGGGTGGTTGATATGCTAAGCTGTTTATTTAAAGATACAAAAAAACTTCACCCTTAATTACAAGGATGAAGTTTTTTAGAACCTCACAATTATTTTCTTAAGACTCTGCCGATTCTTCGGCTTTCTTAATATTTATAATTAATTCTTCATTTTCTTTATCAAGATCCATATGGATTTTATCTCCTTCAGCAATTTTAGAAGATATAATCTCTTCGGCTAAAGCATCTTCAATATATTTTTGGATTGCACGTTTTAGTGGTCGCGCTCCATACTGCTTATCAAAGCCTTTTTCAGCAATATAGTCCTTTGCTTCTTTACTTAAACTAAGGTCATAACCTATTTCTTTGATACGTTTGAATAGTTTTTCCAATTCGATATCAATAATAAGATGAATATCTTCACGTTCAAGCGCATTGAAAACAACAACATCATCGATTCGGTTTAAAAACTCAGGGGCAAAAGCCTTCTTAAGTGCATTTTCAATTACGGCTTTAGCATTGTCATCAGCTTGTTGTTTTCTAGCAGATGTACCAAAACCAACACCTTGACCAAAGTCTTTTAATTTACGCGCTCCGATGTTTGATGTCATAATAATGATTGTATTTCTAAAATCTATTTTACGACCTAAACTATCTGTCAGATATCCATCATCTAGCACCTGCAAGAGCATATTAAAAACATCTGGATGCGCCTTTTCAATTTCATCGAGTAATACAACGGAGTAAGGCTTTCTCCTAACTTTTTCTGTCAGTTGTCCACCTTCTTCGTAACCCACATAACCCGGAGGTGCACCAACCAATCTGGAGATCGAGAATTTCTCCATGTACTCACTCATATCAATACGAATCAAAGACTCTTCGCTGTCAAATAATTCTTTTGCAAGTACTTTTGCCAACTGGGTTTTTCCAACACCAGTTTGACCTAAAAATATAAACGAACCAATTGGTTTATTAGGGTCTTTGAGTCCTGCCCGGTTACGTTGTATGGCTTTAACCACTTTAGCAACAGCATCATCTTGGCCTATTACCTTACCTTTGATAAGTTGCGGTAACTCTGCAAGTTTATTACTTTCCGTTTGTGCTATTCTGTTGACTGGCACCCCTGTCATCATCGAAACAACATCGGCAACATTATCTTCAGTTACAAGCTCTCTATGAAGTTTTGATTCTTCTTCCCATTTTTCCTGAGCGATACTTAATTCTTTTTCAATTCTTTTTTCGTCATCCCGCAGTTTCGCCGCTTCTTCATATTTCTGCTTTTTAACTACAGAATTTTTACTTTCACGAACTTCTTCTAATCGCTTTTCTAATTCAAGAATCTGTTTAGGCACGTCGATATTCGTAATATGAACCCGAGAGCCAGCCTCATCTAGGGCATCAATTGCTTTATCTGGCAGAAAACGATCAGTCATGTATCTGTTGGTCAACTTCACGCAAGCATCGATAGCAGCATCCGTATATTCCACATTATGATGTTCTTGGTATTTCTCTTTGATGTTATTGAGAATCTCCACGGTTTCTTCGACAGAAGTAGGCTCTACCATTACCTTTTGAAAACGACGCTCTAGCGCACCATCTTTTTCTATATATTGACGATACTCATCTAAAGTAGTGGCGCCTATACATTGAATTTCACCCCTTGCTAAGGCGGGTTTAAACATATTGGATGCATCTAAGCTCCCTGTTGCTCCACCTGCACCTACAATAGTGTGAATTTCATCTATGAATAAAATAATGTCATCATTCTTTTCAAGTTCATTCATCACCGCTTTCATACGCTCTTCAAACTGGCCGCGGTATTTAGTTCCTGCAACTAAACTTGCTAAGTCAAGTGTGACTACACGCTTGTTATAAAGTATGCGCGAAACCTTCTTTTTGATGATACGAAGTGCTAGTCCTTCAGCGATGGCTGATTTACCTACTCCAGGCTCACCTATTAATAAGGGGTTATTCTTTTTACGGCGACTCAAAATCTGCGATACGCGCTGAATTTCTTTTTCGCGTCCCACTACTGGATCGAGTTTTCCTTCTTCGGCAAAAGCGGTAAGGTCGCGTCCAAAATTATCGAGCACTGGGGTCTTAGACTTTTTACTGGTTTTACCTCCGGGGCTATTAAATGGGTTATCTTTAGATTCCTCGGCAGATCCTTCTTCAGAGAATGATTCAGCCTTTGGAATGTCTATATAATCGTCGTCACTAGTGATCATAAGTTTAAATTGTTCTTTCACACCATCATAATCTACCTTCAGTTTATTAAGTAGTTTAGTTGTTGGATCGTTTTCATTTCTCAAAATACACAATAACAAATGTGCTGTATTTATCGAGGTGCTTTGAAATAACTTTGCTTCTAGAAAAGTAGTTTTCAATGCACGTTCAGCTTGTCGTGTTAAATGTAAATTTTTCTTGTCATTGCCAACACTTACATTGGGATTGGCAGGACTCAAAATCTCCACTTTTCGTCGCAGGTGATTTAAATCAATATCTAACGCATTTAAAATATTAATAGCCTTGCCGCTTCCGTCGCGTAGCAGTCCTAACATTAAATGCTCTGTTCCTATAAAATCATGACCTAACCGCAGCGCTTCTTCCTTGCTGTAAGCGATTACATCTTTTACTCTTGGTGAAAAATTATCATCCATAAGATCTTCCTCCTTCTTCTTTAAAAATACAAAATATAAGATCGTATGGTCAAAAACCATACCTTTCTTAGGTTAGGTCAAGTAAATAGACAAAAAATACCTTTAAAATCAAAACATTTAACAGCCTTATTATGAACTTTGGCAGCCATATTTTTTGTTAATAAGTAATGGTAAATTTTAGCCTTTAATTGCTTTAGACAAGCATCCAAAATACGTATATTGCCCTATTGTATATACTATAAATTATAAAAATTTAAGTTCATGGCTGAAGGAGAAAAGTTAATTCCTATCAACATAGAAGATGAAATGAAATCGGCCTATATCGACTACTCGATGTCGGTTATAGTATCCCGCGCCCTACCTGATGTCCGCGACGGATTAAAACCTGTTCACAGACGTGTTTTATACGGTATGTATGAGTTAGGGGTACGTGCCAATAGCGCCTATAAAAAATCTGCAAGAATCGTTGGTGAAGTATTAGGTAAGTATCACCCTCATGGTGATACATCTGTTTACGATACTATGGTGCGTATGGCTCAAGAATGGAGCTTGCGATATATGCTAGTTGATGGCCAGGGAAACTTTGGCTCTGTCGATGGTGACAGTCCTGCTGCAATGCGATATACGGAAGCACGTATGCGCAAGATTTCAGAGGACATGTTGGCAGATATTGACAAAGAGACAGTAGATCATACATTGAACTTTGATGATACTCTTAAAGAGCCAACAGTATTACCCACTAGAATCCCTGGATTATTGGTAAATGGAGCTTCTGGTATTGCTGTAGGTATGGCAACCAATATGCCACCGCATAATTTGTCAGAAGTTGTAGATGGTACCATAGCGTATATCGATAACAACGATATTGAGATTGATGAACTCATTCAACATATCAAAGCACCTGATTTTCCAACGGGTGGAATTATTTATGGATATGACGGAGTTCGTGAGGCTTTAAAAACGGGTAGAGGTCGTGTTGTTATTAGAGCAAAAGCCACCATTGAAGAAGTAAAAGGGCGTGAGTGTATCATCGTTGATGAAATACCATATCAAGTAAATAAGGCTGACATGATTAAAAAAACAGCAGACCTTATTAATGACAAAAAGATCGATGGTATATCTTCAATCCGCGATGAGTCTGACCGTAATGGTATGCGCATCGTTTATCAACTTAAGCGAGATGCTATTCCTAATATTGTACTAAACACCTTATATAAATATACCGCTTTACAATCATCCTTTAGTGTTAACAATATTGCGCTTGTAAAGGGACGACCGCAAATGTTGAATGTAAAGGACATGATTCACTACTTTGTTGAGCATAGACATGAAGTAGTGACAAGACGTACGCAGTACGAATTGCGTAAAGCTGAAGAGCGTGCGCATATTGTTGAAGGTTTGATTATAGCCTCGGATAACATTGATGAGGTTATAAAACTAATTCGTGCATCAGCAAATGCGGACGAAGCTAGAGCAGTCTTGATTAAGACTTTTGATCTTAGTGAAATTCAAGCAAAAGCAATCGTAGAAATGCGATTAAGACAGCTTACCGGTCTTGAACAGGATAAGCTGCGCGCCGAGTATGAAGAATTAATGAAAACTATCGAAGATCTCAAAGACATTCTTGCCAGAAAAGAGCGAAGAATGGATATTATTAAGGAAGAACTTATTGAGATTAAGAATAAGTATGGAGATGAGCGAAGATCAACTATAGAATATGCTGGGGGTGATTTGAGTATTGAAGATATGATTCCTGATGAAAAAGTAGTGATTACTATTTCACATGCAGGATACATTAAACGTACTTCGCTTACTGAGTATAAAAAGCAAAATCGAGGGGGTGTTGGTCAAAAGGCATCGACCACGAGAAATGAGGATTTCTTAGAGCATTTATTTGTGGGTACAAATCATCAATATATGTTGTTCTTTACCCAAAAAGGGAAATGTTTCTGGATGCGTGTTTATGAAATACCTGAAGGCAGTAAAGCATCGAAAGGACGGGCAATTCAAAACTTGATCAACATTGAACAAGATGATAAGGTAAAAGCATTTATCTGTACGCAAGATCTGAAAGATGAAGAATACATTAACAATCACTATGTGATCATGGCGACCAAGAAAGGTCAAGTAAAGAAAACATCCTTAGAACAGTATTCTAGACCAAGATCAAACGGCATTAACGCCATTACCATTAAAGATGGTGATGAATTACTGGAAGCGAAACTCACTACCGGTGAAAGCCAAGTGATGTTAGCACTTAAATCTGGTAAAGCAATCCGTTTTGAGGAAGCCAAGACAAGACCAATGGGTAGAGGTGCTGCCGGAGTAAGAGGTATTACACTTGCTTCAGATAAGGATGAAGTTATCGGTATGATTGCTGTGGATAATATGGATAGCAATATTCTTGTAGTATCGGAAAATGGGTATGGTAAGCGCTCTAGTTTAGAAGATTACCGAATTACCAACCGAGGTGGAAAAGGCGTAAAAACCATTTCTATTACAGAAAAAACAGGTAACTTAGTAGCCATTAAAAATGTAACCGATTCTGATGACTTAATGATCATCAATAGATCGGGTATCGCAATTCGTCTTGCAGTCGAAAGCCTAAGAGTAATGGGGCGTGCAACCCAAGGGGTTCGCTTGATTAACCTAAAAGGTAACGATACTATTGCGGCAGTTGCAAAAGTAATGCATGACGAAGATGATGTCGATGAAACTGAACTTGACGGGAATGGTGCCGCTGACTCTTCAAGCACTGAAGGGCAAAATGAAGATGGCACAACTCTTGATAATGACACTAACGAACAACAACAATAAATAAGAATTAAATTTTTTTAAAATGAAAAAAACGTTTTTAGTAGCTGCAGCCGTGTTAGTCGGATCTGTAGCCTTAGCACAAAAAAACGAAGTGAAAGCAGCGGAAAAAGCACTTAAAGCAAATAAAATTGCCGATGCTGTTACTGCTATCGATGCAGCTTATGGTTTAGTAGGTAATGCTGACAATAAAACGAAAGCAAAACTCTACTTTTTAAAGGGAAAGATTTATCAGCAAAAAGCGCAAGCCTCAAAAGATGACGCTGCATACGAAACTGCAGTAAAGTCTTTTCAAGATTTGATTGCTTTTGAAAAAGAAACTGGTAAAGCAAAGTACTCTTCAGAAGCAAAGCCAATACTTACTAATATTAGTGCTGACTTGGTGAATGCAGCTGTAGCTGCAAATGGGGCCAAGAATTTTGATGATGCTGCGAAAAAGCTTTATATGGCTTATCAACTTGATAAGTCTCAAGAAGATTACCTTTATTTTGCTGCTAATAGTGCTGTAAACGGAAAGGATTATGATACTGCACTTAAATATTATTTAGAGCTAAAGGAACTTGGCTATACAGGGGTAAAAACGCAGTATTTTGCTACTGAAGTTGCTAGTGGCACAGAGCAGGAATTAGATGAGACTACCTGGAAATTCTACAAAAAATCGAAGGATTATAAAGATTTCCGTACTGCGCAAAGTGATTCTAGACTTCCTGAAATTGTGAAGAATATCGCGCTTATTTATTCTGACCAAGGTAACATCGATAAAGCGATCGAAGCGGTAAAAGAGGCAAGAGCTGCTAATCCTGATGACATGGATTTATTATTAACAGAAGCTAACTTCTATATCAAAGTAGATCAAAAGGATAAATTTAAAGCGTTGATGGAAGAAGCGATTCAGAAAGATCCGAACAATCCAACTTTGTACTTTAATTTAGGTGTTATTACCGCAGATCAAGGTGACTCAGCAAAAGCGAAAGAGCTTTATGAAAAAACTGTTGAGTTAGACCCTAACTACTCTGCAGCGTACTTAAATATGGCAGCATTGTTATTAGGTGGTGAAGGCAAGATTGTGGATGAGATGAACAGTCTTGGTACATCAAGAGCAGATAATGCTAAATACGAGACATTAAGAAAGAAACGTGAAACCTTATATCGTGATGCGGTGCCTTACTTGGAAAAAGTATTAGAACTGAAGCCAAAGGATATTGATGCGACTAAAACATTAATGAATATTTATGGTACGCTAGATAACATTGAAAAGTTTCGTGAGATGAAATCTAAACTAGCCACTTTAGAAGGAGGCGAATAATAGTTAGATAATAACATTACAAAATTAAAATCCGGATGCGAAGCATCCGGATTTTTTTGTTTCTAGTTAGGGGATTTATCTAAAAACAATTAAAAATCTTAAATGATTTTTTTTATTACTCGCAGTTTATGCGAATGTTTTTTGGTATCTAAATTAAAAATACCAGTATGATCAATTCTATCAATACGTACCTTACCGTGCGCGTGAATAATGTAGTGATCTTTCATAATAATTCCAACATGAGTAATTACTCCTTCTTCATTATCAAAAAAAGCCAGGTCACCGGGCTCGCTTTCTTCAATAAAACTTAAAGCTTCACCTTGGGTAGCTTGCTGCGAAGCATCTCTTAAAAGCTGGTAACCGTTTAATTTATATACCATTTGGGTAAAACCACTACAATCAATACCAAACGGGGTTTTGCCACCCCATAAGTAAGGGGTGTTCAAATATAAGAAAGCGGTACTGATAAGATCTTCCTTTTTGTTTTGACCTGAAATTTTATTTCCGTCAAAATTATGTTCAAAAATTTCATTGTT
Source organism: Spongiivirga sp. MCCC 1A20706 (assembly GCF_046524175.1). Lineage (NCBI taxonomy): Bacteria > Pseudomonadati > Bacteroidota > Flavobacteriia > Flavobacteriales > Flavobacteriaceae > Spongiivirga > Spongiivirga sp. MCCC 1A20706. Next base: position 177,394 of record NZ_JBEFZF010000001.1, read on the forward strand.
ATGAATACAGCTACCTAAGGGTATTGGCAATAATTGCTTATTGTGGTCTGAAACAAAATCAATCAAATCAGAAGATAAGGCCTGCTGATCATTAACTAAAGTGTTGTATTGTTCTTCGTCGATTTCTACATACTGCTTGTTGTCAATCCACCCCTCGTATTTATCAAATGCCAGACGAATACGGCTCCACTTTTTGCGCTGTTCTAACACTTTAAACAATTCACCATACAGCACTTGCGAAACTTGTTCGCTAGCATCACGAGGGTCTAATCGTAAAGGAACTACACCAAGATTACAAATACCGTATTGCATGAAGGGTACGCCTAGTTAGTATTAGCGTTCAATTACAATTGCTGATGCGCCACCGCCACCGTTGCAAATAGCAGCAGCTCCTAGTTTTGCATCATGTTGTTTTAGCACGTTTATCAAGGTTATCAAAATTCGTACGCCTGAACACCCCAGTGGGTGTCCCAAGGAAACTGCGCCACCATTAACGTTTACGTTGCTATCATTTAAACCTAAAAGTTTCATATTTGCTAATCCTACAACGGAGAAAGCCTCATTAAATTCAAAATAATCAATATCGTTAATACTTAGGTTGGCTTTATCTAAAGCTTTTGGTAACGCTTTTGCTGGTGCTGTTGTAAACCATTTAGGCTCCTGTGAAGCATCAGCATAGCTTTTTATGATGGCAAGTGGTGTTAGTCCTAGTTCTTTTGCTTTTTCTTCACTCATTAAGACCACTGCACCCGCACCATCATTAATGGTTGAAGCATTGGCTGCGGTAACGGTTCCATCTTTTGAAAAAGCAGGTCGTAAAGCCGGAATTTTTTCCATTTTCACATTCGTGAATTCTTCATCTCGACTTATAATCTTTGGTTCGCCTCGTCTTTGCGGAACTTCAACAGGAATCACTTCATTATCAAACTTTCCTGAATCCCATGCCGCAGCAGATCGCTCATACGATTGTATGGCAAAAGCATCTTGATCTTCTCTTGAAAAATCGTGTTCCTGCGCACATAAATCAGCACAAACGCCCATTGCATTTTGATCGTAAGCATCTACTAAACCATCTTTTTGCATCCCATCGATCATGGTTATAGGACCAAATTTATTTCCGGTTCTCGAATGCACGTAATGCGGAATCAAACTCATATTTTCCATACCTCCGGCAACAACAATTTCTGCATCACCTAGAGCAATTGCTTGAGCACCTTGCATCACTGCTTTCATACCTGAAGCGCATACTTTGTTAACGGTAGTACAGGGTACCGTATCAGGAATACCTGCATAAATGGCTGCTTGTTTGGCAGGAGCTTGACCCGTTCCTGCTTGCACCACATTACCCATAAGCACTTCGTCTACTTGAGTCGGTTCAAGATTAATACGTGAAAGTGCGGCTTTTATAGCTGTTGCACCTAATTTTGGTGCAGGTATGGTGGATAGGCTGCCTAGAAAACTTCCAATTGGGGTTCTGACAGCACTTACGATTACAACTTTTTTACTCATGATCTATGTGTGTTTAAGTGCTGCGAATTTAAGTAAAAAAGGTAAGATTTATACTGATGTGAATAAATAGAATAATCACTTGTACCCCATTATTTTTACTATTTTTGAATGAAGGTGAATTGCATTATTTATAGCAGAACGGAGAAATCTTTTGATGGAGCTAGAGTTTTCTGAAAAATGTAGTAATCTATAGTAGTAAGTAGCATACTTTATATGAATAAATTAGGCGGTAAGATCTATCAAAATCAATCATTGATCTATAAGATCTTTTTATATGTATTGACAACAGTTCTTATCGTTTATTTTTTTCCGAAAGGAGGAAAGTTTAAATACGAGTTTCAAAAAGGAAAACCATGGCAATATGAAAACTTGTATGCTCCCTACGATTTTGCTATTCAAAAAACAGAAGCAGAATTAGAAAGAGACCGAGATCGGATTCGTCAGAATATTACACCCTACTATCGTGTTGACGAAAATGTAGAGGTGACTGTTGCTGAAAAATTAGATAATTCTTATCGAAACATCCTTTCTGACTCAGTTATCAATGGTATTTCGAGGATAGAAATCAAACGATTTGCAACCAATATTCTAAATGATTTTTACCAAGTTGGTGTTGTTGGGAATACTGAAGATAGTTTCGATAAAAAAACGGGTTATCTTATTAAAAATGGTAATCAATTAGAAGAGATCAATCGCGATCGACTCCTAAAGATCAATCAATTAAAAAGACAGGTGTCTGTTAAAACTAGGGGCACAAGGTTTGAAAACGCAACGGATGCTGTTTACAATCTGCTTTTTGAAGTGGTATCGCCTAATGTCATTTTTGATAAAGAACGAACAGATCAGGTAATCGAAAATGCACTTAAAAATATATCGTATACAAAAGGGAATGTTGAAAAGGGTATACGCATTATCTCAAAAGGTGAAGTAGTTGAAGGGCAAACTTTTAGAATTTTAGATTCGTTAAAAAGTGAATACGAATCTCAGGTGTGGAGTGAATCTAACTACTATTGGATTGTTGTTGGTTATATTTTGCTCGTTGCGCTAGCATTACTGATGTTATTTCTCTTCTTAAAGAAGTACCGTTTCGATATTTATGAAGATAATACTAAGGTAACCTTCTTATTTTTTAACGTGATACTCATGGTATTATTAACCACCTTTGTTGTAAAGGTAAAGGCAGATTATGTGTATATCGTACCACTGTGTATTTTACCTATAACAATTAAAGCCTTTTTTGATGCGCGTTTGGGACTTTTTACCCATGTGATCACTGTACTGATTTTGGGCTTTATTGTACCCAACAGTTTTGAGTACTTGTTTTTGCAGATCATTGCTGGTATTGTTACGATTCTTACCGTATCAGAATTATCCCGAAGAGCAAATCTTTTCATTTCTTTAGGACAAATCGTGTTCGTTTATGCATTGGCATATTTTGCTTTTGTGATTATACAGGAAGGCACCATTAAAGAACTTAATTGGACGAACATTGGCTTTTTTGCCCTCAACGGCCTGCTTTGCTTCCTAGTACTATTTCTGATTCTGATTTATGAAAAGGCTTTTGGTTTGGTGTCTGATGTATCTTTATTAGAATTATCTGATACCAATTCTAAATTATTAAAAGAGTTAGCCAATGAAGCCCCTGGAACATTTCATCATTCGTTACAAGTAGCGAATCTTGCTGAAGCTGCTGCCAATGAAATAGGCGCTAATGCAATGCTTGTTCGGGTAGGAGCTTTATACCATGATATTGGTAAAATGCATGATCCGGTTTATTTTTCAGAAAATCAAGCTACGTCAATCAATCCACATGATGAGTTGGCTCCTAATGAAAGTGCTCGTATCATTTTTGATCATGTTTTAGAAGGAATTAAGATTGCTAAAAAGAATAATCTACCAGATCGCATTATTGACTTTATACGCACCCATCACGGTACCTTGCCTGTATATTACTTTTTTATGAAACAGCAGGAGATTGATCCCGAAACCAACATTGACGACTTCCGCTATCCCGGCCCTATGCCATTTTCTAAAGAAACTGCGATACTGATGATGTCAGATTCTGTAGAGGCAGCTTCTAAGAGTTTAAAAGAACCTACAGCCACGAAGATTGACAATTTTGTTGAACGTATTATAGACAAACAAATGGAGGAGGGGCAATTCTTAAATGCCAATATCACCTTTAAAGAGATACAGATTATCAAAAAAGTATTGAAGCGTAAGTTGAATAATATTTATCACCTAAGGGTAGAGTATCCTGAATAGATGCTACCTAAATAAAAATAGTCTTACCTAAAATAATGAACCGAAGAAACTTTATAAAATCGTCTGCAGGTGTCGCCGCATTGGCAAGCATACCAAGTTTTTTACTGGCTTGTGATCAAAGACCGAAGTACAAGTTAGGGTATCAGTTGTATTCCATTCGGGATGAGATGGAAAAAGATCCAGTTGCTACTTTAAAAGCCCTTAAGAAAATGGGCTATGAAGATTTTGAACACTTTGGGTTTGACGGCGATGTGCAAACCTACTATGGTTTTAAAACCAAAGAATTCAAATCAATTCTTGATGATCTTGGTCTAAGTATTAGCAGCGGTCATTATCCGTTTTCTAACTTTTTGAATAGTGATGACAATACGATTAAAAAATATGTCGATCGTTGTATAGAGGGAGCTTTGACCATGCAAAGCCAATATATAGTCTGGCCCTGGCTTGCTCCTGAATTTAGAAATATCGATGGTTTTAAGCGGACAGCGGAAAGGCTGAATGTTATTGGTGAACAAGTAACCAATGCTGGTTTGGGATTTGCATACCACAATCATGGGTTCGACTTTGCTAATTTGAGTGGCACTTCTGGTTACGATATTGTTTTAAAAGAAACGGATGCTGATTTGGTAAAACTTCAAATAGATATGTATTGGGTCATGCATTCGGCCAGCAACACCCCTGCTGAAATGATAGCGAAACATCCAGGACGCTACGTTATGTGGCATATTAAAGACATGCATAAGGAATCAAGAGATTATACTGAGTTAGGGAACGGCTCTATTAATTATAAAGAGATCATGCCAGATCCGGAGATTTCCGGTTTAGAATTCTATTATATCGAGCAAGGTGGTAATTATACGCTAAATTCTATGGAAAGTGCTCGCTATAGTGCCAACTACTTCAAGAGAAACCTGCAACGATATCTTTAATAATTCGGGGTTTGATGGCTTCGGTATAAATTTTGATAGCTCTTACTCAACAACTAACGTTTATAAAATGAGTAAGAACATATTGGTAAGCCTGTTGGTATTGTTTTGCATACCAACTTTATATAGTCAAAAAAACTTTCAATCAGGCTACGTGGTTTTGAATAATCAGGATACGATTTATGGTAAAATACAGGATAGAAATATCAACAAAGCCCGTTTGTTTGAAAAGATTAAGTTTCGTGCAGACAATGGAGGTAGAATGAAGTATGGCCCTGAAGATTTGATTAGTTATACCATAAATGGACAGGTGTTTGAATCGAAGTGGTTTGATGAAGATGCCAACCTGTTCCGATTGTATTATTCGCACAAAAAAGGAACAGGTGAAAAGGTATTTCTTCGTTTAGATAGAAAAGGGGAGATGTCAGTATATACTAAAGAATTTACCGACGACGATTGTTCGTATATCGATGGTTTTGAATTATTTTTAAAAGAAGGAGACTATTATTTTCAACGGGCAACCCAAGGCATATTTGGTTTAAAAAAGAAAAAATTGGCATCCTATTTTAGTGACTGTCCTAAATTGGTCACACAATTAAATGATCGAACCTTTAAATACGCGTTCGAACTGGCTGATTTTTATAACAATCATTGCGAATAAAATCAAATGAACCTTGTTAGCATTGAAACCTAGAAATAGGGTTTATTTGGTATAGATTATATTAGTGGTTATAACCAACTGCAATGAATCAAAAAAGACCGCCTTGGCAATTTCTGTTGCTGCTTATTCTTGCCGGAGAATCTGTATTTATATTACCCTTTGTGCTTTCTCGGGTATTTAGACCCACTGTTCTAGCGGCCTTTTCGTTAAATAATATTGAGCTTGGCTATTGTTTCTCTGTTTATGGAATTGTGGCTGTGTTTTCCTATTTATTTGGTGGACCTTTGGCGGATAAATATCCACCTAGAAAACTGATCGCCATAGCTTTATGGATGACGGCTTTGGGCGGCTTGCTTTATGCGACTTTTCCTAGCTATCTGGTGTTAAAAGTATTGTATGGCTATTGGGGCTTTACTACTATTTTCTTGTTTTGGGCACCAATGATAAAAGCAACGCGTGTTTGGGGCGGTACTGACTCACAAGGAAAGGCTTTTGGCTTTCTTGATGGGGGCAGGGGAATGGTAGGAGCTTCATTTGGATTAATTGGAGTACTCATTTTTTCGGTATTTATTACCAAAGAGGCGGCTGAATTGACTGCAGCTGATAGTCAGGCAGCGTTCAGGCAAGTGATACTGACCTCCTCTGCGATTGTAGCGATTGTTGGCGGATTGGTTTGGTTTTTTATGAAGCTTGACTCTGATATTGAAAAGAAAATAATACTTGATAAAATAACCATCTCACAGGTGAAGGAAGTATTGAAATTACCTTCAGTTTGGTTATTAATGATTATCATTTTGTGTGCATATGTGGGGTATAAGCTAACTGATGTGTTTTCATTATATGCAAATGAAGTAATGAATTATGACCAAGTAAACTCAGCGAAAGTGGGAACTTTTTTACTGGTTATTAGGCCCGTAATTGGCATTTTGATAGGATTTATAGCCGATCGTACTCAAACTACCTTCTGGTTAATGGTAAGCTTCATTGTAGCGGTGCTGGGTGCTTTATTGTTTGCTTTCGGGTTCATTACGGATTCATCGACGCTCTTATTTTTTCTTTCTACACTAATTGTAGCTACCGGGGTGTACGCCGCACGAGCATTGTACTTTGCTGTGATGGAACGAGGTCAAATTCCGTTGGTGCTAACGGGCACTGCGGTGGGACTTATCTCATTAATTGGGTATACGCCAGATATTTTTGCCGGCCCTGCAATGGGATATTTATTGGAAAATTCCAAAGGACAACTCGGCCATCAACATGTATTTTGGATGCTGGCTACCTTTTCATTTATAGGTGGTATAGCCGCTTGGTATTATCATCGCTTATATAAAATTAAGGACTCAGTAGGATGAACGATTATCTAGAAACCTTACAAACGGAGTTTGAAAAACATGCAGATCCTAAAATCGCATCAAAACAAAAAGCATATTTGCGTGATCAGTTTGAATTTTATGGCTTAACCACCACCAAAAGAAGAGAGATTCAGAAGCCATTTTTGGTGAAGGCATATTTACCGGAAAAGAACGAATTGGATTTTTTGATTAAAACACTTTGGAAAAAACCCGAACGAGAATATCATTATTTTGCTCAGGAGCTGTTTTTTAAATATGCAAAAAAACTGGCTAAACAAGATATTGCACTTATTGAGTATATGGTGACTAACCAATCATGGTGGGATACTGTAGATATGATTGCCACGAAATTACTAGGCCCTTACTTTAAGAAATTTCCAGGAGAAATAGCGCCTAAGGTGAAACAATGGTTAGCCACCAAAAATATTTGGTTACAACGCTGTGCCATACTGTTTCAATTAAAGTATAAAGAAACCTTAGATACTGATTTGCTGGAGAGTGTAATTCATCAGCTTTTAGGCTCAAAAGAGTTCTTTATCAATAAATCGATTGGTTGGATTTTAAGAGAATACAGCCGTACCAATCCGAATTGGGTAATTGATTTTGTAGAAGCTAATCCGGACTTAAATAATTTAAGCAGAAAAGAGGCATTACGATTGATTAAGTGAAATAAGGAATCTAGTCATTCTTTCTTAAACCCATAAAACAGCTGCCTTAAAAAACTCTTTGGCATTTGTTCATCTCCTTTATATCCCAATTGAATAGTGCCACTATCTTCAGGAATGTAATTTGTTTTGAAAACATAATCCCAAAGACTTAAGCTAATACCATAGTTAACGCCATTGGTGCCCTCAGGTAAGGCATATGCATGATGATATAAATGCATCACTGGATTATTGAATACATATTTTAGCGGTCCCCAGGTAATCTTTAAATTCGAGTGGTTGAAATGACCAATTGCAATCGCTGCGAAATGAACTATAAATGCCTGTTCAGGTTCAAAACCACCTAAGATCATCACGCCGATAGTTTTTAAAGGTTTGTATAAAATGTTTTCCATCCAATGATACCGAAGGTGGGCTGCAAATCCCATTTCCTTCACAGAATGGTGTACCTGATGAAATCGCCATAAAAAAGGATAGCGATGCAACAAAACATGGGTAAACCATTGCACAAAATCTAGTAGAATGAAAAACACAAGTAATTGTGCCCAGGCAGGAATGGACTTTATATTAATGACGGTAAGACTTGTAGCTTCAACACCAATACTTCCAAAAGCGATACCCAGCACTTTGTAAAATCCGCTGATGGCGATAGAGAACATAAAGAAGTTAAAGTACATATAGAAACCATCCAACCAAAAATCCTTTCTAAAGACACCTTGATTTTTTCTCCACGGAAATGCAACTTCTAATCCCCAAATGAATAAAGAAATAACAGTTAACCCCCAAAAGTAATTATTATACCAGGGTACCTCGAAAAAGATAGATTTCAAAGTCCAGTTTACACTGCCGTTAAAAGCATTGATAAATGCATTTACATACTCATTCATAACTTCTTTGTATGCCTTTATACTCTTTAGGTCGCATATATGCATGAGACCTTATAACATAACTTAATCTTTCTTTGTCTCCTTGAGCGCAATCAAGAAGTTTTTCTTAATCAAGATTGCTCTTACCTTTGTCAAGTAGATCTCGACTGCGCTCGACCAGACATTGATCTTTATTCATCTAACTCATACCACTCGACATCTACTAAGTTTACGCGTCTTCCCTTTGGCTTTACAGGATAATTGGTCACTAAGTAGTTGATGATGATATCTTCATTTTCGCCTAGATCCCACAGATTCTGAGTTTCCTGCATCCAATCTATTGTTGTTGCCCAGGCTTCAGCATTCATTCTGTTTTGGATAATAATCTGTGCAGTATGACAATTGGTGCAATTATACACAACCTCCATCAAGCCTTCACCTTCGATAAGGCCGGTACGAACATGAATTCCGTTTTCAATACGGTTTGCGCCTTGCGCAACATATTCTTGTTCAACCTTATCATTACTAAGTGTACTTGACTTTACTAAAAAAAGGACAACACCCGCAATGGTCAAAGTTATCGCGAAAACTCTTAAAGCAATTTTTAAGGGACGATTGATACGGTTGTTAGATGAATCTTGCATTGTCCTTAACTCACTTTTATTGCTATTCGATGGCATGCATTATTTAAATATCCTTTAGGGTTCCATCCTGGTAATAGCATTGGTTGTTTTTTGCCATTGTTGTCAGTTGCACGAGCCCATATTTCGTAATACCCTTTTTTTGGAAACTTGATGTTTGCATTAAAATGTTGCCAAGCCAATCGATTATTCGGTTTTTCGAGTGTACAGTTTTTCCAAGTCGATCCAAAGTCAATAGAGTATTCCATTTTCTCAACGGTCAATTCCCCAGCCCAGGCGTGACCACGAATCGCTAGTACGTAACCATTTTTAATTATAGCTCCTGATTTTGGATAGGTAATTAATGATTTTACCGGCATTGACTCTATAATGCACATATCTTCGTCCTTCACTTTAGTGCCAGGAGCAACCGGATTACAAGGAATTCGGTAGGCAGTACCTGTCATTTTTGCGCCGTCGTGCACTTTATTACGAACACTTAAACTAGTTACCCATTTTCCTGAAGCAGATGCTGGCCAACCACCGGCCACCAGCCTCAAAGGAAAACCATGGGCCAGCGGAATGTCTTGGTCATTCATTTTGAATGCCAAGAGGGTTTCATCTTGCATCGCTTTTGCAATGGGAACGCCTCGCGAAATTGGTTCTTTTGAATCATCTCCGCTTAAATGAGCATCAGCAGCATGATAACCAACGTAAACAGCATTGTCTTTTATGCCAACATCTACTAAAAGATCACGTAATCGTATTCCTGTCCATTTTGCACAGGATACCGCACCAACGGTCCATTGGTTACCCTTTGCAGGAGGATCGAATTCACTACGTCCATTGCCTCCACACTCTAAGGTAAGTTGATAAGTATATTGCCTAAATTTTGTTTTAAGATCATTTAAGGAATATGTCTTTTTCTGATTTACCGATTCTCCGTCGATTGTTAATGTCCAGCTGTTGACATCAATGTTTTTGGGAATAATGCCATTGTTGCGAATAAACATGTATTTATTAGGTGTTATGTCATCGTCTAATAAATGGGCTTTCGCTTCAATGTTCCATGGCCTTTCATTTAAAACAGTCATCTCAGCGTCTTTCTGAAACAACTTGAAAGGATCAGTATCCTGTTCGAATAGGGGGACATACCCTTTCGGAATAAAATCAGCAAAAACAATAGATGGACCAACAACTGATGCTGTGCTGCCCAAAGCTGCTTTTTTAATGAAGTTTCTTCTTTTCACTAACGTTCTTTAACTAGTATTATAAAATTACGGCATTTATAATTGTTGATTTGTGACCTTGGTTACATTTAAAAAAACAAGATCATTCCGGTTGCTCGTTGATATCTAATTCTTGGATATCATCATCTAAAAAATCCTTTTCTTGTATTATTTCATCTTCAAGAGGTAGGTCATCTGAAACTTCTCCTGATTTTTCTATATCAATAACTGCAGTTTGCCTTTCAATTTGTGCCAATCGAGCTTCTTTTTTCTTATTATCAATTAAGGCATATGTCATGATTAAACTGGTGCCAATAACAACGAATAGCAGTATACCGGGTTCAAAGCTTTCAACTTTTAAATTTTCCGGAATTGCATAAAACAGTAATACGGTGATAAGACCTCTAGGCGCGATAAATAATTGTGGGCGGATGTCTTTACCTATGAAAACGCGTAAAACAATCCATCGTATGGCAAAAATTGAAGCCAATACTAAAAGGCTAATCAGCGCTACTTTCAGACTTAGTAATGATGTGACAACGATCGATAATCCGAATACTACGAAGAAAAGTGTCCTTACGACAAAGGCCGTTTCAGCGGTTATCATGTGTAATTCATGATACATATCCTTTACAATTTCATCTTTCAGTACCTTAGCTAACTTTCCTTTGAAAAATACATTAGTGTTGGATAGAATAAGCCCAAATATTAAGATGATGATCAACGATGATAAATGAAGTTTTTTGCCCAGCGCATACAATAGTAGTAATACAGCAATCAATAAAAACAACTTTGCCCGACGCTCGATACGTTGAAAGATTAAAATGATAATGTATGAGATAACCACAGAAAATACGACCGTAGCTAGAAAACTGATTGAGAAACTAGCGACTGCACTTTCTTCTCCTGGACTCATTAACTGAATGATTAAATAAAACATCATAATACCTAGAATGTCCGAGAAGGTACCTTCGTAAATATGAAATTCTTTCTTCTTAGGGGTTAAGTTTTCAACACTAGGTATAATTACAGCACTTGATAAAATGGAAAGTGGTGTTGCATATAACCACGCCTGCGCCATGGTCATACCATCTATTAATGAAACTATAATCAATGCTGCTGCATAGGCCGATCCTACCAAGCTGATAAGTGCAATTACTAGTGATTTAGTAATAGGACCTATTTTGCTTTTTTCTAATTTGAGGTCGAGAGCTGCCTCCAAAACAATCATAATTAATCCGACTATGCCAAGTAGTTCCAGAATTGGAAAAAAGTCGAAGGCACCGAAATTGAAGATTTTTAGAACATACTGAATAATGATGCCTAATGCAATTAACATCAGTACCGAGGGAACGTTTGTTCTTTTTGAAATTCTGTCGAATAAAAATGAGATAATAATGATCACAGAAAGTTCTATGATCAGATTATAGGCAGATAAGATGTCCATTTTGAGGTTGTTGCTTTTGGTTAGCTCTAGCAAGGTAGGATAGAAGATGAAGTAATCAAAATCTATTTTTTCAGGGGGGATTAAGGTGAAGTATGTAGTTTAAAATCTAAAAGTTCACTATAATATGACTACAGTGAACTTTTGACAAGTGTAAACTATGGTTATCCCTTAAATATTAACAATATATCTAAGCCATTTCACGTTCTTTTCTATGCTCAGCATATTTTTCAATAAGCTCAGGAGCTTTTTCGATTGCCGCCGCCAATCCGTGAGCTTTGCCCGTTTCAATAAATGAAATATTGTCTTCTCGAGTTACTAAGAACCCCATGGGTTCAATTCCCATGCCTGCTCCTGCACCCATTCCTTCTTTTTTGCTTTTACTGGCTTTGGTGGCTGTGTCTTCACCACCACCTGATCCAAAGCCCATTCCAACTTTAATAACCGGAACGCAAGTAAACTCACCTAATTGAAATTGGTCCCCAATTACAGTTTCAGTTTTTGCTTCTGATTTCATAAAGTCCGTAATCTGTTTTAATGCTTGTTCAAAATGTAAATCCATGATGTAAATTTTTAAATGTTAATTAATGATCTTACCATATATATTGGCCTATTCTTTAGCTCTAGTAAGAACTTGTTTTTACCTTGGAAGTTGATGTGAGCACTACCTTTGTTATAATTGAATAAGGCAAAAATTGGATACAGTTTGGCATTGATAATACAGTCTCCTGTATCTAAATCGATGCTAAGTTTTGTAACCTTAAAAGACTTGATGAAACGTATAATTTTTTTCATCTTAGCTGTCCAACTACCTTTCTTTTTCTTTGCCTTACGCTCCTGCTGTATTTGTTTTTTTTTAAGCGGATAGAAACAAAAATGATAAAAAGGTACTTCTAGTTTCACACAAATCAACTCCTTTTTATGTTGTTGAATACTAGCTCTTGCTAAACCCTTTAGCTTCATGTAATATTCATTTCTTTCAGTGTCGATGTATATGATTACTGGGATAAAAAGTAAGCCAATTACCAACAACAAAAGCAGCATTATCATAATAGCCAATAACATGGTCTTATTTTATTGCAAATGAAGCTGAAATCTATAGGGTTGACAATGATCTAGATCAAGAGAATTAAATTTACTAACCTAAATATTCCCTTATTTATCAGGAAGTTTTTTGCGTATTGAAATCGTTTTTCCTTTTCTTAAAACTTTTAAACTAATGAATTCTCCTGTTTGAATTGTTTGGATTTTTTTCCAAGCTTTAAGAAGACTTTCTTCATTAGTTAACGAAATATTTTCAATAGCTAAAATGATATCTCCTCCTACAATCAATTCTTCTCCGGCGATATTCATATTACAGCAACCACCGCGAAGTCCCATGAAATCACCCATTGAAGAAGTGGCAACTTTTTGTACCAATACACCTCCTTTTTGTGGGATGTTTAATAACTCTGCTAAATGTCCATCAACTAAATAAGACTGAATACCGGTCCAAATGCCAAATTCATCACTTAGTAGGTTTAGGGCAATATTGGAACTGGCTGCAAAGCTAATTCCCTGAAATCCCTTAGAACGTGTTAAAATAAAGCTTGCAATACCGACTACTTCACCTGACATATTGAATAAGGGAGCACCTGAACTTCCTTCGTTTATGGCCGCATCGGTCTGTATGAAATCGGTTGTTATAAAACCGCTTTGTAAATCTTTTTGCTTGTACTTACCACCGATATATCCAACAGATAGTGAATGTTCCAGACCAAAGGGAGCACCAATAACGAAGATTTTATCACCGATATTGGTGTTGTCAGAGTCACCAAACTTTAAAGGATAAAGCTTTTTATTTTGAGTGGTTAGCAGTGAAATTAAGGCGACATCTGCTATTGGGTGGGAGTATTTTACCTTTGCAGGAATTTCAGTACCATCTTTAAAGGCTACTAATATATCTTCAGCAACCTGTACCAGATGTGCGGCAGTTACGATTTCACCTTTTTTGGAAACTACAAATCCAGTCCCAATATTTTCCACTGGCATAACATTTTGCCAGGTACCTTGGTTCACAATCTCGGACTGTATAGTCTTTATTTGAACAACTGATTCATTCAACTTTTTATACAACTCACTAATACTTTGTCCAAACGACATACCAACAAATAGGTTGGCAAAAAGTAAACTTTCAAATATGCGTTTAAAGGAGGTCATAAGCATTATTTTTTCTTTATAATGGTATTTAACGTCCTTTAAAAGTATGCTGTTTATACAACGTTTGAACTGATATTGATCATGATAATAATGGATAAAAAAAAGCGAGTATATGTTACTATACTCGCTTCCTGCCAAACGACTAATTTTATTTAAAAGCTTTAGGTCTGATAAACAATAACAATTGCTTAGCATGAATAATATCGTCCTAAACCGATACTACTATATGTTAGTACAATTTGATAAAAAGAAGCAGATATTTATTAATATCTGCTTCTCAGAAAATGTTAGTTACACTAAAGCCGTAAATTAATTTAGCATCGTCATATTGCTAAAACAACACAAAACTAAAAGGAGTTAATATTTTCACATTTTCTAAAACTCCCAAACTGTTTCCAATTTAAGAGCTTTTATCATATTGTAAAAGAACGCTTTTAATATTAGTGTAAAGATACTCATACAATAGGGACAAGAAATTGACCTAGATCAATTTGGTAAACTTTTTTTGATTTTTTTTTCAGCTGACCTAAATCATTTGGAAAGACAGGGGTCCCTAATATGTTTGTTTTAGAGTTTTTAACTATAAATGCTAGTAAAATGGTATTAATATATATGTTACTGGTCGGAGTTACAGGTATGCTAATGACTGTGTCGGGGAGCATACATTCAGCAAGCACGTATTCATATCATCCTTTTAGCACTATTGTTTCAATAGCTATTTTCTTAGTATTTATTGTTGTGGGTTTAGCAGTTCTTGTCAAGTTTAAAAGATCTTCCTAAAATGAGCTATAACGAGTTAATTAATTGGCTTCTTCTAGGTGATGTTTCAATACAATACCAAACGCATAGAGATTTACTTTCTGTAAATAAAACAGATTTACAAAAACGAATTGCTATCGAAGGTTGGGGTGCTCATTTTATTCAGAAACAAAATGCCAACGGTTATTGGGGACAAGGATTTTATCAACCCAAATGGATATCTTCTCATTATACGCTATTAGACATTAGAAACCTTTGTATTGCTCCGGATACTGAAATTATTTGTCGGTCAATTCAAAGAATATTGGAAGAACATAAAGCTAATGACGGTGGTATTTATCCTATTTCAGGTAAAAGTGATGTTTGTGTAAATGGTATGTTTCTAAGCTATGCCTGTTATTTTAGGATGCCGGCACTTCAGTTTCATACAATAATCGATATGCTTTTAAGCGAAGTAATGAAAGATGGTGGCTTTAATTGCAGATCGAATAGGTCGGGTGCCAAGCATAGTTCGCTGCACTCGACAATATCGGTGCTTGAAGGATTAACGGAATATGAAAAGAATGACCATGACTATCGCATTAATGAGGTGAAGAAAGTAATAACTGATGCCAAGGAATTTATATTATTACACAAACTATTTAAGTCTGACAGAACCGGTGATATTATTAACAACGATTTTTTGCGTTTGAGTTATCCAAGCAGATGGCGATATGATATTTTAAGAGCGCTTGACTATTTTCAATATTCAAAAACAAAATGGGATAACCGCATGCAACCGGCAATAGATGTCTTACTACAAAAAAGAAATAAGAACGGTACTTGGAACCTTCAGGCAAAACATCCGGGAAAAATTCATTTTGAACTAGAAAAAGCCGGCAAGCCCAGTAGGTTAAATACGCTTCGGGCATTGCGTGTACTTAATCATTTTGATTTTTTGCCAGATTGAGCTGTGAATCAGTCGGTTGTTTTCTTTACAAGAGCGTTGTTACTATTAGCGTTTTCTAGAATACGAATTGCTTCCTCATCGGAAACTGAGGTAAAATCGTCATAAAACTGTCCTACTGCTTTAAAGTGATCTGGGGTTTGTAAACATATTATTTCATGAATATCATCTGAAGCGTTAAGCCTGTCGATGGCTGATTTAGAAGCTACAGGAATAGCTACTACAATTTTATTGGGTTGTTGTTTGGATACCAGATTTACTGTAGCGAGCAAGGTACTTCCAGTCGCTACGCCATCATCAACAATAATTACCGTTTTATTTATTAGAGGCTGTGGCTCGACATTTTGGTAATATTTTTCATGTTTTTCTATTAGATTTTTTTTAATTCTGGTGATTTCTTGAAACAGATAATCTTCAGAAATGCCCACGGTTCGATTTAAAATATGGTTTGTTAGGCTAACGGCACCAATGGCATATTCCTTATTATAAGGGTGCCCAATTTTCTTGCTGAGAACAATATCAAGTGGTGTTTTCAATGTTTCAGCAACCACCTTACCTAAAGGTAATCCACCCCTTGGGACTGCTAAAACCAACGGATTGTCATTTTTGTAGTGAAGAAGCTGTTGCGCTAGTTTTTTTCCTGCGTTTATTCTGTCCTTATACATTTTTTACTAGTGTTGGTGATAACCATTTTTTAAACCATTTTGTTGCCACTTCGGAGACCTGCTCTAGTGTTCCCGCTTCTTCAAATAAATGTGATGCACCGGGAATAATTACAAACTCTCTTGTTTTGGTTAGGTACTCATAGGCTTCTTTGTTTAAACTAATAACTGCTTTGTCAAGTTCCCCTACAATAAATAGTGTAGGTACGATGACATTTCTGATATCAGGAATTGCCAAATCGGTTCGTCCACCTCTTGATACAACTGCATGTATTTGATTTCCCAATATGCCAGCAGCTAGTAAAGCAGAGGCAGCCCCTGTGCTCGATCCAAAATAGCCAATACTTAAAGTAGGGGTTTTCTCTTGCTGTTGTACCCATTGTGTAGTTTGTACCAACCTTGATGTTAATAGGTCAATATCAAATCGGTTCGCGTATATCATATCTTCTTCAAAAGTTAATAAATCGAACAACAGCGTTGCTAATCCTTCATTATTTAGAGTACGCGCAACAAAGTTGTTACGCGTACTTAATCTACTGCTACCACTTCCATGAGAAAAAATTACTATTCCTTCAGCGTTCTTAGGAATTGAGAGTATTCCTCTTAAAGAGATATCTTTAAGTTTGATAGTAAGCTCGGTATGAGTGATCGATTTATTCATTTTAATGAGCCGTTGCGGCTTGTTTATTTCTGTTGACAACTAAAAGACTCAGCAAACCATACGTAACTACAATAACCAATCCGGTAATTATAACTCCAATAAATGGAATGATCATGAATAGTCTGAACACAATCGAAATGCTAAGAGCAATTAATAACATTTTCCAGAAATTCCATGATTTATTGGAGCGTTGGTTTAGGTAATGAGCTGCTAATAGCGCAGCTACAATCGGTCCGAAGAAAAGGCTAAATAGATAAAATATGAGTAAAAATATTCCAAAAGGAATACCAAATATGATTACAAACAATAGCACAATAACTAAAGGTAAGCCGAATACGTATAGCAAGCCATAACCAATACTTTTAGTAATATTAGTATTCAAATGGGTTGCTGCCTCGCTAAATTTTGTTTTGAAAAGTATATTAAGCAGCGTAATTATTAAGAATGCAGATACCAAATAGAACACCCAAGAACCTAGTTTGGGTACTCCAAATAACTGCAATGAAAATTCGCTGTTTTCAAAAGCTAATGCTTCATCATAGCTTGCTTTGACATTTACTAAAGATTCTCCAAAATCAACGGTTTCATTATCTGACCAATACTGTATATTGCCGTAAAACTTAGCTTTTTCGCCAATTTCAAGCTCCTCTACTATAAGTGTTGATTTACCTTTAATTTGACCATTAATGAGTACATCACCCCCTTTTAATACCAGATCTTGTTCTATGTCACCTTGAAGATCTACTTCACCACCAGTTATTTTAGCGGTACCTTTTACAGTGCCATAAAACTTCACTCTTCCAGAGAAAGCAATTAAATTACCCTTAATTATTGCGTCTTCGGTAATGGTAATATCTCCGCCAGCAATGATAATATCATCGTCCACAATAGCATCTATTATGAGTGTTCCACCAGCAGCTCGTATATCATCAGAAATATGACCTTCTATTCTTAATTCGCCACCAGCAATTATCAAATCACCATTGATTGAATCTTTGACTATAATTTCTCCAGCAGCAGCAACGGCGTCCCCATTAACTAAGGCCTTAATTTTTACTTTTTCACCAGCAAGGTATATATCATCTTGTTTAGTTTTGTTGATGATGATCTCATCATTGGTTTCAATTTGACTGGTTAGCAGCAGCGGTATTAATAAGAATAATAAATTGAGATAAGTTTTCATAATTGACACTTTTGTATTTAGCTGAATTAAGGTAGTAAGAGCAGGTAAAAACTAGAATGATCTTAGTCAAAACCAATAACTTGTAGATTATTGTATCTCAGCTTGGATTGATAATTGTCATTTTAAAACCCGTAATGAACCCATATTTTTAGAGTTGAATTTTCGAAACAACTTAAACTAAACAAAAATGGAAAACAGATCTCTAGGAGTGCTTTATGTGGTTTTTATATGTTTTGCTTTGGCCTATGGCCTTCTTTTACTGTTGTTAAATTTGCTTTTTTAGAAACCACTTTATTTGTTATAAAACCGAAAAGCGGATATGCTATTTAAACAATAGTATGTCCTTTTTTATTTCATAAATATTTGACAATGCGATCTTATTCGATTGTTGTGATTATAGTACTCTGTCTTGCGATATTAACACTAGATGTTATCACTTTTTATTGGTTACAATCTATTACTCAGCTTGTAGTTTCCTCTTTGTTTAATATGCTAATCAACATACTATTTTGGATTTTTACCATTGGTCTTGTTACTGCTATTTTAGTGCTTAAGATTAGAATAGAAAGTATATCTCCCAAACGAAGGCAACGTTTGATCTCATCGATATACGGACTGACAGTTTCGTCATTTATTCCAAAATTTATTTTTGTTATTGTAGTTACAACACTTTATGCCACAAACTATGTTTTTTCAGATACTGAATCATTGATAGTAGTACCGCTATTGGGGTTATTATCGGGTTTTTTGCCTTTTTTCGTAATTGTTTATAGTATTTTCCGCTCACTGTATCGATTTAAAGTCCATCGTGTTCGATTAGGTTTTGACAATCTGCCAAAGCATTTTCATGGCTTACGAATTGTTCAGGTATCAGATATTCATCTGGGAAGTTTCAATTCACGCTATCATATTTTTGACCGGGCAGTCAGGATGATTAACCATTTAGAGCCAGACCTTATTTTCTTTACAGGCGATTTGGTAAATAATTTTGCATGGGAGCTAAGAGGTTGGAAATCTACTTTTGATCAGTTAAAAGCCAAAAAAGGAAAATATGCAGTCCTTGGAAATCATGATTATGGTGATTACAGTGAATGGTCTTCCGAAGAGGATAAGCAAGATAATTTTAATGCGATCAAGATTTTTATTAATGAGATTGGCTTTAGAATTTTGTTAAATGAAGCAGTAATTCTTGATAATAATAATGAACATATTGCTATTGTTGGCGTTGAGAACTGGGGAAGTCCGCCATTTAAACAATATGGAGATCTGACGATTGCTCTAAAAAACGTTAATGAAGTTGGCTTTAAGATTTTGCTATCTCATGATCCTTCCCACTGGAAAGAAGAAGTTGTACTTAAGACTAATATAGATTTAACCCTATCCGGACATACGCATGGTATGCAGGCGGGGATAAATCTAAAAACTAAAAAGTGGAGCCCTATTAAATATAAATATGAGTATTGGGCGGGTCTTTACAATATTGAACAGCAATATTTGTACGTTAATCGAGGTTTAGGATGGTTGGGTTTTCCCGGCAGATTGGGTATGCGTCCAGAGATCACGTTTATTGAGTTAGAGACTAATTAATAGCTACTTTCGTTATAGCTGAGCAAGGGTGTACTACCCAAAACGTTCATTTTTTGGACTAGGTTCTCATGAATTATTTTTTTAATGAAACCAACTTTTTCTTTTTCTAGCATAGCCAATAAATTGGCTCCTGTTTTTCTCAGATAAGCATTAATTGCATAGAATGAATTATCCGCTACAACTACCTCGAACTTAATTTTGTTATATTTTGTTTTTTCTGATAATTCAGCTTTAAGCCTTCTCATTTTATGTTCGTTTTCAGGATGATTTTTTTTTGAAAAATGCACTACCTTGATTTCGGCCATAAATACCCTCGCTAGTTCGCTTAGTTGAGCGATTGCATTTCCATCTTTAGATTGAAAATCTGTTGCGTAAATAATAGTACTAATATCTCCCATTGTATTATAATCGTCTGGCACCGCAAGTAAGGGGCAATTCGATTTTTCAATTAAATGCCGTGTTGTATTCCCCATAATTAAATCTTTAAACACGCTTTGGCCTTTCATTCCTAATACTAAGAGCAAGGGTTTTATCTCCGTAATTTTTCCAAGAATTCCTTTGACTATCGAGCTATTTTCGATAGCCTCAACTTCCACATTTTTAATATCATCACCAAGAGTACGCTTGCATAGATCTAGAATTTTTGCTTCGAAATCCTTCATGATATTAGTATTTAATTGTATGTCAGTAGGATTAAAACGAATTCCAGGTATAGCATGGAGTGAAAAAACATGAATAACCCGTAATTTTGCATCCAATTTTTTGGAGAGTGAATGTGCATATTTCAATGCGCTAATAGAGTTGTCCGAAAAATCAGTAGCATGGATAATTGTTTTCATAACCAGATGTTTGTACAAAACTAGTTATCAGTTTAGCCACAGTAAATGATAATGATCAATCTTTACATCCGATATTCTTTTTTTATCGAGGGTTGTAAGGCTATTAGTAAGATTATTATGGCCAAGACTATATAAAATGTGTGCACAACACTAATTCCTTGAATAAGGTTTAATTGTATCTGTATCCATAAAATTAATACGATTGCCTGATAGATAATAAATGACCAAGACCAATGCATATCACTAAATATATTTAAACGTTCTGCCAGTGTTGAATCGGGTTTCTTTATAAATGCAATAATTAACAATAAGGGGGCAATCCCGTTAATTACAAATAAAAAAATCCCAGGAATTAAGAAATTATTAAAAGGTGTTGATTCTAAAAGGTAAATGGGCATGCCCAATAGTTTACCGGAGGGTGATATAATTAATAGTGACCCGCCATAAACCGCACCTAACCCAAGAAAAGCCAGTAACGCTATTAAGAGGTTTTTCCATTTGTTTTTCATTGTTATTATGTTGTGATTGTTCAGAATCGTTTTATCAAACCGTTACTAAGAAAAATATGGTTTAATTGTATTTGAGAATTTAAATTATTGATGACTAAATCTCTTGAAAATGATCTAAAGCCAATTTGTGGCCTTAGATGCCAAGTACTGCTTCCCAAAGCAATTTCTACTCCTGCTGCAATTTCCCAGCCAAGTCCATTATCTGATTCTGCAACCGTTCTGCCATTTTCATTTTCTAATCTCATGATGTTATAAACACCGCCAATTTGAGCAAAGTATGAAAGGTTGGTTGATTTAGCAGGATGAATAAAATGTAGCCCAAACGTGTAACCAAAAGTATTGAGATCATTTCTATTGGTTTCATCGGTTGTTATCTTAAAAGAATTCCAATTCCAACCAGCGTAAGCTTCAAAATAATCTATGAATTTGTAGGATATGTCAAATTCAAATCCAAAGCCCACCTGTGAGTCCAAAATATCTAAATCTTCCGTCACAAAATTCATACTTGGTTTAAAATGTACACCCCATTTTTCCTGTGTACTCGCCTGTTGGCATGTAAGCAGAATTATAGTATAAATAACGACTTTTTGCATAATATTCGCGATTGTATTTTAACTTTCAGAATGGATTGCTAGTAAATACCGATCTCATATAAACCAATTAAATTGCCGCTAGTTCATTTATAAGTTCGCTGCACCCACCACCATTAAGGTAATTGACATGGTTTTCAATAGACGCTATTTTTCTAACACATATTTCACTACACAGCATTTTGCCATTTGTAATTTCTTTGAATTTTTTCAGGATTTTTTTTGCTTGGGAGTTATTAAAAAATGGGGGATTCTTTCCAGGATTATCCCGGCACCAATCAAGCATTCTTTTCCAAATGGCGGCACTTAAAGCACCACATGCATTACCGGTTAGTCCTAAACCTCCTGCAAAACCAGCTACCATAATGGATTGCTCATCATCACCGCCCATTTGTTGTACTACTTGTGTTGCACAACTTTTTACCGGCTTCGAGATTTCGATATACTCTTGCGACAATGCTTTTTGGGCAGTTTCTATAGCTTCTGGGGCCCATGTTTCAGCAAGGTTAAAGCAGTATGAGTTATTCATACCTTTCAAAGTTGTTTTAATCATGAATGTTGTCATTCCTATGAATTTGGTAAGGTCATAACCAATAAGATCTTTACAATTTGTTGCACCCGATTTTTTAATGAATGACTGTATTGTTGATTGTGTTGCCATAATGGTCACATACATCGCTCTTTCCGGATTTTTGAATCTACGATATGACTCAGCGCCAATGGCTAGAGCAGTACCCCAAAGCATTCCACATTGATAGCCTTGATTCATAATACCACCTGCTAACGGATTTAAAGCGATTTCTTCTTCTTTTTTGGTTTCACCAAATTCTCTGTTCAACAAGTGTGCAAAAGTTCTCGAACAACTACCACACTTTTTAAATATTTCTTTGGTGTCGTTTAACTTTTTAATTGTATCGCCCATTGTTGGTTATATTAACTTTTGTTTTTAATTGAAATACAGGAAGTTATAATTAACCCAAACCCGACTCCAATTAAAATTGAGGCAGTCATCAAAATGGGAGATGAGTGGACAAAAATTAACCCAATACCAACCCCTATTATGGTAGAACCGCCAATTGCCCACATGCTTCTGTCGTCTTTTCTAGATGTCATGATTATATATTTATGCATAGGAAAAGTAACGCAATAGCATCAAAATCCAAATGACAAAGATCATCTTAAAAACGATCAGCTAGCTAACCTTAATACCGCTTTTTGAAGTGGACATAACCGATTGTGGTGCTGACATTCATCCTTCATAAAGAGTAGAAAAATAGTTGTTGTCGATACCGTTAAGACTTTCTCTTTGAATTAGAATGTAACGATCATTTTGTAATGCCCGAATGTACGTTGTTGCTTGGAATTCAGATGCTCCTAGACCTCTCAAAACACCATAAATACCATTTGAAAGTTCTGCGATGGCTTTACTATTTACTCTATTCGACAAAATTTTGAATATAGGTCCAACCGAAAATAGAATTCCTATTTCTGGAGTATTGTAATATTGAAAAGGCCCATCGGATTGTAGAATACTATGCCAACGTTGTTTTTCTTTTTCTATTGATGCTTTAAATTTAAGGTTCTCAGTCTCAGATATAGCAATCCTACCTAAAATTGAAGTGTTAAGTGCGCTATCTTCATTTTGAGTAAGAGTTGAAAGGGCATGCTCAATTTGGGCTATTGTATCATATATTTTTATGATTATGCTTTTTTCCTTCTTATTTATTGGAATTGCAGCCATGATGCCAAATGCTGATTTAATTACATCATTTACAAAATGTAAATTTAATATCGAGCATGTTTTTTGTAATTGATTTCAGTCAACTAACCTCATTTTCTAACTGGGTAAATTAATTAGTGCTTTGCACTCATTTGATCAATATGCCATATTATAATCAGCTATACGTCGCAGTTTTTCTTTGTCAAGAATAATAATCTTCCTTAAGGCACCCATTTTTATCAATCCTTCACTTCTAAACTGCGATAAGGCTCTTACAGCAGTTTCAGTAGCGGTACCAATAAGACCAGCGAAATCTTCTCGTGGTATTCCCGGACCTTTGTCGTCTTCATATTTCAAAATACCCTTTTCTTCAAGTTCTAACAATGTTCTGGCAGCCCTTTGTCTAACAGGGGTAAATGCCATGTTAATTAGTTGTTCTTGAACTTCAACTAAATCATTTGAAATAATGTTAATGAACTTCTTTGAGACAATAGGATCTTCGCTTATTAGCTTGAGGAAATCTGATTTTGGAATTTTAAATATCTCTAATGCTTCTAAGGCTGATGCCGTTTCTAAATAAGATTCATTTTTACTTAATATGGATAACTGACCAACAAACTTTCCAGGGCCATACATTCCTGTAATGAATTCTTTTCCGGTTTCAGTAGTTTTATAAGTTTTTAGGCTACCACTTTTTATAAAGTATAGATTATTTGAAGGATGTCCTTCCTGGTAAACCTCTTCATTTCTTTGATAAACTTCAGTATCGTACTTCTTGGGAAGTATTTTTTCTCCAAGTAAATCAGATGCCTCTTTTAGAAAAGCATGTATTCCATCCAGATTTTTTTCAAATTCTCTTTTTAGAAATGCATTTTTCTCCAACCTGCAGTTAATTGCATTTAAAAGATCACTAGCTTCAAAAGGTTTTGTGAGATAATCGTCCGCACCAAGATTCATACCCTTTCTTAAATCGCTTTTTTCCGACTTAGCAGACAGGAAAATGAAGGGAATACTTCCACTGTCAGGGCGATTACTTAGATATTCTAATACTTCGTATCCATCCATTAATGGCATCATTATATCACAGATTATTAAGTCTGGTTGAAGTTGAATTGCCATTTGTACGCCCTCTTTACCATTGGTTGCTGTGATGGCATCAAATCCTTCCAGTTTTAAAATGTCCGCGGTATTCTCACGAACATCAACATTGTCTTCAATTATTAATATTTTTTTCATGGCTTTTGGTTTATTGGTAATTCAACTATAAAAGTGGTGCCAACATTTAGTTTACTAATGAAACTGATGGTTCCTTCCAGTATAGTAACGTAATTTTTCACAAGAAACAGACCTAAACCCGTACCTTGGGTATTTGCGGCATTTTCGGCTCTAAAAAAACGTTTAAACAAGTTTGCTTGCTCTTTTTTCGGAATGCCCATACCCTGATCGATAACTTTTAAAACTAACATCTCTCTTTTTTTCGCTATGCTAATATTAATTTCAGAATGCGCTTTAGAGTATTTAATAGCGTTTGAGATCAAGTTGATGTAGATATTTCTTAAAAGTTTTTTATCAATGTAGGCATCAAGATGATCTACTTTTTTATCTATAGTAATCACTTGATCGTTTTTTTTGGTTGCTGAGATCTCTTCAGTCAATTGTTTTATAAATGAAATTATTTCAATTTTCTCCGGTTTAACGATGA
The DNA here is from genome assembly GCF_046524175.1 of Spongiivirga sp. MCCC 1A20706. Taxonomy (NCBI): domain Bacteria; kingdom Pseudomonadati; phylum Bacteroidota; class Flavobacteriia; order Flavobacteriales; family Flavobacteriaceae; genus Spongiivirga; species Spongiivirga sp. MCCC 1A20706. The sequence continues at coordinate 202,288 of NZ_JBEFZF010000001.1, forward strand.
TCTTCCCTTCTTCAAGTTTACTAAGAGATAGAAAATCGTTCAGTATGCTCATTAAGGTTTTAACATTAGATTTAATTCGTCTTAAGTATTTTGATCGGCCCTCATCAACTCCTAACTGGCTCAATTTTTCCAGCAAATCAGCTGAAGACAAAATAGCACTTAGTGGAGTTCTAAATTCATGAGATGCCATAGAGATGAATCTTGATTTTAATTCACTTAATTCCTGTTCTTTTCTCAGTGCTTCAAGAATTTCCAATTCAATTTCTTTTTGGGAAGAGATATCATTGTAAACAAATAATGCTGCGATAATATTTTCTTTATTGAATAGGGGTGTAGAGTTTACTGAATAGGTTTTGTTTTTGTAGGTGGTTTGAAATGATAAATGCTGCCCCTCTAGTGTATTTTTGACGTTTTCTTGAATCCTTAATAGCTCCGAAGCTCTAAATTGAATAAGCTCATCAATTTTCAATCCTAAAAGTTCATTTTTTTCAAACCCTATTTCTTCTAAATCTTCGCCTTCTGCAAATACAATGAAATTATTTTTATCAACAACGATCATGATACCCTTGGGAAAATTACTCCCGATAGCATTAAGTATTGTCTGATTCGCAATGGTCTCATTTTTTGCCATTTTGGCCAGCGCTATTTGATCTTCTAATTCTAAATTCGATTCTACCAATTTTTGCACTGTGGCAGCGACCTCCTGGGTTCTTATTTTTACAGTTTCTTCTAATTTATTTGAATAACTTTGCAGTCGTTCTCTATTTAATTGTAGTTCGTTATTTGTGTTAAACTGCTCAATAGCTATACTTATAAGCTTTATTAAATCCGCTATTAAGGCTTTCTCTTTGCCATTAGGTTCCCTTTTTTCTGTACAATAAGCCGTAAATACACCCAATAAATCATTAGTGGTTGTAACAATAGGATACGACCAAGTAGCCATAATGTTGTCTTCATGTAATGGTTGCGTAAACGCCCTACATGAATAGTCTCCTTTGATATTGGTATTGATTGTTTCTTCTTTAAACAAAGCAGCCCTTGTACAGGCGCAGTTACAACTATTTCCACTATTTATTGTTATTCCATCAATCGTTTTGTTAATCTTATTTGGAAACGTTGCCCCTGATATATTGTATAATAGGTTTTGCTTAGGATCAAGCACTAAAACGGCGCATGTACAATGCTTGACATAGCTATCAAATATGGTACAAATTTGATTACAAATGCTTCTTAAGGGTTTATGCAGTGTGATCATTTCTAGGCTACACTGAATAGAATTTTGTAGGAGTTCTTTTCTTTTGAGCTCAGTAGTATCTATTGTAAAGGCTATTGCAGTTGGTTTATTGTCTATGGTTGTAGGACTAAGGCTTACATCAATAGAAAATAGCTCGCCGTTTTTTCTTACTCCTTGCAATTCTAGTCCAATACCCATGGCACGAGATTTAGGATTGGACATATATAATTTCCGTTGATTTTTATGTCTTAAGCGTAGTTCTTGTGGGATCAGCTGTTCAATAGATAAGCCTAGAAGTTCATTCTTACCATATCCAAACATTTTTTCTGAAGCTGGATTTGATTGTAAAATAATACCCATCTCATCAACCACAAATATTCCTTGTGTTGCAGTTTGAAAAATGGTCTTATAAACGTCACTATTTACGGCGACTTCGTTCATTTGGTTGGGATTACAATCTCATCTAAATCATGATGTATCTGTTAACTTAAATACTGGTACTTATAATATCATTTTTGTTTGGATAGCTCGATTGGTTAGTAAAACCAACCAAATATATATTCAGTAACAAACCATTCCTATGACTTTGGTCATAATTGGTCGTTCTTAATCAATTGTAAACACCGTATACTAAAATGAGAAACCGGTTAGATGATATAATAAAAGAGGAGCCCAACCCCAATGTTAGACTCCTCTTTTTAAAAGAATAAAACTATTGTATTTCAATTACTTTATGTTGATGCTTTTGAGCACTTTCTTTTTTGGCAAGGTCAAAATGTAGAATACCGTTTTTGTAAGTAGCGGTAACTTTTTCTTGCTTTACACTTTCGGGAAGTACAAGTGATCGTTCAAAACTATCATAACTAAACTCTTTTCTAGTATATGCGTCATCTTTTTCTTCCTTTTCAGTAGATCTTTTTGCGGTTATGTTCAAATTTTGATCATCAATAGTTACCTCAAAATCCTTTTTCGAAAACCCCGGAGCAGCCAATTCTATTTCAAAATGGTCATCCGTTTCTTTAATATTTAATGCAGGAGAACCTTTTGTTTGAAGCCAAAAACTGTCTTCAAAAAAGTCATCCATATCAATGAATTCGGAGTTCATCAAACTTCTCCAAGGCCGTCTTCTTCTTCTAGTTTTTAGTAGTGTCATCTTCGTTTAATTTTTAATTAATAATCCCTTTGATTGCTCAAAACTAGATAGTATGGTTCAAACTGAAAATGATCTAGATCAATGACACCTAAGTGTAAATGACGACTAGTTGATTAGTGTCATTTTGCACGCTATTGCAACCAGATAACTTTAGCTTGATTTTCAGATAAAATTTGTATGAACTAAAAAAGTATATCATGAAAAAAATAATAATTGCTTTAGCAGCTATTGTATTTGTTGGAAATGCTTATTGCCAGGTTGTTAAAGAAGAAAAACTGGCCGAAGTGTTAGTAACCGCAGTAAACTATAAGTATGTAAATCAAGTAGGAACAAAAGATGCTGCCTTGCCTGTTAAATTATTAGAGCGAAAAGTAGCTAATTTTGATTTAAAAAACTCAGATATCTATAATGACGAGTATGATTATTATACGGTATCTTTTTATATTCCGGATGGTAAAATTGTAGCCGCATATGATAAAGATGGAAAGATAATTAGGACAATAGAAAGGTTTAGAGATATCAATTTACCACAGGACGTTCGAAAAGCGCTGGTAAAACGTTTTCCAGGATGGACCATTGAAAAAGATGTTTACAAGGTGACCTACGAAAACAAGAAAGGAGCAAAAAAAACGTATAAGATCAAGTTGGTTAATGGAGACAAAAAACTAAGAGTAAAAAGTGATGCAGAGGGTAATTTCTTATAGTCCTTAAGGTTGGAATACTATTTTTCTAAAAAGTACCTAATAAGGGACTAAAGCCTACTGAGTAGAAATTGATTTTAAAAAAGCCGCGCCAAAAGGGCGCGGCTTTTTTAAAATCAAATAATTATGAGGTTATCTTAAAAATATTTATTCATCTTAGCTAGTCAATTTTTGACCAGTCCCCAAATATTATGGCAACCTCATAACTATTTAGCTGCGAAGTAATAGATTTCTCATATTAATGGTAATAAAAAAATTGGTTACTAGTGTTCAGCAAGAAGCTTTACAAGAATTCATGGCATTTTCTCCTGATTTAATCTTCTGTCCAAAATGCAGGAGCAACGTTGCTTCCAATCACATTACAATCTCCGCAAATCGTCGGTGTTACAAAATAAGGGCCTTCGCATTGACCTGGCGAACCATTAACTTCTAAATATTCTACCAGACCTAAATTTATTCTCGGAACCAGCGGTTGTGGGCAGTTCAGTGCTGGCGGGCCATCTCTGTTAGGGTTCTCTAGGGGAGGGCTTAAAAGCCTATCACAAATTACTGTTCCGAAATAGGGCGGTAAATCTTCCCCTGCAAAAAAGTCTGTGTAGTTAAAATATATACGTTGTGTTATCTCAGTTGCAATATCAAAATATCCAACAGCCTTGCTGTCTCCATTTATATGTCTAATGTTTCCTTCAAGTAGACCAGGTTGTATTTGGCTAAACACTAAACTACTCGAAGAAAACTTCTTTAGATTTTCATAGAATGTATAAGATTCTCTTGATATGCCAAATTGTTGTATTAAAATACTGTACCGATGCGATAAAATAGGATTATCTCTTGGGATAAATCGTACCAAAAACCTCTCAAGTTTGGGTTCTTCTAGGCCAAGCGTATTAGACAAAATAATCTGACGAGAAGGATCGGTACGATAGCAGATCATTTCTTCACGAGCCCGGGGCACCAGTCTGACATCCGGGTATCGTACTTCACCATCTGGTAAAACTTCAAATTCTTCCTGAATTATTTCAAACTCAAAAGGAGTCCAGTTGGGAGCAATTATTTTATATGTTTCATCAAAAATGTATCTAAAGTAGGGGCTGTCGCTGTTTGAGTGGCTAGCATCAATGAAAATCCCTATTCCTTCCTTGCCGTTGTCATTGATTATTCTTTCGGCATACATGTTATCGATATTTGTGTAACCAACAATCTCTTTTTTTTCAGATAGATATTCCTCGCCATCTTCTGTACGTATCAAGAGTTGGTACTCTATATTGGGTTGAACCGCAAATATTTCACTAGATTGATATGTGCCATCCTGGACTTCTTCAAAGTCGAATTCTAAACCATTGTCAGAAACTAATTTCACATTTGCGTTACTTTCAAAATCAACTCCCAATCCATTTATAGTTAAGTTGGAAATAGGAGTATTTGGGTTAAAAATTAAATCTTCAGTAACGTTAACGGTACTATCACTTTCAATACGCCTTACGCGACTTAAAAAAACCTGATGCCGCTTTTCTAAGTTGGTAATGTTTGCCTCTACGACTAAAGCTCCTTTTAATTGTAAAACAGAGTTTAACTCAGGTCCTACATCAATTTGTTCAATACAAGAATATAAAATGAGCGTAAATATTAAAATGAATTTTCTCATTTGCTTTTAATTTTATAGATCCCAGAATAAACGTTTTAGGATCTTTACTCTGCATTTGTGTTCCTGTTATTGGTACTGGCATTTTAATACGACCTAGATGAACCATTTCGATCATAAAGCGAATACATCTTTCTAGTGTTTAGAAGCAGAAAAGAATTTTCACTGTGCCCTTTTTATAAATATACAACAACTAATCTGTATAAATCAGTGATCGCAACATGTCCTGTGTAGTTGTTGTTTTGAGATATAAAAGCGGATTCGTTAGCTTGTTTAACCAGTAATATTCGATTAAGAAGATATTACTCTCTTCCAATGGGAAATTACATTTTAAAATGGTAGCGAAGAATTTACTTGAGGACAGGATTACCTTCGGTTTTCCTTTGCATTCCATTTTGAAAATGAAAAGCTGCATAGCTTTTGCTATGTACTTTCTATTTTCCTTCAAATCATCAAAGCAGCTGTTTTGAATTTTCCGAAAAATAAAAAGCCTGCATAAATTGCAGGCTTTGCATTTATTTGTGATCGCGACAGGATTGAATATCCAAAGCGTTCCGCTTTGAAAATAAAAACCTCACAAAATAAAAAAGCAAGCTTTATTATTTTGCTTGCTTTTCATTTATTCGTGATCGCGACAGGATTCGAACCTGTGACCGTCTGCTTAGAAGGCAGATGCTCTATCCAGCTGAGCTACGCGACCGGGCTGAGCGTTAAGAAAATGTCTGGTAGACATTTTTAGCGAAAGAGCCAGCCGGCGGGCAGGCAAATTCTAACTCAATATTTTAAAGAGGGGCCAGCTAATGCGCGGACCTTAGAATCACTACGTTTATAAAATAAATAGATTACTTCAATTTGAGAAGTAATTCTGATATTATTTTTTCGGCTGCAAATATAGTATTAATAATTTATTTGCCCTTGACTAAAACTAATTTTTTAAAATGGATTTTGTATCATCATAAAAGCGAACCAGTTGCGGTAATAGTACCAATCTGGTAACCATTGGTGCATCAATATTCATACTTTCACTAGTAAACCCACGAAGTCCCATAAGACTAAGTTCATTTTTATTGACTAAACGGTTCCCTAAATAGGAAGCCTTCCTAATGCTAGCCATCCAATTTTTTCCTTTGGTAAGCGAATCAGAAACTTCAACTTGACTCTCAATTAAAATATCGGTGTTCTTTTCGTTTTGTAGTACTACTGCAATCTGTTCAACAGTTGAGTCAGCCGTTGGTTTAATGCCTTTATCATCAAATAGAAAATCATTATTGAATGTAACGACAACATTGCCGTTTCCTGATGTTACTGCAGCACTAGATCCTTGTACATTTTGTAATGCCTTGTTTAGTTTGGTGACCATTACAAGAACGATTGAGTCTCTAGTATAAATTGACTTGTTAATTGCTTCTAGCTGCATGTCTTTTGCCTTCATACTCTCTAATGATTGTTCCAAATTAGCCGATTTTTGGTTCGAGAGTGCGGTAAAGCTTTCAATATTGCTTAGCAAAGTTGCATTGGTGTTTTTCAAATCTTCTACCTGGGCCTTAAAGGAATCAGCTTTAACCTCGGCAGTGCTTACTTTTCGTTTTACAGTATACAACTCATTCGTAACGCTGTCTAACTGCATTTTTAACGTCTCCTTTTCTTTGATCAATTCCTTTTTACTTTGGGCAAATAGCAAAGTCGAACACGTTAATAAGAGACAAAGTGTAATAGTCTTTTTCATAAGTAGATAATAAAAATCGTTGCTAAATTAATTATCTGAACAAATATTTCAATAGCAACGATTAAATTATGTGAACAAGACAATTAACAACTAGTTGATCCGGATATAATTTTCAGATGTTATTCTATTTCCTTCATCATCAATTGTTATTTGAGTAAAGGTATCAGGCTTTAGTTGTAACTCGAAAGAAAAAACACGCATGGTATCTATTATTCTTAACATTGATGCAGATCCGTAGTCCAAAGTTTCAATCAATTCATCTTCAGACGCAGAATAGGTTCCATAGCCATAGTATTCTATTGAATCCATAGGAACCTTGCGAGACCACATTACTTTGTCACCGCTATATATTTTGACTTGTCTATAACCTTCAGCCATAGGAACAGTATCAGTGATGTCAGTACCATCATAGTCGTAGTAATTAACGAGTTCCCAAGTACCTTCCATAGTTAGTGCATTTTCATTATTAACATCTACTTCAGGTAAGGGGGTTTCAACTTCTTTTTTCTGGTTACAAGAAATAAATAGAAAAAAGGCCATCGCAAAAAGAGAAAGTGCTTTCATTTCTTAAGGTATTTTAAGGTTAAAAATCTAATTAATAGCCTTATACAAGATACAAAATAAATAGTCATAACCTGATTTTTTGATTCAGTGACTTTAAAAAATCACGTTTTTTGGCTTCCTTTTTAACCGATAAAAAATTCAAATTATGTCATTTTGAATGTTGATAAATAGACTGTAAGTTTTTGATCAAAAAACCTACTTTTGTTTTATAAAGAAGAATAATTATGTCTGATACAGTCGAAAGAATAAAATGTCTAATAATAGGAAGTGGACCAGCAGGTTACACGGCAGCAATATATGCAGCAAGAGCTGATATGAAACCGGTAGTTTATACTGGTATGGAGCCTGGAGGACAGTTGACAACAACTACAGAGGTTGATAATTTTCCTGGATACCCAGAAGGAATTGATGGACCAACGATGATGGTGCAATTACAGCAGCAAGCTGAACGCTTTGGTACGGAAGTAAGAATAGGAATGGTAACCGAGGTCGATTTTAGTGATGAAGAAGGAGGTATTCATAAAATCGTCGTTGATGGTAACAAGCATATTGAAGCTGAAACGGTTATTATTTCAACTGGAGCTTCAGCAAAATATTTAGGCTTAGAAAGTGAACAACGTCTTCGCGGTGGTGGCGTATCTGCCTGCGCTGTATGCGATGGTTTTTTCTATAAAGGTCAAGATGTAGCTATTGTTGGTGGTGGTGATACGGCTGCTGAAGAAGCAACCTATCTTTCCAAAATATGTAATAAGGTGACCATGCTGGTTCGTAAAGATCATATGCGAGCTAGTAAAGCAATGCAGCACCGAGTAACCGCAGCATCGAATATTGATTTAAGATATAATACTGAGATTGACGAAGTATTAGGAGAGCAGGTAGTTGAAGGTTTACGAATGGTAAATAATCAAACAGGAGCGAAAGAAGAAATTGAAATTACAGGACTGTTTATCGCTATCGGACACAAACCAAATACTGATATTTTTAAAGGTCAGTTAGATATGGATGATACGGGTTATGTATTAACGGAAGGAAAGACCACAAAAACAAATAAACCTGGAGTTTTCGCTTCAGGTGATGTGCAAGATAAAGACTATCGTCAAGCGGTTACCGCAGCAGGAACAGGTTGTATGGCTGCTCTTGATGCAGAACGTTATCTTTCTGAAGTTGAAAGCGCAGTTGAAGCTTAGTAATGGTTAGCTTTATATAAAATAAGATAATTTTTAACCGTAATAATCATTGATTATTGCGGTTATTTTTTTGATGTCATTTGTTGTATGATGTGCGCTGAGTACAATACGATGTACGGTCGGAGCGTGTTCATTTGGATATTGAAAGTTCGTAATGATTACCCGACTTTCATAAAGATGATTGATTAAGCCCTCATCCTGAAAACTATAAGTGGGGTAGTTCGGCATATAACGAAACATAGATGTCCTTATTAGTTCATCTTTAAAAAGTTGTATGTGGTTTTTTAGTTTTTGAAGTCTCTCCTTATAAATAACTTGCGCATTAATGTATGTTGCCATAAATGCAGGACTTATAGGGCTAGACCCAGCATACCAATCTGATTTTTTAATTTCATTGATGGTTTTTTCTTTTCCTAAAATGACTCCACCTTGTAAGCCGAACCCCTTGCCTAGGGATGCGCAGACCACTAACTCTTTTACTCTTAAATGCGATAAATAGTGATATATACCTTCACCATTATCTCCCAAAAGCCCAATTCCATGAGAATCATCGACAACCAATATGGTGTTTGTAAGATCTATGCGATCAAGCCACTTGAAATCAGGGTAATTCGCTCCGTAAAAATCAATCGAATCACAAAATATAACAGGTGTTTTAGCGGAGTATTTAATTGCCTCAACTAGTTGATCATAATTAGGATGATTGAAAGAATCGCTAAGATGCAGTGCAGTATGAGTCTTAGGCGCGTAATAACATTCATAATTATCAGTATTAAAATACCTTGCAACTAGTTGGCCGACTAAAAATCCCGAGCTAAGGGTTACTGCCTGTTCAGCCTTGCAGTTCACTGAAAGCAGTTTTTCAGCAGCATCATAAACACCGAATTGAATATTCGCTTTTCGGGATGCACCATGATTGGTGCCATAGGTTTTAATGGCATCAATTAAAATGTCTTGAAAGTTGACACATGTTTGCAGTCCTAAATAAGAGGTTCCTCCGAAATAGAGGTATGCTTCTTTATCGATGATTATTTCCCTCCCGGGGGCACTATCAAGTTTATAACCTCTCATAAAAGCCTGATTCCGCTCCCGCCAACATTAGGAAATACAAGACTTCCATCTTGGTTGATCAGTATTCCCATTGCTATATCTTCCTTTAACAACATGGCTCCATCCATATCTACATAATCTAATTGAGGACTTAATTGGGCTATTGCCGATATGCCCACACTAGATTCGGTCATGCAACCCACCATAACTTTTAGGCCTAGAGCTCTTGCTTCTGCGATCATTTTTCTCGCAGGGGTAAGTCCACCACATTTGGTTAATTTGATATTAATACCATGAAAGTGGCCATGGCACTTTGCGACATCTGATGGAACAATGCAGCTTTCATCAGCAATTACGGGGAGCTGCGATGCATTCATAACCGATCGCATTCCTTCCCAATTCGATGCTTTTAAGGGTTGTTCAATAAATTCAACTCCTAGTTCTTTTAATTGATAGCTGTTCTGGATGGTTTCTTCTGCCGACCAAGCGCAATTGGCATCAACACGAAAAATTGCATCAGTGTGTTTTCGCAATTCAGTTACAATGGCAACATCATCTGCAGTACCTAATTTAATCTTATAAATGGGCCATTTTTGCTCCTTCATTTTGGTCACCATCGTTGTCATATCTGCTATCCCAATTGTGTAGTTAGTAAGTGGGTATTTAGTATTGGTCGTACCCCATAGTTGGTATAGTGGTTTATCCAACAACTTTCCGTAAAGATCATTAGCCGCAAGATCTAAAGCGCATTTGGCAAAATTGGTTAATGCCAGCGAATTTATAAACTCGTAAAAGGTGTCTGGATTCGTAAAATCATGTGATTCTATTTCATTTTTAACCGCATTGATCTCATTTTCAAGAGAACTTTGGGTGATTTTGTAATAAGGATTGGATGTAGATTCACCATAACCCATCTTACCGTTTATATTTAAACAAACAATTAACGAATCTTGAAAATCATGTGACTCTCTTGAAATTCTAAAGGTATGTTTAAGCTGAAGCCGGTACTTTTTTAGTTGAAGACGCATGAAAAAATGATATTGTATAATAAAAGTACATCATTTTTTAATGAAAATTATTTAGCGGTATTGGCATAAAGAAAATACCCAACGGCGTTTCCCATTTTTTGGTGATCATGTCCAGAATTGGGCACGATATAGGTAGACCAATTGAACTGAGCATTCATTTTATTAGCAAGCTTTTTAGAATACTGGAAAAAATAGTGTCCTCTAGAAAACCTACCTTGTCCTTGTTTGTCAACCGTTTCAGAACGAAGTAAAGTACCCCTTGTTTCATGTTCATTATCCAAGGCGCCTAGACATATAACGAGTTTGTTTTTAAATGATGTTTTAAGATTCTCTTCAACTAAGTTAGATCCCTTAACACCGAATGGGAGGGGGGACTGCATATCGGGCAGTGTATAAAAACCAGCATTAGCCGCTAAGATGTAATTCGCTTTATTATTAGGATAGAAAAGAGCCAATCGATGCAATATCTGACCACCAGCTGAATGACCAAAAATGTCATATTGAGTTTGGTTAGAATTGGTAGCATGAACAACTAAATCAAAAATGCGATCAAAATCATTAAAGATCCATGTTTCTGAATTCGTATTAATTTCAAAATTAAAATTGTCCTCATCTAGATGTACCTGATTAGAGTTTTCTGAATAAGTGATACTTTCTTGTAAGTTAGGGTTGGTTATTAATCCACCAAGATGATATTCTTCAAATGCATAATAAATCTCAGGGTATTGAAGTGCTACTACCAGAACACCGTATTTTTCAGATTCTTCGATCCAAGCATCCCTATAACTGTCGCCGTTTCTACCAGCACCTGGTATAACCATTAATATTTTAGAATCAGGCTTAAAGTTTTCTGGTTTGTGATAGAATACCTTGATCGCGCGTTTTTTTTGATTTTTGGAGTCTTCTATTACAAAGTTGCCAGATCCCATTTTGATCTGGATATTCTTCGTTATCATATCTTCAAAAGTGGGTGCTTCGCTTTTGGGTATCAAATCCATTTTACAATGAGGACAAATCCCTGGTTTTGTGAAGGCTAAAAGATCACATTCTTGATCACATGGTTTACAAACGTATTCGCCTTTTTGGCTTTTGCATCCAAATAATAATAATGCAATAATCACTAAACTAATGTTGATTTTCATAATTGTATTCATTAAAAAACCCCTTACCTTCTTTACAAAAAGACTGTAAGGGGAACACTAACTAACTATGGTTGGTTGTAATTAATATATATCTTATACTTTTTCTGGTCGGTACAAAAGCCAGATAATACCTTTTCGGATAACTAAGTAGCAAATTGCAAAAATAATGGCGTATACTGCGCCAATAATAACGGGTAATATAGAGCCAAAAGAAAATACCAAGCCCAATGTAAAGCCCAGTAAAAACTCGGACTTGTATAATGGAATAAAGAATGAACTCCCAATTAAGGCAAACGCTACATAGTGTAAATACGCCCACTCTAAATTAAATCCTACCGCAATGGTAATTGCAACAAGTAAACCTAGGATGAAAAGCAATCTACTATTATAAGGGACTAGTTGCCAACCTTTGGCGTGTATTCTTTTTCTTATTCGGTAGATAAGAAAAAAAGCACCAAGCGGAATAGTAATTAAACCCCACCAGTTTGAAAATCCTGGTAAATTGGGATCATGAAGTAAATAATGTGTTGGTACACCATCATGATAATAATCCCATGCTAGTTGACTACAGAACAGTACAAGTACAATAATTGGAAATACATATTGTAGTTTATCTAATGTTTTGGTTTTCATAATTTAGCTATTGGTTAAGCTACTGCTTACTGACGCTACCGGAAGCAGATTTGTTTTTAGAGACATTTTTAGGCGAACCGCTATAGCGAATATCTCCGCCACTACTGGCATCTGCGATTAGGTTTCCGGTAACATTTACCATAATATCAGAACCACTGCTCGCACTGGCATCGCAATCTTCTACATTGAAGTTAGAAGCTCTAATATCTGAACCGCTGCTCGCTTCGGCAATAAGTTTTTTTGCTTCCCCAGATAGTTTTATATCGGCTCCACTACTAGAATCAGCATCTACGGTCTTGGCACTTACTTTAACTATCAAATCAGCACCACTGCTACTTTTTAGCCTTAATTCATTTGCATTAATCTCATTTTTTGTCACTAAATCGGCCCCACTAGAAGCCTCCAAAGCTTCAATTATAGGTAGTGTAACAAAAACTTTTTTGGTCGCACGACCAATGTTCTCTTCAGCATGAATACGAAGCTTTCCATTATCAATATCAGTTCTGATAAGTTCCATGATATTGTCGTCCGCTTCAACAGATATTGATGTGTTTTCTCCTTGGGTAACATACACGTCTAATCCTTCTTGGGCACTAATACGGGTAAAGTTTTCTGATGCATTTCTGTCTTCGGTAATCACATTACCACTACCGCGCTTCCCTTCTCCAAAGTTAATGTCGAAAGCACATGAGCTTACTAATAATGATAGGATAGCTCCTAATAGAAATTTTGTTAATTGTGTCATGATTATTGATTTTGATTGATAATTAGTGATTTTTAATCTCCTTAAGAGAAGCCGAGAACTTATATTCTCTCGACTCCCTTAATTTGATATAGGTTTGATTTATTTTGATTGATGAGTTAAAAGTATATCCGGGTTTGCATTTTTTGAATTTATAATATCTGAACTGTTAATTTTTAATGACCGATTGTCATTTTGAATCTGTTTTCAATTCGGCACCATTTTCATCGATCTTCAACTTCGTTTCTTTGGTCTCCATCCTTACACCATCTTCATCGATCTCCAAATCGAAATTATCTTTCTTTACCTTAACGCCATTCTCGTCGATTTTTACACCTTGCTGATCCTCGTCCCAATTACTTTGATCTCGGTATTCCCAATCATTATCATCGCCTTCTTCAACAGGGCAATCCTGACAGTTGAAGGTGTCTTTTTCAACTTTTAGCAATTTGTTGGCATACGCTCTTTTGTAATCGATACCTCTATAGTCTTTACTGAAACTCCCAAATTTTCTGTCAAATATTACATGTGTGCCTTCCGGTAAATACAACATAATATCAACTTCTTGCTCCCTGAATTTTTCTTCGAAAGCAGCTGTTAAATATGTATTGAATATTAACTTGTCACTTTCTATGCTGTATGAATATCTAATCGCCTCTGCATGCGTTCTGGCATTGCGTCGATTATTACCATAAGCACTTTTAGTAAGCTGTAAACTTGCATTCGAATCTTCCGTTGAACGTACTGTTATTTGGACATCATTTGAATAAATTATCTGATTATCATCTTCGTCATATTCAATGCTAAAATCATAATTAATGTATTCATTATAGAAATCATTAAACTTCGGATTCATTTGTACATACACCGTATCATTAGCGGTAAAATTGAGCGTTTCTGTTTTAGAAATATCTCCTTCGTACGCTCGTTCTGTCCCCTGTCGTATTCCTAAAACGGCCAGAATGATCACAGCAACAAACCATAAGCCAAGTAGTATGAGTTTTGCAGGTGTACCAATTGATTTCAAATTACTTATCAATAGTTTTAGCCCTAATAGGAATATAAAAAAGAACGGAATTCCAACGGCAAAAATTGATAATACGCTAACTACCCATAAAGGAGCGCCAATATTCACTGCTTCCACATACTCCATCCAAGTTGCATCCATAAAATCGAAAGTGCCGATACCGAATAAGGCTACGATTAATGCGATAAGTGTTGCAGCTCCTGTAATTAGCAAGATAATGCCAATAAATTTTCCTAGTACTTTAAAGCCAAATTTAAAAATTGAAGCAAGGGCATCAAAAAATGTACGGCTACTGCTTTTAACCTTATTTCCGTAAGATTCGTAGTCAACACTTTTCACTTTTTCAGTAACACCATCAAAACCCTCTTTTATCTTTTGTTCTATATTTGAGATGTTAACTGGCTTTCCCCGCATACTCAGCTTTTCGCTGGTGCTTTTTGCTTCTGGTACAATGGCCCAGAATAGGATATAAATCAGGATAATACCACCCCCTGTACTGGCGGCTAAAATGACCCATAGAATACGAACCCAAATAGCATCAATGCCTAAATAATGGCCAAGTCCTGACGAAACTCCACTGATATACTGCGTTTCGGTATCACGGTACAACTTTTTAGATGGTCCGGATTCACTACGGTAAGTAGATCGCTGTTTTGGTCTGTCCTCGAAAATATCATCGTCTACTAAATAATCTTCGGGTTCTCCCATAATTTCAATTACTTCATCAACATGTTTGGTACTTATCACCATTTTGTCATGTTGCATTTTTTCAGTGAATAGCTCAGCTATTCTGGCTTCGATGTCGCGTACGATCTCATCTCTTCCCTGAGAATCAGTGAATGACCGTTTTATCGACTCTAAGTATTTTGATAACCTTAAATAGGCATCCTCATCAATGTGAAAGAATGTGCCTGCAAGATTTATGTTGACTGTTTTATTCATTGCTTGTTGTTTTTTGGCTTGTTACGATAGTTACTGCGTTATGTAGTTCTTGCCATGTATGGTTTAACTCGGTCAAAAACTTTTGTCCGATCTCTGTCAGTTGATAGTATTTGCGTGGTGGTCCCGAGGTCGATTCTTCCCATCTGTAATTTAATAAACCCGCATTTTTAAGCCGGGTTAACAGTGGGTAAATTGTTCCCTCTACCACCAGCATCTTTGCGTCCTTAAGTGTGCCGAGTATTTCTGATGCATACTTATCTTCGTCTTGAATGATTGATAAGATGCAATACTCTAACACTCCTTTTCGCATTTGTGCTTTTGTGTTTTCTATTTTCATCTGTTCTTTTCGATTTTTATAAGCGACATGCTATTTGATGATGATAGCTTGATGCTTATTTATTCAGTTTTTAGGCTGAATAGATTAAACTGTTTGGCTCTTGCCTTGTTCCTTCTCTAATTAAAGAGAAGGAAGCAAGAGGTTTTTTGATTGATTAAAGCTGTACCTTAAATAATGGTTGATGAGGCCAGATACTTTATTGCTGTAATTGATGATCGTAACTTAATTCTCTTTTTATTTTCCATTTTGAACCTTCTAATATCCATACATGAGTGAATTTTGCAATGTCTCCAGGGATATAGACTCCCTCATTATTTAAGGATGAAAAACTATGTACACCATGTTGGATCGCACCATATAATACTCCGTTTTTCTTTAAAGGAAATACCTTCAAACTTCCTGGTATTAGTATTCTTTTTGTCGGTTGAGGTTTGCTTATATCCCGTCGTTCACAACTTTCTCTCAACGGTTTCAAAAATGTATCTCTACCTATTGTTATGCCACCCTTATCATGGTAAAATTCAAAGTCTTCTACAAAAATATTTTCGAGATAAGTAGTGTCACATGTACTAAAAGCTGCATTAAACACTAAGCTATCCTTCACTTGTAAAGTTTTATATAGATCTGACTTTTCATGGACTTGTGCATGGCTAAATCCAATAATACCTAATAGCAGCACGATTATGTAGTATTGTTTTTTCATGGCTATACCTACTTTATAAAATTTATTGCAAAACGATAGTTATACACTTCTCCTTTGTTTGCCTTAATAGTAGCCATTACAGTAGAAAATATATCTAGTAAGAATAATCCCAGACTGAAAAGTAACACTACGAGGATCAGTAAAAAATTACCTCGAACATCCCTCCAATTGGCAACCTTAAATTCATGCGTGTTGTGCTCAGCAAGATCAAAAACATTAAAAATGTCAAAAGAGAAATGAAAGAATAGGGGTACGCTGATAATTCCTAAGGCTATACTATAAAGTAATAAGCTAATCTGAAAGTTAATCGCATTCTTTCCGTTTTCATCTATGAAAGCAGATTCTTTTTTATTAGAGGACCATAATACCAATGGTAAAATGAAATTACCAAAGGGAATAAAATACTTTGAAAAGGTGCTGAGGTGAATAATAGCACCTAAATTTTGTTGATGTTGATTAACGGATGATTCCATGATTAACGGTTCATTTTTTGATTGATGAAATGTACTATATAGTACTTATCAATGCAAATATATATCCAAAAAAAGGTATTATGCAATACATAGTACTTAAATTTAAGAATTATTTAACATTAGTTGCTATCTTTTTATTAGCTATTTTAGGTGAGTTAATAGCTGCCTTATGAAGATGACTCCAAGAAATATCAATTTGTTCAGCGCAATGCGATTACCAAGCGCATGGTTATGTGGCGTTCGTGTAAAAAGTATTGATAAAAAAACCTGTGTTGTGAGAATAAAGCATCGGTGGATTAATCAAAATCCATTTAACAGTATGTTTTGGGCTGTACAGGGAATGGCTGCTGAAATGACTACTGGGGCGATGGTAACTGCTGCGATTAGAGAGAGCGGACGAAAAATCTCGATGCTGGTACAAAATAACAATGCGAACTTTTCAAAAAAGGCTACAGGCAGAATCACTTTTACATGCAATGACGGGCATTTAATTGATGAAGCGATTTCTACAACTATTAAAACAGGCGAAGGGCAAACCATCTGGATGAAATCTGTCGGTGTCAATGAAGATGGAGTAGTGGTATCGACTTTTAATTTTGAGTGGACGGTGCGGGTTAAATAGCTCGTTGATGGTTGTCGGTTGTTAGTTTAGCGTCAGGATTTTTTAATTATGACCTAATCCCTAATGCCCATTACCCAAACTTGCAACTATTTTTAAGCGGCTGTAACAAAAAGGACTAAGTTAACACCTATTAGTCAAAACAATATTCAATCAAAAAAAAATCAACTATGACATCACACGAAATTGACTACCATATCTATGGTGAAGAAATGCAATATGTAGAAATTGAACTCGATCCGCAAGAGGCGGTTGTTGCGGAAGCCGGCAGTTTTATGATGATGGAGAGTGGTATCGAAATGGATACCATTTTTGGGGACGGCTCCAATCAGGAAAAAGGTATTTTAGGTAAGATTTTTTCTGCTGGTAAAAGAGTTTTAACTGGTGAAAGCCTTTTTATGACTGCCTATTTAAACCAAGATGGTCGTAAACGCAAGGTTAGTTTTGCATCACCTTATCCTGGTAAAATTATTCCTATCGATTTAACCGAATTTGGAGGGAAGTTCATTTGTCAAAAAGATGCTTTTTTATGTGCTGCTAAAGGCGTTAACGTTGGGATTGAATTCTCTAAGAAACTTGGGCGTGGGTTATTTGGTGGTGAAGGGTTTATCATGCAAAAGCTGGAAGGTGACGGTATGGCTTTCGTACATGCTGGCGGTACTACCGCAAAAAAGGAACTACTTGCAGGCGAAGTATTAAAAATTGATACGGGCTGTCTAATCGGTTTTACCAAAGATGTCGATTACGATATAGAATACATAAAAGGCATTAAAAATAAGATTTTTGGTGGCGAAGGTATTTTTTATGCAAGACTTGAAGGTCCAGGTACAGCCTATATTCAATCACTTCCTTTTAGCAGGCTTGCTGGACGTATTTTGTCATCATTGCCAAAAGGAGGAAACAGTAAAGGTGAAGGAAGTATTCTTGGTGGATTAGGTGATCTACTAGATGGAGATAATCGGTTTTAGTTAATAGT
The DNA here is from genome assembly GCF_046524175.1 of Spongiivirga sp. MCCC 1A20706. Classification (NCBI taxonomy): domain Bacteria; kingdom Pseudomonadati; phylum Bacteroidota; class Flavobacteriia; order Flavobacteriales; family Flavobacteriaceae; genus Spongiivirga; species Spongiivirga sp. MCCC 1A20706. The sequence goes on from NZ_JBEFZF010000001.1 coordinate 220,167, forward strand.
TGTCTGTTTTCCTTTGCTAGTTTGGAATTTAGGGATTGAGCATTACTTTGTCTATGATCATGAATTAATCCAGTCGCCGCATATACCCCAAACTCAACTCGCTAAAATCGGCTTGTCCTAAATTGGCATTTAAGTGTGCCGATAGGTATATATTGTGTTTCGGATTTTTTTTGGTATTGATGAGGTAGGCTGTAAGTCCCATTCGGCTCATCACGGTTCTTTTGATTTCATAATACCAATCTAATTCACCTAAACGATGAAAAGAGCTTTGATAAATACCTTCTCCTTCATTAATTAACCAATCTACTTTATAAAACGGTTTATGAACGTTAAGTCCTATTTGCAGGTCGGCTCCAACATGACCTAAAAGTAGGCCCGCGCCGGCAAAAAGCCCATAATTAGATGCATTTAAACCGGGTTTTTCTTTAAAGAATGCAAAACGTTCTAACACCAACTCATCATCACTTTTAATAAAATCATAGTATTGTTTATAGAAACGATAATATGCTCCAAACTCGAACTTAAAGGTGTTATTTTTTACAAAACCATAACTGGCTGCAAAGGCGTACACCGGTTTTTGTTCATTGGCAACCAAGGTGCTCAAAGTATTAATACCAAGACCTGTTCGAATTGAATAAAAATGATATTTAGAGGGTTCGCGGGTACTTGTTTTTTCTTGAGTGGCATTTGGCGACTTCCCATAGAAATCAGATGTTATACTTAGCAAAAAAGAATTTAAGCCTTGATTAGGGAGTCTGGTATGTCCATTAGAATGATGAAAATAACTTATGGCAGTTTTAAGTTGAATTTTTTCTGTTGTATAAAGTTGGTAGGATATCGAAGTCCGGTACGCCCAGTTAATATTGGTTGAGATCGCCTTGTTGAAAAAATTAGAGTCGGAGTCGAACTTCTTATTAATATATGAAAACCCGAACCCGGTTTTGAGCCAAAGTTTTTTGTTTTCCTGACCGTTATTAAAAATAGGAATTTCAAAATAAGGCATTAGCGCGAAAGCACTACCTATTAATTCGTTATTGCCAAGATTTTGATATGATAATGAAATTCCGGTAGCGGCACCACCAAGCCAATAGGACCATTCTGAACCAGTTAATCCTTGGTCTCTACCGTAAGAAATAGAACCGCCAATTTGAAGATTTCTTTTTGGAAAACCCTCATTAGCCTCAGACGTAATTCCAGAAAATAGTTCGACCGAAAATTTATTTTTTGGTACAATATGTTGTTGGGCAACGATACATTGACAAGTGAATAGAAATAGAGCGATACTGATTTTTGACATACGGAAGGGCTAGCAGAATGTAAGCGACCTATTTTTTTCTTTTTCTAATACGCTCTTTGTCATATGGGAATTTTCGACTGGCTTTCCGCATCATTTTTTCAATAATAGCAAAGGTGTTTTTTCCCGTTTTGCGGGTAATAGTCTGCTCATAACGCCACAAAAGTCTTCCTGTATTGCCATCACTGGTTTTAATAATAATCTTACCGAAATCAGATTTACCAGATAAAAAGGCAATCAAATCAAATGACTCATCAATACCTTCGGAGATTAAAGCACTTAAAATAAGTTTACCACTAACAATACCATCTACTTTAAGTATTTTACATAGTTCTTGCGGACTATATATATCAAGGTCATTATAAGTAATATTATTGTCTAGCAGGATTCTGTTGGTATCACCTACATTTTGGAAGTCGACCACAAAAGCTTTTCTTTTGTTATTGCGCCTCAAAAAATAAGATTCCAAGGCATTTTGTGCTTCGTACCCTTCTTGTTCTTCTAGTTTTTCTAACTGATCAGCTTTTATGTCATCTTCTAAATTCAAAGAAGTTAAAAACGGAATGATTGCTATTGTTTGATGTTCTTCAGTTAACTCATCAAAATCAGGACTTTCATATGAATTTTTTCCTTGAGCCAACATCAATGCTGAGCCAAGAACAAAACCAATTAGTAAACCAAAAGTCTTTTTCATTATCAAAATTGCATTCCTACTTTAACATTAAAAACACGCTGAGTCATAAAATTGGGGATAGCAAACTGTTGTCTTGTAAACGAATTTCGTACCCAAGTATTCGTAATCGAATTCCTAACGTCAAAAATATTGAATATTTCGAAGCCAACATTCAATTCTTTAAAAGCATGTAACCAATGCCCTTTATCAAATTGTTTATTCGCATCGGCTAGCACATAGCTTATACCCAGGTCGGCCCTTTTATAATCTCTTAGTCGATTTTGAAATAAATATGGGTCTGCATAGCTAGGACTTCCCCCAGGTAAACCTGTATTATAGACCATATTTAAATACATTTTTAGATCGGGTAGGCGAGGTACATAATCTTGAAATAGCACAGCAAATTTTAAGCGTTGGTCGGTAGGCCGTGCAATGTATCCGCGATCATCAATATTTTCTTCCGTTTTTAGGTAACCAAAACTCACCCAGCTTTCGGTACCCGGAACGAACTCGCCATTTAACCGAAGGTCAAGCCCGTATGCAAAGGCTTCAGCATTATTTCTAGCACGATACCGGATTCTTACATTTTCTAGTGTATACGGATTTACATTTGTTAAATGCTTATAGTATGCTTCAGAGGTAAGCTTAAAAGGTCTACCCCATAGTTTAAAGCTGTAATCATTTCCAACAACGATATGAATAGATTGTTGCGCCTTTACATTAGGTCTAACAACACCCAGCGAATCTCTTAATTCTCTGTAAAACGGTGGTTGATGATAAACACCAGCGGCAATACGAAAAAGCATATCTTGTTCCCAATCCGGTTTTAAAGCGAGTTGCCCCCTAGGGCTAACAACTTGCTCCGTAGTGCTCTCAATGCCGTCACCGGTTACATTCCAAATATGAGCTCTAAGACCCAAATTCCACCATAGTCGATGCTTGCCCAGGTTTGTTTGCTGGCTAAACTGTGTATATGCAGAAAAACGATTGGTACGCACATTATTACGCGCTCGAATATTTTCAAAAGGTTCTAAAGGTCCGGTAAAAGGAGTGTAGGGCTCGTCATTACCAAAACCGGGTAATGGAGGTCGTATAGAAAATCCAACCGAGTCGATGACTTCCCATTCTACAACGTTATCACGTATATCTTCAAGCGTATGCTTTACACCCCAATCAAGTCGATTTTTTCCATTATCCCAACTCCCTTTGTGTTCGGTATTGATGATCAATGCGTCGAGGTCATTTCTTGCATGGTTTAATTGAGAACCAATAGCCTGCGCACCTGTGATCTCTCCGAAATCTTCAGACCCGATATCGGTATTGGGCTGACCGACGCTGTACTGGGCAAAAATGTCAAAATATTCTTGTTCGGTAGTATGATATACAGCGCTAATGAGTTTTAAGGTGGTTTGATCGCTTAAAAAATAATTGGCTTTAAGTGCGCCAAATTCCGTTTGGTATCGATCTTGTTCATTACCACGATAATTAACAACTACGGCAATGGGGTTGGCAATTGTTCCAAAATTAACACGTTGTCTTAATGGTTCGTAGTCATAGTTGTTAATAGAAACATTGCCTAGAAAGTTAAGATGAAATTTGCTAGAGAATTTGTAGGTAAGATAAGCCTGAAAATCACCAAAAGCAGGTTTGAAATTACTTTCGGTTTGTGTACTGTTTACCAAGAGGCTGTTATCTCGATATCTAACACCTGCAATGGCAGCAAAACGATTGTTTTTTGAAACTGTTTGTACCGAAGCACTACCACCGAGTAAACTGGCATTAATTCTTGAAGAAAAATCAACCGGAACTTGATAGGTAATATCCAGCACAGATGATAACCTGTCTCCGTATTTAGATTGAAAACCTCCAGCAGAAAAACGAACATTTTGTACTAAATCACTATTGACAAAACTTAGACCTTCTTGTTGTCCAGACCTGATCAGGAAAGGGCGATATACCTCAATTTCGTTTACATAAACCAAATTCTCATCATAGTTACCACCTCTCACTGAAAATTGTGTTGATAATTCGTTATTCGAGTTAACGCCAGGCAGGGATTTTAAGATGTTTTCAACTCCAGCATTTGCCCCTGGTATTTTTCTTATTTCTTTTGGACTTATGGTGGTCACCCCAGATACGTTGTCTCTGGTTTTAGCAGTAATTACTACTTCACTTATTTGCTCTATTTGAACTCGCATCACAATATTGAGTTCAATTTCTTCACCGGTTTTTAGGTTAATCCTTGTCTGTACATTTTCATGGCCAATATGGCTAAATGTTATGATGACATCTTGATTAGAGGGAATTTTAAATAAGTAAAAACCGTTTTCATTTGTGGTAGCACCCTCACCGCTAAGTTGAATGTTGACATTTGCTAAGGGTTTATTTTTCTCATCCAAAACAATACCCCGTACCGTTGCTGTTTGCGCAAAAGTAAAGCTGCAAAAAAGAAAGATGAAAAACCGGAATAACTGCAATGTGGAATCTATTTTTTACGAAAAAACGTACTTTCAAATGTAGTGTTATTTCCAACATTGTCAGTAACTGTAATCTTTAAATTGTGTTTTGCTTTTTTGGTGGTTTTTAAAGTAATATCATCAAAATTAAAACTGAGCATTGATTTTTTAGGTTCGTATTCAAATAATACCCATTGATCATCAATTGTACCGCTATAACTTTTGATTCCACTAACATCATCACCAATTTTTACTTTTAAAAATTTGAAATTGGTAAGCCATTGTCCATCTTTAAAGTTTTGTGGTATTACGGTAGGGGCAACCGTGTCTTTTGTCAAAAAATACGTTCCTAAGGTTTTACTTCGGGTTCTGAAAGTATTTCCCTCTTTAACAGTACCATGATAAATGGGAACACCACTTTTACTTAAACTTGCAATAAATAATTGCTTACGTTCTTCTTTTGGCACAGTAGTGACGTCAAAGAGCACACTAAAATTTTTGTGAACCGCTTTTACAGGTTCATGAATAACCACTGAATCATTTTCAGCTTTAAAATTCAAATAAAAGTCATCATAGAATGTATCCTTAGCAAAATTCACAGTGACCGTACTGTCTTTGAAAATATTGCGCTCGTTTGCTTTAATGCGATAAGGAGTTTTTTGAAGCGTATCAGACACTAAAATTGCCTGTTTTTTTCCAGTGACGGGAATGTAAATGGTAGTAGTGTTATCCTCGAAATCTTTCACTTTCACCTTAATGTTATAAGATGCAGAGTCCTTTACATTGATAATTCCGTTGTCTATCGCCTTATTATAAATGCTCAGTGCATTGGCAGGTGTTTTAAATAATCGTTGAATACGCTCTTTATGTATTTTATAGCGCGCGTAATCGATTAAGGTATTAATCAAACGAGTTTCTCGAAAAGAAAAGGTTTCAAAATCGTAATTGAAATACGGAATACCGTTGACCAAAGTCTCCACTTTGTAAACGCCGTTATTATTATATGAAAGATCTTGTCTGTCTATAGTATTGACTCCTAAGCCAATTTTTCCGTGAGCGTAAATACGTTCGGCGACAAAAGTACCCTCGCTGCTTTCTCTTAAATTTAGTTGTAGTGGTTTATTAGATTGGTTTACTTGAGCAACATTGTCAAGAGGATAAACAAACATACTTTTTACAACAGGCCGTTTATTATCTTCAACATTAATACCGAAGAAAAGTGGGTTAATGGGGTTTGAATTTCCAGTTTTACGTATTTCAAAATGAAGATGCGGTCCAGAGCTTCCGCCGGTATTACCGCTATAGGCTATAACATCTCCTTTTTTTAGTCTAAGTGCCCCCTTTTCGGGATATGTCTGAATGGTATACGTCTTTTTAGCATATTGTTTCTTTTTAATGTAGGCTTCTATTTCTGGCGAGAATTTTTGAAGATGTGCATATACCGAAGTATACCCATTTGGATGTGTAACATACAAAGCTTTTCCAAAACCCCAGTGAGAAATTTTGATACGGGATACGTAGCCGTCTCCAATCGTTTTTACAACCAAGCCCTCTCGCTGTTGCGTTTTGATATCGACTCCAGAATGAAAGTGATCTGATCGTAACTCCCCAAATGTACCTGCCAATATGATAGGTATATCTAATGGCGCTCTAAAAACATCTTGGGGGTATTTTTTTTGCCCGATAGCAGCAACGGTAAAAAAAACAAATAGAAAACGTAAAAAAAACTTCATAAAAAATAAGTTAGGCTAAATTATCATTTTGAAGGCGCTTGGTAAAGTTTTTGAAATCAAAAACTAAGCCACTTTTTAACTAAGAAATTAACAATGCCAAAAAGTTAAACCGAAACTTTTTGGCAAAAACAGTTGGTCGAATACAACAGGTATGTTAACTTTGTTATAGTAGCATAGAGCACTATAGCCAATGAATGACATATCGCAAATTGTTGATTCTCTAGAAAATAGAATTAGTAAATTACTTCACAAGCTTGAAGTTTTAAAGAAAGCTAATGCTAAACTAACTAAAGATCTAATAGTTTCAGAAAATAAAAGTTCTGAATTGCAATTGGCGATAGACGATTGGGAAGAAAAGTACCAATCTTTGAAAATGGCTAATTCTATGCTTGGCGGTGAAACCGAGAAAAGAGAAGCTAAGCTGAAAATAAATACGCTAATTCGGGAAATTGACCAGTGTATTGTTCAACTTTCTGAATAATTAAATGAATGAGCAACAAGCTTAAGATCAAATTGTCGATTGCAGATAGGGTGTATCCCTTAACGATCAACCCGGAACAGGAAGAAGGCTTGCGTAAAGCAGCTAAAAGTATAGAGGCAATGATCAAGCGTTATGAAGAAAACTATGCTGTACGTGATAAGCAGGATGTGTTGGCCATGGCGGCCTTGCAATTTGCAGCTCAAGTAGAGCAAAAGTCAATTACTTCTGAGAATCAAAATACGGAAGTGAATGACCGCTTAAAAGCGCTAAACACCTTGTTGCAAAAGCATCTTAGCTAGATACAACGTTCTTTACATAATATTAAGTTACCGCCTACACTAATACTATTTTTTGGTAAACTCAACGTTAACACTTTAAAAAGGGTGAGTTGAAGTTGTAAAAGCGCGCCGTTCCCTTGGGATTACGGATTCTTGAGCAGCTTGTTAGCCCTAAACTTGTTTTTAGGAGTTTATACAAAACTCATGTTAGTGTAGGCTTTTTTTATGCCTTTTTTAAAAGGTTATATTATTTAGTAAGTGGCTTGTAAAAGCCATAATTAAGGTGAGAAAGTCGTCGTTGACGGCTGTTATTAAAAGATGGTTCACATAACCATCAATTAAATATATAGATGATATGGATAATACGACATTGCTCATTGTAGTAGGCGTAATAGTAGGATTAATTATTGGATTTGTGATTGCGAAAAGCCTTGAAAAGGGTAAAGCATCAAAAGTAATTGGCAATGCAAAAAAAGAAGCAGAAACAATATTAAAAGCGGCAAAAGTAGATGCTGACGGTATTAAAAAAGATAAAATTCTTCAAGCGAAAGAGAAGTTTATAGAGCTTAAAGCTGAGCATGAAAAAGTAATCGTTTCTCGAGATAAGAAAATGGCTGAGGCTGAAAAACGAACTCGAGATAAAGAGTCACAAATATCAAATGAACTCTCTAAGAATAAAAAGCTAAATGCCACTTTAGAAGAAAAGAAAAAAGATTACGATTACCGTATTGATTATCTAGAGAAAAAGCAGGCAGAAGTTGATAAATTACATAAAAGCCAAGTAAACCAACTTGAGGTAATTTCTAGCTTATCTGCTGAAGAAGCGAAGGAACAACTGATAGAAGCTGTTAAAGCGGAGGCAAAGAGTGATGCAATGGCTTTCATACAAGAACGTATGGAAGAAGCCAAACTTACTGCGCAACAAGAAGCTAAAAAGGTAATCATTAACAGTATTCAACGTATTGGTACAGAAGAAGCTATTGAAAATTGTGTGTCTGTTTTTAATTTAGAGTCTGATGACGTTAAAGGGCGAATTATTGGGCGTGAAGGTCGAAATATTCGGGCTATTGAAAGTGCCACTGGGGTTGAAATTATTGTTGATGATACCCCTGAAGCAATTATTCTTTCCTGTTTCGATTCTGTGCGAAGAGAGATTGCACGTTTATCGTTACATAAATTAGTGACCGATGGTCGTATTCATCCGGCACGTATTGAAGAGGTGGTTCGAAAGACAAAAAAGCAAATCGAGGAAGAGATTATAGAAGTTGGTAAACGCACCGTTATTGATCTCGGTATTCATGGTTTACACCCTGAGTTGATAAAGGCTGTAGGTCGAATGAAATATCGCTCTTCATATGGACAGAACTTATTACAACACTCTCGCGAGGTCGCAAAGTTATCCGGTGTAATGGCGGCTGAACTAGGGTTGAATCCGAAATTGGCTAAAAGGGCAGGCCTACTTCATGATATTGGTAAAGTACCGGAAACAGAAACGGAACTTCCACATGCTATTTTAGGAATGCAGTGGGCAGAGAAACATGGTGAGAAACCGGATGTTTGTAATGCCATAGGAGCACACCATGATGAGATTGAAATGACTAATCTTATTTCGCCAATTGTACAGGTTTGCGATGCTATTTCTGGCGCCAGACCAGGAGCAAGACGCCAGGTGTTGGATAGCTACATTCAACGCTTAAAAGATCTAGAAGACGTCGCTTTCGGATTTACTGGTGTAAAGAAAGCATATGCGATTCAGGCAGGTAGAGAGTTACGTGTTATTGTAGAAAGTGAAAAGGTAAATGATGATCAGGCTTCTGAATTGTCATTTAATATCTCGCAAAAAATACAGACAGATATGACGTATCCGGGTCAGGTGAAAGTAACAGTTATACGCGAAACAAGAGCTGTTAACATAGCAAAATAGAATAGATGTTGATAAAGTGAAAGTCCACATTATACAATGTGGACTTTCTTCGTTTTAGGGGGAGCTGTTACTAATAGGGTAGTAACAAACGATTAATATCATATATGTGTTATCGATCTAGTTAAAAGTTTGTACTTCGATTTCTTGGGTAATATCACTCATATAGCCATACCACACTGCACATTTTGGATCGTGTAGCTCTGGAATGGCACTCACCTTTAACCAAATTGTTTTATTAGTAACCGAAGAGACTATTCGAAATGTTTGAGAGAACGTCGTCCCATTTTCGTAACAATTAAACATATTGTACATTAAAGACTGATAATCTTCAGTATGAATTCTTGAAAGTGCCAAGCTGGCATCTTCTTTAAACTGATCAGCAGCTACTTCGAATATGTTGTCAAAGCCTTTACTAACAAATGGGAATCTTGTTATTCCGCTTTTGCACATTTCAAATTGAAATACAACTCCTGGGACTGAATCAACGATTTTTTCTAATGAAATTTCTTCTGTAATCATAGGACGTTTTTTTAAAATTATTTGACAATTCAATGATTGTACTCAAGATCAAAAATGCCCCTTTTGATACTAGAATATCGATTAACTACTTAAATACACGACAAATATACAATTGTATGATGTGTGCACAATAGTTTTGGTGTGTTCTACCATTTAATTGTAAAAAAATACCGATATCTACTATTTTGTTGATTAATAGTTAGTTGGTGCTTGTAGTTATCAATAATTAGGTGCCCTATTTTTTAAGCGGAATCCGTTTGAAATAGGTTAAGCTTCTCCATAGCCATTCCAGCGGCCCGAAGTGAAAATGCTTTAACCAAAAATTGCTTGCTAGTATTTGAAGAATGATAATTACTATAGCAATTAAAAATGTATAGATGTTTCGAAGATCACCAAGATATCCAAGCCCCCACCCGTATAAAAGAAAGGTGCCAATGATGCTTTGAAGCACATAATTAGAAAGTGCCATTCTGCCATAAGAAGAAAATTTTAGAAAAAAGCGTTGACTCTTAGGTTTCAAAAAGAGCAAGCAAAAGCTGAATATGATAATTAGCGTAAGTAAGATGTTAACAATATCGTACAGGGTGATGCCCACCATTGCGCCCCAAGAGTCTAAGCCTGCTTGTTGCGAAGAATCACCATTTTGAGACCTGAAAAAGATTACTGTAATTATCAAGACAGTTACAACTAAACCACCTAGTATAATACTCGATCGGATAAGCCATTTTTTCATTTTTGATTTAAATGCATGTAGATTATTAAACAGTCCGATTTTACCTGCAAATAACCCCAGTAAGAAAAAACCAAAAGTATTGTACCCTCTACCAAAAACTCCTAGTTGAAAATCTAGTTTCATTAACTGCCCTTGTACTGCATTTAATTTAAAAACTTCAAAAATGCTTCCATTCTTAATGGTCTCAAAATACAGAGCTACTTCAGGGATTTCAGGACTTAGATTGATGCCAGAAAAAATGCTATCGGCACCATTGATCGCATAAATTCCAAATCTAAAAACTCCTAAAAAGATAACGAAAGCACTTATTAAAATCCATCTGCTCGACATATTATAGAAGGGTATCAGTACCATTCCAAACGTTGCATAAACCGTTAGAATATCACCTCTATAAAAGAGATGGTGCGTGTAGCCAATAACGAATAGAATTACAAGTCTCCATAAAAAGCGTCCACCAAATTTCTGATTTTTTTTAGCCGCATTATCCATTTGAATAAAAAAACTGAGCCCAAATAAAAAGGAGAATAAAGCAAAAAACTTGCCTATAAAAAAAAAGCCTAGGAATCCGGATACTATGTCATCTAAAATGCCTTGACTCATTCCTTGAGCTGCTTCTGGCGGTATGGGGCCTCCAATGTAATTTTCAACCATGTGCACCAAAACAATTCCTGCTAAGGCAAATCCCCTTAGCGCATCAATTGATTGAATTCTTTTAGTGTTCACACTTTTCATTATAACAATTTATAAACTAATGCTTGATATGGCAATAATAAAAACTCTTTATAGGTTTTGTCGTCTTTAACACGGTCGTTTGAAATAATCAGTTTTGTCGCATTATAGTTTACACTTGACGGCAATGTAAAAACAGAGCTTTCTGTAGAGAAATTAAGTAAAACTAAAAAGCGCTCATCATTTAAGGTTCGAGTATAAGCATAGATCTGTTCATGGGTTTCATCAATTATTTGGTATTCACCATAAATTAATGCCTTATTCGCCTTTCGAACCGCCGTCATTTGTTTAAAATAATTGAGTACAGAATATGGATCTTTTTCTTGGGTACTAACCGAGACTCCGTTTAAATAGTTCTTATTTATCTGAATCCAAGGTTTACTGGTTGAAAAGCCTGCGTACTCAGTTTCATCCCATTGCATGGGGGTACGCGCGTTATCCCTGGCTGCTTCTTTTTCATTTTCGATAAATGCTTCTAAGTCTTTTCCTTGACTTTTGAGCTGTTTGTACTTATTAATAGTATTGATATCACGGTATTCTTCAATACTTTCGAAACGTATGTTAGTCATGCCAATTTCATCACCAAAATAAAAATAAGGAGTACCACGCATAGTTAGTAGAAAAGTATGTAATAATGTGGCAGAATTTCTCCAAAAATCCGGATGATCATTTCCCCATCTGCTAACACTTCTAGGAAAATCGTGATTACTTAAATACATACTTCCCCATCCTTTATTGGCAAAGGCTTGATCCCATATGGTATGAATTTTTTTAAACTCACTTAATTTCCATCCGTTTTTGTTCATCGTAAACACTTCATCAGGATCACGATCTAGCGACATGAGATCAAAATGAAAGAACATATTGAGTTCCTTTCTTTCTTCATCGACGAAGTCAAGAGCATTTTCAACAGCAATTCCCGGGGCTTCGCCAACAGTCATTACATCATATTTAGAAAGAACTTCGTCATTCATTTCTTTTAAATAAGTATGCAGTTTAGGTCCGTTTGCATAAAAGGCCACAAAGTCTTCCGGTTTAGCATCTGCAGCAAGCTCAGGGTAGGTAGTATCTTTTGATATGAAAGGGATCACATCCATTCTAAAACCATCTACACCTTTGTCGAACCAAAATTTCATCATGGTATAGACATCATTTCTCATATCAGGATTTTCCCATTTCAGATCTGGCTGCTTTACCGAAAAGTAATGAAGATAGTAAGCATCGGTTTGCTCGTCATATTTCCATGCGTTGCTTTCAACGTCAAAATAGCTCCATCTTTTAGGGGGAATACCTTTTTCAGCCGGCCACCAATGGTAATAATCACGGTATTTGTTCTCTCTTGAACTTTTTGATTGTTGAAACCATTCATGCTCGTCGCTGCTGTGATTGACAACAAGGTCCATTACTAATTTTAATCCACGAGCATGCAAACCTGCTAGTAATTCATCAAAATCATCCATCGTACCAAACTCACTCATGATATTTTGATAATCACTTATATCATACCCATTGTCATCATTTGGTGATTCGTAAACGGGATTCAGCCAAATAATATTAACCCCTATACTTTTTATATAGTCTAGTTTTTCAATAATACCACGTATATCTCCAACACCATTTCCTGTGGTATCGTTAAAACTTCTGGGATATATTTGGTAAACAATACCTTCTTTCCACCAATTTCCTGATTGAACCATGCTTGTAATGCTTATAGTATTACCTTAAAAATAATATAAGGATGAGTACATTATATATAGTTAAGGCGAAAACTATTTGTTTGAATTACTTAAACGTTTTCGTTGTTAATGTTTCTAGGATGAAACTTTTCAACAACCTTAGTTAAATGACTTTTGTCAACATGCATATAAATCTCTGTGGTAGTAATACTTTCATGACCGAGCATCAGTTGTATTGCTCTTAAGTCAGCCCCGCCCTCTAATAAATGGGTGGCAAAAGAATGTCGTAAGGTATGTGGGCTCACATTTTTTTGTATTCCACTCTGTTCTGTTAATCGCTTAATTATGGTGAAAATCATTGCCCTAGTAAGTCTCGTTCCACGGCGACTAAGAAACAGAAAATCTTCATGCCCTGGTTTAATGTTCAGATGATTTCTTATTTCATTTTGATAAATGCTAATGTACTTTTGTGTATAGACCGCAATAGGTACAAAGCGCTGTTTGTTACCTTTTCCTGTAACTTTTATGAAACCTTCAGCAAAAAAAAGGTCCGATAGTTTTAGATTAATCAGCTCTGAAACTCGTAATCCGCAACCATATAAGGTTTCAATAATGGCATAGTTTCTAGTTCCTTCGGGTTTACTTAGGTCTACTAAACTTACCAAAAGATCAATTTCTGCTTTAGATAAAGTATCTGGAAGTTTTCTCCCGGTTTTTGGGCTTTCGACAAGTTCTAAAGGATTGTCCTTACGGTAATCTTCAAAAATGAGATAATTAAAAAAACTTTTTAGTCCGGAAATCAGTCGAGCCTGGCTCTTTGGTTGAACCACTTTTGCAACTTCATAAATAAATTGCTGAATGATGTTTTCTTTAATTTCTAAAGGAGAGACTTTTAAAGAATGGTTTTCCAAATAACCAATTAGTTTTAGAATGTCAAGTTTATAGTTCGAAATAGAGTTATCAGATAATCCTCTTTCGATCTTGAGGTAAGAACAATAGTCTTTAAGTGCTTGTTGCCACTTCATACGATAAAAATATAAAATAACCTATGATTTAAACATGATTGCAACAATTTGAATTTTCCCCACTACTTAAGAAATTGCCGAAGGATATTTTCAGAACTTTCATTGTTAAAATACGTTAATGTTTTCATAATTAGTTGTTTACAACAAATATTACAGTGAATTTAGAATAACTAAATTTTTAAACACTATATCATGAAAAAATTAATTTTATCTATGCTTGCCATTGCAGGTGTGACATTTTCGATGACTGCTCAAGATGATTCAAGTGGAGGGCAAACAGCTCAAGGTTCATGGCTGGTTGAGGCCAATACGGGTTTTGGCGGCGGCGGTGGCCCTTTAGCTCATTCGGCTAACACTTCATTCGGGTTGACTTCGTTTGATGGTAATACCAGTTGGGCCATCGGTGGTGAGGCTGGTTATTTTGTAGCAGATGATCTTGCGGTAAAACTCGGTTTGGGATATTTTGATTCTGATGGTAATACTAGCGGCCTTACTTATAAAGTGGGGGGTAAGTACTACATTAACAGTATGATTCCGGTTCAGGTGGATTTAACGGGTTCTAGCATTAAAGATGCGGACAATAATCCGTTATGGTTAGGACTGCAAGGTGGCTATGCTATTTTCTTGGGAGATATGGTAAGTATCGAACCAGGTTTACGCTATAATTTAAGTTTAAATGAGGATGTTACTGATGAAGGATTATTTGAGTTCCGTGTAGGTTTCGCACTTCATTTCTGATGTTCTTATAGAAAGATGGTAAAAAGAGGCTTTGGCCTCTTTTTTTATCGTTTTACCCATTTTTTGTACTAAAGGGTTAAAACCATCGTTTAACAAGCGAATAATTCTAACCAAATCTTACATAATGAAAAAGTTACTTCTTTTGGGTACATTATGCGCTATATGTAGCGTTTCTGCCCAAAAAAAACTTAAAAAAATTCAGTTCGGTATTAGTTCAGGTGTTCTTAATGTTGCAACTACCTCCGAAGGAATTCGGGGGACAGGCCTTACCGATAAAGATAATTTTACAGGCTTTTATTTAGGACCTATGGTCCAATTATCAATTAGTAACAAATTTGGCATTCAGGGAGAAGTATTATATGGTAATGCGAATAGTGAAGGTTTTATCATGGTGCCGATACAAGCAAGAATCGGTATTCTACCGAAACTATCTTTGTTATTAGGACCACAAGCTAATTATAGTTTAGAAGATGCTTTAAATGAAAATTTCACCCAATTTGCAGTCGATGGTGTTGGGGGTATAGCGTTCAATATTACACGTAAATTTATGGTACAAGCTAGATATGCCGTTCAGATTACAGATCGATCTAAGGAAGATCAATTCTCACTAAAAAACAATAGCCTTAACATTGGTATTGGCTACAATTTTTAAATCAAATCAAAAACACATTAATTATGAAAAAATTACTTGTAACAGTATTTTTACTAGTAGGCTTAAGTTCAGTGTCTTTCGCTCAAGGCTTACATTTTGGCGTAAAAGGGGGACTTAATTTTGCGGACCTCAATGGCGGTGATATAGATGTTGATAGCAGAACGAGTTATCATATAGGGGTAGTTCTTGAAGCTAGACTTTCTGATAATTTTGCTATCCAACCGGAAGCAATATATTCTTCTCAAGGTGCGAAACTAGGTTCTGACGATCTTAAGCTTGACTATATTAATATTCCAGTTATGGCGGATATAAAGTTGGTGAAATCTTTAAGCTTGCATGTAGGACCACAATTTGGCTTTAACATCGCCGAAGATAATATTAACGATCCTAAAACATTTGATCTTGGTGGCGCTGCTGGTCTAGAGCTCAAAATATTAAAGTTCTTTGCTCAAGCACGATATAATTTTGGGTTAACTGATGTTGCTGAAGGAACTGGAGCTCCAAAAAATGCTGTTTTTCAATTATCAGTAGGGTTTAATTTCTTTTAAAAGTAAAAAGGAAACATCATAAAATAGATATCAAGGTGAAAGCATTGCTTTCACCTTTTTTAGTAATTTCGTTTTAAATTTTATTGAGATGAAGATTATCATCATTAACGGACCAAACTTGAATCTTCTTGGTAAGCGAGAACCTGAAGTGTATGGTAGTCAAACTTTTGAAGCATATTTTGAAGACTTACAAAATCGTTTCTCAGATTGCGAATTATGGTACTATCAATCAAATGTAGAAGGCGAGCTTATTAATAAACTACATGAAGTAGGATTCTCATATGATGGCATTATATTGAATGCGGGCGCTTATACACATACATCAATTGGTTTAGGTGATGCCGTAAAAGCAATTGAAACACCAGTAGTCGAGGTACATATATCAAACATCATGCAGCGTGAAGACTTTAGACACCAATCTTATATTTCTCCAAACGCTAAAGGATGCATTTTTGGTTTCGGTTTGCTCGGCTATGATCTTGCTTTAGAGAGCTTACGAAGCTAGTAGGTAATCTATTTATCGAGAAAAACTCGTACATATTAAAACCAAAAGCTATGAAAATGTTACGATTATTATTACTAAGTACTGCCTTATTTTTTATTGGGTGTGCTTCCGATGATTCACCATCAGTAACCAATGCTGATGATATGGGCGAAGATGGGGATAGTAATGATGGAGATGGTAATGGCAATGACAGTGTGACCTTGGAATTGTTTAATGCTTTTCCGGAACTTTCTTTCGATCAGCCTGTCGATTTGCAATCGCCAAACGATGGCACTAACCGAATTTTTGTAGTTGAAAAAACTGGACGAATTCAGGTTTTTGACAATAACTTAGCATCCTTTAGAAAAAGTACTTTCCTAGATCTTTCAGCTAGAATTTCTACCGTAAGCGAGCAAGGATTATTGGGATTAGCTTTTCACCCTGATTTTGCAACGAACGGATTTTTCTATGTGAATTACAATCCTACTGACGATCAAACAGTAATTGCGAGATTTAAAGTTTCTGATGCAGATGCTGATATGGCAGATTCTTTTAGCGAAACAGTTTTAATGACGATTCCCCAGCCATTTAACAATCATAATGGTGGTCAAGTAGCTTTTGGTCCCGATGGCTTTTTATATATAGCATTAGGTGATGGTGGCAGTGGAGGCGACCCTGATAATAATGGCCAGGATCGATCTACTTGGCTTGGTAACATTTTAAGAATTGACGTTGATAATGTACAAGATGGATTGAACTATGCCATTCCAACAACGAATCCATTTATTGGCGAGGAACTGGTGAAAGAAGAAATTTTCGCATATGGATTTCGCAATCCTTGGCGTATGAGTTTTGATACCGCAACAGGTGATTTATGGACCGGCGATGTTGGGCAGGGAGAATTAGAAGAAGTTGATAAAGTAATTTCGGGTGGCAACTACGGTTGGAAGCTTTTTGAAGGTACTTCATGCTTTTCGGGCAATTGTGATGATACCAATCTAATCGCACCAGTTCACGTTTATGGTCGCTCTCAAGGAGATCGATCGATTACTGGCGGTTATGTTTATCGCGGTACAGCTAACGAGGCCTTAATTGGAAAATACATTTATGGAGACTTTGCTAGTGGTCGCATCTGGTCGCTTGATAATGATGGAAACAATAATACATTACTCATCGAATCAGGATTACCAATTGCTTCGTTTGGGACTGACGATAATCAGGAACTTTATGTTTGCTCTTTTAACGGAAAAATATACCGAATTCAGGAGCGTACAGATTAAATATTTTAACTTTCTGATCGAAAATTATTTTTGATTATTCTACATGATTGAAACACGGATACTCACTAATCATGAGCTTGACTATATTAAAAGTAGAATCCGTAAAGGGCGTGTTTTTCTTTTTTGGACCTTTCTTATACTATTCATTTTCGTGCTGTCATTCGGATTGGCACTCTATTTCGAAAAACATAACAATATTATTATAAATGGCGCGGTTGGGATTTTATTAGTACTTGTAGGAAGTTTACATTGGTTCTATAAAGGATATAAGAATTATCAGATTAATCCAATTGTGTATAATGATGAAGGAATATATAAGCGTATCTATGAATCTTATGGTAAAAATGGAGCCTATTATGATACCATTAATGGTGTGAAAGTTAAAATACCTTGGCATTGGCGGACTTATCTTAAAAACCAAAAAACACCAGTTACTTACGAGTATATTGTCCAAAAAGGGGCGGTAGCCATGAATACCCAGGCACTTGTGAGGGTCATAAGTATTAACAATGAGATTTCATTAGAATATGAATTGCAACATGGATTACAAAAAGCAAAATCTTACTTTTTTTTAGAAATAGTAGCTGTGTTTTGTTCATTCTTCGCATTACTATTTTTGAGTTTTAATGTTGATTTCGACATGCCGATATCACTTAGTGATGTTTTACATGTTTCAGAAGAAACACCAATAGTTATGACAAACGCAGAATCGGTTTCGCAACTTACAAAACCAACTCATGTTAAGGTGAATAATGGTTGGGTGTTTCGCTTCAAAAGACCAACTGATTTCTCTGGCGAATATTTATTGATTAGCAAAAAAGAACGCGATCGCATTTATAATCATCCTTCTTCTAATATGTATTATCGTTTTTTAGTGCCAAGTCAGTACATTATAAAACCCGACAAAGAGACCTTTATCAAAAACTTAGATAATTCGTATATTAAAAACACTATTTATTCTGAGGAACTTGATTCTATAACCAGAAATCGAGCTATTCAGATTGCATTTGATCAGCTTTCAAAGGATTATGAAAAAAGAAAATTAAAGGCGCTGCGAATGGAAAAAGTGCTAGCTGAATTAAAACCTTCCTCCTTCATTGCAAAGCTAAACGAAAAAATAATTGACGAAGTTGATGATGAAAGCTACAATATAAAAAGTAGCTTAGAAAAACCGCAAACAGTAATGGGATATTACCTTCCGAAGCAAGAAGAGTTTCTTGATGCAGATAGATGGAAAGTCCTAAAGAATAGTGTTATTAACAACTCAATTACTTTATTGGTTTGTGCAGTAGTTTTGCTTTACACTTTTTGGATATTATTTAAAATAGGATACAACAGCTACATAAAGAAGAAACTGGTAAAACAACAGCTCAGTAAGATCAACGCTAACATGTTAGAACGTTAACGTCCTTACTAAGCAACCGCTCTTAAATATTTTTTATCGATATAGAAAGTGCCAAACGGTAGGAGCGAAGCGATGAAAAAAATTATGAATCGTTTAATTCCCCAGCGTCTTTCATAGCAAACTATTGCAGCAAGTACTACAAAAGCCATAAATAAAAAACCGTGAATATAACCAACAATAATGTTAGGTTTTGGCATGCTCGCCAAGTACTTTAACGGCATGGTAACACCAAAAAGTAATAGATAGGAGATACCTTCTAAAATCGCTGTAATCCGAAATGTTTTAAGCAAATACGTTGTTTAAAGGTGAATAACTTCGTCATAGGCATCAGCAACTGCTTCCATTACCGCTTCGCTCATTGTCGGGTGCGGATGAATTGCTTTTAAAACTTCATGCCCTGTGGTCTCAAGCTTGCGACCTAAAACCGCTTCTGCTATCATATCGGTAACACCAGCACCAATCATATGACAACCTAACCATTCCCCGTACTTGGCATCAAAAATCACCTTGACAAATCCGTCTGGTGTACCGGCAGCTTTGGCTTTTCCTGAAGCTGAAAATGGGAATTTACCAACCTTTAAATCGTAACCCTTTTCTTTAGCTTGCTTTTCAGTTAGGCCAACACTGGCAATTTCGGGAGTAGCGTACGTACAACCCGGAATATTCCCGTAGTCGATTGGCTCTACATGCATTCCGGCAATTTTTTCAACACAAGTAATACCTTCAGCCGATGCAACATGTGCTAAAGCCGGACCTGGGGTAACGTCGCCTATTGCATAATAACCAGGAATATTGGTTTGGTAAAAATCGTTTACCACAATACGATCTCTATCAACCGAGATGCCTAAATCTTCCAGACCTATATTTTCAATATTGGTTTTAATACCAACTGCAGACAACAGCACATCAGCCTCTAATACCTCTTCACCTTTTTTGGTTTTTACCGTTGCTCTTACTCCTTTTCCCGAGGTATCTACTGATAATACTTCAGAATTGGTCATTACTTTAATTCCCGCCTTTTTAAATGAGCGCTCAAATTGCTTCGATATATCTTCATCTTCAACAGGTACTAAGTGCGGCAAATACTCGACAATAGTTACTTCGGTGCCCATGGCATTATAAAAATGTCCAAACTCAACTCCAATGGCACCAGAACCTACTATAATCATTTTCTTTGGTTGTTTTTCCAAAGACATTGCCTTGCGGTATTCAATTACTTTTTTACCATCAATTGGTAAGCTAGGCAATTCTCTTGCCCGTGCCCCTGTTGCTATGATGATATGATCGGCGCTGTAATCAGTTTTATTACCTTTTTCATCGGTGACTTCCACTTTTTTACCAACCTTTACTTTTCCAAAACCAGAAATAACATCAATCTTATTTTTCTTCATCAAGAACTGAACACCTTTACTCATTCCATCAGCGACATTTCGGCTTCTGTTGACCACAGCGTCAAAATCCTTGTCAGCATCTTTTACTTTAAGACCATAATCTTCCGCATGTTTCAAATATTCAAATACCTGGGCACTTTTTAATAAGGCCTTGGTCGGTATACATCCCCAATTTAAACAAATGCCTCCAAGGCTTTCCTTTTCTACTACAGCTGTTTTAAACCCAAGCTGTGAAGCTCTAATTGCGGTTACATATCCTCCAGGACCACTCCCTAAAACAATAATATCGTATTTGCTCATAATGCAGATTCTTTGGTCATAAATTTTTCCGCCACGAAATTACGAAATACAATAGGAATTATGAACTGAAAATTAACAGGAAAAGCTTTAAAAATGTGATAGACTTAATTAGCGCTCTACGCGATTTTCATCAAATGCACTGGGTAACAATTTGGGAATAAACTTAATAAGTATAGGAAGTAAAACTGCACCACCTGGAAGTGCAAAAATTGCAAGTGAAGGAACCGTTTTGCAAATATCAAGAAGTTGTTCTTTTACTTTTTGTTTTTCTTTTTCTGTCAGGTTTTTAACGGTCGATTTTCCTAGAAGTGATAACAATTCTTGGCTCTGTTTTATTTCTTTTACAAGACGACGCCTATTTCTTAAAATAAGAACACTGACTGTTTTGGATGATTGATCATAGAAGTGTTTTACAGGATTACTATGATTAAAAAATGAAATTTTATCCTTGTTATTTTCAATAAAATGAATCGCGGAAGTGATAGCAATAACTGCTTCATTTTCTTCTAGGTTCAATTCTTCTCTTAATTTCCAAATGTGATGCTCTTCTTTAGCATCTAAAACCTTATCATCCCAAACTGCCATACATGCCAAATCGAAGATATAGCTCTTCTCACAAAAAATACTATATCCTTTAAGCAGGCTTAAATAATTGATGTTCGAATCATTATTGGAGCGTTCATGAAAACGTAAGGAAGATTCAACTAACTTTACAAGAAGTTCATCATAATCAGTTTTTTTAGCTTTTGAATTTAAGGCATCTAATACCACACTCGTAATTACCTGTTCTAGACGTTCAGCATAGATTGATACATCTAAGTGTCCATCTAAATATTGTTTATACGTTAAAACATCAACAAATAGCAACGCGTTGGTAATGATATTGCTGAAGTTTTTAGTAAAAATATTTTTATTAGCCTGGATACGGTTATGAATAATTTTTTCCAGCTGTGAACTAGGCTGTTTACCAACCAATACCTTATCTAGAAAAGAGAACTTTCTGGCACCAAGCGTGTCAAAGTATTTGAGAATAGATTGAATACCATCTTCTGGATTTCCCTTGTCAATAGATTGAAAGTACTGATAAAAAAGAGCAAGTAGTAGATTGATTTTAGTGATCTCTTCTTCAGTATGATCAATTTCACTTTCAATATTAAAAATGCAAGCAGCATTGGTTCCATAGATAAAACCACAATCACGAAGAGTGTTATAATAAACAAGCTCAGGTGTACCGGCCAGTACCTCTAGATCAATGGTTTTTAATAATTTATCTATCCAACCGGCGGCTGACGGATTCATTGGTAATTTGATTGGTTACTGCTAAAATACAATTTATAACTACAAGGTAAATTCGCACGTGCTCCTTAGCTTTTTTTGATTTAACAGTTTTTAACATTCCTAAACCGAACCCTATTTCTAAAAACTCCGTAAGTGTATTTGTTATTCAATAAAAACAAATAAAACATGAAAAACTTACGAAGTAAATTAATTGGAACAGGAGCGGTCCTCACCGGGCTAATCTTGTTAGTTGCGGCAGACCATCTTGAGGCACCGGCAGTATCTGGTACTACAGCAGACATTACGGACATTTATGCATTTGAAGGAGCGAATCCTGATAATACCGTATTTGTGGTAAGCGTGCAGAGCTCTCTGGCACCTGCAGGTAACAATGTCAGTTTTGATGAAGATGTGATGATCGAAATTAATATTGATAATGACGGTGACCTTGTGGAAGATAGAGTGATTCAGGCAGTACCAAGAGGTGATAATATGTACTTTTTTGGCCCCGGCACTCCAACTAGTACAGGATTGAACAGTACTGTTTTAGATCCTGATGCCAGAACTTCAGTCGAAATTAGCGGTATGAATGATGAATTTACAATGACTGACAGTAGTGGCATATCGTATTTTGCCGGACTGCGTGATGACCCTTTCTTTTTTGATTTCAATCAGTTTAATCAGGTTATACAAGGTCCAACAGTTGCTCCTAATGGGTTTAATAATCCAGGAACCAACGACTTTGCCAATCAAAATGTGCTGTCAGTCATAATTGAAGTTCCTAATTCATTATTGGGGGGAACCTTCGATCACCCAGCTGGAACTGGTGTGCCGGTATTTAATGTTTGGGCAGAAGCAAAGAGAAAACAATAAACAAATCAACTTTTAAAATTTAGAAAATGAAATCAATAAGTATGAAAATGATTGCGCTTGCGATGGGATTATTCCTTTTACAAAGCTGTAACAAAGATGATGATAACAATCCTGAACCACCGCAACCAGAACAACTGGATTTTTCTGGAACCTTTGTTCAACAAGATCAAATGGGTAGGCCCGGTATAGCTACCGTATTTCCGACCACTGCTGAAGAGGAAAATGCGTTTAATACAACAATACCCTCCGAAATGGGAGCTAATTTTCAATCCCTGTTTGAAGCTAAACTGAATGGATTACACGCGGCATTTGGAGTAGAATATGAGAATAATATTCTTGGGTTGGATGCTGCAACACTTACGACTGTTTTAGCGTCAGACGTATTACAAGTAGCACCTGATTCACCCACAACTTACTTTGACGGTACCAATGTTCTTACCGGTCGTAACTTAACTGATGATGTCATTGATATTTCACTAGTATTGTTATTTGGTGGTGAAAATGGCAATCGTTTTGATGGTGAAAATGGTACTCCCGAGCTAGTGAGCGATAACGTAGATGCAAGTGGAGAAAACCCGCAAGCTAACTTCCCTTATGTAGAAAGACCAAACTAAAATGAAATGAAAAAATCACTGATAATTATAATTGTTATGGTTATTTGTACCGCTTGTTCGGAGAAAGAGCAGGCGGTTGTTTCGCCATCAGATTACACTAAATTTTCGCAAGAAAAGATAACGCTACTTGAAAAATCAAATTTAGATAGGGAGCTTGATTTTTGGAATAAGAAAATTAAAAATGATAGTGTTCAACTAAGTGCACTTGCAAGTGCTGCTAATGTTTACAATCAACTTTTTAAAGAAACAAACAACATAGGTTACTTAAAGAATGCTGAGCGCTGTTTGGAAAAAGCTTATGACGTAGCAGCTGTTAAAAAAGAGTCCTTTGCAATTGCTTTGGCACAAAACTATATCACCCAACATCGATTTAAAGATGCCAAAAAGGTGCTATTACCTTATGAAGCTATGACTTCGGTCAGTGCACTTCAATATGTGTTATTTGATATAAACATGGAGCTAGGTAATTATTCAAAAGCAGAAGTTAATCTGAATAATTTTAGAAACCTATCAGATTTCAATTACCTAATACGAGTTGCAAAATACAGTGACTATAAAGGCGATTTATCTTCAACAATCCGGTATATGGAAAAAGCACTTAAAAAAGCAAAGTCTGCTAATAACAGGTCGCTTTTGTTGTGGGCGTATACCAATTTAGGAGATTACTATGGTCATGATGGTCGTATTGAAGAATCCTACGATTGTTATACAAAGGCATTAGCAATAGCTCCTGATAATATGTACGCAAAAAAGGCAATTGCTTGGATACTGTATTCACATGAAAAGAAACCTGCTGAAGCCCTAACAATGCTGGAAAATGCAACAAAGGGCAGAAGAGCGCCAGACCATTTTTTGTTAATGAGTGAAATAGCGAAAGCGGTACAGAATAATGAAAAATCTATAGCATATCTAGAGGCTTATCAACAATTAACCAGCAATAGTGAGTATGGAGTTATGTATGATCATCATAATGCACTTGCGCTAATTGATAATTACAATAATCCGATAAAAGGAAAAGAACTAGCAAAAAAAGAGGTTGCCAATAGACCAACACCAGCATCTTATGCACTTTTAGCCTATGCGACGTTAAAAAATGGAGATAAAGAAAAAGCATTGGAATTAGCGAACGAATTTGTAATGAATAAAACCTACGAGCCAGCTGCACAGTTAATTATTGCTCAAATATACAAGGCCAATAATTTAGATGAAAAAGCCAGTCAATTAAAAAAGGAACTCATAGGTGCTGCGTTTGAATTAGGCCCCAGCTATGAAAAAGAAATACTAAAGCTGTAGCATTTAATTCAAGTTTAGTTTTTGGTTTTTTTGGTTGGTTGATTGCGAAAACCCTAGTTGTAATGGCTGGGGTTTTTACTCGAAATATTGAAACTATTATGGGCTTACGGCTCCTAGTACATATAATTGCTCTAGATTAGGACTATCGCTACCACCTTCCGGTTCTAAAGTAATACCAAAGGCTTCAGAATTATTAGCATTTGCTAATTCAAAAATTTGTTCTTCATTGCGATCGAAATCGTCTAACAAACCAATACTTGTTGGAGTCAAGGGATCTAGTTTCAAAGACCAGACCTGATATACTTTACCAGGTGGTGGCTCTGGTAATCCCATAGCATCGATATAAACGATAAGCTCATCTTTTTTCCAATATGCTTTGGCATAAGAATCAGAGTAGATAGTTTGCCCCGCCAAGGTAATTTGTGTTACGGCGGGATCTCTACTTAATTCAAGCAGGGTTTGCATTGATTCGATTTCAGCAATGCGATCATTCAATTGATTCTCCTGAATTTGTTTTTCTTCATTTACTACTTCGAATTCAGTTGCTAACTGTTGTTTTTCTAAATATGTATATGCCAATCCTGCTGCGAGAATAGCAGATGCGGCCCATCCGCTAATGGCGGGCCAATTGGTCTTTTTAGATTTCTTGGTTAAAGGGATTGCCTTTTGTTGTTCTGGTTGAATTTTGGCTTTGATTTTTGATAAAACAGTCTTTGGCAGGGTGGGAGCACTGTATTTAGTCAATGCTATAATTCCATTTTCTACACGTTCAATTTCCTGAACAAGTTCAGGATGTTTTTCCATGGCCTCATGTAGTTGGTTCACTTCATCTGGTGAGAGTGTACCTGCTACATAAAGCTCTAGTATTCCTGACGATATGTATTCTTCTACATTCATTCTTTTACCAGTTCACGCAAATCGCTCAAGCATTTACGAAGTCTTGTTTTTACGGTACCAACAGGTATCTCAATTACTTCAGCGGCTTCTTTTTGTGTATAGCCTTTAAAATAAAGAAGGTCGATTAGTTTAATACATTTCTTTTTAAGTTTATGTACGAACTTCTCGATACCTATTGCATCGGTTTTACTGCCTAGGTCTTCGTTGGAAATTATAATATCTACGAAATTATCAGCACTTAGGTTTTGTTTCTTTTCGTTGTATGATTTCGATCTATAGGCATCTATAGCTGTATTCCTTGCAATATTTAATATCCATGTAAAAAAGCGCCCCTTTTTTGAGGTATATGTATTAGCATTTTTCCAAATTTTTAAAAAGGAGTCTTGCAACAACTCTTCTGCCAAAGTTTGATCTTTAACTATGGTATAAATAACTCCGAACAAACTCTCACCATACATTTGATACAAGCTTTCAAATGCGGCTTCGTCTTTATTCTTTAATTGTGCTATGAGTTGGTCGGGTTGCATTTGTAGTATCTAAAAATAACAAAAGCCACCTAAATGAGGTGGCTTCTACTTTCAAGATTTTTTTATTGAATAATTCCGCCACAGCTAACTCTTGCCCCGGCAGCTCCGCTGGGTTGCGAAGTGAAATCATCTACTCCTTGGTGCACGATAATGGCTTTACCAACAATATTCTTGGTATTGTCATCGCATCCAATGCACCATTCATCAGTTTCGAAAGTTACGACAGCAGTGCCATCTTCTTTAGCAGTAAAATTTCCTATGTCACCTTTATGGTAGCCCTCAGCCATTCCCCACTTACCGTGTTGGGTGTGCGTCGGATTCCAATGCCCCCCGGTTGATTTACCATCGGCAGATGAACAATCTGCTTTTTCATGAATATGGATGGCATGTTCGCCCGGTGTTAATCCACTCAAAGTTGCCCGCATCATTACTGTACCATCCTCTTCAGCAAATTCAACTTCTCCTGTAGCATTGCTTTCGCTTTTAGCTTCTAATGCAAACTTGATCTGTTCTACCTTGACTTCGTCATTTATTTCTTCAGCGGTTTCCTCGACAGCTTCAACGGCTTTTTCTGTTTCTTTTTTGGCATTTTTACAGCTAAAAATAACCGTTGCAAGTACTAACAATACAACAATTTTATTTTTCATGTTATATATTTTGTTTGGTTTCAAACGAAGTTACACAGATTATAGGGCAATTACAACCCATTTGCTAAAATGGTTTAAGTAATTCGCGTTGATCCCGAATCCCTCTTTTCAGATTTTCAGTAAGCAACAATGATTTATCTATTCTCATTTGGCTGGTTTTAAATCGACTTATCATATAAATTATACTTCGCTTTTTTCCCATGGTCAAAGATTCAAATATTTTAAATGCATCGTAATCACTTAATAAAACGGCATCTAATTCTTCAGGCATTTCAACCCCGTACTTTGTTGTGTCTTCAACTAATTGTACTTCAAACGTATCATCCTTTTTAACACCAATGGATTTCTGATTGTTTTTACCAAACATGATAAAAAAGTGATCTTTTCTTTTATTTAAGGCTGCATGAATCTTCAACTCATTATTTTCAAAGATTGCAATTAACTGCACACGTTTATGTCCCTTTTCGTAAAATTTGATGGCAATATTATAAGGGATTTCTATGAGATATCCTCGATGTAACGTAACTGTAAATGGCTTACTTTTTAAAATGCCTGTATTCATTAGTACCTGTGTCTTGTTAAAATTACGAATTGGAGATTAATTTTTTACAGTCAAAGAATATGATCGGCTCGTATGACTTTTTTAATGTTTTGGTATCGATTGTTGATTGAATTAACAAATTTTCAGAATTGAGACTCGGCATTGTTTTTGATTTTGGTTAATTTTGAAATACAAAGATTATGGGAAGATTCAGCAACCTTAGAAAAAACAAAAAGTACAACTATGAGCCTCGTTATTATGATAACGAAGGAGAGGATCGTCCTTTTAAAATGGATGGTCGTTTTACCAAGTATAGTAAACTTTATAACAACAGTGATCACTCATTAAAAGGTAAGGTAAACCGGGCAATGAATGATTTAAATAATCAAGATCCGATGGTAAACCGTCGCATCATGATTATTGTTGCCATTTTACTTTTCATCTTTCTATATATTATTGATTTCGATTTATCTATTTTTTCAGACTAATTAACTAATGGCAGATATCATTCAGCTTTTGCCCGACCATGTTGCCAACCAAATTGCAGCAGGTGAGGTAGTACAACGTCCCGCTTCTGTGGTAAAAGAGCTGATGGAAAACGCCATTGATGCAAAGGCATCGTTGGTAAAGCTCATTATCAAAGAAGCCGGAAAAACCCTTATTCAGGTTGTTGATAATGGCATTGGTATGAGTGAAACCGATGCGCGCTTGAGTTTCGAACGTCATGCTACTTCGAAGATAAGGCAAGCGGAAGATCTCTTTAGTTTAAATACCAAAGGGTTTCGTGGAGAAGCATTGGCTTCAATTGCTGCCATTGCACATGTAGAAATGACAACACGACCAGAGCAAAGAGAATTAGCAACCCAAATAAAAATTGAGGGTAGTAAAGTAATATCTCAAGAGGTGGTGGCGGCACCAAAAGGGACTTCTATAGCGGTAAAAAATCTCTTTTATAACATTCCAGCTAGACGAAATTTCTTAAAATCAAATCAGGTAGAACTACGGCATATCATTGATGAATTTCAACGGGTGGCATGTGCACATCCTGATATTACATTCAATATGTATCATAATGGTGCTGAGCTTTTCAATTTACCAATATCAAATTATCGCCAACGTATCGTTGGGGTTTTTGGTGCAAAGACTAATGAAAAGTTGGTTCCAGTTGACGAAGACACTGACATTGTCAAAATTACTGGCTTTGTGGGCAAACCGGACTATGCTAAAAAGAGTAGGGGTGAGCAGTTCTTTTTTGTAAATAACCGCTTTATAAAAAGCCCGTATTTAAATCATGCGATTAACAATGCGTTTGATGGACTTTTGAAGGATAAGGTGCACCCAAGCTACTTTTTATATTTGACAGTTGATCCAAAAAGTATCGATATCAATATCCACCCAACGAAGACGGAGATTAAGTTTGATGATGAGCATGCGTTATATGCCATATTGCGATCAGCAGTAAAGCATAGTTTAGGGCAGTTTAATGTTGCTCCTGTACTTGACTTTGATCGCGATTCAACGATGGATACGCCATATTCATATCAGCAAAAGACACCGACCACACCCAAAATTACTGTGGACGCTAACTTTAATCCGTTTGCTGATACAAAAACAAGGTCCAAAGTAGTTCCAAATATGCCTTACAAGAAGAATGATACTGCTTCATGGGAAAGTTTATATGTTGGCGTGGAATCAAAATCCGTTGGACAACCAATAGATTTTAGTGAAATTGAATTGGAATCTGAAGAGGTAACCGGATCATTGTTCGAAAAAAAGAAAGAAAATGAGCAGGGTACTACTTATCAATTACATAATAAGTACGTAGTGAGCAAGATCAAATCTGGTATGATGATTATTGACCAGAATAGAGCGCACCAGCGCGTGCTGTATGAAAAGTTATTAGAGCAAATGACGGTTAAAGGCGGAATTAGTCAACAACTATTGTTTCCGCTATGTTTAGATTTTTCTACTAGTGATGTGGCATTAATTCAATCGGTAAAAGAAAATTTGGAAAATACGGGGTTTGTGTTTTCCAATATCAAGCAAGATACCATCGAGATTACGGGCATACCATTTAATATTTCGGAAAGCCAAGTGCGTTTAATTATTGATCAGTTATTGTCTGATTTTCAAAACGAAGTGCCAGATGTTATTTTTAGTCAAGTGGATTTAATGGCAAAGTCAATTGCAAAAAGTACAGCCATCAAAACTGGTGTAAGCTTGAGTGTAACTGAACAAGAATCGTTGGTAAATGATTTATTTGCTTGTAAAGAACCCACATTGGCTCCTGACAATAGACCGGCCTTTATTACTATTAGTATGGACGAATTAGAAAGAAAGTTTTTGTAAATGTTTAGAATCACCGAAACAGTAAAACATTTATTGATCATTAATGTGATCGTGTTTATCGCTTCGCAAACTCCTATGTTTCAAACGCAAGCATATGATTTACTTGCTTTGCATTTTCCTGCCAATGAAAAGTTTCAAATATGGCAAGTATTTACGCATATGTTTATGCATGGTAATGTACAGCATATACTATTTAATATGTTCGCTCTTTGGATGTTTGGTACACAGGTAGAGCAGATGTTTGGAAGGAATAAGTTCATTTTTTTCTATATCGCCTCAGGATTAGGAGCCGCTTTCGTTCAATTAATAGCTTACTATGTTTCATACAATGGGGCTGTAGAGGCAATAACAGCAGCTGGTATGAGCCAAGATGCATTGCAAATGTTATTAAATGAAGGAAAATATAATACCACAATTTTACAGAATTTGAATCCTGAATCGCTGGAGACCGCTTTTCAAGCATATAACACAACTATGGTAGGGGCTTCTGGAGCAATAATGGGAATATTGGTAGCATATGGAATGCTCTTCCCCAATGCGGAATTAATGATGATTTTTTTCCCTATTCCTATAAAGGCTAAGTATTTTATTCCGGCTATTATTGGATTGGATCTTTTTTCAGGAATAACTGGGACGTCGATTTTTAGCCCAAGTAATACGGCTTATTTTGCGCACGTAGGAGGTGCTTTAGCTGGATTTATAATGATGTGGTACTGGAAAAAAAATCAGTTTAATCGTAATCGTTGGGATCGATGAGTTTGATGCAAGACATACGTTATAAAATGGCTCGGCTAAACCTTGCTGAAAAGTTAATAGTAGTAAATCTGTTAATTTTTATTGCCCCGCTAATTTTAAGAACTTTCTTTTTTCTTTTCAAAGCGGAGTTACCCGATTTTATTTCTTGGTTTGAAATCAACTCTGATTTAAAAGAATTTATTATCAAACCATGGACCTTAATAACCTATAGTTTTTTTCATGGAGATTTCTGGCATATTTTCTGGAACATGATTGTACTCTACTATTTTAGTAGAATCTTTTTTAATCTTTTCGAAGCTCGTCGTTTTATCAATATCTATTTTCTTGGAGTAATAACAGGTGGCTTTGCTTTTTTAGCATGTTATAATCTTTTTCCGGTTTTTGAAACGCATAATAAAATGATTGGAGCATCAGCTGGGGTTAATGCGATATTGATTTTTGTGTGTACCTACCTTCCAAATAAAGAATTTAGAATTTTTAGCTTCGGAATTAAGCTTTGGTATATTGGTCTTTTTCTATTGATCAAAGATTTTATTGGTATTGCTGGGCCCAATTCTGGTGGAGCAATTGCTCATCTAGGCGGAGCTGCATTAGGTTTTCTCCTAGCAAGAAATTTGCTAAAAGGAAAAGATTCGGGAGAATGGTTTTCTAAATTAGTGGATAGCTTTACAAGTTTATTTTCGGTAAAAAAACGCACTCCTCTTAAAACTGTGCACAAAACCAAGACCAAAAAAGCAACTAAAAAACAACCAAAAACAGTCGATCAACAAAAAATTGATGCTATTCTAGATAAAATAAGTAAGTCGGGTTATGAGAGCTTAACGAAACAGGAAAAAGATTTCCTTTTTCAGGCAGGCAAAGATAATTAGACTTATTATTTATCGTTAGGAAGCATCAATATATAGTATGTAGTTAACAATTTGAAAAACCTAGGGCTATTACATAAGTTATTGTTTATTTTTAACTCAGTCTTTGCACTGTTGTTGCTGCTTTCGTATGTATTACCATATGTGTTTCCCAAAACGTTCCCAACGGTTTCGGTATTAAGTCTTACGGTTCCTATTTTAATTATTATCAATTTGCTGTTTTTTATTTATTGGCTGATCCGATTAAAAAAACAATTGCTGCTCTCACTATTTGTTTTGCTTATAGGCTTTTCACATGTAACCTCATTATACCGCTTTGGAGGTAATGCTGATTTTTCTGAAAGCGATTTTACTATAATGAGCTACAATGTACGTTTGTTTAACAATTTTGAGCAGATAAAGGCTGATAGCATTGGGGATAAATTAGTCGGTTTTATCGCAGACCGCGACCCAAGTATTCTGTGCATGCAAGAGTTTCATAGGCGAAAAGATGTGGAAGGATATCGATACAAATACAAAAAGCTGAATAGCAATAAAAAGTCATCAGGTTTAGCTATCTATTCGAAATTTCCCATAATCGATGCAGGCTCTGTTAACTTTCCCGATACCCATAATAATGCAATTTACGTTGATGTGGTCAAAGCAGATGATACAATACGTGTCTACAACGTACATTTACAATCGCTTAAAGTAATTCCTGATCTTGATAAAATCAGGAAAGAAGATTCCAAAAAGTTATACGGCCGTATTGGGAATACCTTTGCGATGCAGCAAACGCAGATTGAGTTATTTAATAAACACCGAAAAACATCTCCTTATAAAACTATTATCTGTACCGATTTGAATAATACCCAATATTCTAATGTGTACAAGCAAATATCAGAAGATGCACATGATGCATTTATAAAACGAGGAAGTGGTTTTGGCCGTACGTTCAATTTTAAGTTTTTTCCGGTGCGTATTGATTTTATTCTTGCCGATGATTCATTCGAAACCATGGCGTTTGACCGTTTTAAAATTCCATATTCTGATCATTATCCGGTGATGGCTGGTTTTTCTATTAAAGAGTAGTCTCTAGTCAAAAGCCTTACCTTTTTATCACAATTGCAGGGCTGAGGTACCGTGTTTAGTATTCGAACTATTGGAATTCACATCATCTGGCAATCAATAAAATCTACTACTATGTGCCAAAATAATGCAAAGCCAATAATTCTTGTTTTTTTGAATATTGTTAAACATCCATATACTCCAACAGCCCAGTAGGAGTGAAGCGGATGAAAATTTATGCTACAACGTGTTGGATCAAAAACTGGATTAGCCAAAAGGTGATCTAAATCAATGATCATGGCTAGTAAAAAAATGACATATACTTTCCATAATTTCTTTGGAACGAAAAGATATGCGAATAGTATAGGAACTACTAAATGAAGAGCATAATGAATTACACTTTGTGTCATTTGCCTTCTATTTTGCTTCGCTCTAGATAAGAAATAGCATTTGGCCCCTCATTAAAAAGAAGGTCTAGCACAGATAAGTTAGATATAAAACCGTGTTTTGAAGAAAAAACTTGTGTATATGGTGGCAAGAATATGCCCTGCGTCCGTTGTTTAGCGTTTACCAGGTATCTAAAATCATTATCATCACCATAAGCCTTAAAATCTTTACTTTTTTTAATCTGCGTCTCTAAGGGAAGATTATCAGATAAAAATTGGTGACACTTTAAGTTAAAATTCATTAAACGTTCTTCCTTATCCTTATAAATAATGGCGAGTTCATCTTCATAAAATTCAAAAAAAGGTGAAGTGCGATATGCTGATTCTAGGGATTTCC
Organism: Spongiivirga sp. MCCC 1A20706; assembly: GCF_046524175.1. Lineage (NCBI taxonomy): Bacteria > Pseudomonadati > Bacteroidota > Flavobacteriia > Flavobacteriales > Flavobacteriaceae > Spongiivirga > Spongiivirga sp. MCCC 1A20706. The sequence continues at coordinate 252,957 of NZ_JBEFZF010000001.1, forward strand.
AATGTTCTTTTTGCCAGTTTTCAACGTATGAAATTAATACATCGGTATACTGTATCTTTTTACCTTTTTGATGCTGGACAGGAATATTAAGCAGTTGTTTACCGTTGGCGCCATAGATATACATGCGATTACGATAGGTTTGCTTTTGATAATTATCATGAGCTTCAAAAATGACATTTGGGTGCTGACTCATAATCGCATACTGAGCGATTGAACCAAAATAACAAGGATGGAGTAGTGGTGTCAATTGTCCTCAATGGGAAATCAGAATTTTAAATTCTGAATTAGTAAAATATTATCCTTTTTTACGTTTTCTAAAAAAGTCAAAACCAAACCAAAGTGCTAGTAATATTAAAAAGTATTTCAGGTATGATACGCGTTCTCCGCTTCCGCCAACAGTAGTAAAGAAACGATCCCATCTTGGTTTTACCCCTTCAACAGTGTCATAGCTCATCCATATAAATACGGGCTTACCTAGTACATGATCAAATGGTACATAGCCCCAACTTCTTGAATCTAGACTATTATTGCGGTTGTCACCCATCATCCAATAATAATCCTGACCAAAGGTATAGCTAGTGGCAATTTCACCATCAATTTTTATCTGATTGCCATTTACTTCTAGATTATGACCCTCATATTCGGTAATGATGCGTTTGTATAGCGGTAATACTTCTACATTAAGATTAACAGTTTTTCCCTTTTCAGGAATGTAAATAGGTCCAAAATAGTCAGTATTCCAAGAGTTGTTATTGCCAGCGGGGAATACCAAGGGTTCACTAATACCTTTTCCATTAGCAGCGCGTTCAATCGAAACTACGTTAGGATGATTTTTTAATTGTGCTGCAACTTCTGTCGTTAATGATGTGAAAACGTATTGATTGGCAGCTGTTTGTCCGTAATAATCAGGGTCAAGGTCATAGCGCTGGTGCATATATGACGGATTGAACTGTCCGCCTTTTGTAGTAACAACATATTTAAACTGTGGCTCTGCTCTGTCGGGTAACACATTTTTCTTGCCGTTAATATAGACCCAACCTTCACGCACTTCAAGCGAATCACCGGGTACGCCTACACAACGTTTTACATAGTTAGATTTTTTATCAATAGGTTTGTCGATAAAACCTTTGCTTTCATTTCCGTATTCTACCCAATTGTCAGTTGGCCAACTAAAAACCACAATGTCATTGCGTTTTATTTTTTGAAATGCGGGCAAACGTAAATAGGGTAATTGAAGTTTATCTGTATATGATCGTATACTAGTTCCGGGAATTACATCATGAATCATGGGTAAAGCTATGGGTGTCATAGGTACCCGAACGCCATAATGAAATTTACTTACCAGCAAAAACTCACCTACCCTTAGGGTTTTATCCAATGATGGAGTAGGAATTACATAGGGTTGCATGAAATATGTGTGCACCATTGTTGCTGCCACAACCGCGAATAACACTGCACTTGTCCAAGTAGACACATTTTTGATGATCACTTCATCATCACGACCTATGTATTTCGTATCGCTTTTGTAGTTTATGTAAATAAGATATATGTAGCAGGTGATGATCGACAAGAAAGTATATCTTTTTTTTCTATACCCAAATACATGTAGCCATTCATAAACAATCACTATTAAAATAATATTGCCTATAACAGGAAGAACAATTAGGAAAATCCACCACCAAGGCCGCTCAATAATTTTAAGTTGTACTATAATATTATAGAAGGGTACAAATGCTTCCCAGGCTTTTCTACCTGCTTTCACGAAGCCTTTCCAATAAATTATGCCGTTTAATAGTCCGAAAAACAAGGTGGCATATATAAAAAGGTCTATTGACATACGGTTATTTTAGTTTTGTGCAAGAAACAAAAATTTATTTATTGACTTAAAGTCTATTAGGCAATATTTAACACGTCTCTCATACTAAATACGCCTTTCTTACCTATAATCCATTCTGCTGCTATAACGGCACCTAGTGCAAAACCTTCACGGCTATGAGCAGTATGAGTAATGTCTATGGTATCAACAGCAGAAGTGTAGCTAATGGTATGTGTTCCGGGAACATTAGGAGTGCGGACTGCTTTGATTGATATTTTTCCAGCCTCTTTCTTATCCAGTACCCAATCATCATGGATGCCATTTTTGATAATACCTTCAGCCAGTGAGATCGCTGTGCCGCTAGGAGCGTCTAGTTTTTGAGTATGGTGTACTTCTTCTATTCCTACCGTGTACTGATCGAATTGACCCATCATTTTCGCTAGGTATTCATTCAATTCAAAAAAAATATTGACTCCTAAACTAAAGTTAGATGCATAAATAAACGCCCCGTTTTTTGCCTTACATAAGTCAGTTATCTTCTCATATTGATCTAACCATCCGGTGGTGCCGGAAATTATTGGAACATGATGTTCTAAGCATTTAGAAATATTTGATACTGCCGCGGTAGGAATACTGAAATCAATGGCGACATCTGCTTTTGTGATATCGTAGTCATGTTGATCTTTATCAACTTTTAAAACAATTTCATGTCCGCGTTTTATAGCTAGTTGCTCAATGGTTTTACCCATTTTTCCGTATCCTAAAAGGGCAATTTTCATTTGTCAAAAATTATAAGAGATTGAAAGTGTCACACTGGTATTAAAGTTGAGTGGATCTTGATATATTTTTGGTGCAACACTTAGTCTTTCATTTACATTGTATTGTTGTAAGTGGGCATCAACATTAGCATCAATAATATTTAAAGCATATAGCCCCACGGTTATTAATAACGCAAGATCTCGGTTTCGTTGAAATAATTCTTGGGCTTCAATTAAAGACTGATTGGTAAGTCTGTCAAACTCTGTATCATCATCGTTTAGATCCGGACCATCAAGACCAAGATTAAGTCTACGTTTAAACTCACCTCTAAATTTTTTGTATTCGTTATCGTTATTAATAAAAACGTACATTCCAGTGCCAATAGCGCCATACACTATAGGAATTTTCCAATATTTACGATTATAGGCTTGACCTAAACCGGGAAGTACAGCTGAATAGAAGGCAGCTTTTGCAGGCGCATTTGGGTTTAAGTTAACCCTTCTTGCTTTTTTAAATTTTGTTTTAACGGTATCAACTTTGATTGATAGACTATCCTTATTCGATTTTTTTTGAGACCAAATGTTGTTCGAAAAAGAGAAAATAAAAAAGAAGAGGAATATTAACCTAATCGTCACCCTTGATTAATTTTTTAAGACGTGTAAATTCTTGCTCAGAACCAAAAGGAATCACAATTTTTCCTTTACCACTTTTGGCAAATTTAACGTCAACGGCAGTCATAAAGTACTCAGAAAAGTCTTTTAACCCTTTTTTAATATATTTTGGGACTTCGTTAGTTGTAGTATCATCACCGATTTCCTGGGTAGCGTGATAGTTACGCACCAAACGTTCGGTGTCACGAACACTCAGGTTTTTTGTAATTACAGCCTCATAAATATCCAGTTGATCTCCTTTGTTTTCAACATTGATCAAAGCACGACCATGTCCCATACTTAAAAACCCATCTCGAATACCAGTTTGTACAATCGGATCTAGTTTTAAAAGTCGTAAGTAATTGGCAATGGTAGATCGTTTTTTACCAACACGCTCACTCATTTCTTCTTGCGTTAGCTTTACTTCATCGATTAAGCGTTGATAGGATAATGCGATTTCAATAGGATCTAGATCTTGGCGCTGAATGTTTTCGACCAATGCCATTTCGAGTGATTCTTGATCGTTGGCAATGCGTATATACGCAGGTATTACTTCAAGACCTAAAAGTTTAGAAGCTCGGTAACGACGTTCACCTGATACAAGTTGATACTTATTAAAGCCAAGTTTTCTAACGGTAATAGGTTGAATTACCCCCAGCTCTCGAATCGATGAGGCTAACTCGCGTAGCGAATCTTCATTAAAATTGGTCCGCGGTTGAAATGGGTTTACTTCAATAGCGGAAAGCTCTAATTCAACAATATTGCCTACAACTTTATCAGCGTTTTTATCAGATGCGGATTTAATATCGTTCTCCGGATCTTTCAATAAAGCTGATAATCCTCTACCTAATGCTTGTTTTTTAGTAGCTTTTGCCATACACCTTTATCCGTTTTTATTGATCACTTCATGTGCCAAATTTAGGTAATTTGCCGCACCCTTGCTACCAGCATCATAGTTAATAATGCTTTCGCCATAACTTGGTGCTTCACTTAATCTCACATTTCGCTGAATTATGGTTTTAAAAACCATGTCGCTAAAATGCTTTTGAACTTCTTCTACAACCTGGTTTGACAACCGAAGACGGCTATCATACATGGTTAATAGCATACCTTCAATATCAAGATTGCTATTGTGTATTTTTTGAACACTTTTTATCGTGTTTAATAACTTCCCTAAACCTTCAAGCGCAAAATATTCGCATTGTATTGGAATAATTACAGAATCGGCGGCAGTTAATGCGTTTAGTGTTAATAAACCAAGTGAAGGAGCACAATCAATTAATATATAATCGTATTGAGATTTTAAACCATCAATAGCTTTTTTCAGCATATACTCTCTTTCTTCTTTATCAACCAGCTCAATTTCAATAGCTACAAGATCAATATGTGCGGGAATAAGATCTACATTAGGCGAATCAGAAGTTACAATAGCATCTTCTGGTTTTTTAGTGTGTTCCAGTAGTTGGTATGTTCCAATTTCAACACTCTCAACATCAATGCCTAATCCAGAAGTCGCATTAGCCTGGGGATCGGCATCAATAAGAAGTACTTTTTTTTCTAATACTCCAAGAGAGGCTGCGAGGTTAACCGAAGTCGTGGTTTTACCAACTCCGCCTTTTTGGTTAGCAATAGCAATGATTTTGCCCATGAAAAATGTAAGATTGTTAGTGGTAAAAATACAATTATTTGCGAGTATTAAAAATGAATTTTGTTAACAGCCTACAAAAGAAAAGGACTGCAAATTGCAGCCCTTTTCTAATCAATATTTTATGCTTGAATACCTTACTGATCCTCTGGCATTAAAATTGCCAAAAAGTAGTTTTTATCAAGATATTTATTTGCTACTTTTTGAATGTCTTTTTGCGTCATTGCTTTGACGTTTTTTTCGTAATCGTTCATTTTATTGATATCTCTATCTTCCTGATCGGCACGGACAAGGTTGCTCATCCAAAATCTGTTTTGTTTTAAGCTCTCTTTCCGATTTAACAAATAGGTTTCTTTTACCTTATTTAAATCTTTTTCCGTTGGACCGTCTTTCTTGATTTTCTCAACTTCTGCAAGTGCAGCTTCAACTAATTTGTCAACATTTTCCGGACCGCAAGGGAAGGAAATGTTAAAGCTTACATTGCTAAAAGAGATTTTACTCATGCTACCTCTTGCGCCAACACCATAGACACCACCTTCTTCTTCACGAAGTTTTTCTATTAACTTTATAGTAAGCACTTCGCCTAAAGCTCCCAGATAGGCTGCTTCATCGCCGTCATATTTAATATCAGCTTCTTCCCATGTAATTTGTACCCGACTCTTAGGATCTTTACCACGTTTAATAACTTCCTTATGGTAGGTATCCTTTCTTCTAAATTTGGTTGCAACATATTTCTCATTACTTCCTTTTCCCGGTAAAGAGGCGATATACTTTTCACATAACTGTTTCAATTTGGCCTCGTCAATATTGCCAACAAAGTAGAAGTTAAAATCGCCAGCATCAGCAAAACGTTCCTGATACTTTTTGTAAGCCAGGTCATAATCTGCTTTGTCCATAGCTTCTGCTGTCGGGAAACCTACATATCGATTGTTGCCTTTGTTTCTTACCTTTCCTATCTCATTTGAGAAAAAGAATTGTGGATTTGCCATCAAATTTCCTAGGAAACTCTTTTGTTTTGTGATATATGATTGAAATGCTTCATCATTCTTGTTTAGAGAAGTAAAATATAAATGAACCATTTCAAACAGCGTTTCTATATCCTTTGGTGCGGCACTTCCTCTAAAGTTTTCACTAAAACCGCCAATTGACGGATTGACGCGTACAATCTTACCACTCATGTACTTATTCATGTCGTTTAAAGATAAGCCTGCTATTCCTGCTTGGGATAAGCCTCCGTTGGCAAAAGTAGTTGCTTTGAACTCTTCATCAGTATATAAACTGGTCCCGCCAGGACTATATGCCTGGAATAAGATCTCATCGTTTTTAAAATCAGTTTTTTTATAGGTTACTGTTGCGCCATTACTTAAGGTAAGTTTAGTGAAACCAAGTTTATCATTGGTTTCTTCCTTAGTAATTGTACCTGCAGCAGGTAACTTATCAATTAATGCATCAGCAACTTCTTCATCTTCATAAGGGGTAATGTTGGCAGCTTCAACTTCTTTAATAAGATCAAGCACCTCCTGCTCAGTAACTTTTTTAAGCCCTTCTTTTTCGGGGCCCGTTATGACGATTACGCGATTATCATCGTGAATAAACCCTTTAATCAAATCGTTGATTTCGGCTAATTGAATAGTCGGCATCACCTTTTTGTTAAAGTCATAAGACCATTCTATTCCAGGAATTGGAGATTTCTCTAGATAATTGTAGACGTACTGATTGACGATTCGTCCACTTTCTTGCTTGTCACGATCTTTAAACTGCTTTTCTAAACGTGCTAAGATTTCTTTTTTAGCACGCTCAAATTCACCTTTGTTAAAGCCATGTCTGCGTACACGCTCATTTTCGGTTAGCATAGCGCGTAGTCCATTTAATTGTCCTTCAGGGCTAGTGGTTGCGGATGACTGATACGCATTTTTATTTCGTGCGAAGGTGCCACCATAATAAGAAAAGCCAAATACAAATGGTGGGTTCGCACTGTTGCGAAGTTCGCTCAATCTGTTGTTTAACATAGTAGAGAAAAGACCTCTTACAATTTGAGTGCGGTAATCTAATATGGTCTTAGTTGGTTTTGAATTCTCACGATCTTTGTACATTACTTGTACTCGAGAAAACGGAGCCTCTTTATCACTTGCAATAGCAATAAAGGTTTCTTCATGGTTGGGTAGATCAAAAACCTCACGCTTACGAGGATTTTTAACTTTCTTGATCTTTCCAAAATGTTCTTTTATCTTTTTTTCAGTAGTGGCAATATCTAAATCACCTACGGCAACAACTGCCATTAGGTCTGGGCGATACCAATCTTTAAAATAATTTCTTATCGACTTGTATTTGAAATTTTCTATAATCTCTTTTTTTCCAATGGGAAGACGATCTGCGTATTTAGAGCCGTACATCATTTTAGGTAAATACTCTTGCATCATACGCTTATCTGGGCCCAAACCAAGCCTATATTCTTCTAAAACCACACCACGCTCATCATCAATGGCTTCATCTGTTAATGTTGCCCCATGTGCCCAGTCTTCAAGAATTTGAAATCCCTTTTCTAATTTTTCTGGATCATCACTTGGTATTGGTAGTATGTATACGGTTTCATCAAAACTGGTGTATGCATTTAGGTCTGCCCCAAATTGAACACCTATACCTTGAAGGTAATCGACTAATTCATTTTTTTTGAAGTTTTTAGTACCGTTAAAATTCATATGTTCCATAAAATGAGCGAGACCCAATTGATCTTCGTCTTCTAAGATAGAACCGGCATTTATAGCTAAGCGAAGTTCTAATTTGTCTTCTGGCTTTCCATTGTTGCGAATGTAATAGGTAAGGCCATTGTCTAGTTTTCCTATTTTGACATTAGGGTCAACTGGAATTGGGCTTGAAGGCTCCAATGACTTTTTCATACCTTCTTGTGCATTCCCAAAGTGAAATGATAAGAAGAGCAATGTAATTGCAATTAGTGTTGATTTTTGCATGGATGATTATTTTGTTTAAAAACGAATGTAAGGCTATTCTACTATTGTAGAAAATAAATTCTAAAAATTTAACTAAATTTTTAGTTGATTAAAAACGTCCATATACAACGGGCTAAGAAAAGTTGGAATAAATGGAAATTGCTATTTCTTAAACTTGATTAAAGAAGCTATACCCTATTAAAATTAACCTACTAATCATCCAACAAAATCTCTAAGATCTCGATCGCGGCTTCACTTATTTTTGTTCCAGGCCCGAAGATTGCTGTAGCGCCTGCATCGAACAAAAACTGGTAATCTTGGTGCGGAATCACGCCACCAACGATAACCATAATATCTTCACGATCGTATTTTTTAAGTTCCTCAATAACTTGTGGAACTAATGTTTTATGACCGGCGGCAAGCGACGAAACCCCTAAAATATGAACATCATTTTCTACCGCTTGTTTCGCTGCTTCGGCAGGTGTTTGAAATAAGGGGCCAATATCGACGTCAAAACCAACATCAGCATAGCCCGTGGCAACGACTTTTGCACCACGATCATGCCCATCTTGTCCCATTTTAGCGATCATAATTCTTGGACGACGGCCTTCTTGCTCAGCAACTTGATCAGCAAGTTTCTTTGCTTTTTCAAAGCTTTCGTCATTTCTTATTTCTTTACTATACACTCCGCTAAACGATTTTATTTGTGCCTTGTATCGACCATAAACCTTTTCTAAAGCATCTGATATTTCGCCTAAGGTTGCCCGTTCCCTTGCAGCATTAACAGCTAAAGCTAGTAAATTATCGGCATTATTTTTAGCCGCGTTAGTTAGTTTTTCTAGGGCAGTGGCAACTTTATTATTGTTTCGACTGTTCTTAATCCTATTTATCGATTCAATTTGCTGACGTCGTACAGTTTGATTATCAACCTCTAGAATATGTAACGGATCTTCTTCGGCTAAACGATACTTATTTACCCCAACGATCACGTCCTGGCCGCTATCGATTCTTGCCTGTTTTCTTGCTGCGGCTTCTTCAATTCTCATTTTAGGAATACCCGCCTCGATAGCTTTTGTCATTCCACCTAACTCTTCAACTTCTTGAATCAACTTCCACGCTTTATTGGCAATATCGTTAGTAAGCGATTCTACATAGTAACTACCTGCCCACGGATCGACAGTTTTGGTAATATGAGTTTCCTGTTGTAAATATAGTTGTGTATTTCTAGCAATTCTTGCTGAAAAATCTGTTGGTAAGGCAATGGCTTCATCCAATGCATTAGTATGTAAGCTTTGGGTACCACCAAATGCAGCAGCAGCAGCTTCAATACAAGTTCGTGCCACATTATTAAAAGGATCTTGCTCGGTTAAACTCCAACCACTAGTTTGGCAATGGGTTCGTAAAGCAAGCGACTTCTGATTTTTAGGATTGAATTGTTTTACCAATTTTGCCCAAAGCATGCGAGCAGCTCTCATTTTAGCAATTTCCATAAAATGATTCATCCCAATAGCCCAAAAGAATGACAAGCGGGGTGCGAAGGTGTCAATTTCCATTCCTGCATCCAGTCCTTTTCTTATATATTCTAGACCATCTGCTAAGGTATAAGCAAGTTCAATATCACAAGTAGCACCAGCTTCTTGCATATGATAGCCCGAGATACTGATCGAGTTGAACTTGGGCATGTTTTTCGAGGTGTATTCGAAAATATCAGAAATGATCTTCATCGAGGGAGTAGGGGGATAGATGTATGTGTTACGCACCATGAACTCCTTTAAAATATCATTCTGAATAGTTCCTGATAATGATTCAGGTGCTACCCCTTGCTCTTCAGCAGCAACTATGTAGAATGCCATAATTGGTAAAACGGCCCCATTCATTGTCATTGATACTGACATTTGATCAAGTGGAATTTGATCAAATAACATTTTCATATCCTCAACACTATCGATGGCAACTCCCGCTTTACCAACGTCGCCGACTACACGTTCATGATCACTATCATACCCTCTATGAGTTGGTAAATCGAAGGCTACAGAAAGCCCTTTTTGCCCTGCTTCTAGATTTCTGCGGTAAAATGCATTACTTTCTTCGGCGGTCGAAAATCCTGCATATTGCCTGATGGTCCAAGGCCTACGAACGTACATCGTAGAGTATGGACCACGTAAGTTAGGTGCTATACCTGCAACAAAATTGAGATGGTTTAATAATTCAACATCCCTTTTTGTATAGGTAGCATTCACTTCAATATTTTCTGCAGTCATAAATGAAGTATCCGACTGCTTGGTGTTGGGCTTTTTGTAGTTTAAGCTTAAATGTTGAAGGTCTTTCCGCATTTTATTCTTCAGTATCTAGTCGTTTTTGTTCTAATACTTCTGCCAGTCGTTTTTCAATAATCGGCTCGATACTAGTTTTTCTGGGTTTTGTTTTCATGAAGGGAAATAACTCTAAATTTTCCTTCATTTTATCTTGTTTATTGGGGTATTTGTTGGTGCCAATTAGTATGTTCTGCTCATCATCAAACTGTTGCTGTTGTTTGGCGGCTGCCTCTTTTATTTTGCGCTGGATCACCCCTTCTTTTAGCTGTTTTAAAAACCCTCCGGCTTTTTCAATATCCTTAAATAATGCTAGTGCTTTTTCAGCCAATTGTATGGATAGTGATTCTATGTAATAAGAGCCATCTGATGGATTTTCTACTTTATCAAAATAGCTTTCATTTTTTAGAATGAGCAGTTGGTTGCGCGCGATACGATCACCAAATTCGTTGTTTTTGTGATAAATAGCGTCATAGGGCAAATTATACACTGCATCAGCACCACCTAATATGGCACTCATACATTCAGTCGTGGATCTTAACATATTCACATTATAATCATAAAGTGTTTTGTTACGCTTACCCGGTGATACTATAATGTGACAGTTAATTGTGCTATCGTATTCATTCGCTAGTTGCTTAAATAGAAAACGGACTGCCCTTAGTTTAGCAAGTTCAAAAAAATAGTTGCTACCAACAGCCATGTTTATGGTCACGCACAAATCTTTAAGATGATCTTGATCATACTCATTAATATGATTAATATATTCATTTACATGAGCTAAGGTATAAGCTAATTGTTGTGTGACAGTTGCACCTGCATTATGATATAAATCTGTATTAACAGCAACAATACTTTTTAAATTATGGGCATTTGAAATACACTGATCAAGGGTTTCAAGGTCTGCTATTGAGTTTTGGAACCAATTTCCACTTTTTGCTAGTTGCCCTATGGGGTCAGCAAGCATAAAAACATTGCTAGTACTATCAATTAGCTGATTTATTTGGGTTACAACATCAGCATTTAAAAATTGAGGCTTAAGGTATACAGTAATGTTGGAAAGGTTAATCCCTCCTAACAAAGTAGCGAGATTAATATTTTGGTTGTCAAGTTCAAAAATAATGGCTTCGGCGCCTCTATTTATTATATCTAAGGCGTTTTTGTTAGATTGTTCTGTATTAAGTACATAAATATGTTGAGTTATGCTCCAACCTTTTGAAGTTTTGAGGTTTGGAATAGTATCTGATAATCCGTCCTGATGATATGCTGGCTTAACATCAATGCCTTCGTTGGTTTTCCAAACCAAGCTGTCGTTGTAATCAAGTCCTTTGAGATCGACTTGTATTTTTTGTTTCCATTGTTTTAGTGAAACAGCTTCAAAATCTTCAAATAAAAAATCGCTCATAAAGGGTACTATTCTTCAATTTCAATCAATATTATTTCTTCATCTTTCTTTTTCATCCAATATTCTTCTCGGGCAAATTTTTCCATTTTTCGAGGATCGCTCAAATCTATTTTTTCTTGTGTTTCTTTGGTAATCTCTGTCTGATAGTACGCTTTATTTTGTTTTAATCCTTTGATCTCTTTATTCAACTTACGATGATTCAAAAATGAATTGGCATCAAAAAATAACATCCATATCGAGAAAATCAGTAATACTAAAATGTATCGATTGCTAAAAAATTTGAAATATTTGTTTTCTTTTAAATCCCTCAGTTTCCTTGTCTTCATGATAGTCTTTCATTTATTATGGTACGAACAATATCAACCGCCACAGTGTTGTATTTATTATTAGGAATTATGATATCGGCAAATTCCTTTGTAGGTTCGATAAACTGTTGATGCATTGGTTTCAAAGTGGTTTGATAGCGATCAAGTACTTCATCGATGTCGCGTCCACGTTCGGCGATATCTCGTTTTAACCGTCTAATCAATCGTTCATCACTATCTGCATGAACAAAAATTTTAATATCAAACATATCCCTTAATTCTGGGTTTGTTAATATTAAAATTCCTTCAACGATCATCACCTTTCTAGGATGGGTAAGAAGCGTGTCTTTGGTTCGGTTATGCTCAACAAACGAATAAACAGGTTGATTAATGGGTTTTCCGTCTTTTAACGTTTTAAGATGTTCACTCAATAAGTCAAAGTCGATGGCCCTTGGATGATCAAAATTGATCTTCACACGCTCATCAAAAGCCATGTGAGATGTATCTTTATAATAAGAATCTTGTGATATTACGCCCACTTCTTCGGGTGGAAGTTGGTTAATGATCTGTTTGACCACAGTAGTTTTGCCGCAACCAGTGCCGCCTCCGATTCCTATTATCAGCATTTGTTTATTGTTTATACAAAAATAAACGATGAAAGTGATTGCTAACAACGGTGTCTATGTAGTTATTAACAAGGATTTCCAACAATTAGTTAACAAAGTTAACTAATTTGGATTAAATATAACTCCGCCTGTGACATCAGAGGTCGCTCCGGTAACGCTAGAAAGGCAATTGGGTAGATTGTTAATGCGCAGAACTCCCATCAAGCCGAACACCAAAGCCTCTTTGAACTCAATTAATTGCGTATTAGAAGTATCTACTTGAAAGTCTGGGCCAAGTTGTTGTTTTAAAGTTTGAATTAGAAAGTTGTTGAAAGCCCCGCCCCCTGTAATCAAAACACTATTCTTTGGCTTTTCACTTAATTCTTTTATGTCGTTGCTGACGGCATTGCAAATATGATGAACAGCAGTGCAGAGCATGTTTTTAGTTGAATCTGTTGTGCCACTAACAATAGGGATTACTTCTTCTAAAAACCATTCGTATCCGGTAGACTTTGGTGGTTTTTCTTGATAGTATTGCAACTTATTTAGTTTATCGAGTAATTGGTTATTGACAGTGCCTGATGCGGCTAAGCTACCATTTTCATCATATGCTTTTCCGGTTTTTTGAATGATATGATTCAGAACCATGTTGGCCAAACCGATGTCATAAGCATAGCGTTCCCCATCTTTTTTATAAGATATGTTGCTTATTCCACCTAAATTCAGGCAAAAGTCATACGCTCCGAAAAAAAGCTCATCACCAATGGGAACTAACGGAGCTCCCTGACCGCCGCTTGCAATATCTGCAGAGCGAAAATCGGCAACGGTTTTAAGACCAGAAATGTTGGCAATATCTTGACCATATCCTAGCTGAAATGTAAAACCATTTTGTGGTTGGTGATGAATGGTATGCCCATGACTTGCTACTAAATTTGCTTTAATGTTATTCTCTTTAGTAAACTCCTTTATTTGTTTTCCCAGCCATCTCCCATATTCATGATGAAATTGAAGTAGATTTATTGCTGGAAGATGAATGGCATCTTTTAAGGTCTTTTGAAAAGCAATGTCGTAAGGAATACTCTTGGTATGAAGAATTTCATATCCCCACTTAGCTTGAGTTTCTTTAATCAAACAATTTACAAGGTCTAAACCATCGAGAGAGGTGCCAGACATTAATCCAATGACATTGTATTCCATGGTGTTATTATTTCTACCTGATGAAGGTACTATTCTTTTCTAAAATGATAGCGAACAAAACCTTCTATAGCCTCATATTCCGGTAGCCCTAGTTGATCGTATTTAGCAGCCGTTTCTTTATTGCGTTGTTCGGCTCGCTGCCAAAACTCTCGTTCATCATTACCTGGAAACATAGCGCTATCTTTTTGGGATTGGTGTTTAAAAATGGCATTTCGTTTTCGAGCAAGGTCCTTAGGTCCTATAGGTACGGCCATTTCCATATCAGCGATATCCCATTCCTGCCATGCTCCTCTGTATAACCATAGATAACAATCCTTTACCCAATGTTCGGCTTTTAAACGTTCTAGTGAATCAAAAATCAATTGCAAACAAACCCGATGGGTACCATGAGGATCGGAAAGATCACCAGCAGCAAAAATTTGTTGCGGTTTGACACTATTTAAAAGGTCACAGGTTATTTGAATATCTCTTTCCGATGGTAATTTCTTCTTAACGGTACCAGTCTCATAAAAAGGGAGATTTAAAAAGTGGGCATTAGCTTCATCAACACCGCAATATCTGCAGGCCGCTAAAGCCTCCCCTTTTCTAATGAGTCCTTTAAATTTTTGTATTTCTGGGGTGTCAACATCACCTGGATGTTTTTGTTTGAGAAAAGCTCGTACTTCTTGCATCAATTCTGATAGTTCGCTACTGGCTTCAGTTCCGTGTACTGTATCTTGGGCAAAGTCTAAAAATCGTATCACTTCATCATCAAAAACGGCAATATTACCAGAGGTTTGATAGGCAACATGAACCTCATGACCTTGATCTACCAACCGAAGTAACGTACCCCCCATGGAGATTACATCATCATCAGGATGTGGGCTAAAGATCAATGACTTTTTAGGAAAAGGGTCTGCTCTTTCCGGCCGTTCGGAATCATCGAAATTTGGTTTTCCTCCAGGCCAACCTGTTATAGTGCGCTGCAGTTGATTGAATACTTTTAGGTTAATATCTTCTGCAGAACCGATTTCGGCAACTAAATTACCCATTCCGTGTTCGTTATAGTCTTCATTCGTTAACTTTAAAATGGCTTTATTTACGGTAGATGAAAGCCAGATTACGGCCTTTTTAATAAGATTGTCCGTCCATTTACAATCTTCTACTAACCACGGAGTTTTAATTCTTGTTAATTCTGATGCGGCGGCAGTATCCAATACATAAGTGCAGTTTTCATGGTGTTGAAGAAATGTTGCGGGAATTGATTCGATAATCGGACCTTCAATTGCTTGTTGGACAATTGGCGCTTTGCCTTCACCCCAAGCCATCAAGAAGATCTTGTCAGCGCTTAAAATGCTACCTACTCCCATTGTAATTGCCCTATCAGGAACGTTTTCCTCTCCAAAAAAATCACTAGCGGCGTCTAATCGTGTTATTTTATCAAGTCGTATAAGTCTGGTAATACTGTTTATGGCAGACCCCGGTTCGTTAAAGCCAACATGACCCGTTCGCCCGATTCCAAGTAGTTGAAGGTCGATACCACCTGCCTTTTTTATAGCTTTTTCATAATTTAAGCAATATTCTGCAAGGTTATTTTCTGAAACAGTTCCGTCAGGGATATGAATATTCTCTTTCTTAATGTCGATATGGTTGAATAAATGCTCATTCATAAATCGTACGTAGCTCTGTATGGCATCAGGATGTTGCGGATAATACTCATCTAGATTAAAAGTGACTACGTTTTGAAAGCTGAGCCCTTCATTTTTATGAAATTGAATCAAATATTCGTATACTTTAGTAGGACTTGATCCGGTTGCCAGTCCTAGAACAGCATTTTTTCCTTTCGAAGCTTTACTTTTAATCAGGTCAGAGATTTCCCTCGCAATAAAAAGAGATGCATCTTTTGAATTTTCATAAACGACGGAATTGGTTTTTTCAAATTTCCTTGATGCTGTGTTTACGTGTAGCGTAGATTGCGGTGTTGTGCCAATCATTTTTAAATTGATTTTAAGGTAGTAATTAGGTGTAAAAATCTAATCTAATGAAATGCAAAGTTACTACATTTTCATCATATTTTGCAATTATTTGCTGTTTTAAAATTAAATATTGCTGTTTAATGCGTTTATTTATTGTATAATTGCAATTAATTGCATTTTTGTAATATGCTTAAAGAAGAAAGACAACAGTTTATTTTAAATGAGGCTCGAATACATAACAAGGTCTTGCTGGGTGATCTAGCGGATCAACTTAAAGTGTCAGTCGATACCGTAAGAAGAGATGTGAAAGAGCTTGATCAACAGCAGAAATTAAAGAAAGTTCATGGGGGTGCGATTTCTAATGGATTCAATATTTATAATTACAATGAAGCAGATATCTATTCGCATGAAGAAAAGGCTTTTATTGCCAAGAAAGCTGTTTCTTTAATTCCAGAAAATGCTATTGTATTAATAGGAGGGGGGACAACAAATCTCGAGATCGCCCGTTATTTACCCGCCAATTTGAGTGCAACATTTTTTACACCTAGCCTTTCAGTTGCGATGCAGTTAATGACTCATGAAAAGATCGAGGTTCTTTTTATCGGAGGTCGTTTGCTAAAACATGCTCAAATTGCCGTTGGTCCTAGCACCATCAGTTTTATGAATGAGATAAAGGCAGATATCTGTTTTATGACTACTCATTCGATAAACGTAGACAACGGAATGTCGGATTCTGACTGGGATATTGTGCAAGTCAAAAAGGCCATGATGAAATCATCAAAAAAAATAGTGGCCCCTGTAATTTCAAAAAAGTTAGGTTCTAGCCAACGATACCGTACCTGTAGTCTTAATGAGGTTGATGTATTGTTAACTGAGTTAGATCCGTTTTCGTCAAAATTAGACCCTTACCGCCGTCAAAACATTGAGATTATTTAACCACCTTGCTAATGTCTGCTTCGGTAAGTGTTTTCTCATTCGTGCTTCCCCAAGAATTCAATATATAGTTAAGTACATCGGCAACTTCTTGGTCAGTTAGATTAGAAGGCTTTTTTTTGTTATTGTAGGTGACTCCGTTCACTACAATTTTTCCTTCTAGGCCGAATTTTATGGCTTTTATTCCTTTTAAAAGATCATTCTTAAAGTAGTCAGAATTAGCAAGAGGAGGAACCGCACCGTAAGAACCTTCGCCGTTTTCCAAGTGGCAAGAGGCACATTTGTTATTATAAATACTTTTCCCGTAACTGATGCTTCTATCTCTATCACTTGTGCGGCAGCTATTAAATAAAGTTAAACCGATAAGCAGAATAAAAAAAGATGCTTCTTTTCGGATCATTAACTTGATTTAGGAATAATCTTCAAAATTCCTTTTCCTTCTACCGCTACATAAATAAATCCATCGGGGCCTTGCTTTACATTTCGAACACGACCAATATTTTCTAATAATTTTTCTCTTCTGGTTACTTTGCCTTTATCAATTTCCAATAATTCTAAGTACTGAAAAACAAGAGAGCCGACCAATAAATCACCTCGCCAATCAGGATAAGTACTGCTGGTTACAAAGGTCATGCCGCTAGGAGCTATTGACGGAATCCAATAGTAGAGAGGTTGTTCCATGCCTGGCAATGCCTTGTTTTTTGTTATTGTCGTACCGCTGTAGTTAATACCGTAGGTGATTTTGGGCCAACCGAAATTAGCGCCTTTTTTTACAATGTTAATTTCATCACCACCTCTTGGTCCGTGTTCATGGATCCAGATTTCTCCCGTAAGCGGATGTTTTGTCATGCCTTGTGGATTCCTATGACCGTAGGAATAAATGGCTTTTTTTGCGCCATTTTTATCAACAAATGGATTGTCTTTAGGTATAGAACCATCATCATTAAGACGATAAATTTTCCCTCCATCTTTGGCGATATCTTGTGGGTTTACATTGCGATTACCTCGATCACCAATAGAGAAATAAAGAAAACCTTGATTATCAAATTCAATTCGAGAACCAAAATGTTGTCCGCGACCAGTATTTGGCGATGCTTTATACAGTGTTTCTATATTCGTGAGGCTGCCATTATTTATTTTGGCGCGAATGAGCTTGGTGTTGGCGCCGGAGCCTTCCCCTTCTTTGGAAGCATATGTCAAGTATATCCATCCTGTTTTATCATAGTCCGGATGCAACTCTACATCTAAAAGGCCGCCCTGACCTTGTACTTTTAAGTCCCCTGGAATACCAGCAATGATATTCTTTTTTCCATTTTTGAAATGAATTAGCCGTCCAGATTTATCCGTAACTAACATACTTTTATCTGGTAAAAAAGCCATTCCCCATGGAATATCAATATCAGAAACTACCACTTGGGTAGTGTAATTAATGTCTTCGGGTGCGGGTACTTGGATGGAATTGTCCTTTTGCGCACATGATATATTAAGTCCCAAGCCCAGTAAAAAGATTAACTGAATTATGTTTTTTGATTTATTCATTAGTTTATTGATTTCCATACTTTGGATAAAGATACTAAGAAACAATACTTTAAAAAGATAAGAGAATAAGTAGGGCTGCTAAAAAAATGTTAAAGATAGAGCTAGTGAAGCCTAAGCTTGAATGATAAATATTGTTGGACGTTTATGAAGGTCAACCTGTTGATGATTCCATTTTGATACAGGATACGTTTTTATATACTCAGTAGGTAATGTGATGTCTGTTGCAACACACAATTTGGTATTCGGATTCAAGGTGTTGATTAAAGCGCTAAATAGCTTTGTGTTTCTGTAAGGTGTTTCAATAAATGCTTGAGATTGTTGAAGATCTTTGGAGCGTCTCTCAAGCTTTTTGATCGCTTGATGCCTTTCCGCTTTCTCAATAGGTAAGTACCCGTTAAAGGCAAAACTCTGTCCGTTCATTCCTGAAGACATTAACGCCATCAAAATAGAAGAAGGGCCAACTAAAGGAATCACTCGGATACCGTTTTCATGAGCTATTGCTACAATATCAGCTCCGGGATCTGCAATGGCAGGAGCTCCAGCTTCAGATAAAAGTCCGATATCGGTCCCTTCATAGGCAGGCGCTAAAAAACCATGCAGGTCTTTTGGATTTGTGAATTTGTTTAAAATATTGATATGTAGAGACGGTTGTGATTTAGATGGACTTATTTTTTTAATAAACCGTCGTGCTGTTTTTTCATTTTCAACAATATAGTGGTCGAGCTGTTCGATAATTCTTTTTATCGACATTGGGAGTACTTCTAAAGGAGGGTTATCTCCTAAGCGAGTAGGAATTAAATACAGGTCTCCTTTATTTGAAGTTGATGGCATTTGTTATAGTTTATCAGCTACAATAGTACAGGCATGATCTAGCATATTGTAAACGCGGTCAAAGCCCTTATCCCCATCATAATAAGGATCTGGAACTTCCATGTTTTTTCCTGGAAAACTTTCATTTAAGATAAGTTTTACCTTTGATTGGTGAGTAGTTGTTCTAGCTAGTTTTAATACATTTTGAAAGTTGCTTTGATCCATTACATAAATATGGTCAAAAATATCAAAATCTTCCATTCTAAATTGGCGACAACGCTGGTTAGTAATGTCAAGTCCATTTTTTTTGGCAACGGCGATTGATCTTTCGTCTGGTAGATGCCCTATATGATAACCAGCTGTGCCGGCACTATCAACCATCACTTTATCAGTATTTACTTTTGATTGCAAAATACCTTCAGCTAGTGGAGATCGGCAAATATTGCCAAGGCATACCATTAAAACTTTGGTTTTAGTCATTACCAGCACTTATAAAAACAACGGTTCTTATTTGCTAAAAATAATACAAAAGTGTTGATTTTCAATATCAAAAAAAGACATTGACCGTAAACAATTATAGAGATAATTTTTTACTCAAATCTTCCACATACTTTCTAAATTGTTTATCGGTTGCGGTTAAATTATCTACTGTTTTACAAGCATGAAGAACGGTAGCATGATCACGCTTACCAATTTGTGAACCGATACTAGCTAAGGAAGCTTTCGTGAATTTTTTGGCAAAAAACATTGCAAGTTGTCTTGCTTGTACAATATGTCTTTTCCTTGTTTTAGATTGAAGCGTGGCAACATCCATTTGAAAATAATCTGATACCACTTTTTGTATATAGTCGATTGAAACTTCTCGTTTGGTATTTTTTACAAACTTTTCTACAATTTGCTTTGCAAGATCTAACGTAACTTCTTTCTTATTGAATGAAGATTGTGCTATTAGAGAAATGATGGCGCCTTCTAGTTCACGAACATTAGTTTTGATATTCTTAGCTACATATTCAACGATATCATCAGGCATTTCTACACCGTCCCGATATAACATATTTCTTAAAATAGAAACTCGTGTTTCAAAATCAGGCTTTTGCAATTCAGCTGATAAGCCCCATTTAAAACGTGATAACAAGCGTTGTTCAATATCTTGCATGTCAACAGGTGCTTTATCTGAGGTTAAAATTACCTGTTTCCCATTTTGATGCAAGTGGTTAAAGATGTGGAAAAAGACATCTTGTGTTCCAGTTTTTCCTGAAAGAAATTGAACGTCATCAATAATTAAAACATCGACGATCTGATAAAAATGAATAAAATCATTTCGATTATTCTTTTTTACCGACTCTATATATTGTTGTGTAAATTTTTCAGCTGAGATATAAAGTACCGTCTTTTCAGGATACTTGTCTTTTATTTCTACACCAATAGCATGGGCAAGGTGTGTTTTACCAAGTCCGACACCACCAAATATTAACAACGGATTAAACGAGGTGCCTCCTGGTTTGTTGGCTACAGCTAATCCAGCAGAACGCGCTAAGCGGTTTGCATCGCCTTCAAGAAAATTCTCAAAATTATAACTTGGGTTTAATTGCGATTCAATCTTTACATTACGAATACCAGGAATTACAAAAGGATTTTTAAGCTCTGGGCTCTTGTTTTTCAAGGGCACATCAACCTCTTGTGCTTTTACATTACTTCGGTTTGAGCTTGGTATCTTTTCGGTAAATGGTTGTTTATTACCATAGGTATTCTCCATCTTAATGATGTAGACCAATCTGGCGTTTTCACCTAATTCCTTTGTAAGTGCAACCTTAAGTACTTTGACGTAGTGCTCTTCAAGCCATTCATAAAAAAATTTACTAGGTACTTGAATGCTTAACGCGTTATCAGTTAATTTAACAGCCTTGATTGGTTCAAACCATGTTTTGTAAGCTTGAGGCTGTATATTATCTTGAATAAAAGACAAGCAATCGCTCCAAACTGATTCCGCAGTTTTTGTCATTATTAATACTAGTTATATAGTTAGGTTACCAAAAAAAAGGGAGATTATCTTAGCCCTAAATGACCTCCCAGATAAGGTGAACAAATATGTGAACAAATTATCTAAAAAAAAAAGAAAAATGAGTTGAATTTCTAGAAATTTTTATGCATGTTCCGTTTCGATAAATTTACATTAATTTAACGCTACAAAATAATTTTATTAGGTGAAATTCGACGAAATACAAATAAACGTGAGGTACGGTGAAACTGATAAAATGGGAGTCGTCTATCACGGAAACTACCCGCAATACCTAGAGTTAGGGCGTATTGAGTGGTTGAACAAGTTAGGTTTTTCTTATAAAGAAATGGAAGATAATGGGATTATGCTACCAGTTTTTTCGTTACAACTCAATTATAAAAAATCAGCCCGTTTTGGAGATGTGTTAACATTAAAAACCACCCTAAAAAAAATGCCCACTGTTAAGATAGAATTTGACTATGAAATTTATAATCAAGAGGGTGAGTTATTGACATTAGCGAACACCATTTTGGCTTTTATTGATATGAAAACAAATAAGCCCACTAGAGCCCCCGAATATTTAGTTGAAAAGCTAAGTAGTTTTATGTAAGGAGGTTATCAATTTTTACTTCAAATATCGCTTCAAAGAGTCTTTTTGTAATTTCCGATTCACTTTTTCTTACCGATATAATTAGCTCACAATTTGATTCAAGTTTTTGGGATGTTACTTTCAGGTTTTTTTCCTTTACAATACGCATCACTTTGTTTATGTTTTTATAATCAA
The DNA here is from genome assembly GCF_046524175.1 of Spongiivirga sp. MCCC 1A20706. Lineage (NCBI taxonomy): Bacteria > Pseudomonadati > Bacteroidota > Flavobacteriia > Flavobacteriales > Flavobacteriaceae > Spongiivirga > Spongiivirga sp. MCCC 1A20706. Next base: position 274,619 of record NZ_JBEFZF010000001.1, read on the forward strand.
ACATAATCTTATATTCGACGTTGATAGTACGATTTACGATCGAACTCTCTTCCAAAGTAAGTTTTGCTGCCGTTCGATATGCATTAATCCAACCACCGACTCCCAATTTAACCCCGCCAAAATAGCGGACTACAACAATTAACACGTTTGTAACTCCGAACGATTGAATTTGTCCATAAATAGGTTGGCCAGCAGAATTTGCTGGCTCTCCATCATCATTTACACGATACGTTATAGTTTCTATGCCCAGTTGATATGCATAGCACCAATGTCGGGCAGCATGATGTTGCTTTTTGAGTCGATTAATGTGTTCCTTGACCATTTCTTCATTATTAATGGGAAATGCATAGCCAAAAAACTTACTATTCCTATCTTTAAACAGGACTTCAGCAGAGGGTGATTTGATGGTTTTGTAAATATCTTCTGTCAAAACTAGGCGAGGGTTATAGTAATAATAGCGATAATGGCTAATGCAATACCATACCAATTTTTAGTGTTCAGTCTTTCCTTAAAAATCAGTAACCCGAAGATAGTAGATAACATTACAACACCAACATTATTGATCGTAAACAAAGTCGAGCTCTCTAAACCTTCGGTATTAAGTGCTTTTAATAAAAAATATATGGAGTAATAGTTTGGTATGCCTAAGCAAATACCGCCGATGATATTTTTTAATTTGAATCGTAATTTTCCTTTTGTTAATTGAATCATTAGAATAACGATGCCTATGATAGCAGCGATTGCAAAAATGGTTGCTGAGAAAATGGGAATTCCACCGGGAGGTAGGTGCTTTGTCTCAAAATATTTAATGGCTGCATCAATAATGCCTGAGCCGAGGAAAAGTAAAAAGGGAAATAGCAATCGATTCGATTTTTTGGTATGCATTCTTTCTTTTTGTGCAGTAAGATAAACAGAATATAGTGCTAGAAGAATTGCAATAACTTTTACAAGACTTACCGATTCTTGGTATGCCCAAACGCCAAAAATTACTGGTATAACGACAGACATTTTACCAGAAACTGATGCTACTGACAATCCGTTTTGCTGCGAAGTAAGCGCCATTAAATTAAATACGGCTATAAATAAAAAACCTAAAAACAATGCTCCCCAGAACCAAGACGTTTTTGGTATTTCCCGAAACGAAATATCTCCGCTATACGCAATGAAGCCTGTAGTCGCTGCAGCTACATAGTTAACAACAATTGCTTGCAATGTATTAATCTTATAAACTTCAAATAGCTTAAAGATCACAAATAAAAAGCTGGATATAAAAACACTGATTAGAAGGTAAATCATTCGCTAAAAATTGGGCTTTTTAATATATCTATAACATCTTCTTCACCCACTTTGAGGTGCCAAGTTTTAATTTTTAGATGGCCAGCGGCTTCTGTATTTTCTTTGGTGTCATCAACAAATAAAGTCTCTTTATTATTAAGTCCATTTGTTTCTATAACAAACTGATAGATTTCAGTATCCGGTTTTCGCATTTTTATTTCATGAGAAAGATAAAATTGCTCGAAGCAGTTTTTAAACCTTTCATATCTTGACAACCCCATGTTTTCAATAACTTTTTCAATGTGAAGTTCGTTCGTATTGCTTAATAAAAAGAGTCTAAAATTGTCTTTTTTCGCAAGCTGTTCTATAAACTTTAGCCGGTTATCAGGAAAATTTAAAACGATAGCGTTCCATGCATCAATTAGCTCGGTTTTTGATGTCTTCGGAAAATAAGATTGATAAAACGAGATAAAAGTATCACTGTTTATTTCTCCTTTTTCATATTGGTTATTCATCAAAGTCATTTCAGAAGTCACTTTCACCAAACCAAAATGACTCATTTTTTTTAATGTGGCCTGCTTATCTAGATTAATAAAGATATCGCCAAAATCGAATATAATATTCTTGATAGCCATTACACTTAATTCGACCTATTTATAATTATTAGCGAATCTGACAAAACCTTTTTTTCTGAAATTATGTTACCCTCAATTTCGGGGGCTTTTATTCCATAGTTTAATTTAGTTGATCCCTTAAAAATTCGTGCTTCATCCCATAATCCAATAGCTATAAATGATTGCAAGGTTTTGCTGCCGCCTTCTATGATAACTGAAAGTATATCATTTTTTACCAGTATTTCACAGATTTGTTCTGGTATAGCTGCTTCAAAATTAATTGGTTCGTAAATAAGACTTTTATTAGAGTATTGCTCACTTTTACTATCAGTAATAACAATGGTTTTTACTTTTCCGTCAAAAACTGTCGCATTTTTTGGCAGTTTGTTTTTTTTGTCTATTACGATACGAATTGGGGAAGATCCTGACCAATCTCTAGTAGTTAAACTAGGATTATCTTTTAACACTGTATTCGTGCCAACTAAAATAGCGTGTTCTTCAGCTCGCCATCTATGTACTAGTTGTCTGCTTCTAATATTCGTAATCCATACTGGGGCTACCTCATTTCGTTGCTCATCCGAAGGAGCTATAAAACCATCGGCACTTTGAGCCCATTTTAAAACAATATAGGGTCGCTTTTTATTATGAAAGGTTAAAAATCGCCTGTGCTGTGCCTTACATTCATCTTCTAAACAACCAACGTGTACATCACAGCCTGCAGCACGAAGCCTTTCAACCCCCCTGCCAGCTACTTTTTGATGTAGATCGATGGTGCCAATAAAAACTTTAGGAATCTGGTGTTTTATTATTAGGTCAGAACATGGGGGAGTCTTACCAAAATGCGAACATGGTTCCAACGTAACGTATAAGGTAGCCTGTTTTAAAAGAGTCTTGTTTTTTACTGAATTAATAGCATTCACTTCTGCATGCGAACCTCCATATTCGCTGGTAAAACCTTCTCCTATAATTTTATTTTCGTGCACTATTACGCAACCAACTGAAGGGTTGGGATAGGTGTTGCCAATACCCAGTGTTGCAAGCTGAAGGCAGCGCTGCATGTATACTTTATGCCTATTCAATGTTTACCTCCTCAGTAATATCAATGGGGTAATCATAGGAAAGCCCTAAGGCTTTATAGGTGATCGCTCCCTTATATTGAACCTTTATTTTTTTTGTGAGTAAGGTGTTAAGAAGTCCACCGATGATATTGTTTTTATTTTTATCAAAAACATCTTTGGTTGCTACCTTGGCAATTAGTGGAATTGAGAACTGCCGTTTGCCAGGCACTTTAAATTCATCTGTACTCACATTAGCTACTTGAATATTGGCAATTAACACATTAATACCATCAGTTTTTAAAGTACCACCTAAGTCATTTGGGTTATTAAAGTAAGCATCGGCCTTGATTGTTAAAGTATCAGTTGAAATACTGAGAACTTCAATATTATCTACGGCTATAAACTCTGGTTTTTTATTTATGGTACAACCACAAAACAAAGCGGTTGCAAAGAATGCTAAAAATAGGCTGGTTCTCATTTTTCGTGATGCTGTATCTTTACAAATGTAATACTTATCAAGTGCGATGGAAAATATCATTATACGAGAAATCAAAAAAGAAGATAATGAGATAATCGAACGAATTATCAAGTTGGTATTAGATGAGATGGGGGTTCCAAAAACCGGTTCTACCTACGAAGATGCATCCTTAAAAACAATGTACGAATCTTATTCAAATGATAGAGCTACGTATTATGTAATAGAAAAATCTGGAACTGTTGTTGGAGGGGGAGGGTTTTCTCAACTCACTAACGCAGAAACTACTGTTTGCGAGATACAAAAGATGTATTTATTAAATGAAACCCGTGGTCTTGGATTAGGAAAAAAACTACTATCTAAATGTATTGAAGGAGCTAAAAGAGCCGGATTTACCACCTGTTATCTGGAAACAATGCCGGATATGAAAGCCGCTCAGCATGTGTACAAGCAAAACGGATTTGAATATATCAATAAACCAAAAGGTGATACGGGTCATACCGCCTGCCAGGTGTGGATGGTTAAGGAGCTTTAAAAGCTAAAAATTGAAAAAACGGGACGCCTATTTATTTTAAGTGATTTTTTATTCAAGAGAACACGCTTTCCACAATGGATCATCAGAAGACACAGGGGCTATTATTTCTAATGGTTCTTTCTTAACAGGATGTTCTAGGACTAATTTCCTGGCATGTAAGTGAATACTACCGTCTTTATTGCTTCGGTCAAATCCATATTTAAGATCTCCTTTAATAGCACATCCTATTTTTGATAATTGCGACCGTATTTGATGATGGCGTCCAGTTTTTAAATCAATTTCTAAAAGAAAATAGGAGTTGAGTGTTTTTATTAATTTATAACTCAAAATGGCCTTTTTGCTGCCATCGATCTCTTTTTCATGGGCGTAACTTTTATTTTGCTTTTCATTACGCTTTAACCAATGTACCAACTCATCTTCATTTTGCCGCGGACGTTCCTTTACCACCGCCCAATATGTTTTTTGATTTTTTTTCTCGGCGAACATTTTGTTTAACCGAGCTAAGGCTTTACTGGTTCTTGCAAAAATAATGACGCCACTTGTTGGTCTGTCTAAACGATGTACTACCCCTAAATACACATTTCCTGGTTTATTGTATTTATCCTTTAAATACGATTTTACAACTTCACTTAGCGGAATATCATTGGTTTTATCACCCTGAACAATATCGCCAGGTCTTTTATTTACGGCAATTAAGTGATTATCTTCATAGAGAACCTGAAGATTTTCTTTTGTGGAATAGGTTTTCAATATTGTTCTTCTTCGTTAGGGAAGTCTCCCGACTTTACGTCTGCCTTGTATTGTTTAAAAGCGTCGGTCATAGCAGTATACATGTCCAGGTACCTTCTTAAAAATCTGGGGTTAAACTCATGGGTCATACCTAGCATATCATGAGTCACTAAGACTTGTCCATCAGCACCATTACCCGCACCAATCCCAATAACCGGTATGCGTACACTTTTGGCCACAGCTTTGGCCAATTTGGCTGGCACTTTTTCTAATACTACTGCAAAACAACCCAAACGCTCTAGCATTTTAGCGTCTTCTTTAAGTTGTTCCGCTTCTTCCTCTTCTTTAGCACGAACGGTATAGGTGCCAAATTTATATATACTTTGTGGGGTTAGTCCCAGGTGACCCATTACCGGAATTCCAGCTGCTAAAATTCTTTTAACCGAATCTTTTATCTCTTTTCCTCCTTCTACTTTTATAGCATGGCCTCCAGATTCTTTCATAATACGTATTGCAGATCGCAGGGCTTCCTTAGGGTCTGATTGGTAACTTCCAAACGGAATGTCGACTACCACCAAAGCTCTATCAATGGCTCTAACCACAGAAGAGGCATGATAGATCATTTGATCTAAAGTAATAGGGAGGGTAGTTTCGTGTCCCGCCATCACATTACTTGCTGAATCACCTACTAATATCACATCGATACCAGCGCCATCAATAATTTTAGCCATTGTATAATCGTATGCGGTTAGCATCGATATTTTTTCACCATTAGCTTTCATTTCAACAAGGCTATTGGTGGTTATTCTTTTATATTGTTTTTTGGCTACTGACATAAGAATGTGATTAAAAGTGCGGTAAAATTAGATAAAAAAGCAATGAGGGTTGCAAATAATTTTTATTGTGAATTATAATAATTTTCGGTTGTAAAATGTGAAATATACATTTTGGGCATCATATTTTGTTAATATATTTAAGCAATTTATTATGCATACATACTAATTTCGTTTAAACCCTAACAGCATGAAACGTTTTCTCATTTCAATTGTATTACTAAGTATTGGTTTTGTTAATGCTCAAACAACAGAAGAAGTTGTAAAGAATACCATAGTCGATTTTTTTGATGGCTTTCACAAAGGTGATTCAATAAAACTCACTAATGTGTTAATGAAAGATACTAAACTACAATCCGCTGTAAAAACAAAAGATGGGGAGGATAAATTGATGAATACGCCTATTGAACAATTTGTTACATCTCTTATAAAACCCAGAAAGGATGTTTATGAAGAACGATTATTGTCCTATAAAGTGCAGGTTGATGGCAATATGGCGCACGTATGGACACCATATGAGTTTTATATAAACGGGCAATTATCTCATTGTGGTGTTAATTCCTTTCAACTTTTCAAGGACAATGATCAATGGAAAATTACCTACATCATAGATACCAGAAGAAGAAATGGTTGTAAAACAAAATCAGAATAGGTGAAGAAGCAGTTTTCATTACTAGAAGGTTTTATAGAGCAAGGCGATGTTTTAAACGAAAGTGTATCTGCGAGTCCGGTAATCTGGCATGTGGCTCATAGTATAAAGGTTATCAATTCGATTAGTAAGGCATTAAAAAATTCTAATCCAGATGATTATAAACCGCGTTTTAATTTGATGAGTACTATCGTTTTATCGGCAGGAACGATTCCTAGAGGTCGAGGTAAGGCGCCAAAAAGGTCTATGCCCGACGATAATATCGATGTAGTCCAGTTAAAGCAATATTTAGAGAAAGCGAAAGAGGAATTTAAAAACCTTAAAAAACTAGATGCTAAATCCTATTTTGACCACCCTTATTTTGGACAATTGAATTTGAAAAAAACGAGACGTTTTATTAGAATTCACACCAAACATCACATTAAGATAATTCAAGACATAATTAAATAATACCCCGCCCCCTAACAATATATTTTTATGATGGCAGAACGATATTACAGCGTAATTAAAGGAACAGGAAGTTATATTCCTACTAAACGTGTAATGAATGAAGATTTTTTAAGCCATGAATTTTATGATAGTTCAGGTGAAAAGCTCACGAAACCAAATCAGGAAATTATCGAGAAATTCGAGGCAATTACTACGATACAGGAACGTCGATATGTTAATGATGACCAAACAACCTCGGATATTGCATTTTACGCCGCTGAAAAAGCAATAGTAGATGCTGGTATTGATAAAGAAAGTCTTGACTATATAATTGTCGGGCATAATTTTGCTGAGGTGAAAAATGGGAATAATCGCATGGAGCAGCTTCCTGCTCTAGCTTCTCGAGTAAAGCACAAATTAGGTATAAAGAATCCAGCAACGGTAGCTTATGATTTGCCTTTTGGTTGTCCTGGCTGGGTGCAGGGAATGATTCAAGCTGATTATTATATTCGTTCTGGTGATGCCAAACGTTGCCTAGTTATTGGTGCAGATGTGCTTTCAAGAGTTTGTGACCCGCATGACAGAGATAGTATGATATATGCTGATGGTGCCGGGGCGACAATTCTCGAAGCATATAATGGTGAAAAACCTAAGGGTATTTTAGCGCACGGAACACGATCAGATACTGTTGAGCATGCCCATATGTTGTTTATGGGACCGTCGTATAAGAAGGATACGGGTAAGCCGGATAACATTTATTTAAAGATGTTCGGCAGAAAGTTATATCAATATGCTTTAGAGAATGTACCAACAGCGATCAAGGCTTGCTTAGAAAAAAGCAATACGCATTTATCAGAGATTAAGAAAATATTGATTCACCAAGCAAATGGCAAAATGGATGAAGCCATTTTGAAACGTCTATATAAATTATATGATATTCCTGTTGTATCTGAAGAAATCATGCCAATGACTATTGAGAAATTTGGAAATTCTTCGACAGCTACAGTACCCACTTTATTGGATTTAATTTTGAATGGTAAGGTTGAAGGACATGCTATAAATACAGGTGATAAAATTGTGTTAGCATCGGTAGGAGCGGGTATGAATATTAATGCGATCGTGTATCAGATGTAAAAGTTTAAATAGTTATAAACTAGCAGTCGCTCATACTTACTTTTACTGCAAGTCCTCCTTCACTCGTTTCTTTATATTTGGTATGCATATCTTTCGCAGTTTCCCACATCGTTTCTATTACTCTGTCTAAAGGGACTTTGGCGTTTGCCGCGTCTGTATCTAATGCCATTTCGCAGGCGTTAATTGCCTTTATAGCACCCATCGCGTTTCGCTCAATACACGGTATTTGAACAAGCCCACCTATGGGGTCACAAGTGAGTCCCAAATGGTGCTCCATTGCAATTTCGCTAGCAATCATAACTTGCTCGGGAGACCCGCCCATAAGTTCGGTAAGAGCACCTGCGGCCATGGCAGATGACACACCAATTTCTGCCTGACAGCCACCCATTGCGGCTGATATGGTAGCCCCTTTCTTAAAGAGACTTCCTATTTCACCTGCTACCAACATAAATTGTTTAACATCATCAAAATTTGCGTCGTGATTTTCGATAACCATATAGTACATCATCACGGCGGGAATTACCCCAGCACTGCCATTTGTTGGTGCGGTGACTACTCTTCCTAACGAAGCATTGACCTCATTTACCGCAAGAGCAAAACAAGAAACCCATTTCAATATCTGTCTAAATTTCACTTCTGTATCTCTAATGGCTTCGATCCATTGTTGCGGATTGCTATAAGTAGATGCTCCAATAAGCTTTTTATGCGTATCAAATGCTCTTCGTCTTACGTTTAGTCCACCCGGTAAAGTACCTTCAGTATGACAACCAGTGTACATAGACTCAAGCATGACATTCCAAACTTGAGCAATACGTCTGTCTATTTCATCATCATTTCTGAGTGCACGTTCGTTTTCCAGAACAATGTCTGATATTTTCTTATTTTCTTCGGAACAATAATTGAGAAGCTCTGTTGCTTTTTCAATTGGTTTTGGGAATTCTTTAAAGTCCTCTAATTTTTTCTTCTTCCTTTTGCGTTCTTCCTTGACGACAAAACCTCCTCCAATGGAATAGAAAGTTGATGAGATTGTTTGGCCATTGGTTAAACTAGCATGAAAAGTCAATCCGTTTGGGTGGAATTCTTTAAAATCTCTATTAAAGCGAATATCGTTAGTGGGATCAAATATTACTTTTTTTGTCTTATTGACAATAATGGTTTTATCGGTAGTTATGGTATCAATGATTTTGGGAATAAGAGCAACCTCAATCTGCTGAGGATCGTAACCACATAAGCCTAGCATAACTGCAATATCAGTGGCATGCCCTTTTCCGGTCAGAGACAGCGAGCCATACAAATCGACGGATATGGTTTTTATTTGATCAAACTGTCTGTTTTTATTCAGTTCAATCAACCAACGTCTTCCCGCGCGCCAGGGTCCAAGCGTATGCGAGCTAGATGGACCAACACCGATTTTTAGCATATCAAAAATGCTGATGCATTCCATTTATGAGTCTTTAATATCAATGTCAAATATAATTTTTGAATAGCACATTATATACATTATTCAACATCAATTTTTGCAATAGTTGCTTGCTAGTATCAATACCTGAAAATGACTAAAAATTTGGTGTTGTTATTTTTTTATAAATTGAAGAACAACCAAAAACCAATATTATGAGTACTTCAAAGAAGATTATTTCTATTGTATTAGGGACCCTTATTCTTTTTATTTGGAGCATGGTATCATGGATGGCTTTGCCATTCCATGAAAATACCATAACTCAAATTCCAGAAGGAACTGTAGATCTTCAAAAAATGCAAAATGATATGCCGGAAGACGGAGTTTATCATTATCCCGGTATGCCTGTGGATGATTCTCCTGAAACGATGGCTGCCATGGAAGAAAAATTAAATACCGGACCTCGAATTGCCTTAATGGTTTATAAAAGTGGTGCTACCAAACTTATGGATCCTATGCAATTTGCAATAGGCTTGGTAATTAACCTTTTGGTCGTTATTAGCTTGTTTTATATAGTTTCTAAACTGGCTGATAAATCCACAAAGTCAATTCTTGGTGTGTTAATAGTAGTAGGACTAATAATTGGCCTAGCAAGTGATTTTGCAATGTTAAACTGGTGGATGTTTCCGATGGATTTTACAATTACTAATGTTGTTGATTATCTTGTTTCGTTTACTTTAGTCGGGTTGCTATTTGGTAGTTATACCTTTAAAATGGCTAAGAACAAGTAACTATTATAAGTCTAGTTTAATCAATACCTAAAGGGAGACTATCAACCTTTTGATCTAAAAACTGTCATCATGGCAGTTTTTTTTATTGGCATAAAGATTGACATTGGTAAAGCAAAATATGTCACAAGAAATTAAAAATTATACAATGAGCAAAATAATTGGAATCGATTTAGGAACTACCAACTCATGCGTTTCTGTAATGGAAGGAAATGAGCCTGTTGTAATTCCTAATGCTGAGGGAAAAAGAACAACTCCATCGGTGATTGCTTTTGTAGAAGGTGGTGAGATCAAGGTTGGTGACCCTGCAAAACGTCAGGCGGTTACGAATCCGACTAAAACCATTTCTTCTATTAAACGTTTTATGGGTAATAAGTACTCTGAGTCTAAAAAAGAAGCAGAACGTGCTGCCTATAAAGTGGTAAAAGGTGATAATGACACTCCACGTGTAGATATTGATGGTCGTTTATATACTCCGCAAGAATTGTCGGCAATGACACTTCAAAAAATGAAAAAAACTGCTGAAGATTACCTGGGACAAGATGTAACGGAGGCGGTAATTACTGTACCAGCATACTTTAACGATGCGCAACGACAAGCTACGAAGGAAGCTGGTGAGATTGCGGGTCTTAAAGTTCGTCGTATCATTAATGAGCCTACAGCTGCTGCCTTAGCATATGGTCTAGATAAAAAAGGTCAAGATCAGAAGATTGTTGTATTCGATTTTGGAGGTGGTACACATGATGTTTCAATTCTTGAATTAGGAGATGGTGTATTTGAGGTATTAGCTACAGATGGAGATACGCACTTAGGGGGTGATGATGTTGATCAAAAAATCATCAACTGGTTGGCTGAAGAGTTTAAGGCTGAAGAGTCGATGGATCTTCGTGAAGACCCAATGGCGCTACAACGTTTAAAAGAAGCAGCGGAGAAAGCGAAAATTGAGCTTTCTTCATCAGCGCAAACAGAAATCAATTTGCCTTATGTTACGGCTACTGCTACCGGACCAAAACACCTGGTACGTACTTTAAGCCGTGCGAAGTTTGAGCAATTGATCGACGATCTAGTAAAAAGAACCATTCAACCATGTGAAGCTGCAATGAAATCAGCTGGGTTAAGTACCGGTGATATTGATGAGGTAATCCTAGTTGGTGGGTCTACTCGTATTCCTGCAGTTCAGGAAGCGGTAGAAAAATTCTTTGGAAAAAAACCGTCGAAAGGAGTAAACCCCGATGAGGTTGTTGCAGTTGGTGCAGCGATTCAAGGTGGTGTATTAACCGGAGATGTGAAAGATGTATTGTTATTAGATGTAACACCGCTTTCATTAGGTATCGAAACAATGGGGAATGTAATGACTAAGCTTATTGAAGCGAATACTACAATCCCTACGAAAAAATCGCAGGTGTTTTCTACAGCAGCAGACAATCAACCATCGGTTGAAATTCATGTACTGCAAGGAGAGCGTCCAATGGCGGGAGACAATAAAACAATTGGTCGTTTTCATTTAGCTGATATTCCACCAGCACCAAGAGGCGTACCACAAATTGAAGTGACTTTTGATATTGATGCCAATGGTATTATCAATGTATCAGCCGCTGATAAGGCAACGGGTAAATCTCAAAATATTCGTATCGAAGCTTCTTCAGGATTAACTGATGAGGAAATCGAAAAAATGAAGCAAGAAGCAGAAGCAAATGCCGAAGCTGACAAGGCTGCAAAAGAAAAAGCGGATAAGCTAAATGAGGCTGATGGAATGATCTTTCAGACTGAGAAGCAATTGAAAGAGTTCGGTGATAAATTGTCTGATGATAAGAAAAAGCCAATTGAAGATGCGTTAGCAGAGTTGAAAACTGCGTACGAATCTAAAGATCTTGATGTCATCGCTCCGGCTTTAGAAAAGATTAATGAAGCTTGGAAGGTAGCGAGCGAAGAAATGTATAAAGCCCAAGCGGAAGCGCAGCAAGCAGGAGCCCCAGGACCAGATGCTGGAGCAGGAGATGCAGCTGATGCAGCAGACGATGTACAAGATGTAGATTTCGAAGAAGTGAAATAGTATTTGGTACTGAGTAGTTAGTATTAAGTATTTAGATATTAAAAAGTGCGACCATTTTTGGTCGCACTTTTTTGTTCTCATAATAGTCATGTTCTGACAAATATTTCTGTGTATCTCCGTGAAACAACTTATGCGTTTATCAAAGATTCACACGTTTATATCTTGGATACTTTAATTGATACGAAAAAGTCTCTTTTTTCTGATCACCACTGTTTAGAGCTAAACTCCAACTAAGCAAGCCCTTTTTCTTATCGTAATCAGCATTAAAAATTTCGATATCATCTACCTTAATCTCCTTATTTGAGGATTTGGGAATACGGTCCATTAACTTTACAGTAATTGGGATGGACTTATTGTTTTTGATTTCAAGATCATACACTCGATCTAAAATCCTGTTGTTCCCAATAAAGGATTTACTCTTAAAATTGCGTCTTAGTTTTCGCGAAACAATGACATTAGGGTCAATACCTAATGAGACGAGCAGCTTTTTTGAAACTGAATACGGATCGATGGTGGTTTTCCCTGCATAACTGCCTTCAAAATAAATATTGGCTTCTCCTGGTAGTAATTGCAATTTTTCCCACTCTTTGATCTTTGCAGTCAAAAACACGTTCTCATTCAGAACAGGTGCAGTAAAATATTCATAATTGGCTTCAAGCTCATGGTCATCAATTCTGATCACTGTTATATCAGCATCCGATTTAATGGAGTAGGTTTTTTTGATCATAAATTTGGTATTGATTTTACCTTCTTCAATCAAACTTGGCTTTGTAGTGATCACAATAACCCCGGCAGAAGCTCGATTTCCGTATAAACTAGTAGCCGCTGTTCCCTTTAAAACTTCTATTGATTTTATTTCACTATCTGGGAGATCCCCTTCGGTATAGTTGGAAACCGGAACGCCATCAATAATATATAAAGGTGTTTTTGGTCTATATGATGAGGCTCCTCTAATTCTCACGTTTGAAGCACTACTAGCAACTCCTGTTGCATATCCCGATACCACTACCTCCTGCAGCATTTGAGCATCTTCTTCTAAGCTAATATTCATAATCGACGAATATATAGGTTGCTCTATACTTTTGAATCCAACATAGGAAAATGCTAATGTTTGCCCATTACTTACATCGATGGTATAATTTCCATCGAAATCGGTTTGTACACCCGTAGAGGTGCCTTTGACAAGCACGGTACACCCAGGTAATGGCTGACCTGTCTGATCGGTTACTGCACCAGTTATTGTTTTTACAGATGGATTGTAATAGTATTTTTGCTTTTTAGTGGTTGTTCTAGCTTTATAATTACGCCCTACAAAGTTTAAATACTTGGTATCTAAGTTTGGCTTAGTTACGTTAATATTGGGATTTCCTGTTGAAAGTATCAACTTCGCATTTTTCCAATCTTCCCCCGTTTTTTGATATACATGTGCTTTATACGATAGCTTTAAAGGAGCATCTAGTTTTTCTGATTTGATATCGTAATTGGGAATCCAACCAGCGTCATCTACTTTATACTTTACCGTCAAATTTAATTTGGTGTCAATGGGTGCATCAAACTTTATGCTGATTTCGCCTTGTTCCTGTTGAGGTTTGTTATTGAGTTCAGCAAGTTGTTTTCTGATAGCTGCATTATCAGATTTTAGCTCGTTTATTTTCTGATTGGTGTCAAAAATCTCATTTTTAATAGCCGTGATCCGTTCTCGGTAATACGTACTTACCTTCTTTAATTTTTCTAAATCAAGGGTTTCTTCATTACCAGTTACTAATCTGTTTAACTGAATTACCTCTTCTTCTTCTTTGAGACCATTGATTATGTTTTTGAGCTTTGAAATAGCTATAGCATTAGCATCTATTTTATCTTCTAGTGCTTTGATCTCGGGAGAGCTAGCTGGGGTTTTCAGATAGTTAATGTCATAAGCAATCGATAAGATAGAAACGCTTCCTAATCCGGACAGCTGAATACTACTTTCATCAATTTTGGTGGACAAGCCTTCCAAGATGATTTTAGATATTCCTGCATCTAAGTTCATGGAAGTGTTACGAGTAATTTGTGCGCCGTTCAAATAAACGGTTACTTCTTTAATGGCAGAGGGAATCTTTTTGTCATTTGCAAAACCCATGGTCGTGCAACATACTAGGAATAAAAGCAGTGTTCTCATGATGGTTGTTTTAAAGTTTTAGGTGAAAGTAGAATCAACTTGTACTATTAAAAATGAGAAATTAGGGAAGTAGTGTTTTGGGTTAGTGAAATGTTGCTTACCATTAGTTTGTTAGAAAAATTACAGTACTCATTCCATTAAGTGAAATATTTTTTTCATGAGAAGAACAGTTTTTTTGATTAAAGTGATACTGAGACAAAGTTTATAGTATATTTACTGCAAATTATTTGATTGATTATGAAGGTTTCTAAAATTTTGCTACTCATTTCATTGTTATCCTTTTTAGCATGTAGTACTAACGAAGATGGGACAACAATTGAAGCAGGTTCATCGTTATTTACTGCTGAAGTATCTTCTGATGAATTTGTTGAACTTGATGCAAACAATGTGAATTCCCTTTGGTTTTTGGCTCATGACACTAATGGAAAATTGCTAAATGTTACAAAGGCTACAGTTGGAGAGAATGAACTTAGGTCAAATACTTCTTTTTCTGGCTCAAAAATTTACTTTACCATTGGTTACGTAATGAATAGTTCATCAATAAATTTCAACACATTCTTGGTTAATGTTGGTGGTAGGAGGTCGTACCAGGAAACTTTTATCCCTACTTTTCCACCAAGAACAAGTGAGTTAGATATAAATATTACAGTTACAGAAGAGACGTTCTTAGATTCACCTTTTCCATATAACGCTAGTGGATTTAGCTATGGTCGAAGTACAAGTTCGATCACAAATGGTATTCAAAACTTGAAAGTCAGCTATACTAATGAGGTAGAAAATATAATAATAGTAAACAATTATAATCGTGCTCCCTTTTATAATGGAAGGAAGGAAGGGTATAAGTATTATAATCTTAATGTAAGTAATGTAGTTTCTCCAATTACACTATCGGATATTAGTTTTAATTCTTTAGAAACGTCAATTAAGCTTGAAATACATAATAATGAATTGGATGGTTTTCATTTTAGAAGATGGGGTTATGAGAGTAAATCTGGTTTTGATAATTACAGAAGACATGATATTTATGAGGTCAACTCATATTTTGATTACATTGACTTACCGATAATTGACCTATTCCTGTTTTACGAGAATGTAGCTATTTACAAAGAAGGACCTTATGATTATTATTTCCTTTCCTTTGGTAATGATTTTAATATAGACAACCCCAATTGGACTTTGACCTATTCTCCCAGGAGTGATGGTTCTTATGAAATTAGTAGTGAAAATGATGGGGATTTTTACAAGTTGGAATATAATACTAATGGATATCTTTGGAAATACTTTATAGATGCATCAGAACCCTCAATTGTTGTTCCGCGACTAAAACTCCCAGATGTTATAGCTGCTGAGCTGGAAGGTGATTTTTATACGGAAGAAAATGTACCAAATTTTCGTTCTTTAGAAATGTGGGATTACGTTAATTTTAATAACTATGATGAGTTTATTCAATTTAGATTAGGTTTAATAGCCGAAAACTCTCGTGAAAATGGCGGTTATAAATATATGCGATTTACTCCTTTTGATTAAGGAAGCGTCAGTCTTTTTAGAATGATGTAAACCCCATTATTTAGGAAGTTTTACCCCAAAAACTTAGCCTGTAACTCAGGCGTTGGTAACCAGCAACTTTCTTGTTTGCCCCACCATTTGTAGCGGTTTCTAGCAATAAAATCATAAAAAGGATCACGAAGAAATTTGGGCAATATTAAGAAAATAGATAGTAGGGTGTAAGGGCCTTTCATATCCTTAGCAATTCTGATCGCTGCGCATGATTTGGTCCAATAATCATAGGTTTCATCAACTAAAATAATCGAATCGATTTTAGACGTATCGACACCTATTTCTTTTGCCAAATGCATTCCAAAATCTGATTGTAGTGATGCATATCGAAACACATCATTTTTGTCATGTTCAATTACTGTTTGCACCGCTTGATTGCACAAATTACAAACACCGTCAAACAAAATTACTTTTTTACCTTTTGGAAATACAGTCATCTATGCAAAGATAAGCCAGTTTGAAGTTTTTGGTTTAAGGTTTAAGGTTTTTTTAGGTAAAAGGATGCATATAGCTTTAAACTCCAAACTCTGCACTCATAACTCTACACTCTGAACTAACTAAAGTCCACTCAAATACTGATACAAATCCGTTTCCTTATCCAAATTCAATTTCTTTTTAAGGCGATATTTTGATTTGAGAACGCTATCCGGTAACACATTCAGCATATCGGCTATTTCTTTGGTAGATAGATTCATTTTTAGAAATGACGCCAATCTGATTTCTTTTTCAGAAATATCGGCATAAACTGCTTTCAGCTTGTTGTCAAAATTGTCATGTACCTCGGCAAAGTAACTTTTAAACACCTCCCAATCCTTATCACCCGAGCTTTCTTTTTTAAGAAGCATGACAAGGCGCTTGAACTCCATTTTAAATTTATCAGGGGAGTTTTTTAAATTTTCAAGATTTTCTTTTAGTTCGGCTAAGAATGAGTTTTTTTGGACTAAGTGGAGTGTCTGACTTGCAAGCTCTTTCTTTTTAAACTCGATTTCCTGTTTATAGATTTCTTCTTGTTTTTCTCGTTCAATCTTATTTTTTTTCATACGTTGACGAAAACCGAAGAATAGTAATCCGGAAAGTGCGATTCCGGCGATTGCACCTCCACCGTAAAGTCCCTTGGTTAGTTTGTCTACCTTGGCTTTTTCATTAAGGGTTTTTATTTCTTCTTGTTGTAGGGCGATTTCGGCTTCTTTTTTTTCGGTTTCGTAGATGGTTTGGAGTTCAGAAAGGCGAGCTCCATTTTCCTTATTATAAATGCTGTCATTTGTTTTTTTGAACAATTGATGATAATTAAAAGCCTCTTTATAATTACGATCCCTTTGTTTTGTTAAGTATAGAATATTGTAAGCATGTAACTGATCTTCCAATAATTCATTTTCTAAGGAGATGTTGAGCGCTTCTTGGGCAAGTGTTGTGGCGAGAGGGCTATTTTTCTCCAAAAGTGCTACTTCCGCTAGTTGAATTTTATTGTCTACCGAATTACTTATTTGCTTGAGAGAATCAGAAAGTCTTAGTGATTCTTGGAAGTACTGTTTTGCCTTACTATAGTTCTTACGCTTTTTATGGTATTTACCAAGACCAAAATTAGCGTTAATTAATCCAGTAATATTTTTTAGTTGATTTGAAAGATTCCTAGTTTCTTCTAAAACATTTTTAGCTTCTTCTAAGGTTTCATTTTTCTCTACGAGAATGAAACCAATTCCAGCAAGATTCGCGGTAAGATTAAGTTTGTCATCTCGTTCTCTTAAGATGGGAATTGTATTTTTAAAATACTTTAATGCCATTGCTGTGTCTTTCATTTTTAAGTAATTACTGGCTATCTTACCTTTAACCGATAATGCAGCTCTTTTAGAACGAATATCATCGTATCGCTCATAGATTCTCATTTCTTCTAGTGCATTTTCAAGTGCTAGTTGATATTGCCCTTTTCTATAATATGTACTCGAACTAAGACCCAAAGACCCAGCATAACCAGAAGAATCATTTGCAATTAAAAAGTTCTTGGCGGATTTTTTAGAATGGTATAAAGTACTATCATATTGGTTCTGTATCGAATAATTAATGCCAATATTAAGGTGCATTACTGCAATACAAGCATACTCCTTATTTTCGATACTCAGTTTTAATCCTTTTCTATAATATTCGTTAGAATTTTCATAGTCATCCCGGTAAGAATAAGTAATAGCCATTCTTTGATAACCTGTGTAAAGTGTCGGAACATGACTAATTTCTTTACCAAGTTTGATCAATTCGTTCGCATAAAAAAAAGATTGATCTGAATCCCGGTGTGCATGAGCTCGCCAAAGATTAATTAGTACAGGCATTCTTGTTGAATCTCTTGGCATCGATCTTAATTCAGTTTTCAAACTGTCAATTCGTTCTGGGCTTGCATCATATTGTGCAAGGGTAATCTGCACCGAAAAAAAGACCGCTAATAATACAATTGAAAGTTTGCTAAAGAGTTTCATAATGGGTTATTTAGTTTAGGCTAAGGTAATTATTATGAGTCTACTACAACCAAAAGAGTCCAGAGTTAAAAAGCTGGCTGTCCATTGATTGTCCATAAAATATTATTATAATAAATATTATAAAATATTGATAATCAATTTTTTAAATGTTTACCGTTGATTCGTTGTCCTGAATTTTTTTTCATCTTAAAATTGAATATGTCCATACTTTGTCCATGCCATTTTTTTCATTTCCAGCTATTTAGCACATAGGTTTGCCATGTCATTAGATAATGGCATTACCGTTTTGTGGAACCTTACCCGATCGTGTACTGCAGACTAAAGTCGGGTAGGTCCCAAAAACGAAGTATTAATTAATTGTAACCACAAAACAATTTGGATTATGAAAACTGTAATTTTTAATCGATTCCTCCAGACCATTTTAATTGTTAGTTTATTAATTATGACTTCCTGTTCTAAAGATAAAGACGGACCTGTTGATCCGCCGATATCCGGAGAAGATGCAGCGGCTTTTAATGCGGCCATGGCACAATTAGGTGAATTTGATCAACCCACCGAAGCACCGCAAGAAGAAGTAGGTGATGCTGAACTGGAAAGAGATACCGAAGATCTTACCTTAGAATGTTCAACTCAGCTCTACAAATTATCTCCAGGTTTTGATGAAATGCTAACGCTCGATCCATCGACTGATGTTATTTATCCTGGAGCTTTATTAAAGGGTGAAACGATTCCTACAGGTGAGTATGTCGGAATTAACTTGAGTAGAAAGCCAATTACGCTATCTGCTTCGCTTACAAATATTTCTGGTAGTCCAGTGGTGACTATCGAAAATCCAACACTATCGACGGTACGTGAAGGAATCAAGCAAATATTAGATCAGGAAGTTACCGGAGCCACTGCTGCAAAAGTAAACTATGAGATTACGCAGGTATATAATGAGCAACATATTGATGTAGCCATCGGGGTAAATTATCGCGGCGCTGGTAAAAAGGTATCTGCTAATGTCGATTTCAGTTCATCACAATATAAAAATACATTCGTGCTGAAATTTCTACAGCAATACTATACCATTGATATGGATCCTCCGGGAACCAACCCAAGCGACCTATTTACCAATTTGCCTAATGTGGATGCCTTAGGTTCTACAAGTCCTGTTTATGTGGCATCAGTAGCCTACGGTCGAATGGTGATTTATACCATCGAAACCAACTCGAGTATGAGCGAAATTAATGCAGCTTTTGATGCTTCCGTAGGTTCAAACGATGGTAGTATTGATGCGTCTTACGCAGAGACAATCAATTCTTCCAAAATACAGGCGTTAATTATTGGTGGCTCAGGTAGCGGTGCATCGCAAACCATTAATGGGCCGGCAGATGTTTTTAAATTCATTTCAGAAGGCGGTAATTATTCTAAAGATTCACCAGGAGCACCACTAAGCTATAAATTGCGATATATCAAAAAAGATTTTCCGATTGCAAGACAGGTATTGACTACTGAATATCCCATTAGAACCTGTTATCAAGCCTATCAAAAATTCGGAATGCAATTACATGGTTGGAAACCTAAAGCACACGATGGTGAAAGCAATTTAGAAATATATGGGAATATGCATGCCAAAATTTACCAGTCAGGCACGAAAAAAGACGAAGTGAAATGGAGACAGGGAGCTGAACCAGCTTTGAATTGGGACAAGGATGTTTTTTATCAAATTAATGAAGACAATGTTATTGAAGTCGAGCTGTACAAACCTGATTTAGAAAATGATTACATTGAGATTTTTTCTAGTTTTTATGAAAGTAATGGCAGTTTTGCCCCTGAGTTTTTTGGGGATGCAACAACAGATATAAAATTGAGAGATGTACAAGCCGTTAAGGAGCCCTATATTATCCATGAGCTTAAAGAAACTAGTGGTAGCCATATGCGAACGTACTTTTATATCTGGAGAATATACTAGCAAATTGCGCCTGCTAGAGAATTAAGACGTGGTGGATCTATTTCTTAGCTTCAACCAACTCTAACAAATCCACAGAAACATTGGTTGTAAACAAGCCGTAGTTCACTACGGCTTTGTTTTTTTCTAGACTGTCAATAGTACCAACCGCTTTGCCATCATGCATACGTACGCGGTCACCTATTTTAAAAACAGGTTTTGGTTTTGGCTTGGCAGCTTGTTTTTTGGCTTGTTGTTTTTCTTTCTTTTTCTCCTGACGAACTACAGCTATTTCTTTTGCTACTTCTTTTACTACTTCAGCTTTTTTCTGTTTTTCGGCTTTTGCTTTTTTTGCAGTAGTCTTTTTACGCTTAGAATTTTCAGTTTCAACAATCCGTAGGAATTCAGATATTAAAGGACGCTTTTTCTTATCAATAAAATATTTCTCGGCAATATCATTAATCTTATTCCCTAAGTAGATCATGCGCTGGTTGCTATCATATAATTCCTGATAGTTACGCAGTTTGGTCTTCATTTTATCATTGAGTGTTTCTAAGCGTTCATGTTCTTCACGAGCCTTACTTTCTTCATCCTTAAGTTGTATCGATGTTTTTTCAACTTGACGTCGTTGTTTTTGAAGCTTTGCAATAGTAGCATCAAACCTGACCTTACCACGTTCAATTTTCTTTTTTGCCCGATTAATTAAGCTATAAGGAATTCCATTTTTCTGCGCCACTTCAAAAGTGAAAGAACTTCCGGCTTCACCAACAACTAACTTAAAAACGGGTTCTAGCGTTCTGTTATCGAATTGCATGTTTGCATTGCTCATATGTGGTTGCTCGTTGGCGAGTAATTTCAAATTGGCATAGTGAGTTGTAATAATACCAAAAGCCTCTCGATTGTAAAATTCTTCTAAAAAGGCTTCCGCTAGCGCACCCCCTAATTCAGGATCTGATCCGGTACCGAACTCATCAATCAAAAACAAACTTTTTTTGTTTACTTTCTTTAAAAAGTAATTCATGTTTTTAAGTCGATAACTATAGGTGCTAAGGTGATTTTCTATTGATTGGTTATCACCAATATCCGTTAGAATTCTATCAAATAAACAGGTTTTACTACGTTCGTGAACCGGAATTAATATTCCACTTTGTAACATTAACTGTAATAAACCTATGGTTTTTAAAGTTATACTTTTTCCACCTGCATTAGGTCCCGAAATCACGATAATACGATTGTCTTCAGCTAATTCTATTGTCTGGGGATAGGTCTTTTCGTTTTTTGCTAGATTCGTTAGGTACAATAATGGGTGATATGCATCTCTAAAATATAACTGTCGTTCATCTACTATTTCTGGCAAGATTGCATTCAAACTACGTGCGTGTTTTGCCTTGGCGGCAGTAATGTCTATAAAACTTAAAAAAGATTGATAGCCTTCAAGCGATGGTAATGAAGGTCGTATAAACTCCGTTAGCCGCCTTAATATTTTTTCAATTTCTTCCGATTCTTCGAAAAGTAGGTTTCCTAATTCCCTTGAGAATTGAAGTGTTGCTTCCGGCTCAATAAATACAATACTACCCGTTTTTGAGCTACCCATTATGGCACCCTTTACTTTTCGACGGTGCATCGATTTTACGGCCAAAACTCTTTTATTTTCAACAACCGATTCACGAATGTCATCTAAGTAATCAGCATTGTGATAATGGGAAAGGGCAGAAGCAAAGCTTTGATTGATTTTTCCCCGGACAACATTAATTCTTTTTCGTATGGAAAATAATGTATCTGAAGCGTTGTCCTTTATTTCACCAAACCGATCAATAACTTGATCAATCTGTACGACTATTTCTTTGTTAATATTTACCAATGACGACGTATGATGTAACTGCGGATAGTACTCCTTAAACTTCTTTAAGAATAACACCATGGTATTGGTAGTATCTGTAATGTCACTAATCCTTTTCAATGCTTGTACTTCAAGAAAGGTATTCTCGATTTTTAACAGTTTAATTTCAGCATCAATTGCATTAAAGCCATGATTAGGAATGCGGTTGTCATTTTCAAATGAAGAGAGGTACTCTGAAGTTTGCGTTAATGCTGATATCAACGCTTCTTGATCTTGAAACGGCTTGATCTCCATAGCCATAGCGTACCCGGGTTCTGTGACACAGTTGGCTGCAATTTGTTCTAGAATTGAATTAAATTCTAAGTCTTTTAGTGTCTTTTCAGAAATTGAGATCATATGTTGATAAATTCAGCGCAAAAATAAGGATTAACTCACCGAAACTTTTGAAATTTGAATATGAGTGTAAATATACATCCCAGCTGGAAAAAACCATTGGAAGACGAGTTTGAAAAGCCATATTTTAAAGAGCTTATTCAGTTCGTAAAAAACGAATATAGAACAAACACTTGTTACCCTCCGGGAAAGCAAATTTTTGCTGCTTTTGATCGTTGCCCTTTTGACCAAGTGAAAGTTGTGATCATAGGTCAAGATCCCTATCACGGTCCAGGTCAAGCCAATGGACTTTGCTTTTCGGTAGCAGACGGAATTGCGCATCCACCTTCACTCGTTAATATTTTTAAAGAAATTGAAACTGATTTGGGAATACCATACCCGCAATCAGGTAATTTAGAACGTTGGGCAGATCAAGGGGTTTTGTTGTTAAATGCTTCCTTAACGGTTAGAGCTCATCAAGCAGGTTCACATCAAGGCAAAGGATGGGAGCAATATACGGATGAAGTTATTCGTAAAATATCTGAACGACACGAAAATATCGTTTTCCTATTATGGGGTGGTTTTGCTAAGAAAAAGGGAAAAAAGATTGATGTCAACAAGCACAAAATATTGGCCACAGGTCACCCGTCTCCATTAAGTGCAAACAGA
Organism: Spongiivirga sp. MCCC 1A20706; assembly: GCF_046524175.1. Classification (NCBI taxonomy): domain Bacteria; kingdom Pseudomonadati; phylum Bacteroidota; class Flavobacteriia; order Flavobacteriales; family Flavobacteriaceae; genus Spongiivirga; species Spongiivirga sp. MCCC 1A20706. The sequence goes on from NZ_JBEFZF010000001.1 coordinate 297,581, forward strand.
GGATTTTGGTTTGGTAATAAACACTTTAGCAAAACTAACTCGCTTTTGAAAGCGATGGGGAAGTCTCCGATTGCGTGGTAGGTTTAATTACTTTAGCATTTTTTCTTGGTTTTTTATCAACGCTATTGCTACTAAAAATTAGTAAAACAACATTAATAAAGGTTAAAATGCCTAATACTGTAAACAAGGTAAGCATAAGAGGTTTTGTGTTGTTATTTGTTAAGTTGTGTTAGGGTGATGCAAATATAACGTAATGGTTGCTTATTTTGTTATAAAAATCACAAGGAAAGCACATATTTATGTTAATATGAAAAAAAATGGGTTGAAATTCACTATTTGTAGAAAATAATAGGTCCTTTTTGCAAGATTACCAAAGAAAAGTGGTCTTGGTTGCGTAATTCTTGTTATCAATTAGCTTCAAATCATTGAGCTTATCAACTATTTTTTTCAATTCATTCTTTTTTAGCTGATTATCACTCCACCAAGTTTGCGATAACCATTGTTGAATATCTTCAAGTTGTTGTTCATACCGATTGGCAAGTGTAACATCGATACTTGGAATATTTTTAAAATCTTGAGTGCAATTATTGATAGTATCGATCATATTTTTTATCGCAATACTTTCTTTTTCAAGTACTTCTTCACGAACTGCAATGACAAAACAGGGCCATGGAGTGTTTTTAATTCCTACTCTTCTAAAAGTACCTTTGTCGACCAAGGGTTTAGTGGTAAATTGCTCCCATAAAAAATAATCAGCGCTGCCATTAACCAGATTTTCGACAGCTCCATTTATATTATTTACTATTTGAAAATCTAGATGATCAGTATCCCATTCTTGGTCTTGAGCATGTAGGTACGCCATTAAATGAGAACCACTCCCAAAACGACTTATTGCAATAGTTCTGCCTTCTAGCTGTTCTTCTCTTTTAAATGAAGAATTTGCTGCTACATGAATACCCCAGGATAGGGGACTCCCAACATATACCTGCACTATTTTAGAAGGATTCCCTTCGGCAATGTCCTTTACGATCCCTTCGGTTAAAACGATAGCAACATCGATACTACCATCGCGTAAAGCTTTACACATTGCTCCTGTACCTCCGGGAAATGTTTCCCATTCGATGTTTAAATTGTTTCGTTGGAAACTACCATCTTCAATACACAAATGCCAAGGTAGGTTAAAATGTTCGGGTACTCCGCCAACTTTTATAGTGGTCATAAGTTACTTGAGGTTATTTTTTCTAGGGTGTATTCTATTAATTTTTTGACATCGGTTTTTGGTTCTTTACTAAAAGTACCATTTGCCCGGTTTGCAAGAATAACGTTCATTGATAATGCTTTATGTCCTAACAAGGCAGATAAACCATATATCCCCGCTGTTTCCATTTCAAGATTGGTTATTCTGTTTCCTTCATAACTAAAAGTAAGAAGTTTATCGTTCATTTTTTGGTCCGCCGCATTAAGACGAAGCTTCCTGCCTTGGGGGCCATAAAAACCGCAATTGGTAGCTGTCATTCCGCTGAACGTACTACCTGAAGAAAGACATTTAATAAGATGTTCGTCCGCTTTATAAACATAAGGTTTAGTCATGTTATCAGGCCAATTCAAATGAGTTTGTAAGGCACTGGCAAGTGTAGTTTCGGATTTATCATCTTCATAAAAATGCAAAAGGCCATCAAAACCAATACCATATTTAGATACTACAAAATCGCCAACATCAATATCTTCTTGTATACCGCCACAGGTGCCAATTCTAATAATGTTTAGAGAAGTTTTATTTGGTTTTATAATTCTACCATCAAAATCAATATTCACCAACGCGTCAAGTTCATTGAGCACAATGTCAATATTATCTGTACCAATACCCGTTGAAATCACAGAGATTCGTTTGCCATTTAAGCTTCCGGTCGTTGTTTTGAATTCTCGTTTTTCTCTTGTGAATTCAATTTCATCAAAGTATTGAGTAACACGATCCACCCGGTTGGGGTCTCCTACGGTAATAACGATGTCAGCAATTTCACCAGGTTTGAGATTAAGGTGGTAAATGCTTCCGTCATCATTGATTATTAACTCAGATTCTTCAATTCGCATCTTATACCTTTTCTATTTTTCTTGAATTAATGTCATAGACCATCCGGTATTTAGCAATACCGCCAAAAATACTATTATCTTTCAAGTCGTTGTAATAGTTGTCTTCTTTGTTCAATGCTTTGACTCCCCGATCATTAAGCCTCAAAATATCGTCATCTTCATTAAAAAAAGAATCCATTTTGTTAATGATCTTTTCGAGGAGTGTATCACCATAACCATAATATCCTTGGTATTGTAACAAATAGCCTAATAGATGATGTTTTGATTTTATTTGATGCTGGGTAATTAGGTTAAGCAAATGAACTTCTAATAAATTTAACCCATTATGTTTTGAAGGAAATCGCTTTAAATGGGCACTCAAACAGTTTGATAAGTATCTAAACGACGAAGGCTTAGTGACATATTTATGTAGTTGATAGTGCATATCAGAGCAATAAATTTGCCAGAGCGAATCTGCTAACTTAAGATCACTTTCTTTAAGTACTATTTTATTTTTAAAGTGATTTAACAATTGTCCTTTTGAAAGCTCAGAAAGCCCTTTAAGACTGTCTTCACCTTTTACCCGCCCACTACAAATAAGATAAATTGGCAAGTTAATTTTTAATTGTTGGAGCAAGCTAATAGCCGCAATCATATTTATATGACAGAAAAGATCGTATTCAAACCATAGGTTGATCTCGTTGTAGTTGGATAGGTCTTTTAATAATTCAAATTGATTGGTGAATTTCTCCTCATAATGCCCTTCAGGAACATCATAGTTAAGCTGTAAAAACCCACTTCGAATATCAATAAATTGTTGAGAGTTGATAGCATAGGTAGTGGGACCATCACATAAAATTTCTCGCCAAGTGAGTATTTTTTTGTCAAAACCTAAATCAACTAACCTATTGGTCAAAGAATCGCCATTAGTAATATGAAATATGTTGTTTTGTGTTTCCAGTTGTTTGGTGTTAGTTAGAATTTATTTAGAAATAGTTTCAGTTATGAATCTTATGATTTTCTTTTCCTCATGAGATTAAGATTCACTTAAAAATAAGAAAAGTTATTCGTTTTGGGCAGCCAGAACAACTATTCATTACCGTTGTTTTTAATATGTTTTTTTATTAGTATTATTTGTCCAAGATGATAATACGTATGTTCAATCATTGCGTCAATATTCCTGTAGTACGTTCCATACTTTTTGTCTACAAAATCTGCCTTTATATTTTCATCTGACATGTTTTCAACAAGCGTAATAAATTTTTCAGCATCAAGGCAAAACTTGTTTACCAAATTTTTCCAGTCTCGTTTTGATTTCATCGGTGGTGAATCGAAACTAAATTTGTCTCGTATATCAAGTGTTCCACCTTCAAGAACTCTTACAACTCCAGCTAAATAGTAATCAACATGGAAAGTTAAATCGGCAATAGTATTAAAATTATCTATTTTATGCGTTGCGTGATTCCAATCAAGGTCAATTATTTGTTCTCTAAAATTTGTGCCTAAAACCCATTTTCCATCTATAAAAACCTCCCTTAATCGGGCAGCTAAGTATTTGCTTAATTTCATTTGGGCTAACCACTTTATTTGATTGTTTTCTTAAATAACTTATAACCTAGCATTACGTCAGATTTTCAATTACAGAATACTTAATTTGTTAACCACCAACACGTTTAACTTTAAAGCCTTTTTCTTTTAGTAGTTGCATTATTTTATCCCGATAATCTCCTTGAATAATGATTTGTTCATTTTTAAAACTACCGCCAACACTTAAGGTAGATTTCAACTCTTTAGCGAGTAATTTAAAATCATTATCAGCTCCTGTATATCCTTCGATGATAGTGATCGGTTTTCCTTTTCGTTTTTCATATTTGCATATCAAAGGGGCATCTTGCATCCAGATGCTATTTTCCTTAGATGTATCTTGCGTACTTTCTTCTGGAACATGATCCGGGAAAAGGTTTTTTAATTGATCTTTTAGGTCCATTTTTTAATGAAGAATGATGAATTCAGAATTTGTAGTCTTGAATCTTTAGTCATTGTTTTGGCTTGGCTACTCTTATTTCTTAATCAATCCGATTTCAACCAGGCGTTGGTGTAGAAACTCCCCAGCCGTAATATCATCATAAGCTTTTGGATTATTAGCATCAATGCATTGTTCTAGGCAATTTAATTTCATATCGCTTCTAGGATGCATAAAAAACGGGATAGAATATCGAGGACTTCCCCATTGTTCTTTTGGTGGATTCACCACACGGTGTATTGTTGAGCGTAGTTTGTTGTTAGTATGACGCTCTAACATATCACCAACATTAATTACTAATTCATCTTCGTTAGGTATGGCATCAATCCATTCCCCATCTTTTCTCAATACCTGAAGTCCACCAGTCGATGCACCCATCAAAAGTGTTATCAAGTTAATGTCGCCATGTGCACCCGCTCGAACGGCACCTTTAGGTTCTTCAGTAATCGGCGGATAATGTATAGGTCTTAAAATGCTATTTCCATTACTTGCCCAATGGTCAAAATAATGTTCATCGAGACCAATATACAACGCCAAAGCTCTTAGTACGTAGATGCCTGTTTTTTCCAGCATTCGATATGCTTCCATGCCCACTTCATTAAAATTGTCAAGCTCATCAACATCTAAATTTTCTGGGTATTCTTCACTTAAATTGGCATCTTCATCCGGCTCCTGACCAAAATGCCAGAACTCTTTTAAATCACCTTCCTTCTTTCCTTTTGCATGTTCTTTTCCAAAAGAAACATAACCACGTTGTCCGGCTAGTTCTTCGCGTTCATATTTCTTTTTTGTTTCTAAAGGAAGTGCAAAGAATGATTTTACTTCTTTATATAAATTGTCAACGAGCTTATCAGATAGAAAATGATTTTTTAATGATACAAATCCGATATCCTCATATGCCTTTCCGATGGCATCGACAAAATGTTGTTTTCTTGTGGGGTCGCCCGATGTAAAATCAGCTAAATCGACACTTGGTATATTATTCATTTGTAGGTTTATTTAAAGCGGTTTCCAACAAAGGTAGCAATAAATGGGCTTTTTAATTGTCGTGCGAAATGAGATATTTTAAAAGAATAAAACATCTAGGGTACGGATTGTTATTTTTTTACATTTGATATACCGAAAATCGCAATATGGATAAACAGGTCACTAGTTCTAGGATTTTACAATATTACCCTGAAACAATTGACGGTGAAATGCAGCTAAGCTTATATAAGCGTATGCTAAAGCCTCGAATGATAGAGGAGAAAATGCTATTGTTGCTTCGCCAAGGCAAAATATCAAAATGGTTTAGCGGTATTGGTCAGGAGGCGATAGCGGTTGGGGTAACTGCCGTATTAGACAAAGAAGAATACATACTGCCTATGCACCGAAATTTAGGTGTTTTTACAGGTAGAGACATTCCTTTACATAGGCTTTTTAGCCAGTGGCAAGGAAAATTAGGTGGTTTTACAAAAGGTCGTGATCGATCGTTTCATTTTGGTACTCAGGAATACAATATTGTGGGCATGATCTCACATTTGGGTCCGCAAATGGGCGTAGCTGATGGGATAGCACTTGGAAATTTATTAAAAAAAAATCATAAAGTCACAGCAGTTTTCACAGGAGAAGGAGGTACGAGTGAGGGCGATTTTCATGAGGCCTTAAACGTGGCTTCAGTCTGGAACTTACCTGTTATTTTTTGTATTGAAAACAATGGTTATGGACTATCAACGCCAACTAAAGAACAATTTAATTGTACTGATTTAGCTGATAAAGGCAAAGGATATGGCATTGAATCGCATATTATTGATGGTAATAATATCGTTGAAGTATATGAAAAGGTAAGTACCATTGCTAAAGATATAAGAGAAAACCCAAAGCCCGTTTTAATAGAGTTCAAAACGTTTAGAAGACGAGGTCATGAAGAGGCAAGTGGTACAAAATACGTTCCTGATGATTTGATGAAGTATTGGGAAGAACGTGATCCTGTTCTTAATTATGAAGCTTATCTTTTGGAAAAAGAACTTCTTGATGAAACTGATTTGGCAGAAATTAAAAAAGGGATAAAAAAGGAAATAGATGCCCATTTGAAGATCGCTTTTGAAGAAGACACTGTGAAAGCAGATGTATCTACCGAACTTTCTGATGTATATAAATCTTGTGATTATCAGGAAATACCGCAGTCCTCAAATAAAAGAGAAGTTCGATTTATCGATGCGATTTCTCATTCCTTAAAATTATCAATGCAGAAGCATGAGGATCTTGTGATCATGGGGCAAGATATTGCAGAGTATGGCGGGGTTTTTAAAATTACCGAGGGCTTTGTTGATGCTTTTGGTAAAGAACGGGTAAGAAATACTCCTATTTGTGAATCTGCTATTGTTTCTGCTGCAATGGGATTATCTATTAATGGTATGAAATCGGTAATGGAAATGCAGTTTGCCGATTTTGTTTCTTCAGGTTTTAATCCTATTGTCAACTTACTTGCAAAATCACATTATCGCTGGGGTCAAATAGCTGATGTTGTTGTTAGAATGCCTTGCGGTGCTGGGGTTGGAGCGGGACCGTTTCACAGCCAAACAAATGAGGCCTGGTTTACGAAAACCCCCGGTTTAAAAGTGATTTATCCCGCTTTTCCTTCGGATGCCGCCGGTTTATTAGCCTCCGCAATAAATGATCCAAATCCAGTTCTGTTTTTTGAACATAAAGCTTTGTATAGAAGTATTCGCGAAGAGGTTTCTGAAGACTATTTTACCTTGCCAATTGGAAAAGCAAGTGTTTTAAGAGAAGGTGACGATATAACCATCATTGCTTTTGGTGCTTCAGTACATTGGGCCTTAGATAGTTTGAATGAAATGAGTAATATAGGTGCCGATCTTATTGATTTAAGAAGCCTTTGTCCGTTAGATACTGAGACCATTTTTGAATCAGTTAAGAAAACAGGAAAGGCGATAATTCTTCAAGAAGATTCCCTATTTGGAGGAGTCGCATCAGATATTTCAGCCTTAATAATGGAAAATTGCTTCGAATATCTGGATGCTCCTGTAAAGCGTACGGCAAGCTTGGAGTCTCCTATTCCCTTTGCGGGATCATTAGAAGATCAATATTTACCAAAAATGAGGTTCAAGGAAGATTTGGAGCAGCTTTTAGCCTACTAATTAGTGGGCACCTCAGTTATTTTTCTTGGATACTGTTCCCTAATTTGTTTTTGCTGTTCTTTAGTAAGTGCATTATAATCAGCTCCAAACTGCTTTTTGGCAGCAATGTTTCTCAACTGGTTATATGCCTTAATTAACTCGTTTTGTACAGTTACGTAAAACTTATAATCTGTTGTTCGCATATGTTGTAATGATACAATTGCGTCGTTAGGATTATCGGATGAGCTTGCCAGTCTTGCTCCATCGCAATATATACAGCTACCATCACCATTATTATCAATAAATTTTTTGGTTAGTTCAGTAATCTCAGTAACATTGATAAATGCTCCTTCTACAAGAATTTCTTTTTTGTCGTTGATGCTAATCTCCATTACGTTACGATCATTTAGCTGGATTGTAGGAACGTTATCCTCTGATGCTAATCGGGTATTAATTCCCTCATCTGCTTCAATTTTGGTAACCACTAAGAAAAAAATTAGCATTAAGAATGCAATGTCGGCCATCGATCCGGCGTTTACGCCGGGTTCTTTTTTTAGTTTCATAATCTATAAAGTTTAGTGTTAACGTATATTATATGATCAATAGTTATACCAGATCAAAGAGTTTTAACTGATTTATTGCACCATTGGTCGATATACCTAGCGTATTGTCTACAGAAGTGTAAAACGAATTAGTTAAAATTGAACAAGAATATAAATCCATAATTCTAACCAATGAAGAAGCTTTTATTATTTAGTTGTTTGATGATTTTTGCATCATGTTCACTTTCAAAACAAAATCGCTCTTACCGTTCGATGATCAATGGACAGTGGACATTACAGAGTGTAACACACCCAAATAATCCAGGAGATTACAATGGTGAATTGTTCGCTACTGCTAATGCATTTTGTTACAACGGCAGTTCCTGGAATTTCGTTTCTAATAATAGTACAGGTTCTTACAGTTTTAGTAATGCAAATTGTAATAATGCTGCTAACCTTATTAGATGGTCTATCTACGAACCTGGAGATGGCAGCCATCAGTTTCAATTTAAGCCAATAGATGAAAAGAAAAAGAGTATTAATAACAATGCAGGTTTTCGTTTAAATATAGATTCGTTAACGGAAACAAGTATGATCTTATCTACAACTATTAATGTAGAAGGAAGTCCATTTTTAATTAACCTAAATTTTATAAAATAGAAGAAAATGAAACCACGATATAAGACAATGAACTATATATTGAGTTTAGCACTTGTTTTTAGTGTTACGACGGGATGTAAAACCGCTAACAATACTCAAAAAGGAGCCGTTATCGGTACTGCTGGAGGTGCCGTACTAGGAGGTGTTATTGGGAACAATGTTGGTAAAGGAAACACCGTTCTAGGAGCCATTATAGGCGGAGTAGTAGGAGGTGCAGCTGGAGCTTATATAGGTAATAGAATGGACAGACAAGCCGAACGTATAGAAACGGAAATACCCGGAGCTGAAGTTGAGCGAGTAGGAGAAGGTATTAGCATAACTTTTGATGAGCGAAGTGGGGTGTACTTTGATACCAACAAATCGAACATCAATTCAAAATCTGCCGCTACATTGCAAAAATTAGCCGGTATTTTTAAGGAATATCCTAATTCTAATATTTTGATAGAGGGACATACTGATAACACTGGATCGGATGAATACAATATGACCCTTTCTAAAAAAAGAGCTTTATCCGTATCAGATTATTTAGCGGAAAAAGGAGTGAATTCTAGCAGATTTACCACTAAATGGTACGGCGAAGACCAACCACAGCATGACAACTCAACTGCTGAGGGTAGATCGAAAAATAGACGAGTTGCAATTGCAGTAGTCGCCAACGAGCGGTTAAAACAAGAAGCAGTACAAAAAACCAAAGGATAATTTCCTGCCTACCTTAGCATGGAGCCGATTTAAAGATCAAATTAAATTGGTGATTAAGCCCATAGTTTTCAAAAAGAAACTATGGGCTTTTTTGTGTTTACACATATCCTAACTATCTTCACTTGAAGTATGAAAAGGAAGTATCAAGTAGTAGTTGTAGGAGGAGGTTTAGGCGGACTAACAACAGCACTTCACCTTACCAAGAAAAATATTGATTGCCTATTAATCGAAAAGTCTACGTATCCTTCTCACAAAGTTTGTGGCGAGTACGTATCTAACGAAGTCTTAACGTATTTAAATTACCTGGATATCGACACTACTACGGTGGGTGCAAAATCCATATCTAAATACCTTATTTCCACTAAAACTGGAAAAACGGTAAAAGGAAACTTACAACTGGGAGGCTTTGGTATTAGTCGTTATTCACTTGATAATTTATTATATAATCAGCTGTTGCGTATTGGCGGTCAGATCATATTTGATCAGGTTATTTCATTAAAATTTAATAAAGACCTTTTTCTAGTAGATACAATCGGGGGAGTACAACTTGAAGCTTCATTTGTGATCGGTGCTTTTGGTAAGCGATCCAATCTTGATAAGGCGCTTAATCGAAGCTTTATTCAAAAAAAATCACATTGGTTGGCTGTCAAAGCACACTATCAATTTGATTTTGAAGATGATCTCGTTGCTTTACACAATTTTGATGGAGGATATTGTGGACTGTCAAAAGTGGAAAATGATGCAGTAAATGCCTGTTATTTGACAACCTACGCTTCGTTTAAAAAGGCAGGAAATATCGAGAAGTTTCAGCAGAAAATAATGGCCAAAAATCCATATTTGAATAGCTTTTTTAATAGTGCTAAGCTCCTTTTTGAGGAACCGCTAACAATAAGTCAGGTTTCATTTGAGAAAAAGGGAGTGGTTGAAAATCATATATTGATGGCAGGTGATACAGCCGGACTTGTTCATCCTTTATGTGGAAATGGGATGGCAATGGCAATTCATGCAGCAAAGTTATGCTCAGAAATTCTTATCCGGTTTTTTAATCGAGAAATATCGAATAGAGTACAATTAGAAGAGATGTATAAAAAACAATGGGATTTTCACTTTGCTAAACGACTTAAAACAGGTAGGGTATTATCTAAAGTGTTTTTGAGCGATCAGCTTTCGAATATGGTGATGAAAAGCGGTCAAATTTTTCCCGGATTAATTCCCCAAATAATCAATAAAACGCACGGTAAGCCAATAACCTTAGAAACCGTTTCATGATATCAATAAAAAAAAGAATAGATGCTGAAGAGGTATTAGATAATTTTGATCTCAATGGTGATGAACTGGCGCAAACGCTGAATGAAATTGCGAATGTAAACAAGGCATTGGGGGGCAACAATATTACTATACAGGCGGTACAGCGGTTACTAAAATCGGTGGATACAGGTTCAAAAATTACCATAGCCGATATCGGTTGTGGTAATGGAGATATGTTACGCACACTTTCGTCGAAATTAAATAACAGGAACATCGCATATGTCGGTATAGATGCCAATCCGAACGCAATTAAAATTGCTGAAGATTTATCTCAAAGTGATGAAAATATAAGCTACAAAACGACTAATGTTTTTGAAAAAGAATTTGAATATATTAAATATGATATTGCCCTTTGTACTTTAACATTACACCACTTTACCGATTTAGAAATATTGCAACTTGTGCAGTTGATGACCAGGAATGCTAAATTCGGGTTGATTATAAATGATTTGCAACGCAGTAGGCTAGCATATGTACTTTTTAAATTATATAGCTGGGTGTTTCAATTAGGCAATATTTCTAAGGAAGATGGACTCACTTCGATTTTAAGAGGATTCAAAAAGAACGAATTGATTGCGTTTTCCGAAAAGATAAAACCAAAACAGTATACGATTCAATGGAAATGGGCATTTCGCTATTTATGGATCATAAAAACATAATTTTTAATGAGTGTAACTATAAAGGCAGTTTCCACAGAGGTTCCCAAAAATACCAGACCTACAAAGGATATCATTCAGTTAATGGATTCTTGGCTTGAAGGTCAAGACGATCGCTTTAAACGCAAAGTGAAAAAGATTTTTGAAAATGCAGCTGTTGATAGACGATATTCAATAATGAAACCGGAAGCGGTAGTAACCAAAACTTCCTTTCAAGAGAAAAACGATATCTATAAAACGGAAGTTATTAAGTTAGGTACTGCTTGTTTGACCAAGGGACTAAACAAAGCTGGCTGGCAACCCGCTGATATTGACTATTTAATTACGGTGAGTTGCACGGGTATTATGATTCCTTCACTTGATGCTTTTTTAATTAACGATCTTCAAATGCGACAGGATGTGGTTCGATTGCCAGTCACCGAGATGGGGTGCGTTGCAGGAATTTCGGGTATGATTTATGCAAAGAATTTTCTGAAAGCGAATCCAGGAAAGCGGGCTGCTGTTGTTGCGGTAGAGGCTCCTACTGCCACATTTCAGTTAGATGATTATTCAATGGCAAACGTAGTGAGCGCTGCGATTTTTGGTGATGGGGCAGCGTGTGTATTGATGAGTTCTCATGAAAATGATACCGGACCAGAAGTCATTGCTGAAAGTATGTATCATTTTTACAACGCACAACATTATATGGGTTTTGACTTGGTGAATTCTGGCCTTAAAATGGTACTGGATAAAGAAGTGCCCGAACATATTGCAGCGCATTTTGGTAGTATTATACATCCTTTCTTAAAAGAAAATGACTGTAGTATCGAAGATGTAGCACACCTAATTTTTCATCCTGGGGGCAAGAAGATTGTACAGACGGTAGAAAGTCTCTTTTCTGAAATGGGTAAGGACATCAATGACACCAAAGAAGTTTTACGTCAATTTGGTAATATGTCAAGTGCAACTGTCCTATTTGTTTTAGAGCGTTTTTTAGAGAGAGAAATTCCCCAAAATGATATCGGACTCATGTTAAGTTTTGGCCCTGGATTTACTGCCCAGCGTTTGCTGCTAAAGTGGTAGCTTGTGTAATGTTGTTAAATACCATTCTTTTTAACCATAGTTTTCCCACTTGCAGTATCTTAGAAGTAAATATTGATCCATTTGAAATCAACTGAGTTTAATTCTGAATCTGATAATAACTGGGCACTTATTCTTGGTGGTAGTAGTGGTTTAGGCCTAGCTACAGCAATGAAGTTAGCGAAGCATGGGATGCATATAGCAATTATACATCGCAATGCCAGAAATCAGATGAAGGAGATTGATTTATCATTTAAAAAAATTGCAGAAACAGGGATACAATTTGTCAGTTATAATATAGATGCAACGAATGCAGAAAAAAGATCCGACGTTCTAAAAGATCTATGTGAAAAGGAAATAAAGGTAAAGGTACTGGTTCACAGCATTGCCAAAGGCAATTTAAAACCGATGCTTGCTAATGAAAATCCAACACTTGCCAATGACGACTTTGCACTTACGATAAATGCTATGGCAATAAGTCTATATGACTGGGTTAAACAATTATATGTTAGTAATCTATTCCATGACGAAAGCAGTGTATTGAGTTTTACAAGTGAAGGAAGCCAACGCGCATGGTCCAATTATGCGGCTGTTTCTGCTGCCAAAGCTTCTTTAGAAGCGATTACTAGAAGTATTGCCTTAGAATTTGCTCCAAAGGGGATTCGTGCTAATTGTATTCAGGCAGGTGTTACTGATACAATTTCATTAAGAATGATTCCTGGTTCAGAAAAACTAATTGAACATACCAAAATCAGAAATCCTTTTAAACGACTTACCCAACCTGAAGATGTTGCAAATGCAGCGTATTTACTTTGTAAAAAAGAAGCTTCTTGGATAAATGGAAGTATTATTAAGGTTAATGGAGGTGAACATATTAACTAAGTATGACATCAGAAGAAATTATATCAAAACTACCTTATGGGCCATCCTTTTTGTTTGTTGATGAATTGACAGCGATAAGCGAAAACGGAGTTATAGGTAGTTATTTCTTTAATCCTGATGCAGCTTTTTATGAAGATCATTTTCGTGGAAACCCAATAACGCCAGGAGTTATTTTGACGGAGTGTATGGCTCAGATAGGTGTAGTTTGTTTGGGTATCTTTTTAATGGGAGAAGAACTCGGTGATGATCCCAAAATTGCCATGACTAACACAGATATTCATTTTTTAAAACCGGTTTTCCCTGGTGAAAAAGTAGTAGTGACCTCAGAAAAGCAATATTTCCGATTTGGAAAACTAAAGTGCAAGGTCAGCATGAAAAATGAAAAAGAAGAAGAAGTATGTAATGGAGTTATTGGAGGAATGATCTTTAAGAATAGATGAAAAAAAGGGTTGTTATAACAGGATTGGGTGTGGTATCGCCAAATGGGATGGGAGTGGAAGCGTTTGCAAACGCGTTAAAAAAAGGAGTTTCGGGAATTCGCCATTCTCATACCTTAGAAGAACTTCAATTTTCATGTCAAGTGGCGGGAAAGCCAATTATCTCAGTAACAACAAAAGAAGAATATTTAACACGATTACAGCTTCGTGGTTTTAATAGCACAGGCATTTTATATGGCGTAATAGCGGGAATTGATGCCTGCAAAGATGCTGGTTTAGAAATTAATAGCGAAACAGTAGACTGGGATTTAAGCGTAATTTTTGGTGCAGGAACTTCAGGTATCGATAAGTTTCGTGAGGCGATATACAAGGTAGATGAAAAAAATGTACGTAGACTTGGAAGTAGTGTAGCAATTCAGGTGATGAATAGTGGCGTCAGTGCTTACCTTTCAGGAATGATAGGAGCAGGTGGTCAGGTAACGACTAATTCTTCCGCTTGTACTACAGGGACAGAAAGTATTTTGATGGGTTATGACCTTATACAATCGGGAAGGTCAAAGCGCGTGTTGGTGGGTAGTACTTCCGATAGCGGCCCTTATATATGGGGAGGTTTTGATGCAATGAAAGTATGTGCTTACAAGTATAATGACCAACCTGAAAAAGCATCGAGGCCTATGAGTGAATCTGCAAATGGCTTTGTCCCTGGAAGTGGAGCTGGAGCATTGCTTATCGAAAGCTTAGAAAGCGCAGAAGAACGAGGGGCAACTATATATGCTGAAATTTTAGGAGGTCATGTCAACTGCGGAGCTCAGCGTAACGGAGGCTCATTAACGGCACCAAACAATGAAGCTGTGCAAAGGTGCATACAAAATGCGTTGAAACAAGCTGGAATTCTAGCTTCCGATATATCTACTATTAACGGACACTTAACCGCTACTAAAAAAGACCCGATTGAAATAAAAAACTGGAAAGAAGCCTTGGGCTTTACTTCATCCAATTTTCCACCTATTAATTCCTTAAAAAGCATGGTTGGGCATGGCTTAAGTGCTTCGGGCGCTTTAGAATGCGTTGCATCGGTACTTCAATTAAAAGAGCAATTTATTTTCCCGAATATTAATTGTGAAGATCCTCATCCTGATATCTTGACGGAAATAGATCAAACAGCGATTCCGACAAAGATGATAGAAAAAGAGCTAAACATCATCGCAAAAGCTAGTTTCGGTTTTGGCGATGTAAACGGATGTCTTATTTTTAAAAGATATAACACTATCTAATGAGCAAAGCTGATTTACTTGCAAAACTTAAATCGATTATTGAGCCATACGTTCAGAATAAAGAGGCATTTTCTTTAATATCAGAAGAAACTGATTTTATCAATGATCTTAAGATCAACTCTGCAAATCTTATTGATGTTGCGCTTGATGTAGAAGATGAATTTGATATCATGATTGAAAATGATGATATGGACAAAATGCTTACCGTTAAATCATCTTTAGAAGTTATTGAGCAAAAGTTGGCAGAAAAATGATCGGTAATGATGTGGTCGACTTTGAACAAGCGCTGATTGATGGTGCCTATAATCGTCCTCGTTTTTTAGACAAAGCCTTTAATTTAGATGAAAAAAATCAGATTCTAGACAGTATAGATTCACATAAGCAGGCTTGTATATTTTGGGCAGTTAAAGAAGCTGCTTATAAAAGTTATTTCAGAGAAACAGGTAATCGATTTCTTAATCCAAAAAGAATTAAACTTCACTTAAAGCATTACCAAAACAAGCCGACCGTAGTTGTGACAATTGAATCTTCAAAATACTTTGTTCGTATTAATCTAAATACTAATCATGTAGTTGCAACAGCACAATCTATAAATGCACCGCCAAAGTCATTTTATAACCAACTGATATTATTGCCAAACGAACGATACGGAGTGCAAAGCGTATATATTAAAGAAGCGGTTATAGACTTTTTTTCTGCTTATTTAAACAGATCTAAGCGTTATTTAAAAATTCTGAAAGATAAACACGGTATTCCATATTTATTTGTTGACGACACTAAAAAGGAGTACCTAATTTCCTTAAGTCACCATGGTAGGCGGGCAGCATATTTAGTAGGTATATAGCCAACCTAATTTAATCGACGTACTACTCTATTAATAGGCGTAAAGGCATGTTTTTTATTGTTAATATTTTGGTAATAACTACTTACCATTAAAACGCGAAAATGTCCTTAAATTGTCAAACTATTAATTTTTAAGCGCACAAATGAAAACAAAATTACCCAACAAGGTATTGCTGTTATTTATGTTTTTGGTAAGCGGATTAATGTTCGCGCAGGTACCAGCATATTATAACGGAACAAACATTAATCAAAGTGGGGAGGCACTAAAAGTTGCTCTCTCAAATTTGATTACAACAACACAAACGGTAGAGCTTTCATATACTCCAGGTGTATGGAATACCCTACAACAGAGTGATCTTGATCCAGCAAACAGCAACAATGTTTTGCTTATCTATGGATCTGATGATAATGATGGGAACTTAATGACCGACAGAAGTCGTGCCGCTACCAATAACGGTGGTAGCACAGGTCAATGGAATCGTGAGCACACCTATCCACGTTCCTTGGGACAACCAAATTTGGGTTCAGAAGGACCAGGCTCTGACGCACATCATTTAAGACCATCTGATGTTGGTCAAAATTCTTCTAGAAGTAACTTACCCTTTACAGCTGGAAGTGGTGCTGCCGCCAGAATTAATAACGGGTGGTATCCCGGAGATGAATGGAGAGGTGATGTTGCTCGTATGATGATGTTTATGTACGTACGATATGGAGAACGTTGCGCGGCGATAAGAGTAGCAAACGGTCCGATCACTTTCAGTACAGAAATACCGGATATTTTATTACAATGGAATGCGGAAGATCCAGTATCTGCATTCGAAATCCAAAGAAATAACGTAGTAGCAGGTATTCAAGGAAACAGAAATCCTTTTATTGATAATCCTGCTTTTGCAACAAATATATGGGGTGGTCCCCAGGCTGAAGATCGTTTTGGAAATGGTGGATCTAATGATGTGGAGGCTCCTACAACTCCGACTAATTTAGTTGCTTCGGGCATCACTACTTCCACTGTTGATCTTTCTTGGGATGCATCAACGGATAATGTTGGGGTAACGGCTTATCAAATTTTTAATGGTACTTCACTTATAGATACTTCTAATACTACATCGTATACAGTAAGTAATCTTACACCTAATACCGCTTACACTTTTACAGTAAAGGCGGTGGATGCAGTATTTAATGCATCAGCTGAAAGTAACCCTGCAAACGTAACAACATTAGAAGATACAACACCCCCTTCGACAGGAGATGCAGCTTTAATCATTACGGGTGTTTTTGATGGTCCGCTTTCTGGTGGTACTCCAAAAGCAATTGAGTTTTATGTTGTAAGTGATATCGCTGATTTAAGTGCTTACGGATTCGGTTCTGCAAACAATGGAGGAGGTACCGATGGACAAGAATTTGCATTAACAGGATCAGCAACCGCAGGACAATTTTTATACATCGCTACTGAAACAACTGGTTTTAATACCTTTTTTGGGTTTACACCAGATTTTACATCAGGAGCTGCTGCGATTAACGGTGATGACGCTATTGAATTATTTTTTAATGGTACTGTGATCGATACTTTTGGTGATATCAATATTGATGGTTCAGGTCAACCTTGGGAATATACAGATGGTTGGGCATACCGCGTAAATGGAACAGGTGCCGATGGTACTACTTTTGTACTTGAAAATTGGACATTTAGTGGTAGAGATGCTAACGATGGTCAGGCAAATAACGCGACTGCCACAACACCATTTCCAATTGGAACTTATGCACCACCGGCAGTTTCATCTGATCTAAAGATTACAGGGGTGCTCGACGGACCATTATCCGGTGGTACTCCAAAAGTAATCGAGCTTTTTGTTATTAACGATGTAGCCGATTTAAGTATCTACGGATTTGGATCTGCAAACAATGGTGGTGGAACTGATGGTCAGGAGTTTGCATTTACAGGTTCAGCCGCCGCAGGAGATTATATTTATATCGCTACAGAAACTGCTGGTTTTAATGCATTCTTCGGTTTCGATCCTAATTTCACTTCTGGTGCTGCGGCCATTAACGGAGATGATGCGATTGAGCTTTTTAAAGATGGAGAAGTAGTTGATGTTTTTGGTGATATTAATACTGATGGCTCGGGTCAACCTTGGGAATATCTAGATGGTTGGGCCAAAAGAAAAGATAATACCGGACCGGATGCAGATACATTTGTAATAGAAAATTGGACGTTTAGTGGTCCTAATGCTCTAGATGGTCAAACTTCAAATGCAACAGCGCCAACACCTTTTCCTATTGAAATGGAACCTGTTGAAGTACCTGCATTAAAAATTAATGGTGTTTTCGATGGACCTCTTACCGGTGGAACACCAAAAGCAATTGAGTTATTGGTGCTAGCCGATATTGCTGATCTAAGTATATACGGATTTGGCTCAGCAAATAATGGTGGCGGAACTGATGGACAGGAATTTGCATTTACTGGTTCGGCTTTAGCAGGTGATAAGTTATTCATAGCTACGGAAGCAACTGGCTTTAACACCTTTTTCGGTTTTGATCCTGATTTTATTTCAGGAGCGGCTGCAATAAACGGTGACGATGCCATCGAGTTATTTAAGGATGGCGAAGTGATCGATGTTTTTGGAGATATTAATGTTGATGGTTCCGGTCAGGCATGGGAATATACTGATGGTTGGGCTTTTAGAAAAGATGAAACTGGGCCTGATGGTTCAACTTTCGTATTAGATAATTGGATTTATAGCGGTCGTGATGCACTTGATGGTGCTACTGATAATGCTTCAGCCACGAATCCCTATCCTGGAGTTGTTCCTGTTGTACCAGCTGCATTAATAATAACAGGAGTTGTTGACGGGCCGCTTTCTGGCGGTACTCCCAAAGCAATCGAGTTGTTAGCTACTGCTGATATTGCGGATTTAAGTATTTACGGATTTGGTTCGGCCAATAATGGTGGAGGAACCGATGGACAAGAATTTACATTTACGGGTACAGCAACAGCTGGAGATTTTATCTATATCGCAACTGAAACTAATGGCTTTATCTCATTCTTTGGTTTTGAACCCGATTTTACGACCGGTGTCGCCGGAATTAATGGTGATGACGCCATTGAGTTATTTAGAGATGGTGAGGTGATAGACGTTTTTGGAGAGATTGCTGTTGATGGTACTGGTCAACCATGGGAATATACTGATGGTTGGGCAAAGCGTAAAGAGGATACAGGTGCTGACGGTTCAACTTTTGTTTTAGATAATTGGACTTTTAGTGGTCGTGATGCCCTAGATGGACAAACATCGAATGCCACAGCACCAAATCCATTTCCGATTGATGGAGGCGGTGTCATTACCGAACCGGATCTTTCTACAATAGCCGAGGTGAGAGCAGCTACCGATGGTACACAAGTTAAAGTTACCGGTGTGCTAACAGTATCTGATAATTTTGGCGGTTCGGCATTCATTCAGGACGCTACAGGTGGTATCGCCGTATTTGACGAAAAAGTACACGGTGACGGATTGTTCTCTGTTGGAGATTCAATTACGATTGTGGGTGTTAGAAGTACCTTTAGAGAGCAAGTGCAAATTAGCCCTGTTACTAGTGTCGAATCTAACGGAATTGCAACTAGTCCTATTCAACCTGCTACTATTACATTATCTCAATTAGCTGATTTCGCAGGACAATTAGTGCGTGTTGAGAATACGACATTCCCACGTCCTGGTGATGTGTTATTTGGCAGTTCAAACTATGAATTGACTGATGCAAGTGGCGGGGGACAACTTCGTTTAGATAATAATGTTGAAAGCTTAATAGGATTGGCACAACCCGAAAACTGCGCAGAAGTTGTAGGCGTTATCGGCCGTTTTAATGAAATCTTTCAACTACTACCAAGAACGCAAGCTGATCTTGCTTGTGCTACTGAATATGTAAACCCAGCGGATACGATTACCATCAGTAAAGATAAAACCTTTGATGTAGTAACCTGGAATATCGAGTGGTTTGGAGATGAAGAAAATTCTCCGGCTGCTGGAAACCCGCTTTCAGATCAAATTCAAAAAGACAGTGTAAAGGCTGTAATTCAGCGTTTGGATGCAGATATAATTGCTGTTCAAGAAATTGCGGACGATGTATTGTTTGGTCAATTGATTGATGAACTTCCTGAATATAGTTATGTGCTTTCTGATGCTACATCAAGACCAAACGATCCCGGAGTGAAGCAAAAAGTAGGGTTCATTTATAAAAATGCTACAGTAGAAAATGTATCAACCCAAGTGTTGTTAGAATCAATTCATCCGTTATATAATGGTGGTGATGATAGTGCGCTCGTAGGTTATCCAAGTACTACTGATCGGTTCTTTGCAAGCGGGCGTTTACCGTTTATGATGACTGCCAACGTCACTATCGAAGGTGAAAGCAAAGAATTCAATATTATCGATCTTCATGCTCGTGCTAATAGTTCGCGAGATGCGCAAGAACGTTACGATATGCGTAAATACGATGTAGAAGTAATTAAGGACTCGTTAGATGCATTTTATCCTAATGCCAATATTATACTATTAGGCGATTATAATGACGATGTCGATGTTACGGTTGCTGATATAACTTCGACTGTTAGCTCATACGAAGAATATGTAAGCGATGGTATCAATTACGAAATTGTTACTTCAATTTTAAGTGAAGGCGGATTTAGATCATTCGTTGCACGAGAAAACATGATTGATCATATTTCGGTTTCCGATGAATTAAAAAATAATGATATTGAAGGAAGTACCACCGTGCATTATGAATTTATCGATGGAGATTATACACGTACGACTTCTGATCATCTACCCGTTTCTACCAGATTTCAGTTAAACCAATTAAGTATTGGTGAGGTAATAGCAACTAATGTAAGTTGTAATGGTGAAGCTGATGGTACCGCTTCAATAACGGCAACCGGAGGCATAGCTCCTTACACCTACTTATGGAGTGATGGACAGGAAACAGCTGCCGCTACAAACTTAACTGCTGGTGATTACAGTGTGATTGTTACTGATGCTTTAGGAACGAATGTAATGTCCTCAACGGTTTCTATTACTGAACCGGAAGCAATAGTACTAACGCTTATAGAAGATCAAACCGTTTATTTTGGTTATGGTCCAGAAGAATCTGCCTTGCTAACATTTAATACTTTGGAAGGAGGAGCAGGTAACTTTACTTATGAATGGAGCACAGGAGAGACTGATACTGTTATTGAAGTTTCCCCAGAGGAAACAACAGCTTATACGTTAACAGTAACTGATGCTGTCGGTTGTACTGCGACGGCGACAGTCAATGTTGAAGTAATTGATGTACGCTGTGGTAATAATCCGCGTCGTCCTAGAGTTGAACTTTGTTTTAGAGGAAGAACACGTTGTGTGTCTACCCTTGCTGTACCATCCTTCTTACGAAGAGGCGCAACCTTAGGAAGTTGTGATGCTAGTCAAGAGCTGGTAATTACTAATTTAAAGGCTTTCCCTAATCCGTTTAGAGACCGAATTAGTATCTGGGTACGCAGCACACAAAATACGAATGTTGATTTAGCGTTGTACGATTTTAGTGGAAATATGATACAACAATCAACAGGAAAAGTATACCCTGGTTTCTGTAGATTTAGGATGACTGGACTCGGTAAACTACCAAGGGGAGTTTATTTCTTAAAAGCCATTGTTGATGGTAAAGAGCAAGTATCGAAAAAGATGATCAAGTTGTAGAACTAATTAAATAATAGTTTGAATAAAAAGCCTGTGAGTATTATACTCACAGGCTTTTTTATTTATTCTGGGCAGCAGGTGTTTCTCAAAAGGAATTGGGTAACCTTATTAAATTATTGTAAGGAAGAAATGTACCCTGAAATGGCTGACTTAACCTATGGGAAGGAATTCAAGGAGACTAATTCTTTCACTCCAAAGGAAAATCAAAAAATACATCCACTATATTTTCTTCCTTCTTTTTAGATATCTTAATTCCATAATCGTAGGTATTAATTCGCATTTTTCCTGAAAGGATATCATCTTTTTTGTCGAATATAATGGTAACTGATTTTGATATGTCTTTTATGGTAAGTATGCCTGCAACCTTCAATTGCTCGTTTTCTTTGGAAATGGTGGTGCTTTCAAATGCAATACGAGGAAAGACTTTTTTATAAAAGTACTTTTTCCACATTAAATGCCCATCTCGTAAAAAATTTCCTGTTTTAAGTGTGGTAACTGCAACCGATCCCTTCATATAGGAATTGGCGATCATGTTGTCATCTATCTTAATATCCGTTTTTAGATCACTTATCGAGCCTTGAACATCCTCAGAAACAAATAGAAAAGATACCGTTGCTTTTTGGCTGTTTATCTGTGCATTTACTGCGGTTGTCGTTAACGTTAACAAAAAAAAAGTGGCAACAAATAGGTTTTTCATGATTGATTGATTTTGAATGCTTAAAGTTAGTTGAAATAGCATTATATATTGTGAGTGATCAAGTTGGGCCCAGTATTTGAAATTTAAAGAAGTTAAAGACTCGTCTTAAGAATAGTAGCAATACTGTCGCAATTTTGAATAAATAGTGAATGTTCGTGCTCATTGTAGTATCCATCGATCCAGTAGGTTTTACACGAATCTAATTTGGTGTTGCTTTTTGAAAAATCGACCTCACCACTACGAAGTATTGACAGTACTTTGGTAGAATCTAGTCCGGTACCACCATATTCAAATGTCTTACCGCTAATATTTTTAATAACTCGTGCATTTGGACCATAACTGCAAGAAGCTTTTTTACCGCTTAGAAAAAAAGATAACACGATTAAGCCTAAAGCGAAACCTCCTAAGTAATATCCGGCACGTTGTAATACGGTCATTTTTTAAGGATAAAAGTAAGTTGCAAAAATCGGATTAAATGAAGTAAAATGCCAATCTTCAAATGACAAATTCCAAAATTTAACGGTAGCCCTAATTTAAACTTTAAATGGGTTGGTAAATACTGGAAACATATAATGACGATACTGATTAGAGTAGTTTAAATATAGTAACCAGAGTCATGATAAATAATATGATAAGGTACTTTTTCTTTTCGAAATAACAGCTAATCATACTGCTTAATAAATTGAAGTCATTGCCATTACCATGGCAGGTACAACATTATTTATAGCATGGAGTTTGATACTATATATTAAACCATATTGAACGCGTACGTAACTATAAATAATGCCTCCAATAACCTGAGGAGCGGTTAGAAACGGGGCTAGTATGATCGTTTTTGCATTGATTTCGAACTTGGTAATATGTAACAAACCAAATAGTAAAAAACTTATATAAAACAAATAGGGAAAGTATGTTGACCATGCCTTGTTCAAACGTTGTTTTAGTTTTACAGCTAAAGCAAAGCCAAGTAGTCCAACGATTAGGGGAATCGTTAATCGAGTTGGTAAATCTGGAGTAATGGTTAACCATCCTTCCTTAAAATAGAATTTAGATAATACTAAATGTGTTAATAAGAAGCTCGACACCAACACGTAATACTTGTTGAAACGAAGAAATGAACGAAACATCAGTTCTTCTAATATGGGTATTAAGACTGTAACTAACAGTATAATGGTCCAAAAACCGTATTGTTCGCTCATCGGTTTTACGGATGATGAACGAGGTACCTTTGCTATAAATAGCAGCATGACGAAAACAAACGAAAGTGCAAATTTTATAATTAAAAAGCACAAGAGCGTTTGTGCCTTCATTTGAAGCTTAGGTTTTGTGAGAACAGGATTTAACAGAAACTGATACAGCTTATGTGCTAAGCGATAACTATTTATTAGAATGTCTGACATGTAATTTAAGAAGGTGTCTCATCGAAGTGGTTAAAACTTGGGTCAAGTATTTATGCAATTTAAAACTAAATTAGCTACAGTAAACTTAAGTTAATTCTAGGATTGTCTTGCAATCTAAAAAATTAACAAATTAATGTCGCTATAATCCAGTCCAAACCAGTCGGCGACGGATTTGTTGGTTAATACACCATGGTAAAAATACAATCCGTTTTTAAGTCCTCGATCAAAGCGAAGGGAATTTTCTAGTCCTCCGGCTTCCCCAATTTTAAGTAAGTAGGGAGTGAATATATTTGAAATAGAAACGGAGGAGGTTTTTGAGTATCGTGCCGGAATGTTTGGCACACAGTAATGTATGACCTCATGCTTAACAAAGGTGGGCTTATCATGGTTGGTCACTTCGCTAGTTTCAAAACACCCACCCATATCTATACTGACGTCGATTATTACTGAACCTTTTTTCATGTTTTCTACCATCGGTTCGGTAACCATAATTGGGGAGCGATTTTTACCACGTACTGCCCCGATCACCACATCGCAGCGTTTTAATGCTTTAATCAGGTTTTTTGGTTGAATGGTAGAAGTGTATAGCTGTTTACCAATGTTGGTTTGTAAGCATCGTAGTTTGGTGATGGAATTATCAAATACTTTTACGTTCGCTCCTAAGCCGGTTGCAGATCGGGCAGCGTATTCTCCTACCGTTCCGGCACCTAGTATAACAACCTCAATAGGAGGGACGCCACTAATATTACCGAACATCAAGCCATTACCCGATTTGCTGTTGGTCAATAATTCTGCAGCGATCAGTACGGAAGCAGTTCCTGCAATTTCACTTAAAGTACGTACGGCGGGAAATGTACCGTCTTCATCACGAATAAACTCAAATGCAATAGCCGTAATACGTTTTGCGGCTAGGGTTTCGAAGTATTTTTTTTCCTGTGTTTTTAGCTGAAGGGCAGAGATGATAATGGTTTGTGGATTGATTAGCTCCAACTCTTCCAGCGATGGTGGTTCTACCTTTAAAAGCATCGGGCAGCGAAATACCTTTGCGGTATCCTTAGTAATTTCGGCACCAGCTTCGCTATAGTCTGTATCACTAAAATTGGCTCCTTCACCTGCTTCACTTTCTACCAATACGCGATGCCCGTGAGCAGTAATGGCAGCTACCGCATCTGGAGTGAGACATACACGTTTTTCTTGATAGGATGTTTCTTTTGGGATACCAATAAACAACTCACTTTTACTTTTAAGCACTTCTAGCATTTCCTCTTGTGGGAGCAGTTGCGCTTTGGTAAAGGGAGTGATGGGTGTACTCATGTAGTGAGTTTATTTTATTTCGATAGACTCGTCATGGTAGTCATCTAGATCTTTAAGTTGCTCCAATTCCTCATCTAATTTTTTGAGATCGATACCATGAACAACTTTATCAAAAATCTTCAATCGAATTAAATATACAAAAGGAATGATAACCATCATTATTGGTATTATATAATAGATTTCAGCTTCATCTACAAATTCAGCATCGTCATTTAACAAAGTAAAAGTCTGAAATGAATACATTGCAATCGGAATTAAAATAACATGATACCACCAATGCTTACATGTGAAAAACCACAATATCAATAAATACAAAGGCAATACCTTACCCATGATTAACCACAGCATGCTGTATACATTAGGGTAGGCTTCTGTGGATATTGTAAAAGCAAATGTTTCCCAAATTTGGGAATCATCAGGAGCTGACTCGTATAAATAAAATATATAGGGAGATATGGCAATTAGTAAAGCAATTAAGGAGCTAATTACAATACTCCTTCTGAATAATTTTCTTTTCGTCCTAGCTTTTTCCAACGTGCTTTATTTTTAATTTGGGGAAATTTTAATCAAATATGCAATTTTTAATTTTAAGATAAAAGATAAAATTGGCAAGAATAATCAATAAAAAAAGCACTTCCAAAGGAAGTGCTTACATATATTCAAGTATTTTTAATTAATCTTTCTTCGGCGCTAATTTAGCAGCGTCTGTCTTTTTAATACCTTCAAAATTATCATAGGTAGTATCATCTGCAATGCTATCAGGAGTACAAGATGCGAAAAGTGCTACAGAAAAAATTACTAATAATAGGGCTGAAATAAGTCTTTTAGTTGTCATTATTATTTGTTTAAGGGTTTTACAGGTACAAACATATGACTAAATAAGTTACGGATATTCAGAAAGTTAGTCGTACTTTTGCAAACTTATGTTGTTGTAAACAACTATTTTTTGTAGAAAAATGGTAGAATAGATTACGAATATATACAAATCTTTCTTAAATTATTGTTAAGGCTAACTATTTGTATTTCAGCGTAATTATCAGGTAGTTCATCGACTAAACGTTCAGGCCATTCGATCAAATTCCATTCACCGGAATGAATATACTCTTCAACCCCAAAATCGTACAGTTCTTCGGTTTTTTTGATACGATATAGGTCAAAATGGTACAAAAAACCGTCAGAAATTTCATATTCATTGACAATTGAGAAGGTAGGGGATGTTAAATTTTTGTTAAATCCTAACTGTTTTGCAATGGCTTTAATCAATGTTGTTTTTCCGACACCCATTTCTCCCCTAAATAAAATGGTTTTTGAATTGGTTAATTCTAAAACTTTTTGAGCTATGAAATCAATTTCTTCTAGGCTGTACTCAAAACAGTGCTTTTTCTTCTCCATATAAAGGCAAAATTAGAACATGTTCATCAAAAAAGCAGTAGAAATTAATTCATTTAATTCATACAGCATAAAAGTTGATTATATTGAAAGCCTTAAAATTCCCCCCTTTATGAATATCTCTAATCTTTCCTTTGGAAAATGGTTACATTACAATACTATAATAATTGGACTCATTTTTACTCTTCCATTCCTTCAGTATTCATATTTGTTTTTTTCTGAATCCAAGGCTAAAATTGATTTTTTATTTTTCCATTTTGATGTGGGTTACTATGAGAACACTCAATATTTCTTGTGGATATTTCTTATGAAATTTATTCCTCTGATGTATCTTACGATATGGTATGTAGATACTTTTAGGAAATGGAGGTTTCTTTTATTAATTCCTATTGCTATTTTATTATTTAAACTCTTATCAATTGTTTTGATAGATACCGAATACTTGACTAATGAATCGATTTATGTAATTCATTGTTTGACGCTATTGTTTCTGTTGTTTCTAATTTATTTTGGGACGAAGATTAATAAGAAGAGAGTTAGTAATTTAGACGTAAACACTGAACACTTTATTGGTTTTTCGGATAATATTCAATCGACTTACTTACTCGGTCTAAACGAGTTTCGTGGTATAATCGAACAAGTCGCTTTATCATATGATAAAAAACAAATTTACAACTTGATATTTCTTAAAACTAGATTGTCAAAGCAAGTAGAAGCAAATTCTTCCAAACATCTAAAACTTGGCAAAAGCTTTTATTATAAAAATGTGATAATCGTATTTTTTATATTCCTTTTTACGAGTTTAATTTATCTTTATAAAATAGTTCCGAAGGGATCCGAATGGCAAGTTCTATCGCTCCGGATTAGTTCTCAACATTATTCCGATATTGTTTACTTTATTTGGCTAATTACTAATAAGTTAGCGCCTCTATTTTTTCTTATTTTATGGTTAGTTGTTTCCACAAGTTGGTGGAAAAATGTTTTGATTGTTCCAATATCTTTTTACATGTTACAACTCGTTTCATTGATTAACCCAGATGTAGACTTTGTAGATGAGTACGAAATAATACAGGTGTTTCCACTGGTTGTACTAATAGGGATTTTGTTAGTTATCACATCCAAAAAACTAAGGTATTATAGACTCACTAAAAATTTAATTCTTGAAATAGAAAAAGAAATCAACCACACTTTAGATCAAATTACTAATCAAGAAATAGCTGTTCGGAAGCAAAGTTTTCAAGATCGACTCGCAGCATTAAAAGCAAAGAAATCTACCCTCACAAAAGACGAGTACCTTTTGCAAATGGTAAAACTGCGAAATGAAATTGAATAAAAAAACATCAAAATGAACAATCAGTTTAAGCTATTGTCCAATAATGAATATAGTTATTATTCAGATTTAGTTTTTATCATCTTAATCTGCACCATACCTTTTGCTACCTATCTTTACTTGCTGGCTCCAGGTGACTCAAATATTGTTGACTTAGGTTTTACCTCATTCATACTTCGAGGTTATAACGATGTTTCCTCTTTTCTTTGGTACATATCTTTAAAAGTGCCATTAGCAATATATCTTGGTATTTGGTATTTGAATGAGACGAATAGATGGAATATCATGATTCTTGTTCCATTCATATTTATGTTGTTTCAATTTTTTTGGCAGATATTCATAATAATTTCAGATTACCAATCAGATACTTTATTTGGTGATTTTTTGATTTCAATCCCTTTTTGGTTAACTATTACAGCCATGTTGATTGTTCTTAAAAAAATGTTTACAAATCCAAATGAAAGATTTCTTAATATTCAGATCAAAGCTTTTCTATTGTCATTAGGAAATTCTAAAGATGTGTTTAGAATTAACGAAAGTTGGCTAAATCAGATAAAAAAGGAAAAAAATAACGAAAGTTTGAAAAGATATTTATTCGATTTGTTAAGAATAAGAGCTAACCTTGATAAACATAAAATATATGATGAAACGGTTATTATGAACGCAAAGATTGATTGGAGGAGAAATTTAATTGTTGTTTTAATTTTAGTATCGATACCATTCGTGTTATGGTTTTACAAGCTTGCACCAATTGGAGATCGGAATTGGGGCCCTTCTTTCTTAGTTTCGGTTGCTAAATCATATCCGGATGTTTATGGGTTTCTTTGGTATGCAGTAAATAAGGTCGCACCGATATTAGTTCTAGCGACATGGTTCTTCACATCTAACAAATGGTGGAAGAATGTTATCTTAATACCTCTCGCGATGTACATTTTCCAACTTGTATCTATTTTAAGTGAAAATGTTGATTTGGTTGATGAATATGAATATTGGAAACCCCTACCAATAGCGGTGCCAATAATTATTTTAATTGTTATCATTTCGCGTAAACTTAAATATTTTAGTCTTACAAAAGATCTTATAGTTGAGCTTGAAAAAGAAATCAACCATACTTTAGATCAAATTACCAATCAAGAAATTGCTGCCCAAAAGCAAAGTTTTCAAGACCGATTGGCAGCATTAAAGGAAAAAAAATCTACCCTCACAAAAGATGAATATCTTTTGCAAATGGTAAAACTGCGAAATGAAATTGATTAATATTGAAGCGTAAGGGAGCTTCAATAATAAACAGTCGGTATTAAATAATGGTTAGCTATTGGCTTTGATTTCTTGATCAATCTCAGCAATAATTTCCTTCTTCAGTTGTTTGCGCTCTTCTATCATACGTGCGTCAATACGCTCGTTTACGATTTGTTCAATAATAGAAGGTGCAACTTCAGAAGTAGCAAACTCTTCAGCAGGTAAAAACATTTCACCTTTACCAGTCATTAACCATACTAGGTTAATACGAGGATACACTTTTAGGATTTTTTCAATAACATCACTCCCAACAGATGCATTGTTTTTATGCATGCGGAGTGTGTAACCGTTTGAAGCGCCAATAGATATGTCAAATTTACGTGCGCTTAGTTTCATATGCTTTATAAAAAGCATGATGCGATCGATGGTTTTCATTTTGATTAAAGTATTGTTAGGGTCTATAAAAGTATCAAATTAATTGCAATTAAAAGTGAATTTGTTCTAATTGTAACAGATAATGACAAAATATGAGAACCCCTATATTTATAAGAACATTGCCTTAAAGGATTTTGATTAAGAATCCGCAATGTTATTTACTTCGTTATCGCGGTTGTAAAACCACAAAAGGAATGATCATTTCTTGTAGACTTACTCCACCATGTTGGTAGGTATTTCTGTAATAACTAACGTAATGGTTGTAGTTATTTGGGTATGCAAAAAATAAATCTCCTTTTGCAAAAATAAAGCTACTACTTACATTTATTGCAGGCAGGTGAATGTCCTTTGGCTTTTGTGCAGCAAGTACATCTCTATCTTCATAGGTTAGACTTTTACCCGTTTTATAGCGTAAGTTTAAACTGGTATCACGGTCTCCCACTACTTTTGAGGGGTTTTTTACATTGATCGTTCCATGATCTGTTGTGATAATTAGCTTAAACCCTAATTGTTGCGCCTGTTGGATGATTTCTAACAGAGGCGAATTTTTAAACCAACTTTGGGTAAGCGATCGATATGCTTTATCATTAGAAGCAAGTTCTTTGACTACTTCCATTTCTGTTTTACTATGACTTAACATGTCAACAAAATTATATACGACTACAGTCAAGTCATTATCCTTTTGGGATTTAAAATTGTCTGCAAAACGTCTTCCTCCTTTTAAGCTGGTAATTTTGTGGTATTCGCACTTAATATCTAG
Organism: Spongiivirga sp. MCCC 1A20706; assembly: GCF_046524175.1. Classification (NCBI taxonomy): domain Bacteria; kingdom Pseudomonadati; phylum Bacteroidota; class Flavobacteriia; order Flavobacteriales; family Flavobacteriaceae; genus Spongiivirga; species Spongiivirga sp. MCCC 1A20706. Next base: position 327,437 of record NZ_JBEFZF010000001.1, read on the forward strand.
TCCTAGGCGCTTTAACTGTGCTTTCAAAAACTCTTCCTCATATAAATTTTTACCACCTTCATCCGTATCATTTTTCCATAGCTTCGGGTGCAAACGTTCCATGTCTGCAGGCATCAGACCAGAAAAAATGGCATTTCTGGCATACTGCGTGGCAGTCGGGAGAATACTATAATAAGGTGTTTCAATATTCTTTTTATAATAGTTGTTGACAATAGGTTCAAAGGCTTTCCATTGGTCAAAGCGCAAATTATCAATAACCACCAAAAGTGTTGGTTGGTCTTTGCTTAATTCAGGCTCGATCATATTTTTAAACAGCGTATGCGACATGACCGGCGCATCATCATCGTTAAACCAATCTTTGTAATTGTTATCTACAAACTTGGCAAACTGGGTATTGGCCTCTACCTTTTGAGATTCTAAAATCTCGATCATACCTACGTCTTCAATATCTTCCAATTCAATTTCCCAATAAATAAGCCGTTGGTATAATTCTGCCCACTCTTCAAAAGTATTAACCATCGACAGGTCCATTGCAATCTTTCTGAATTCCTGTTGGTAGTTGGAGGTTGTTTTTTCTGAGATTAGCCGTGAGTGATCAAGATTCTTTTTTAGGCTAAGTAATATCTGACTTGGGTTAACCGGTTTAATAAGGTAATCAGCTATTTTACTTCCAATAGCTTCCTCCATAATATACTCTTCCTCACTTTTGGTGATCATCACTACAGGAATATTGGCCTGTTTTTCTTTTATTCCAGATAAGGTCTCTAGGCCGGTAAGGCCCGGCATATTTTCATCTAAAAAGACAATATCAAAACTATCTTGGTCTATGACTTCGATGGCTTCAGTACCACTTTGACAGGTAGTAATGTCATAATTTTTTTGTTCTAAAAAGAGTATATGGGGCTTTAAAAGATCGATTTCATCATCGACCCAAAGTATATTTATCTTGTTCATTATATGTAGCTATATTTGCGTACCACTAATCCTTGAGCTGTTTGAGTAAAAGTAATAAACTTAAGATTTTAAACGACCCGATTTACGGATTTATTACGATTCCGAATGAAGGCATATTTGACCTGATTGCTCATAAATATTTTCAGCGTTTACGGCGTATTTCACAAATGGGATTATCGTATTTGGTATATCCTGGTGCACATCATACTCGTTTTCATCACGCTTTAGGTTGCATGCATCTTATGAAAAAGGCGGTTAATGTACTGCGGTTTAAGGAGGTGGCGATTTCTGAAGATGAAGAAAATGCGTTATTACAAGCCATTTTATTACATGACATAGGGCATGGACCGTTTAGTCATGCAATGGAGCATAGTTTAGTTGAAGAAGTTTCACACGAGGAGATTTCACTCCTCTTTATGGAGAACCTTAATGCTGAATTTAACCAAAGTTTAACGCTAGCTATCAAGATATTTAAAGGTGAATATCACCGGAAATTTTTAAATCAGTTAATATCAAGTCAGCTTGATATGGATAGAACTGACTATTTAAAACGAGACAGTTTTTATACAGGCGTCGCTGAAGGTAACATTAATAGCGAGCGTATTATCACCATGTTAAATGTGGTAAACGATGAATTTGTGGTAGAAGAAAAGGGAATTTACTCCGTCGAAAAATTTCTTGTTGCGAGACGTCTTATGTATTGGCAGGTATATTTGCATAAAACCAGTCTGGTTGCCGAGCAATTACTGATTCGTGTTTTGAAGAGAGCTAAAGAATTATGTGCTTCAGGAATAACTGTTGAGGCCAGCAAAGCTTTTTCTTTCTTTTTAAACAATAAGATTACGAGTAGCGATTTTAATGAGGATGTACTGGATATTTTTTCAAGACTGGATGATGTTGATATCCTTTCTGCAATGAAAGAATGGATGTATCATGACGATTTTGTGTTGAGCAATTTAAGTCAAATGATTATTGAACGAGATCTTTTAAAAATCGAAATTTCGGATCAAGTACAACAAGATCAGGCTAAAAAACCGCATATTGATTATTTGATAGATACATATAACATTTCGGCTTATGAAGCTGGCTATTTTGTATTTAGTGGTGAAATTTCGAATCAGGCATATACGGCTATTGATCAAAACATTAATATTTACTACAAAAATGGAGAGGTAAAAGATGTTACGGAGGCTTCTGATCAGTTTAATTTACGATCGTTATCAAATAAAATAACGAAGTACTATCTATGTTACCCAAAGCGGAAATGATCTTCTAAAAATTTTTATTTTTGCGATAATGAAATTCACAGCCAACCAAATCGCAGGCATACTTGAAGGAACCATTGAAGGTAACCCTGAAACCGAGGTTTTTAAACTGTCTAAAATTGAAGAAGGAGCCGAAGGGTCCCTTACATTTTTAGCGAATCCAAAATATACTCCACATCTTTACACGACGAAGGCTTCGGTCACCATAGTTGATAAAAATTTTGAAGCAGAAGCTGATTTTTCAACCACACTTATTCGGGTTGATGATGCCTATAAATCGTTTTCAAAACTATTAGAATACTATAACCAGGTAAAAATGAATAAAACCGGGATTGAACAACCGGTATTTATCGCTGAAAGTGCTAAATATGGTGAAGGGGTTTATATTGGTGCATTTTCTTATATAAGTGAGAATGTGCAAATTGGAGATAATGTAAAGATTTATCCAAACACCTATATCGGAGACAACGTGACTATTGGGAATAACGTGATTATTTTTTCGGGAGCTAAAATTTATTCTGATTGTGTAGTTGGTAATGATTGTGTGATTAATAGTGGTGCTATTATTGGTGCCGATGGTTTTGGTTTTGCCCCAAATAAAAAAGGCGAATACAGTAAAGTACCGCAAACTGGAAATGTAATTCTAGAGGATCATGTGGATATTGGAGCTGGAACAACGATTGATAGAGCGACTCTGGGTTCAACAGTGATTAGGAAAGGTGTAAAGCTTGATAATCAAATTCAAATTGCTCACAATGTCGAAATTGATGAAAATACAGTAATCGCTGCTCAAACAGGTATTGCCGGTTCGACGAAAATTGGTAAAAACTGCATGATTGGTGGGCAGGTAGGCATTGTGGGTCATATAGTTATTGGTAATAACGTAAAAATACAAGCACAATCGGGGATTACCCGCAATGTAAAAGACAATGAAGTCATTCAAGGTAGTCCGGCTTTGGGCTATGGCGATTTTAATAAATCATATGTTCACTTTAAGAACCTACCAAAATGGGTTGATAAAATTCATAACATCGAAAAACAACTGAAAAACGATGATTGAAACTATTACTAGCAAACAAACTACAATTGAAAATGAAGTTACCCTTACGGGCGTAGGGCTTCATACGGGTAAGGAGGTGACACTTACGTTTAAACCAGCTCCGATAAATCACGGATATGCTTTTGCTAGAATTGATCTAGAAGGAAATCCGATTATTGAGGCTGATGCCAATTATGTCATCAATACCCAGCGTGGTACCAATCTGGAAAAGAAGGGCGTGAAAATTCAAACTTCTGAACACGTGCTTGCTGCGCTTGTAGGTTTGGATATTGATAACGTATTAATTGAGCTAAATGCGTCTGAACCCCCTATTATGGACGGTTCTAGCCGATATTTTGTAGAAGCTCTCGAAAAGGCCGGTAAAGTAGAGCAAGATGCACATAGAGAAGAATATGTGGTTAAAGAAGTACTTTCTTACAGTGATGAAGAGTCAGGTAGCGAAATCACAGTAATACCTGCCGATGAGTATCAGGTAACTACTATGGTCGATTTTGGGACTAAGGTATTGGGAACTCAAAATGCGACTATGAACCATATCTCAGACTTTAAAAAAGATATTGCCGATTCAAGAACATTTAGTTTTCTTCACGAATTAGAAGCGCTTTTGGAGCATGGGTTGATAAAAGGGGGGGATTTGAATAATGCCATTGTGTATGTAGATAAAGAATTGTCCGATGACACGATGGAAAAGTTGAAAGTGGCATTTGGTAAAGATTCCATAAAGGTAAAACCAAATGGGATTTTAGATAATTTGACATTACATCATCCTAATGAAGCTGCAAGACATAAATTGCTGGACGTTGTTGGCGATCTGGCGTTAATTGGTACTCGTATCAGAGGAAAGGTAATAGCGAATAAGCCTGGACACTTTGTGAATACTCAGTTTGCAAAAAAAATGTCCAAAATCATAAAAAATGAACGCCGCAACAATGTTCCTTCTGTTAATTTGCATACTAAGCCTTTAATGGATGTAAATCAAATAATGGAAATGTTGCCACATAGACCTCCATTTTTATTGGTTGACAAAATTTTAGAATTATCCGAGAGTCATGTGATTGGTATGAAGAATGTCACGATGAACGAACCGTTTTTCGTTGGACATTTTCCAGGTGCTCCTGTGATGCCAGGAGTATTACAAATAGAGGCTATGGCTCAGACGGGAGGGATTTTGGTTTTAAGTACGGTACCCGATCCTGAAAATTACTTGACATATTTGTTAAAAATTGATAACGTGCGGTATAAGCATCAAGTAGTTCCCGGAGATACGCTCATTTTTAAACTAGATTTGATATCCCCGATAAGAAGAGGGATTTGTCAAATGCAAGCTAGAGCATATGCAAATGGTAAATTGGTCAGTGAAGCCGAAATAATGGCGCAAATTTCTAAAGTAAAAAACAACTAATTATGAACCAACCCTTAGCGTACGTTCATCCTAGTGCGAAGATTGCCAAAAATGTGGTAATCGAACCATTTACTACAATAAGTGCCAATGTAACCATAGGTCAAGGCACATGGATTGGTAGCAATGTAACAATAATGGATGGTGCTCGTATTGGTAAAAACTGTAATATATTCCCAGGTGCTGTAATATCGGCCATACCGCAAGACCTTAAGTATAACGACGAAGAAACAATCGTTGAAATTGGCGACAACACTACCATTCGCGAGTGTGTGACCATTAATCGCGGCACTGTTGATAGGATGAAAACCAAAATTGGTAAAAACTGCCTATTAATGGCATATAGCCACGTTGCGCATGACTGTTACGTAGGTGACAATTGTATTTTTTCTAATAACAGTACATTAGCGGGGCATATAACCGTAGGTGATTTTGTTGTTTTTGCAGGGATGACTGCAGTACAACAGTTTTGCTCTATTGGGAGTCATGCTTTTGTAACGGGCGGATCCTTGGTAAGAAAGGATGTTCCCCCGTACGTCAAAGCTGGCCGTGAGCCCTTATCGTATGTTGGGATCAACTCCGTCGGACTTAGAAGACGAGGTTTTACTACTGATAAGATTCGCGAAATACAAAACATATATAGAATTCTCTATCAAAAAAATTATAACAATACACAGGCTGCGGCAATTATAGAGGCAGAAATGGAAGCAACGCCGGAAAGAGATGAGATTCTTCAATTTATAAAAGATTCACAAAGAGGTATCATGAAAGGATATCTAACAGGTAACTAAACAAAACAATAAAATGGCAACAACGTCAGATATACGAAACGGACTTTGTATTAAATACAACCACGATATTTTTAAAATCATCGAATTTCTTCATGTAAAACCGGGAAAAGGCCCCGCTTTTGTAAGAACAAAACTAAAGAGCGTCACTACCGGAAAAGTAATTGACAATACCTTTTCGGCTGGACACAAAATTGATGAGGTACGAGTAGAGACACATAAGTTTCAGTATTTATATAATGAAGGAGATACCTATCATTTTATGAATACTGAAGACTATAACCAAATAACCCTTCAAAAAAGTACCTTAGATGCTCCCGGATTGTTAAAGGAAGGAGCGGTAGTAACAGTCTTGATTAATACTGAAGATAGTATGCCTCTTTCGGTCGAAATGCCACAAAGTGTAATTCTTGAAGTAACAGCAACTGAACCAGGGGTTAAGGGAAATACTGCTACTAATGCGACCAAACCGGCTACAGTGGAAACAGGTGCGACTGTAATGGTACCTCTATTTATTAATGAGGGTGACAAAATTAAGGTAGAGACCGAAAAAGGAAATTACAAAGAGCGTATCAAGGAATAATGAAATTTCCGCAGCCACAACGTCTGGATTATATCGCTTCAATCATCAATACCACTACTTATGTTGGTGCTGATGATTTTCCGGTTTTAGGAATGAACGAAATTCATGTGGTGACTCCCGGTGACATTGTTTTCGTAGATCATCCTAAATATTATGATAAGGCCCTGCAATCTGCCGCAACTATCGTTCTAATTAATAAAGAAGTAGAATGTCCGGAGGATAAGGCACTGTTGATTTCAGATGATCCTTTTAGAGATTTTAATCGGTTAACCAAGCATTTTGCACCTTTTGTTGCATCTAATGCTGCAATTTCTGCTACGGCTTCAATAGGCAGTCAAACACAGATTCAACCCAACGTATTTGTGGGGAATAATGTGAAAATAGGTGATAATTGTATTATCCATTCCAATGTGAGTATTGGTGACCACTGCATAGTCGAAGATAATGTAATCATACATGCAGGTACCGTACTTGGTGGCGATGCTTTTTATTATAAGCGAAGACCAGAAGGATATGATAAGCTGCTATCATCTGGTAGGGTGGTAATCAAGAAAAATGCTGAGATAGGTCCGCTTTGCACAATAGATAGAGGTGTTACTGGTGATACAACAATAGGAGAGGGTACTAAATTAGATAGCCAAGTGCATGTGGGGCATGATACCATTATTGGCAATCATTGTTTGATAGCGGCTCAAACTGGTATTGCAGGATGTTGTGTGATAGAGGATGAGGTTACGTGTTGGGGACAGGTCGGTACTACAAGTGGTATTACCATTGGTAAAAAGGCGGTTGTTTTAGGTCAAACCGGAGTTACAAAGTCGATTGAGGGAGGAAAAGTATATGCAGGGACGCCAATTGAAATTGCCAGAGATCGATTAAAACGAGTTGCAATGACAAAAGACATTCCAAACATTAAAAAAGAAATTAAAGCACTGAAGAAGAATGAGTAAAAGCGAAAAGGAAATTGTTAGAGACTTTTATGAGTCTGATTTTATGCACAATATTAACGTGCTTAAAAACCACTTGCATGAGGATTGCCAGTTACATTGGAATAGTAGTAAAGGCTTTACTATTCTTGGGTATGACCAACTTGTAGCGCTTATTGAAGAAACAGGTAAATCATATGAATCTATAAGAGGGGAAATAAGTCATTTATTACAAGACGATAATTTTGTTACTGTACGATATACCTATATCGCGCGAACTATAGAGCAACCAGAAAAGGAAAGAGCAATCGCTCATTTTATTACTATTTGGGAAATGAAAGACAATAAAATGTATCGCGGTTACGAGATGAGTCAACTAGCCGATGAAGATCCAAAAAATATTCAATCATATTCACAGATAAAAGTCTAAAAAAAGCTTTTTAAAATAGCCTTCAACAATTATTTTTGTCGGGCATAAAATCATCATAAATGAGTGTACTTGTAAATAAAGATTCTAAAATAATTGTTCAAGGTTTCACAGGTAGTGAAGGAACTTTCCACGCTGGTCAAATGATCGAGTATGGAACCAATGTAGTAGGTGGCGTTACTCCCGGAAAAGGTGGACAAGTACATCTAGATAAGCCTGTTTTTAATACGGTTGAAGAGGCCGTTGAGAAAGTGGGGGCTGACACCTCTATTATTTTTGTGCCACCAGCCTTTGCTTCTGATGCTATTATGGAAGCAGCTGACGCTGGAATTAAAGTAATTATCACTATTACAGAAGGTATTCCGGTTGCTGATATGATTAAAGCATATGATTATGTGCAAAAGCACGATTGCCGTTTGGTAGGTCCTAACTGTCCTGGGGTGATAACTCCAGAAGAAGCGAAAGTAGGAATTATGCCAGGTTTTGTTTTCAAAAAAGGAAAAGTAGGTATTGTATCTAAATCAGGAACATTAACATATGAAGCGGCAGACCAGGTGGTAAAACAAGGTTTGGGTATTACAACCGCTATCGGTATTGGTGGAGACCCTATTATCGGGACTACTACAAAAGAGGCCGTAGAACTTTTAATTAACGATCCTGAAACTGAATGTGTAGTGATGATCGGGGAAATTGGTGGACAGTTAGAAGCTGATGCGGCAAATTGGTACAAACAAAGTGGTTCTAAGAAACCGGTGGTTGGGTTTATTGCAGGTGAAACGGCGCCAGCAGGGCGTACCATGGGACATGCAGGAGCCATCGTCGGTGGTTCTGACGATACTGCGCAAGCCAAAAAACGTATCATGAGAGAATGTGGAATTCACGTAGTTGACTCTCCTGCCAAAATTGGCGCGAAGGTGGCCGAAGTATTGCGCTAGCCTGTTAAAAATTTTATAAAAAAAACGCTGTTTGAATCCATCCTCATACCTTGGGGGTGGATTTTTTATTAATCAATATTTAACCGAATGAAAATCAATAAAATACTTGCGTTGGTTGGGCTGTCTATAGCTGCAGTTAGCTGTAACACTAAGGAAACCAAATCGTATAAAGTAACGTCCCAAACAGATGCTAATGGCTATACCTACGAGACGGTTGAAAACGACCCGACAGGTTTACGACTTTACACCTTAGAGAATGGTCTAAAAGTTTATCTAAGCAAAAACGAGGAAGAACCCAAAATTCAAACATTTATTCCAGTTCGTGCAGGTTCTAAATACGATCCTGCTGACAATACAGGGCTTGCTCATTACTTGGAGCACATGGTATTCAAGGGTACTGATGAGATTGGTACAACAGACTACGAAGCAGAAAAAGTATATCTCGATCAGATAAAGCAATTATATGAAGATCATAAGGCCGAAACCGATCCAGAAAAGAAGAAAGCTATTTATAAAAAGATAGATGAGGTATCTCAAGAAGCTTCTAAAATATCTATTGCGAATGAATATGATAAAATGGTTGCTTCTTTAGGTGCAGAAGGTACCAATGCTTGGACATCATTTGAAGAAACGGTATATATGAATAAAATACCTGCGAATGAGGTTGACAAGTGGTTAAAAGTAGAAAGTGAGCGTTTTAGTCAGTTGGTGTTGCGTTTGTTCCACACTGAAATGGAGGCGGTTTATGAAGAATTTAATAGGGGACAAGATAGTGACGGAACCAAAAAGTACTTTGCCGTTTGGGAAGAGTTGTATCCTACACATCCTTATGGCACACAAACCACTATTGGTACCTCTGATCATTTGAAAAATCCTTCATTGGTAGCGATTCAAAATTATTTTGATACGTATTATGTTCCTAATAATATGGCTGTTGTAATGGTGGGTGATCTTGATTATGACGAAACCATAAAAAAAGTAGATAATGCATTCGGTAATTTTAAATCAAAAGAAGTGGTGCACCCTACTTTTGAAAATGAAGCACCAATTACTGCACCTAAAGTGAGAGAGGTATATGGTCCTACTGCAGAATCTGTTTATGTTGCTTATAGAACAGAAGGAGGGCTTGGTAGCAAAAATGAAAAGTATATTTATTTAATAGACTGGATATTAGCAAACAGCCAAGCGGGATTGATTGATTTAAATCTGAATCAATCTCAAAAAGTACAACGAGCTAGTTCTTTTGCCAGTTTCAATATTGACAATGGGGTACATTTTTTAGATGGTACTCCGAAAGCAAATCAAACGCTTGAGGAAGTAAGGGATTTACTATTATCACAAATAGAGGAAATTAAAAAAGGTAATTTTGAAGAATGGATGATCGATGCGGTAGTGAACGATCTAAAACTGAATGAGATGCAGCAATATGAGGATGCGTCATCTACTGCGTTCTCTTATGTTGATGCCTTTACTAAGTTCCAGGATTGGAAAGAAAAAGTGAGTTTTGCTGATGACTTGCGTAAAATCACAAAACAAGAGTTGGTTGATTTTGCAAACGAACACTACAAGGATAATTATGTAGTTGTTTTTAAACGAAAAGGAGTTGATGAGAATATCGCGAAAGTTGAAAACCCTGGTATTACTCCGGTAGAGCTGAATCGGGATAAGCAATCTGATTTTATTAAGACTTTTAATGCGATTCCTTCGTCTAAACTAACCCCTAAATATGTTGATTATTCCAGTGAGATTAAGAAAACTACCACCAAATCTGGTTTAGAGGTTTCTTATATCGAGAACAAAACAAATGATCTCTTTAACCTTAATATCATTTTTGATATGGGTAGAGATAATGACAAAAAATTAGCCACCGCGATAGGATATTTAGAATATTTGGGTACTGATAAATATTCACCGGAAGAACTTAAAAAGGAATTTTATAAACTAGGCATAAGTTATTATGTAAGTGCGGGTAATGACAAGTCATATGTGGGTATGAGAGGCTTAAAGGAAAACCTACCAAAGGGTCTAGAGTTGTTAGAGCACTTATGGTCTAATGCAGTTGCTGATCAGGAAACTTACAACAAGTATATTGAAAAGGTGGCGAAAGGCCGTGAAGACAACAAAACTCAAAAGTGGAGTATATTACAAAGAGGTCTTGTTAATTACGCTAAGTATGGAGAAGACTCTCGCCAACGTGATATCATTCAAGTAAGCGATTTAAGAGATATTGACCCTGAAGAATTGGTAAATATCGTAAAAGACTTGCGCAACTATAAGCAACGTGTTTTCTATTACGGAAAAGATGTTGAAAATGCTGTTGCTTCTTTAGATGAAAAGCATACGGTTCCTGCTAGCTTAAAAGATTATGCTCCTGCAAAGAAATATGAAGAAAAAGAAACCGGTGGGAATGTGTACTTTGTGAATTATGATATGGTTCAAGCCGAAATGATGTTTGTGGCTAAAAGCGATCCTTTTTCAACCGAAAACTTAGCAGCATCAAGATTATTTAATACTTATTTTGGTAGTGGATTATCATCTATTGTTTTCCAGGAAATTCGCGAGTCTAAATCCTTAGCATATTCAGCATACTCATTTTACGCTAATGCATCTAAAAAGGATGAGTCTAATTATGTAATGGCTTATATAGGAACGCAAGCGAATAAAATGCCGCAGGCAGTTGATGCGATGCTAGATCTTATGAATGACATGCCAGAGTCTGAAGAACAATTTCAAGCCGCTAAAGAGTCTACTCTAAAGAAATTGGCTGCAGAGCGTATTACCAAATCAAATATCTTCTGGAGTTATGAACGATTGCAAAACCGAGGCATTGATCACGATATTCGAGAGGATATTTATAACGCTGTTAGCAAAATGACAATGGCCGACCTAAAAACTTTTTTTGATAATAACATTAAGGGAGAAGAGTATAATATGGTAGTAATAGGTAATAGAAATGATGTTGATATGAAAGCCTTGGAAAAAATGGGTAAAGTGCAAGAAATGAATATCGACTACTTATTTAACTATGAATTAGCTAAAAAGGATATTGAGATTCAGTAAATAATATAGGACTTTGTCTAGTTAAGAGCAGTTGAAATCTACTTGATATATAAGATTTAAGTATGATCGGACTGCTCTTAATTTTTTATAAAAGAATTGATATAAATCAACTGCTTACTTATGTATCTTTGATATTAATAAGTATTAAACAAACAACAACCATTTAAATATTCTAGTGTGAAGTTATTAGAAGGAAAAACTGCCATTATAACTGGTGCCAGTAGAGGTATCGGTAAAGGTATAGCAGAAGTTTTTGCAGTCCATGGAGCGAATGTGGCTTTTACCTACAGTTCATCGGCTGAAGCAGCGAATAAGTTAGAGGCTGAATTAAATGCTCTTGGCGTAAAGGCAAAGGCTTATAAAAGTAATGCTGCAAGTTTTGAAGAAGCCCAGCAGCTAGTTGCTGATGTTTTACAAGAATTTGATACCATTGATGTGTTAATTAACAATGCTGGTATAACAAAAGATAACCTATTGATGCGAATGAACGAAGAAGATTTTGACAAGGTGATCGAAGTAAACTTGAAATCTGTTTTTAACATGGTAAAGGCAGTGCAGCGAACTATGTTAAAAGCTCGAAAGGGATCAATCATTAATATGAGCTCAGTCGTCGGTGTAAAAGGTAATGCTGGTCAAGCAAATTATGCAGCATCGAAAGCTGGGATTATAGGTTTTTCTAAATCGGTAGCTCTAGAACTTGGTTCTAGAAATATTAGAAGTAATGTGATCGCTCCTGGTTTTATTGAGACTGAAATGACTGCAAAACTTCCTGAAGATGTTGTAGAAGGATGGAGAAGCAATATACCTTTGAAAAGAGGGGGCACTCCGGAAGATATAGCTAATGCTTGTGTGTATTTAGCAAGCGATTTATCGGCTTATGTTACAGGACAGGTGTTGAATGTTGATGGTGGAATGTTAACTTAATACAGCTATTATTTAATGCCAATATCCACTATCTTATTAATTATCCTTGTTGGTGTATTGGCATTAGTAAGCAGTATTTTTTATTACAAAATCAAGGCGAAAAGCAATACTCAAAGTAAGTTGCTTTTCGCTTTTTTGCGTTTTCTTAGTTTATTTTTCATTGGTTTATTATTGGTAAACCCTAAATTCAAAAGTCGCGAAATACAACTCGAAAAACCAAATTTAGTGGTGTTAGGTGATAATTCATCATCAATCCCATTCATTGAACGCAGTGATCAAACCAAAGAGCTGTTTTCTAGCCTGAATAACAATCAAGCGCTACAAAATAAATACGACGTTACTAGTTACGCTTTTGGCAGCAAACTTTTGCAAACAGATTCACTTGAATTTGATGACAATCGATCTGATATGGAGTTAGCCTTGCGATCTGTTCAGAAGATATATAGAAATCAACCCACCGCTTTGGTACTGTTAACGGACGGCATTCAAACCTATGGTAGTGATTACCAGTATGCCAGGATGGGTGCAAATCAGCATATTTTTCCAGTGGTCGTTGGCGATACTTTAAGCAGAACTGATATACGAATAGATCGCGTTAATGTTAACAAATACGCTTACCATAAAAATCAATTTCCTGTTGAGATATTTGTAAGTTATCAGGGGATTGAACCGGTTTCAAAAGAAGTTGTTGTAAGAAGAGGAAATACTACAATAGCAAGAAAACAGGTGGGCTTAAGTAATCAAAACTCCGCTGCAATTTTGTCTTTTGAATTGCCTGCTGATGCGGTTGGTGTTGCTACTTACAGCGTACAAGTTTCTACATTGGAAAATGAACGAAATACTAGGAACAATAGAAAATCTTTCGCTGTAGAAGTAATTGATCAGAAAACGAAGATACTGATAGTATCAGATATCAAACATCCAGATGTCGGCACCTTAAAAAAAGCTATTGAAAGCTCCGAACAACGTGAAGTTTTCTTTACTGACGTAAGTTCAAGAAATGTTGATTTTAATGACTTTGACCTCGTTATATTGTATCAACCCAATAACAGATTTAAGTTAGTTTTTGATCAACTAAATCAACTAAAAAAGAACAAGTTGGTAGTTACAGGGCCTAAGACGGACTGGCGTTTTTTAAATAGTGTTCAAGAGTACTATCAGCAGCAACCGACTAATCAGAAAGAAGAAGTTCAAGCAGTGTTAAATGTAAATTACAACGCATTTATAGTGGATGCTGATTTTTCTGACTATCCACCATTGGAAACTAATTTTGGAGAGTTTACGATCAAAGTTCCGCATCAAGTATTATTATCGCAACAGATTGGAGCGGTAACTACAGAAAACAGTTTGTTGTCAACTTTTGAAATTGATGGGCAGAAAGAAGGAATTTTATCAGGTGAAGGCCTTTGGAAATGGAGATCACAAGATTACCAAAACACACAAAGCTTTAAGCAGTTTGACGGATTTATAGCAAAAGTGATTCAATATCTGGCTTCTTCTAAAAAGAAAAATAGGTTAACTGTTAACTATGAATCTTTTTATTATGGAAATGATGATGTCAGAATAGAAGCGCAATACTTTAATGAAAGCTATGAATTCGATCCTCGAATTAATTTATCACTTCTGGTAAGAGATACTATTAGTAAGCAGCAACGAACAATACCTTTTGTATTAAAAAACAGAACATTTGAAGTAGATTTAAGCACTTTGCCTGCCGCTACTTATAGTTTTACGGTTAAAGCAGAAGGGAAAAACATTTCCAGGTCAGGAACCTTTAAAATATTAGAATTTGATGTGGAAAAACAGTTTTACACTGCTAATTCGAAAAAGTTGCAAAAACTAGCTGATAGTTCTGATGGTATGCTGTTTTCTGAAGAAGAAACCGGTAATCTGATCAATCAATTATTACAGGATGAACGCTTTAAGACTATTCAAAAATCTAAGGAAAAAGTCATACCTTTAATCAATTGGAAATACCTGTTATTCTTAATCATTTTGACCCTAGCGGCGGAGTGGTTTTTAAGAAAATATCACGGACTTATTTAATACATAAATCACAAACATGGAACGTTTACCAAAAATTGGATTACCGATTATTTTTTTAGCCATCGTGGCAATCATTGTTATAGCAAAATCTGCAGTTGTGATCGATTCTGGTCATGCAGGAGTACTTTATAGAACACTTGGTGAAGGTGTAGTTACTGACGAACCAGCACTTGGCGAAGGTTTTAATTTAGTAGCTCCCTGGAACAAGGTCATAGAATTTGAAGTCCGTCAGCAATCGCAATCATATCGAATGGACGTGTTGTCTGTTAACGGGCTTGAAATTAAAGTGGATGCAACAGTATGGTTCGAACCCGAAAAATCCAATCTTGGAAAGTTACTTCAAGAAAAAGGTCAGGATTATGAAGAACGTATTCTTACGCCAGCGGTGAGTGCGGCTGCAAGAGAGGTGGTAGGACGTTACACACCTGAGCAATTATATTCTAGTAAACGTGATGTAATTCAGCAAGAGATTCTTGATGAAACAAGTAAAGGTGTCGAAGGTCAATACATTAATATCAATAGAATTTTGGTGAAAGACGTAACCTTGCCACCCACTATTAAAGAAGCGATTGAAAAGAAGTTAAAGCAAGAACAGGAGTCGTTAGAGTATGAATTCCGTTTGACAAAAGCCAAACAAGAAGCGGAGCGTCAAAAAATAGAAGCAGAGGGTAAAGCAAATGCTAATCGCATTTTGAGCGCTTCCTTAACAGATAAGATACTTACGGAAAAAGGAATTCAGGCAACACTTGAACTTTCTAAATCCCCCAATAGTAAAGTGATTGTTGTTGGTGGTGGAGAAGGTGGAGGATTACCAATTATACTAGGCAATCAGTAAATAATAATTAATCATCATTTAGCAGTAGCAATGTGCAGTTTGTTTGTTGCTTAAATGACATATGATCTGAACAAAATAAATCCCAAATTCCAATTACGTTTATTGGAGTTTGGGATTTGTAATTTTTTAAGTTTTCCAGCTTTATTCTAAGCCAAGATCTTTTCTCATGGACTCAAATTTGGTTGCATTTTGTCTCCAATAAGGTGTCTTAATATGTTTAATTTTTGTCGCTTTTGTTGTTAGCATTTTGGCATTGGGACCATATCCACTTTTAAATGTTTCTTCCCAAGAATTGATTTCATGTGGAAAAACTGTATTGAAATTAATGGTCAACGTACGATTTAGCTTAGGGTATTCAATGGTATAGATGGTTTGATCACCAGAATTAGATAGTGTAGCTTTTGCATTGTACCCTTTAATCTCAACGTGCTTTAATCGAGTATACTCAAAAGAGGGGATCATTTTAGTTTCTCCTACAATTAATGATTTAGGATCAATACGTATTTGCTGCCATATCTGATTTTCTAAAGCTGTTTTTTCTAAGGTAAAATCTTTGTCTTCTTCACCTTCAAAATAAGAGTGTGCTTTAATTTCAAATTGTTCTCTGTTATTTAATTGAGTGTATATCTGCCCGCACCACTCTTGCATACTAGTTGTCACTTTAATCGCATGTTGGTTATTAGCAACGGGGTAAAAAGTACTGCTCATAATAGAGTATGGGTAAATACCAGTATTAAAGTTTTTAGTAGCGTTTAGTTTTAGCACGGGAACATTCGACTTACTCCAATTATCAGCTTTTACCTGTCTGTTTGGTAAAAAGTCTTCAGTTACAAAAATTAACGCAGCTTTACCTTTTCGTATTTGACCGTAACGTGCTTGTTCTAGTTCATACGAAGTGATTTCTGCGTCGCCAGCATACCAGTATTTTTTAAAGTCCTCAGCAATGGGTTTAGCAGGCAATTCAGCATCAGCTGTTTCTGGAATATTGATTTTATTTCCTTTAGTATTCGCGGTGACTTCTGAGCAAGACATGTTGATTAAAACAAGAGAAAATACGATTGAAAATGCCAAAAAAAGGCGATGAAAGTGTGTTTTCATGATCGGTTTTTTATAAAGTTACAAAATGACTATCGCTCGGCAATATCTGTTAACACTTTATAAACTTTTGCCATCGGCATTCCCATCACGTTTACGTAAGAGCCTTCTAACTTAGTAACTCCTATGTGGCCAATCCATTCTTGAATTCCATACGAACCAGCTTTATCAAAGGGTTTAAAGTTATTAATGTAGTAAGTAATTTCTTCATCAGAAAACTGTTTAAAAGTAACTTTAGTAACACTATTCACCGTTTTTGCGAAGTCAATCATTGTAAAACAAACCGATGATATTACATCATGTGTTTTACCTGACATCGATTTGATCATGTTAAAAGCATCATCTCTATTAGTGGGTTTTCCTAGGGCTTTATTTTCGTGCCAAACGATGGTGTCGGCAGTAATTAAAATGTCATTTTCCTTAAGTTCATTCCTAAAAGGAAGTGCCTTTATTTGGGCTAAATAATCTGATATATTACTTCCTTTTAATCGCTCAGAAAATACTTCATCTACAGGCTTTAAGCGTATTTCATATTCGATATCCAACTCTTTAAAAAACTGTTGTCTTCTTGGAGAGCCTGAAGCGAGAATAATATTGAAATTCTGTAGTTTTTCTCTTAGCATGTTACCTTATTTGAAATCGAAATGGGAGCCTTGAAGCTTTTATATTCAAAATGACAATTTATAACGCTGAATTAACTAGGCATTATCCGCATCAAAATTACCCGTCCATTTTCCCTGTACTCTCAGAACTTGTTCTATAACATCTCGGACACAGCCTTTACCACCATCCTTGTGGGATACATACTTCGCAATGTTCTTTATTTCAGGTACCGCATCTTGCGGGCAAGTAGGTAAACCAACTAACCGCATAACAGGTTCATCGGGAATGTCATCACCCATATACAAAACATTTTCTGCCATGATGTTTTTCATCTCAAAATATTCTTTTAGCTGCTCTGTTTTATGATGAGCACCAAGGTAAATGTCTTTAATCCCCAAATTATTTAGTCGTTCCCGAACACCCTCGTTGGTTCCACCAGAAATAATACACACATTAAAACCTTTGGTTGTTGCTGTTTTTAACGCATAACCATCTTTAATGTTCATGCTTCGGAGTAATTCGCCATCAGTAGTTATCATTACAGTGCCGTCAGTTAATACACCGTCTACATCAAAAATAAATGTGGTAATATGCTCTAGATATTCTTTATAATTCTTTTCCATATAGCTTAGCTATTAATTGGGTAAAAGTGTTGTATATTTTTTTGTGATTTTCGTTTTCTAACAAATCCAAATGTTTGGATATGGTTTTGTTGTCTCCACGTTTAGCAGGACCTGTTTGGGCCATAAACGGTGTTAAATCATCAATTTTATTTGCAGTTTCCTTAATCAATGGTTTTAAAACCTCAAAAGGTACCCTATTCGTTTCACATAATTCATGTCCTATTCTGTAAAGATGATTCGTAAAGTTATTCACAAAAACCGCTGACAAGTGTAAGCTGCGACGTTGATCAGTACTTAGTTTATGAGCGGTACAATTTAAATTGGCTGAAAGTTCTTCAAGAAGTTTCATGTCCTCTTTATGTTCGGCTTCAAGGCATAAAGGGGTTTCGCTAAAATCAATCTTTCTTTCTTTACTAAAAGTTTGTAGTGGATAGAAAACGCCTCGTCGGTGCCTTTTGTCAATAGCATGCATTGAGGTATTTCCTGAGGTATGTACGACAAGTTTATTATCTAAAGCCAATTTTTGAGACACTGAAATAATTGCGTCATCGCTTACGGTCAGTATATAGATGTCAGCATCGAAAAGATCATCTATGGTATTCGTTATGGGGGTGTCTTTTGGAAGTTTTTTGGGGAATTTACTTTTTCTGGTGTATACTTGAACCACTTCGGTATTTGTAGATGCTTTAATAGCTTTATGTAAATGAAAACCTACATTGCCAAACCCAATAAGTACGACTCGAATCATGATGCTAAAATAGCCAATATCGCTTAAGATTTTTGCGATTTGTTCTCAGAAGTTATGAATAGACTAGGTTAGTAAAGTAAATGGTAAGTGTCCTTAAAAAAAGGTGTATATTTGCTTGCAATTAATTTTTAGATTGATTGCTATGACTGCTCATGATTCCAAGTTTGTAGGAGAAGGTTTGACCTACGACGATGTTTTACTTGTACCGGCTTTTTCCGAAGTGCTTCCTAGAGAAGTAAGTATTAAATCAAAATTCACCAAAAACTTATCGATTAATGTTCCTATAGTATCTGCTGCGATGGATACAGTGACAGAAAGTAGAATGGCAATCGCAATCGCTCGAGAAGGCGGTATTGGGGTCTTACATAAGAACATGACTATTGAAGAACAAGCCATGAAGGTAAGGCGTGTAAAACGGGCAGAAAGTGGTATGATTATCGATCCGGTTACATTACCATTAGATGCGAAAGTGAAAGATGCCAAGAATAATATGCGAGAGCATAGTATTGGTGGTATTCCAATTGTTGATGAAGATGGGTTTTTAAAAGGGATTGTCACCAATCGGGACCTCCGTTTCGAGAAGAATGACGAACGACCTATCATAGAGGTAATGACCTCAGGAAATCTCGTTACTACCAGTGAAGGGACCTCGTTAGCAGATGCAGAAATTATATTACAAGAAAATAAGATTGAGAAGCTACCGGTAGTCGATAATAATAACAAACTAATCGGACTCATTACTTTCAGGGACATCACCAAACTTACGCAAAAGCCAATCGCCAATAAAGATAAGTATGGTCGTTTGTTGGTTGCTGCAGCGGTTGGAGTAACTGGAGATGCGGTTAATAGAGTTGAGGCATTGGTAAATGCAGGAGTTGATGCGGTGGTAATTGATACGGCACACGGACATACCAAAGGAGTGGTCACCGTTCTAAAAGAAGTGAAAAATAAATTTCCTGAACTACAGGTTGTTGTAGGAAATATTGCTACCGGTGAAGCAGCAAAATATCTTGTAGAAAACGGAGCAGACGCTGTAAAAGTTGGTATAGGTCCAGGATCTATTTGTACAACCCGTGTTGTCGCAGGAGTAGGTTTTCCGCAATTTTCAGCGGTGTTAGAGGTTGCAGCGGCTATAAAAGGTAGCGGTGTCCCTGTTATTGCTGATGGAGGAATACGTTATACAGGGGATATTCCAAAGGCTATTGCTGCTGGGGCTGATTGTGTAATGCTAGGCTCTTTGCTAGCGGGTACCAAGGAATCACCGGGTGAAACTATTATTTACGAAGGTAGAAAGTTTAAATCATATCGTGGAATGGGATCTGTTGAAGCGATGAAACAGGGTAGTAAGGATCGCTACTTCCAAGATGTTGAAGATGATATTAAAAAATTAGTTCCTGAAGGTATCGTAGGAAGAGTTCCGTATAAGGGTGAGTTGTTTGAAAGTATACATCAGTTTATTGGTGGTTTACGTGCTGGAATGGGATATTGTGGAGCAAAAGATATTGAAACCTTAAAGGAGACAGGTAAGTTTGTTAAAATCACGTCCAGTGGTATTCACGAAAGTCATCCGCACGATGTAACGATCACTAAAGAAGCGCCTAATTATTCCAGATAATAGTGTGGCTATCTCTTTTGTTTTTTCTTCTAACAGATAAGGAGAAACTTTAAACCATAAACTTTTAAACTACACAAAACTTACCGTACTTTTAAACTTTAAACTAAAAGTATGGCTTCAAATAAAAAAGGTTTAAATACCATTTGTACCCATGTAGGCGAGGTACCCGATACCCAATTTAAAGGTGCGGTATCACCTATATATATGTCATCATCGTATGCATATACTGATGTTGATGTAAAACGATATCCAAGGTATTTTAACACGCCTAATCAAGAATTTTTAAGTAAAAAAATAGCTGTGTTAGAGCATACCGAAAGTGCTTTGATATTTGGCTCAGGTATGGCTGCAGTTAGCACGACGATGTTCGCTTTTTTATCAAAAGGAGATCATATTGTACTTCAGAAAACTCTTTATGGCGGGACATTTAATCTTACCCAAGAAGAATTTGACAAACATGGCATCGAATTTACTATTGCCGACGGATGGGATATTGCGAGTTTGAAAAAAGCTATTAAAAAGAATACTAAGGTGGTCTATATTGAAACACCATCAAATCCTTTATTAACGATTACCGATTTAAAAGCGGTTGCTACGCTCTGTAAAAAGAGGGGGATTGTATCGATGATTGATAATACCTTTGCGTCTCCCATAAATCAAAACCCAGCTGATTTTGGTATTAATGTCATTATACATAGTGGTACTAAATATATGGGGGGTCATAGTGATATATGTGCAGGTGCGGTTGCTGCTTCCGCAACGGATATAGAACGAATTTGGAATGTAGCCAAGAATTTAGGGGGTAGCTTGGCTGATTTTATGGTATGGATGTTGGAACGCAGTATGAAAACCATGGCCATTCGTGTAAAAGCTCAAAATAAGAATGCAAT
Source organism: Spongiivirga sp. MCCC 1A20706 (assembly GCF_046524175.1). NCBI lineage: Bacteria > Pseudomonadati > Bacteroidota > Flavobacteriia > Flavobacteriales > Flavobacteriaceae > Spongiivirga > Spongiivirga sp. MCCC 1A20706. Next base: position 348,213 of record NZ_JBEFZF010000001.1, read on the forward strand.
GAAACTAGCTAGATACTTGAGTAAACACGATGCCATAGAAAAAGTATATTACCCTGGATTAAAATCCCATAAGGGTCATAAGCTCGCGAAAAAGCAAATGAAAGGATATGGAGGGATGTTGTCTTTTGAGTTAAAGGAAAATTACAATCCTGAAAAGTTTGAGAAGAATTTAAAACTTATTAAATCATCGATGAGTCTGGCCGGTGTAGAGTCGACTATGTTATCACCGGCACAAACCTCACATGCATTACTTTCTAAAAAAGAGCGAAGAAAACAAGGTATCAGTGATGGTTTAATTCGTTTCTCGGTCGGAATCGAGGATACTAAAGATATTGTTGCAGACATTGAACAGGCTTTGAAAAAAGCTTAAACTCAAAATTACTGTTGATATGAAGTTAGATATTTTGGCTTTTGGAGCGCATCCTGATGATGTAGAGTTAGGGGCTGGGGCCACCATAGCAAAGGAGATTGCTAATGGTAAGAAAGTTGGAATCGTTGATTTAACTAGGGGAGAACTTGGTACCAGGGGCACAGCCGAAATAAGGGATCAGGAGTCGGCAGATGCTGCGAAGGTTTTGGGTGTTATTGTGCGTGAAAACTTAGAGATGGCTGACGGATTTTTTAAGAATGACAAAGAGCATCAATTATTAATCATCCAAATGATTCGTAAATATCGACCGGATATTGTTTTGTGTAATGCGGTAGATGATCGCCACATTGATCATGGAAGAGGGAGCAAGCTTGTAAGTGACGCCTGTTTTTTATCCGGACTTTTAAAAATTGATACAAAACTTGAGGGACAGGACGAATGGCAGGAAGCTTGGAGGCCTAAGTTTGTCTATCATTATATTCAATGGAAAAACATAAAACCTGATTTTGTAGTGGATGTAAGCGGTTTTATTAAAAATAAAGTAGATGCCGTAATGGCTTATAGGTCACAGTTTTATGATCCGGGAAACGATGCGCCCAAAACCCCTATAAGTAGTAAAAATTTTGCTGACAGTATTGAATATAGGGCAAGAGATCTGGGACGTCTTATAGGTGTAGAGTACGGCGAAGGATATACTGTAGAGCGTTTTGTAGCAGTAGATTCACTATACAATCTTAAATAAATTTTTAAATTATTTGTTTGCGAAATCTATGAAATAGATTAAATTTGCACCCGCTTGAAAAAGCATTTTACATGGTGGTTGTAGCTCAGTTGGTTAGAGCGCCTGATTGTGGTTCAGGAGGTCGTCGGTTCGAGACCGATCTTCCACCCTCTGACGAAAAATCGTAGATTTTGTCAGAGTGCTGACCTTAGCGTCAGTACTCAAATGTTAAAAAAGGTTATCTTTAGTGGGATAACCTTTTTATGTTTTATACTTATATACTTTATTCCGAATCCCATAATAAGTTTTATAAAGGACATTCTGTAAACGTTTATGCTCGTTTGAAAAAACATAATGGTAAAGAAGTTTTGTCTACGAAATATGGAGCTCCATGGATTTTGATATGGTTTACTCAAAAGAAAACTAGAAAAGAGTCTTCTGGGTTGGAAAAAAAATTGAAGAATCTAACTAAGGATAGGCTTATAGCATTTATGCTAAAGTATAAATCTAACGTTGTAAATCAAGAATTACTTGAAAGCCTTCATCAAAAACATATAAAAGGAGCTAGGTTTTAAAACCTAGCTCCTTTTATATGTTTTTGATGATGAATTATTACTCTACCGAAGCCTCCGCTTTATCGGCAACAATACGGTTATCACGATTCGCAACTTCCCACGCGGTGTGAAAAATAAGTTGAGCTCGCTTCGCCATTAATTCATATTCAATTTTGTCTGGCGTATCAGATGGCTGGTGATAATCCTCATGCGTACCGTTAAAATAGAAAATAATGGGCACGTTGTGCTTTGCAAAATTATAGTGGTCAGAACGATAATAAAAACGATTAGGATCGTTCTCATCATTGTACGTATAATCAAGTTCCAAGTTGGTGTACTTTGCATTTACCGCTTCAGAAAGTTCGTGTAACTCAGTACTTAGTTTATCTGAACCGATTAAATAGATATAATCCGCACGACCTTCTTTACGCTTAGGATCAGTGCGACCAATCATGTCAATATTTAAATCGGCAACTGTTTGACTCATAGGAAAAATAGGGTTGTCAGTATAATATGAAGAACCTAATAAGCCTTTTTCTTCACCAGTAACGTGTAAAAATACTACGCTGCGTTTAGGTCCGTTACCATCTAATTGCGCTTGCTTGAAAGCTTGGGCAATTTCAAGAATGGACACGGTTCCAGATCCGTCATCATCCGCCCCATTATATATTTTTCCATCTTTGACTCCTTCGTGATCCAAATGCGCAGAGATCACCACATATTCCTCGGGAAATTCACTGCCTTTGATATACGATACCACATTTTCTGAATCTACTTTTTGAGAAGAATTATTAAAACTAATGCTAAAAGACTTTTCGATTGTTTTGCTTTTGTCATAACTATCAATGCCATCATACAAAGCATTTGCTACAGATTTGTTGATAAACAGGTAGAAAAAGCCATCTTTTTTTCCTGCAAGTTTCATAGATCCACCACCACTCTCTGCTCGCTTTTTCATAAACTCATACTGCCCTTTAAGAAGCTGCATATTGGCACCATCGTAAAACAAAATACCTTTCGCTCCTTTTTTCTTGGCAGCTTCTATTTTTGATCCGAAGGCTTGACGAAGGTTCGACCATTTTGAAGTTTCAGTATTGCCACTAATTGTATAAGTACCATCATCATTTTTTGGCTCTCCAGCTTTAATAAGTACTACTTTATCCTTCACATCAAGACCTGTATAATCTGAATATTTATCATCTTCAATACCGTATCCTGCATAAATAACACCTGAATAATTGGTGGTTCCATTAGTACCAGCCTCATAGGTGACAACTGCCTCACCAATTTTATACGATTTGTCGTTTAATGCAATTACACCTTGAGGGACTCCTGTTTTTTCTAAAGGAACAGGTTGAAAGTAATTACCATCTGCATTCGCGGCGGGAATTCCTAACTTAACGTATTCATCCTTTAAGTATGCGATTGCCTTTTTCTGTCCTGGCGCACCGGTATCACGGCCTTCAAACTCATCAGAGGCATAGGTGTATAAATGGTCGCTAAGTTCTGATGCGGTTATGGTATTTGCATAAGCGACGGGATCTACTGCTTTCTTAACTTCGGCAGTCTTGTTGCTGGCTTGTTGATTAGTTTTGCATCCTAAAAACGATAGCAATGCAACAAATAGAATTTTTTTCATTGTTTCATTAAAATTAAAAGTGCACTAAGATATTGAAAAAAGATAGTATTGATTTAGTAATTATTATGAGAATATATAGTAAGTTAAGTCAAAACCTAGTTCGACCCCAATAATGGCACCTTTGTGTTGTATGTTATAAATCAAATGGACTGGATTAAATTGTGATATGAATAAAATAAAAACTGAATTTCCCAATGAATAAAGGGTCAAAAAGATTACTAATTACTGGCGTGGCAGGTTTTATCGGATTCCACTTATGTAAAAAACTTTTAGAGCTTGGTCATTCTGTTGTAGGTCTTGATAATATTAATGATTACTATTCGGTTTCGTTAAAGTTTGATAGATTAAAAGAGCTTGGTGTTTTCAGTGAAAAAGCTAACGCCTATGGTGTTTTTACGAATAGTGAAATATATGAAAGCTTTACATTTATTAAACTTGACATTCAAGATCAGGAGGAATTACGTAAAGTATTTGAGCGTTTTGATTTTGATACTGTTTGCAATCTTGCCGCCCAAGCTGGTATTTCGCATAGTTTAAAAAAACCCAAAGCTTTTGTAGAGACTAATCTCGTTGGATTTTTTAATGTACTTGAGTGTTGTAAAAGTTTTAATGTTAGACACTTTGTTTTCGCTAGTAGTTCAAGTGTTTATGGCTTAAACGATAAAGTTCCTTTCTCAGAACAAGATCGAACAGATCACCCTATCAGTTTGTATGCCGCCACCAAAAAAAGCAATGAACTTATGGCTCACAGTTATAGCCATTTATATAAACTGCATACTACTGGTTTGCGTTTTTTTACAGTATATGGCCCTTGGGGCAGACCAGATATGGCTATATATTTATTCACTGATGCCATTGCTCAAAATAAGCCCATTAACGTATTCGATTTTGGCAAAGCATCTAGAGATTTCACTTATATTGATGATGTTATTGAGAGTGTTTTAAGAGTCATTCATGATGACACCAATAAAAGACAAAATACCGGTCGTTTTTACCAGCTTTATAACGTTGGTAATAACAAGAGTATTCATTTGTTAGCGATTATAAATGAAATTGAAAAAAACATGAAAAAGAAGGCTAAAATATCAATGATGGCGGGGCAACCAGGTGATCTAAGACAAACTTGGGCGAGGATGGATGCATTATCCGAAGATTTTGGATATACTCCTAAAACATCAATTACCAAGGGAATTAAGGAATTCATAGATTGGTATAAATCTTACAACTAGATCTCGTTCAGAAGTTTGTTGTTTTATATCCAAACTGAATTTCAACGGTATTATATACTGCTTGTCATAAAATGGGTACTTATAGTTATTGAACTATTTACTTTTGGGCTTCATTTCAAATAATAGCTGGTGAATCAACTTAAAACAGGGGCATTATTAAATTATGCCACAATCTTTTTAACCAATGTCATTGGTTTATTGATGACACCTTTTATTTTAAGTTATTTAGGTAAGGATGATTACGGTATATTTATAACCATTGGTGCGCTAGTCGGTACTATTTCGTTATTTGACTTTGGATTAAATAATACTGTCGTGAGATTTGTTGCTAAGTATCGCGCTGAAAATGATAAAAAAGGCGAAGAGAATTTTTTGGCAACAGTTATGCTTATTTATCTTTTCATTTCGATCATTGTAATTGCTTCGGGTTTAATTTTTTATCAGTACATAGATGGTTATTTTACTAAAATGAGTGTTGATCAGTTACGGACTGCTAAGTCGATGTTCATAATTCTGATATTCAACCTTGCCATTGGATTACCGGGTCAGGCTTATACAGGTATTTGTTATGGTTATGAATCCTTCATCTTCCCAAAAACACTGAATATTATAAAGTATGTTTTGAGATCATTATCAGTCGTTGGGTTATTGGTTTTAGGCGGTAACGCAATAGGTTTGGTAATAGTCGACACTATCTTCAATATGCTATTGATAGGTATTACCATGTTTTTTGTATTCAAAAAACTAAAGGTTAAAATCAAAATTCACGAATTATCGAAAAGATTTGTAACTGAGATATTTTCTTATTCTACTTGGGTTTTCCTTTTTGCTTTGGTTGGTATTTTTCAATGGAAAGCAGGTCATTGGGTTTTGGGTAAGATAAGTGTTGCTGGAGTATTAGCGGTTTACGGTATTGGGATTACACTAGGTACATACTACGGCGCATTCTCAACTGCTGTTTCCAGTGTTTTTCTGCCTAGAGCCACTCAGATGTCAGTGAGCAAATCAAGTGGAGAGGAATTGACTGATATGATGATTAAAATAGGGCGGATCTCTTTTCTGGTATTAATGTATATTTTAGGAGGTTTTCTATTTTTCGGAAGACAGTTTGTAACCTTGTGGGTTGGAGGAGAATTAGGTGAGGATGGAAGTTATCAATCTTGGTTAATAGCACTTATGATTATGGTAGCGTATACGCTGCCCTTAGTTCAGGGTTTTGGAAATTCAATATTGGAAGCACAAAGTAAGCTTCGCTTTAAAGCGATACTTTATTTGAGTTTTATGATATTAGGCACAGCACTTGGCGCTTATTTTGCCATTGATTATGGTGCAGTTGGAATGATGACGGGAACGGTAATAAGCTGGTTAATTGTGCAAAATGTGATGAATTTTTATTATCATAAAGTCATTAAAATCAATATTCCTCGTTTTTTTAAAATGCTTTTCAATAAATCACTTTTGGCAGTCTTAATTTCCTTTGCAATTGCATATTTGATTAACTTTATTCCTGGATATAGTTGGATTAATTTTGTTGCGAAATGTGTCATTTATTCTGTTGTCTTCTTTACCGTAATCTATTCATTAGGAATGTGGAAATATGAGCAGCAACTAGTAATTACTGCTTTTAAACCTGTACTAAATTTTGTAAGAAGAAATGGGTGATTTTAAGTTGAAAGCCATAAAGTTGGCAGATGGCAACTGTAAAGTGGCGTATGATTATGAGGTGTCAAGTAACTTGAAAAAGTATTTTGACCTTGAGAATAGATTATATGTTAAATATGAAAAATCTGTCGAACAAGTACCGGAAAGCATTATAGTAATTCCTTTACTTGCCAACATAATGCCCATTGCTTGGTTTGCTGGGTTTGATGTTTATGTGGACGCTATTGATGAAACCTTTTTTAATGCATTGTCAATGTTGAAAAAAGAATTCATGAAGCATCATGATATCGACGAGTCAAAAAGTACCTTATACTGTAATCATAAAGTAAATAATCAAATTGATGGGACTGAGTCGATTCTATTATTTAGCGGAGGTCTTGATTCTTTTGAGTCGTTGACTAGAAATTATGACGACGCTCCTTATCTAGCTTCAATTCATGGAGCCGATGTAGAGATTAATGATACCGTTAGATGGGAACAGTTCATGAATTTTAATAGCGCTGAACCTATTGTAGTAAATGATAGGTTACAATATATACAATCCAATCTACGAGATTTTTACACCTATAAAGTTGATCTTTTAGTGAATGTTGGGTGGTGGGGTAAAGTGCAACATGGCATGGCGCTCTTAAGTGTTTTAGCTCCACTGTCTTATATGTTAGGTGCGAATAAAATGCTTATTGCTTCCTCAAATACGAATGAAGTCGATTTTGGTTGGGGTTCAACACCGGAGATTGATGAGAAAATGGTTTGGTCTAATGTGAAAACAATTCATGATGGATATCACCTTAGAAGAACAGACAAAATTCAAAATGTTGTTGATTTTTCCAACAAAAATGATCAAAGTATTTTTTTGAGAGTCTGTTACTCCGAGTTAAGAGATGGAGCAAACTGCAATAAATGCGCTAAATGTCAAAGAACGATGTTCGGAATCATATTAGCCAATGATGATCCAGCCAGATATGGCTTTACGGTTCCGGATAATTTATACGAAATGATTTTTAGAAATTTCAGTAAAAATGCTGTGATGACAAAAGGAATCGAATACGAATGGAAATGTTTACAAGAAAAGGCAGCTAATTCTGATTCGTTTTTTGTAATATCTGATAAGGAAAAGGAAAAAATCTTGATCAAAGACTTTGTAGCGCTTGAATTAAAAGAAATCGTCAATAAAAACTCAAAAAAAGTTGAATCCTCAGGTAAGCTAAAATATATTATCCGAAATAGATTTAAGGGCTTATATGAGTTATATAGAAAAATTAGATATTGATACTATGAAATACGGTATGTTAACATATGCTGAAAATGCAAGATTCTTCAACGTAGGAGATAACGTCCAAAGTTTAGCGGCAAAGCAATTTTTACCCAAAGTAGATCATTTAATTAATAGAGAAAAACTGGGGTCTTACAATAAAGGAGAAACAAAATTGATAATGAACGGTTGGTTCACCCATAATTTAAAAGACTGGACTCCTTCGGATGACATTATCCCTCTTTTTGTGTCATTTCACATGAACAATACGGCTGCACCATATATGCTTTCTGAAAAAGGAATTGCATATCTAAAGGCTCATGAACCTATTGGTTGCAGAGATAAGTTTACAGTGAAAATTTTAAAGGAAAAAGGAATCGATGCGTACTTTACCGGCTGTTTAACATTAACATTGGACTCGTACAAGGTTGATGATTCTGAAAGAGGAGATGATGTTTATATTGTAGATCCTCTTTATAACTATCCTCGTAAAGAAAAAGTGTTTTACGATTTTAAGGCGACTATACGGAGTATCATGAATGGAAAAGCTTTTCAATTGAATAAAAAGTTTAAACACTTCAAAAATTTCATGGATGAGGAGCTTTTAGAAAAAGGAAAGTTTGTTAATCAAGAACCACCATCAAACACCTATTCTGATGAAGAAAAATTTGCAATGGCCGAAGAGGTCTTGAATAAATATGCGAGAGCCAAGTTAGTTATTACTTCGAGGATTCACTGCGCTTTACCATGTCTCGCTTTAGGAACTCCGGTTATTTTCATTAATGGCTTTGATAGTTTTGTTGATAGTTGTCGTTTTGATGGAATACTAGAGTTATTTAATAGGGTTGATGTAAATCCGAAAACGGGTGAATTTAAAGCTAACTTTGATTTAAACGGTAAAATTGGAGTTAATACTAAGGTGGCCAATTTAGGTCTTCATCACACACTTGCAGACCCTTTAAAGGAAAAATGTAAGGCGTTTATAAAATAAACAGATAAGTGCCAACAAAGCTTCTATACATAACAAATAGGGTTAGTGGTTCTGGTGGACTAGAGCGAGTGCTTTCCATCAAAGCAGGTATGTTAGCTGAGAATTATGACTATGAAATTCATATTATAACGCTAGATCAGCAGAATGAAGCGTTGTTTTATCAGTTTAGCGATCAACTAATTTTTCATGACGTTAATACAAAGGGGTCTTTTTGGGGTTATTTGAAAGGGCTTCGAAATAAGGTGAAAAGTATAAAACCAGATATTATATCTGTTTGTGATGATGGATTAAAAGGATTCTTTGTGCCCTATTTTTTAAGGAAACCATGTCCAATGATATATGAAAGGCATGCTTCTAAGAATATTTTTATAAATAGTGATAACAGTAGTTGGGTAAAGAAAATTCAATATGCTTTTTATAATTGGTTAATGAATTTTGGTGGAAAGAACTATGATTCTTTAGTGGTATTAACAAATGAAAATCTGAAAGAATGGAATCTTAAGAACCTAAAAGTCATTGCAAATCCGCTTTCTTTTTTTCCTACTAAAAAGGCAACTTTGTCCGCTAAAAAGGTCATAGCAGTAGGATCTCATAATTTTCAAAAAGGTTTTGATAGACTCTTAACCATCTGGCTTGAAGTTGTAAAAGAATTTCCGGATTGGAAACTAGATATCTATGGGAAAATAGATGCTGATAAAAAGTACGTGAAACAAGCTATTGCGCTTGGTCTACAAGAAACTGTTAGTTTTCATAAACCCGTAAAAGATATTCAGGAAAAGTATAATAAGTCTTCAGTATTTGTTTTACCATCACGGTCAGAAGGCTTTGGTATGGTTTTAATAGAGGCGATGGCAAACGGGGTGCCTTGCGTTTCATTTGAGTGCCCCAGCGGACCAAAGGATATTATTACACATTCCGAAGATGGTTTTTTGGTTGAAAACGGAAATTTGGAGGCATTTACTAGATACCTTAAACTACTTATGAATGATGAAAACCTACGCACTCAGATGGGAGAAAAAGCAAGAGATAATATTAATCGATATCTGCCTGAAGTGATTTTGCCTGAGTGGGATTATTTATTCAAAAGCCTCATTGAAAAAGAATGAAAATAGTCTATTATACGGATCAAATTTATTTACATGGAGGTATTGAAAGAGTACTTGCTAATAAATTAAATTTTTGGGTAAATGAATATGGCTTTGAGACACATATTATAACCACCGAGCAAAATGGTAAACCACCGTGCTATGAGGTTGATAATAAAGTGCTGTTTCATGACTTAGATATAAAATATGATAGAAAACGAAGATACCTAGACCCTGTTAACTTTTTTAAATTACCCAAACACTTTTTTAGGTTAAAGAGAAAGCTGAAAGAGATTGACCCAGATGTGGTGGTTGTATGTAATTTCGCATTTGATTTTTACTTTATTCCCTTTTTGCACAAAAGGTCAAAAAAGATAAAGGAATTTCATTCTTCTAGATATTTTGATCATTTAGACCGCCTAAATAACAGATCATTAATTAAAAAAATATATTATCGATTAAATGATTATGTTGAGCGTAAATATGATCATCTTGTATTGTTAACAATTGATGAAATCCCGTACTATTCATCAAATAATACCGTTGTCATTCCAAATGCTCTAAGCAATTTTCCGGATCGCTTTTCTTCGTTAACAACAGAAAGAGCTATTAGCGCTGGTAGAATTGCACCCGTTAAGGGTTTTGAAAGGCTAATTGAATCTTGGGTCACAGTTAATAAGAAATACCCTGATTGGAAGTTAGATATATATGGTCATGGGGAACAAAGTTATATTAGTAAGCTCCAACAACTAATTAATGGAAACCAATTAGAAAATAAAATAACACTTTGTGGTTCAACTTCAAATTTAGAGGAGGAGATGGTAAATTCATCATTGTACATAATGACTTCCTTAACTGAATGTTTTCCAATGGTACTTTTAGAGTCACTTGCTGTGGGTTTACCAGTTGTTTCTTTTGATTGTCCTAATGGGCCTAGAAATATTATATCCAATAATGAAGACGGTATATTAGTAACGGATGGGGATGTTGATGAGATGGCGGGTGTAATAATTGGAATAATCGATAATAAAGACTTGAGGAAAAAGATGGGAAAGAAAGCAAGAACAAATATAAAAAGGTTACTTCCACAGCATGTCATGAAACAATGGTTAACATTATTTCAAGAGTAGGTTTAGCAATATTTGATAATGTACTAAATTGATCAGTAAATATTTTTATAGCATATCTTAATGATAGAGTTTATACCATTAGAATATTACTATGAGGTATACCTGTACTCAGGTGTATTTCTGATCTTACTGACATTACTGCACGCTCGTATTCTGTCCATTAACGATCAGAAAAACTTAAAGTATATTAATACAACCGGATATGTGCTTTTGGTTGTGTTAACGGTATACATGGGTCTGAGACCGGTAAGCGGTAGATATTTTACTGATATGGATACATATGCCAGGCTGTATGAGGGCTATGCTAGAGGCGGTGAAATTATTTTAGAAACAGATGTTTTTTTTCAACAGTTCATGAAATTCTGCTCTCAGTTTTTATCCACTAACTTTTTCTTTCTTTTATGTGATATACTGTACATAGTACCCTTATTTATTGTCTCAAAGCGTTTTTTTAAGCAATATTGGTTTTATGCTTTTGTTATGTTCGTTTTTTCGTTTCAGTTTTGGACGTATGGTACCAACGGAATTAGGAATGGAATGGCCACTTCATTTTTCTTATTAGCTATTTCCTATCATGATAGACGTAGTTTAATGATATTTTGGTTTGTTTTGTCGGCGCTATTCCATAAAACAATGCTTCTTCCAATTTTTGCATATGTTTTCACCATTTTTTACAACAAACCTAAAACATATTTGTACGTCTGGTTGTTAGCGATACCACTATCGATTACAATGGGTGGTTTTTGGGAAAACTTATTTGCAAGTATGGGTTTTGCAGATGATAGATTAAGCGGATATTTAACCGGAGACAAAGATGAACTAATTACCAATACGGGATTTAGGTATGATTTTGTATTATATAGTGCATCCGCAGTATTTACCGGATGGTATTTTATTTTTAAGAAAAAGTTTAATGACACCCTTTACTATCGAATTTTTAATATCTATTTAACTGCAAATGCTTTTTGGATTTTAATAATTAGAGCTAATTTTTCGAATAGATTTGCCTATTTGTCCTGGTTTATGATGGCTTTGGTAATTATATATCCTTTTTTAAAGAAGCGATTCTTTTATAATACACATTGGCAAGTAGGAAAAACAGTGTTATACTACTTTATATTTACCTTTCTTATGTTTGTTTATTATAGTCTTTTCAAAAAGATACCTCAAACTTAATAGTAGTTCATATAAAGTGTTCTTGTACTATGATCACCTCTTTAACCGCTTTTTTTAGTTTAAATCGAGTATAGTTTAAAAGGTGCTTCTGACAAGACTACATTTGGCTAGATAATAATATTAAATTATTTGGTGATTAGATTTTTAACTTTTCCTTTCGTTGTGAATTTTTATAATCTTTTTAGGTAATGAAACTAATTTCAATAATAATTCCTATCTACAACGTAGAAAAATACATTTCGAAATGCATTAGCTCTGTTTATGATCAAGATCTTGAATATGATCAATTTGAAGTTATTATTGTTGATGATGAGTCTCCAGATAATAGTTTAGAGATAGCAAAGAATATTGCGATAGATCACGCTAACATTAATATTATTTCACAAAAAAATAAGGGACTTGGTGGCGCGCGAAATACGGGTATTTTGAATGCCGAGGGAAAATATCTTCTTTTCTTAGATTCTGATGATTATTTATTACCAAATACTTTACATAACATTACAAAGATTGCTCAAAACGATGAACTTGATATTTTGGAGTTTGGCGCTGAAGGAATAACAAGTAATGGTGATGTAGTATACCGGGCTGAGAAGACTACGGAAGGAAAAATATATGATGGGGTTGCTTACTATAACACATTAAAGTACATGAACTCTGCATGTAATAAGTTATACAAGCGTGAATTGTTGGTTGAAAACAAATTATTATTTCTTGAACAATTATATCTAGAAGATTTTGAATTTAACACCAGAGTTTTTCTTGCTGCTAAACGGGTAATGGCTATAAATAATATAGTTGCACATTACTTGCAATCCCCTGATTCTATTACAAGAAATACCAGTTTGGCGAAAAAAGAAAAAATGCTTAGCGATTTAGTCAAGATAATAATGATAACTAAACAACTAAAATTTGACTATGCTACAGATATTACCAATAAAGATTTAGATAATTATTTTGGAACAAGATTGAGTTTTTTGAATGTCACTTTGTTTTATCAATTATTTAAAAATAGTAGGCCGTATAAAAAATTTAAGCAGATCAAAGAACAGTTGGAAAAAGAAGGAGGATTTTGTGTTTCTAGCTCACTAGAAGAACGATCCAAAGATTTATTTAGAAAGATAATGCTCAAAAACTTTTGGTTGTTCAAATTTACGCAACCGCTAAAGTCATTGTTTGCAAGTTGATATGCTTAAAATTGAACTTAAATGAAAAAAAAAATTTGTTTTATTGTCTCTTCTCCTTATACCATGATGTTCCTAGTGCATCAATTAAAGGAATTTTCGAAGGATTATGAAGTTCATTTGGTTGCCAATATCAATGATGAGAATAAGCATATTTTAAAGCATCAAAAATTTGATACTGTTAAACATATTCCGCTAAGTCGGAATATCAATCCAGTGAAAGATTTGGTTAGTGTATTTCAGCTTTATAAATATTTTAAGGCTATGGGATTTGATTCTATACACTCGATTACCCCAAAAGCAGGCCTTATTACGGCCATTTCTGGAAAATTAGCCAAGATACCCAATCGTTTTCACATTTTTACAGGTCAAGTTTGGGCTACTAAAACGGGTCTTTTCAGGAGATTACTAAAAGCACTTGATAAAATAATTGTTAGATTTTCTTCGCATATTTTAGTAGATGGAAGGTCTCAGAGGGAATTTTTAATCTCAGAGAATGTGTTGACTGAGGGACAAGCTACGGTCTTAGGATCAGGATCAATTAGTGGGATAGATTTAAATCAATTTTCTCCTAACAATGATACTAGATTAAAGATAAGAGAGGATATCAAAATAAAAGATGATATTGTTGTATACCTTTTTTTAGGTAGACTGAATGCTGACAAAGGAATAGTTGAGCTTGCTAGAGCCTTTAGTAAATTAAGTAGAGTACATAGTAAGGTATTTTTACTTTTAGTAGGTGTTGATGAAGGTAATATGATGGAGAAAATAAGTGAGATAATTGATAAAGAGAAATATTATTTCGCAGGAAGTACCCCACAACCCGAACAATATTATCAGGCAAGTGATGTTTTTTGTCTGCCAAGTCATAGAGAAGGTTTTGGCATGAGTGCTATCGAAGCTTCAGCATGTGAAATCCCAGTTGTATGCAGTGATGCATATGGACTTTTAGACACCATAGTAGATAATGAAACAGGTCTGCGTCATAAAGTAGGGGATATGGAAAGCTTATATGCTCAAATGAACAAGCTTTCGGAGGATGAAGCTTTAAGAAAGTTTTTGGGCTCAAATGGGCGCAAATACATAGAAGAGAACTTTTCTGTCGAAAGGTTGATTAAGGAATGGGTTAATTTTTATAAAGAACGTGTTTAGTAAAATGATCTACTTAATATTTAAAAGAATTTGTGACTTTTTTGCAGCGCTAATAGGTTTGATTCTGCTATCTCCAATAATTTTGCTCACTATCATTTTTTTATTTTTCGCGAATAAAGGAGCTCCGTTTTTTGTCCATCCAAGACCGGGTAAAAATGCTCGGATATTTAATTTGATTAAATTCAAAACAATGAATGATAAAAAGGACGAAAACGGAGATTTTTTACCTTTTGATCAACGGGTCACCAAGGTTGGAGCTTTTATTAGAAAGTACTCCTTAGATGAGATTTTACAATTGTTAAATGTATTGAAAGGCGATATGAGTTTAGTGGGGCCTCGTCCTCTCTTAGAGCAATACCTTCCCTTGTATAGTAAAGATCAACAACGAAGACACGAGGTGAAACCAGGGATAAGCGGTTGGGCTCAAGTTAATGGGCGAAATACTATTAAGTGGGTTAAAAAATTTGAATATGATGTCTGGTACGTTGACAATCAGTCCTTCTTGCTAGACTTAAAAATACTTTTCCTGACATTTAAAAAAGTGTTGAAAAAAGAAGGCGTAAATAATTCTGAGAGTTTAAATATGACCACATTTTCTGGTGGGGACGATGAATAAAACATGGTAAGAAAAGAAGGGATAGGTTCTTATTTTAATTATGTAAGCGATGGATCGAGTTTTACAGATTCGATAAGCATTCCATTCACTTATGAGATTTTTTACACTGGGAGGCACGCATTGCTATTTACTCTTAATGAAATAACCGGAAAAAAAGAAATTGGTGAAATATGGTTCCCAAATTATTATTGTCAACACACTTTGCATTGGATTAAGCAGTTTTATGCGAATATAAAAACTTACGAAATACACCCATTTGAGTTCGATAAGCATATATCGATATCAGATTTTGCAGCACCCGAGGATGTTGTGTTACTTAATAACTATTGGGGACTCAGTAGCATGCCCGATTATTCAAATAACGATAAACCAATAATAATTGAGGATCACTCCCATGGTTGGCTTAGCGATGCTTGTTGTAATAGTAAGGCGGACTACTGTTTTGTTTCTTTGAGAAAATCGTTGCCTATTCCGCTTGGAGGCATCGCATGGAAGCCAAGTGCTCATTTGTCGGTAGAAATTGATGATTCTTCTTATGACCAAAAATGCCACGATATCTGGGATGAAATGTTAGTGGCAATGAAACTTAAAACTAATTATATAAATGAAGAGTCCGTTGTTTCTGATGAGTATTTATCATTGTTTTATGAAGTAGAAAACAAACTCAACCAAAATAAAACTTTTTCATGGATCAGAGAGGAGGATAGGGCGTTTATAAATAGTCTTATACGACTAAATATTAAAGATCTAAAAAACAAAAACTTGAAATTCTTGTATGAAGAGTTAAAAGATAATTCATACTTTAAAATAGTAAAACGCGATGGCTTTGTAGCTTTTGGTTTTGATTTGATTTTCGAATCGGAAATAGTATTCAATTCGTTGAGAAGCTATTTAATTAGTCATGGTATTTACCCTTCAGTTTTATGGCCTGATAATCAAGTTGATTATGAATGGCAGTTTTTTTTGAATATTCATGTTGATTTTAGGTATAATTTAGGAGATATGGAATATATAATTAATGTTATTAAGAATTGGTTGAAAGACCAACCTACAGGTATCAAATAACCCACAATGCCTAAACAGAATATCATTTTAAGAAATAACCCTTTTACCTCACTTGAGTTTACTGACATTTGGGTAAAGCACTACAATAAAAACCTTCCTTCAAAAAGTTTTGAGGCTATAAAAGATGTAACGTTTGTTAAAAGTAGTTGGTTACCACTCTATATAAATGTAGGTAAAAACTTGACCAATGCAATATCATACCGTTTAACTGATATCAAAATTAATGAGCTAAGAAATCGAGTTTTTTATGTTTATGATGTCCCTGGCTATTTAAATGATGAGTTTGGAAAAAATAGTCCATTAAAGGTTAAAAGAGTTAGACAATATAAGGGATACTTATGTGATTTGCAGGGGTACGATAGTTTATCAGATTATATTAGTGATAATTTCAAATCTAAAAGTAGACGCCTTTTTTTTAAAAATAAAGAGAAGTTAGAAATTTGTTTTAATATTAGGTATCAAATGTTTTTTGGTGACAATATTACCAGAGAGACATATGATGAAATTTTTCATCATTTTTACAAATTATTACAAAAACGGTATACTCAAAAACGGATTTCGAATCACTATTTATCAACTGAAAAATGGGAGTATTTGAGAGAGGTAGTTTATCCATTAATTCTTTCGAAAAAAGCAAACCTATTTGTTACTTTCAATGAAGATACTCCGATAACAATTTCTTTAAATTATATTTCTGAAGAGATTGCTTTCGGTGCCTTAACTGTATTTGATACGGATTATGAGAAATTCAATATTGGTTTTATTGATATTATGAAACATATTGAATGGTATATAGAAAATGAAATTAGAATTTTTGATTTTTCGAAAGGCGACTTCGATTACAAAAAGCGCTGGGGTAACCTAATATATGATTTTGAATATCATATACTATACCGTAAATCGGTTATATCATCTTCTATAGCGAATGTTTTGTCAATTTTGTTAAAAACGAAACAATATTTAAGAGAGAAAAACCTGCATACTTTGTTTCATCGTATTACATTTTTCTTTAATAACAGTGGACAGAAAAAAGGCCTAAATAACTATGTTGTAGAGCGTCTTGATATAAAGCAAATAAAGGATTATAATCAATTACGGGAACTAAATGTAAATGATAATAATCTTAACCCAGAGTTGAAAAGGCTTTTTTATAGTTTCTTATATCAATATTCAGAAAGATATTTGAAGACAAAGCTATTCGAATCAGTGACTAAAAAAGGTACTTATTTAGTTTTAGGAGAGAAAAATGCAAATTCGATAACATTATGTTGAGTGTTAACATTTAATTATTTGATTTTTAATGAAAATTGTGACTTTACTTAGTAGAATTGACCAAACGGGAATGACTACAAACACCCTTGACCTTGCGCAAGGGATGATAAAAGATGGTCACGAAGTTTATGTAATAACAGGCGGACAGGTAGAAAAAAACAATCTACGACTCGATGGCCTATTGCAAGAATTTTTAGACGCAGGAGTGGTCGTTAAAAAATTTACAATTCCTCATGGAGGTAAGGTCAAGCGTATCTTTTTATCATTTACCTCTGTTATCAAGATATTGTATTTAATAATCGCTTTAAAACCAGATGTAATACATTCTCAATCACCATATATGTCTTTCTTGCCTTGGCTATTGGGTAAGAAATTCACTTCTACTTTTCATGTAAATGACTTTGTTAAATCATTCCGATATAAAAAAGCGTCTCATTTAATAGCGATTAGCAAGGAAACAAAAGAATATGCAATTAAGTTATTTGATTACAATCCAAAGAATATAACAATAGTCAATCACGGAGTTTCCAAGGAGTATTCAGCTGCTATGGATGTAAAAGCAAAGGATGATTTTAAGAAAAAGAATAACATTCCGTTAGATAAAATTATTATAGGATTTGTAGGAAGTATAGAAAAAAGAAAAGGTCATGATGTATTGCTGGAAGCTGTATCAAAGCTAAATGAAGATGCGAAAAGCAAAATACATTTAATTTTTTTAGGATCTTCGAAACATCAAGATAACAGGCCTTGGTTAGAAAATTTGATAGATCAAACTAAAACTGCAGAAATGGTTACTTTGTTTGAATATCAAAATCCGAAGCCTTTCTATCAAATTTATGATGTTTTCGTACTTCCCTCAAGACTAGAAGGATTTCCATTAGTGGTAATTGAGGCAATGATGAGTGAATGTTGTGTAATTAGAAGTAATGTACAAGGTGCTTACGACCAAATAGACGATGGTAAAGACGGCTTTATCTTTGAAAATGAAAATAGTCAAGAGCTAACGACGATTCTTAACAACGTAATACATAATAATAAGTTAAGAGTAAATGTGGCTAAAGCTGGCAAAGAGAAAGCTCTTAATAGATTTACTATTGAAGAAATGACTAAAGGTACGCTTGAGGTATATAAAAAAGTAAAAATCTAATATCCTTTTTTAACAAAAAGGATATTAGATTTAAATCATGTCTGCTAACTATTCCTAGTGCTAATTAGTATTCTGAGTATTATTACCAATGTTTATTCCATTCGAATTTGACACCAGCGGCTCTCTTGGACTGTTGAACGTATTTCCGTTCACATTAACCAAATAGCTCTCTTGGCCAGTTTCTAGATTAACATTAATAAAAGAAACAGGATAGCTTTTTACAGAAATTTCATTTCCATTGGGGCTATTTTCCTTTATAATATCAACTCCATTTATTACGGCTATATGAGAAGATATTCCAACACTTCCTTCAACTGAACTTTGAATAATGTTATCAGAAATCACCGTATTAAACAATTCATCTGGAATAAAAATACCAACATTTAAGTCAATTAAACGATTACCGCTTACTCTTTGGTCTTTGTTATACATGGTAATACCCGTACCATAGCCACGAACTGTATTGTTGGTAATTGTATTATCTCCAGCGGTTACTGCTCCGGGAGAGCCACCTCCAAGTGCATATCCTGTACGGTGTTTTTCAGAAGTACCGGTTATAGTATTATTGTCAATGACTACTTTAGTAGCGATAGCATATCCAATGAGGTTTTCCATGTCATTATTTCTTATAGTGACTTCGTCACCAATGGCAACTAAGAATCCTCCTGTTACACTTCCTCGTTCCGTGTTGCCTTCTATTAAGATATCACGCGCTTGTTCGTATAAAATAATATTCCCATTATCATCTCTTTCTCTGTAGGCTTCAATATCGATTCCTAATCTAGGTGCTGATCCTATAGATCTATCGGTATCAATACCCGCATTCAAGATTTGATTATTAAAAACTCTAATATCAAACCCATTCACTATTGATATGTTATTTCTTCTACTTTTATCGATCAAACAATTTTCTATTGTGATGTCATTTGAAGGTTTGTAGTCTGGATTAAAAGTAAATCCTAAACTTGCTACTAAAACCCCATCAGCAGTAGAATCATACATGTTAACACCGTCAACCGTAGTTGCAACTGCTGCGTTTAAACTAATCAAAGCACTGTCTCCGTGACCAGATGGGCCTCCGAATCCTTCATAAGTGTGTTGATCTCGATCTCCATGTAAATTACCACCTTTGATAAGCACGTTGGAATCATCAAGAACAGAAAGCAAAAAGAAACTAGTAAAGCCATTCGGTTGAACTCTCAAATGAGTGTTATCCGTCATTTCTAGATTAAAGTTAGAAGGGATAAAAATATCACCTCTGCGAGATTTTGGGAGAAAGTTTTGATCTTTACTTACTTTAAAGTATGCATCTAAAGCGTCTATTCTAAAAGTAGTTCTGGATGGGGCAGGAGATGGAGTCAAATCTCGTACTCTTTGAAAAAGGTTACGCAATATCCATTTGTTTTCTTCCGCTACCTCATCTGTAACTTGCCCCTGAATTAAGTTCCATCGCTCTGGATAGAAATCAAACACATCGCTTGTCAATTTCACTGATCCGCTAACTTCTAAGTTCGCGTTTAAGAGCTTGCCATCAATTTTTCCGTTCCCTGAAAAATTAAGTGTTCCATTAATTATTTGACCACCGTTATAGTTTAAGGTAATATTGTCTGGTAATGTAACGTTCTGACCGCCTAGATCAAGTGTACATGCTATATCATATACCATTCCCGACTCAAAAGAGGTTGCGCTAAAGTCGCATGGTGTTTCGTTAATAGGAAGTGCGCCATTTTCATCGACCGGAGGCTCGTCAGAAGGTGGTTCTTCATCAGAAGGCGGTTCTTCTTCATTTCCTTCTTCTTCCGGTGTTTCCTCTTCCGTGCCTTCATCAGCCATTTCTTCTTCGGCTTGCCGAATAATAAAATCCAAATCTTCTTCGGTACTACATGAGCTTACAAATACGCTAAAAACCAGAAGAAAAACATACATTAATACTTGGAATCTGTTGAGCATAATTAGATTTTTTGGTTATTTGAGAATTCAAAAATAACATTTTAACGATTAAAACACAATTTTATCGATTAAATGCATAAATTTTTAACATTACTCCTTTTTACATTACTTTTTTATAAAAGGTATGCCCGTAATTTCTGTACTTTCAAAAATAATACATATCATTAACTATCAATCAATTAAGTTTATTTTTTTAGCGATCAGTTTTTTAACGAATAATTTTACCTTTTATCCTGCTTAAGATACGTCTTAATCTTACTTTTGGATTTCGGTATTTCTGAAAATACACTTTAACATCTTTTTCAGTGTAATTTTGAACGATGATTATAGCTTATACAAAGATTGATTTGCTTTATTATAAAATGTTATAGTAAGTTCGCTTCAAATCTTAAATTTTACAATTTCCGTAATGAACTTGCTCCAGTCGATACGTACATCAATTTCAGAAAATAAAAATAGAAATGCATTCTTTATAAATGGTAATTCGTACACCTATGAGCAGCTAGGTCAATCAATCGCCAACATTAAAGCAGCTCTTGCAGGTTTAAAATTATCAGACAATCAAAACATAGGGTTAATTATAAATGATGATCTGGAAACTTATGCTTCTATAATTGCATTGTGGTTTGAAGGTCACTCGTATGTTCCTTTAAGTTTAGATAGTCCGGCAGAACGAAATTTAGATGTAATTAACCAAGCTGATATTAATATTGTTCTTGACTCTAGTAATAAGATTGATTTTGAAGATATACATATTATTCATTCTTCCGCTTTAGAAACAGCAACTATTAATTTAGCGCCTTCTAATTTTAACAAGGAGAACTTAGCATATATTTTTTTTACTAGTGGTACTACTGGGAAGCCGAAAGGGGTGCCAATTTCATTTAAAAACTTAGCCACTTTTTGTGATGCTTTCGAAGCAATGGACTGTAAAATAGACAATACTGATCGATGTTTACAAATGTTTGAATTAACCTTTGATCTTTCTGTAATGTCATATTTAATTCCTCTTTTAAAAGGTGCATGTATTTACACAATACCCAAAGAAGAGATTAAATACAGCTACATTTTTGAGTTAATGGAAGATGAGAAATTGACGTTTGCGTTGATGGTACCATCAATATTACATTATTTGAGGCCCTATTTTGATGAGATTGACTGTCCTGACATGAAGAATAGTTTATTTTGTGGTGAGGCACTTCCGTTAGACGTTGCTCAAGAGTGGTCTAACTGTGTGCCAAACGCTAGGATAATGAATGTTTACGGCCCAACCGAACATACAATTTTTTGTACCGAATTAATGTATAAAAGAGATGATGAGAACAAAGCGTATAATGGGGTACTTTCAATAGGTAAGGACATGAGAGGTACTACCACCATTATAGTTGATCAGAATAATGATGAAGTAGCTGTTAATGTCAAGGGAGAACTTTGCCTTTCCGGAGATCAATTGACCAATGGTTATTGGAAGAATCCTGAAAAAAACAAAGAAGCTTTTTTCAATAAAAATGGCACACGATTTTACAGAACTGGTGATTTATGTTTTAAGGATTCGGAAGGCGATATCATGTATTCGGGGCGTATTGACTTTCAAGCAAAAATTCAAGGATTTAGAGTAGAATTATCCGAGGTAGAACTATATGCAAAGCAAGGTTTAGAAAAAGTAAATGCGGTGGCCGTGGCATTTAATGATAGCTTAGGAAATACACAAATAGGTTTAGCTATAGAATCCGAAGAGTCTGACACATCATCAATGCTAGATTACATGAAGTCAAAAATGCCGCCATACATGATTCCTTCTAGTATTAAATTTGTGCCAACTTTTCCATTAAACACTAATGGAAAAATCGATCGAAAAAAAATAACAACTCATTTTACAAATAACATTTAGTATGGACGTAGAAGTTATAAAAGATAACTTGAAAACGATTTTAACCAATGTATTGTCTCATGACAATTTCGAAATGAAAGATGAATTAACAGCTAAAGATGTCGACGGCTGGGATTCACTATCACATATGGTTATAATTACCAAAATAGAAGAGCATTTCGGGATTAAGTTTAAGCTTAGAGATCTCAATAAATTGAAGAACATGGGATCCTTAATTGCTTTAATTCAAACAAAAATATAATTAAAGTAAGTGGTTTTTAATTCATTCAAGTTTGCCATATTTCTTATACCCGTATTCTTTTTATACTGGTTATTCTTTAGCAAGAAAATATGGTATCAAAATCTGTTTTTGCTTTTAACAAGCTTTGTGTTTTACGGTTGGGCTGATTGGCGTTTTTTGGCGCTCTTGATTTTAAGCATTCTCATCAATTACTTTTTGGGTAAAAGTATAGCGATAGGAAAAACAGAAAAGGTTCAGAAAGGGTATTTGTATTTAGGGGTTTGCTTTAATTTGGGCCTATTACTTTACTTTAAGTATTTTAATTTTTTCTATGAAGGCTTTTTTGAATTAATAAGTGCTTTTGGGTTTGATGGCGGACATACAACCTTAAAAATTTTGGTCCCGTTGGGTATTAGTTTTTTTACCTTTCAAACCTTGGGCTATTTGATTGATGTTTATAACGAAGAAATAGAGCCATCTCAAAATTTGCTTAGTTTTTCTGTATTTGTATCTTTTTTCCCTAAAATTTTGTCCGGACCTATTGAAAGGGCCGCCGATTTATTACCGCAAATATCTAAAAGGCAAGAGTTTTCTTATGCTCAGATCACAGACGGGTTACGTCAGATTTTATGGGGGCTTTTTACCAAGGTAGTTGTTGCGGAAAATTGTGCGTCATTGGTAAACCCTATTTTTGACAACTATGAATCAAACCCAGGAAGTGTACTATTTTTAGGTGCCGTGTTTTATGCCATACAATTGTATGCCGATTTTTCAGGCTACTCGAATATGGCCATTGGGGTTGGTAAGCTATTTGGAATACAACTTACACGTAATTTCCAAACACCGTTTTTCTCGACAAATATTAGTGATTTTTGGCGCAAATGGCATATGTCCTTAACAAACTGGATGATGGATTATGTTTTTACTCCCTTATCATTTATATGGAGAGGTTATCATAAATTAGGGTTAGTACTTGCGATCATAACAACTTTTGTTTTGGTAGGGTTATGGCATGGGGCTAATTGGACTTTTATCGTATATGGGTTGTTGCATGGAATTTATTTTATCCCGTTGGTTTATGCCGGAAACATCAATAAATCAGCTATAGTGGCTAAAGGTAGGTTGATCCCTTCAGTTGGTGAAACATTTAAAATGGTTTTGCTATTCATTTTGATAACACTTACTGCGGTATTTTTCAGGGCTGACACTGTTGTCCTTGGGTTTAAATATCTAATGGAAATTTTCAACTTGAGTGTGCTTGAGTTGCCGAATTATTTTTTCAATTCGAATAGTCTATTGGTCGTATTTCTTGTGGTACTTTTTCTGACTATAGAGTGGCTTAATAGGGAAAAGAAGCATGATTTTGAAATTGCGAATCTAAAAGGATATCAACGATGGACCAGCTATATTCTCATCTTTATTCTTCTTTTACTTTTTGGCAAAAGTTCAGAAACTTTTATTTATTTTCAATTTTGATTAGATGAAAAAACTACTCCTGAAACTAGGTTTGTTTTCTATTATTTGTGCTGCTATTATTTCGTTTATGTTGATGCAGTATGGTGGATATGTCGATTTTTTTTATAACAAATTTACCACACCTAAAGCAGTTTCAATGATTTTTGGCGATTCCAGAAGTTTTCAAGGAATGCAACCTCATGTAATGAACACCTATCTAGCAGATAAAGGATATGATTTACCAGTCTTTAACTACAGCTTTACCGGTGCCCAAGCAATAGCAGGACCTTATTATAATGAGAGTATTATGAAGAAACTGGATAACAGCAGAAGCAACGGTATTTTTGTTATTTCAGTTACTCCAGATTTTATTACCTCATCGAGTTCCTACGACAACGGTAAGGGCGAGTTTCGCGAAGCGGGACAACCTCCTCATAATATGAAGTTTGTAGATGTCAATCCAAATTTTGAATACTTTTATAAAAATTTCAATTTTTTCCATTTCAAATCAGTATTTCGAAAAGGAGCGAAAACACATAAAGACGGTTGGCTGGAAGAGTCAAATTTGCCAAAGGACAACGCCGTTTTTGAAGAGTGGCGTCAGCATCAAATAGATTTGTTTTTAAAGGATAGAGAAGACTTTCGTATTTCGGACTTTAGGGTTAAAAGCTTAGATAGTCTTGTTAAAAAACTAAGAAAGCATGGACAAGTTTTCTTTGTGAGGATGCCTATAAGCAAGGAATTTAAAGACTTAGAAAACAAATATTACCCAAATTTTGATCGAATAATTGACTCGCTATCTTCTTCAAATAGCATACATTATTTTAATTATACTTTACAGGGAGAAACAACCTATAAAACGTATGATGGTCACCATATAGATAAATATGGAGGTAAGCTTTTTACCCAATCGTTATGCGATTCTATTTTAAAAGTAGCGGCTAAGAATTAGCTCAAAAATATATATCAGGTTTTGGTAAGTATACTATTTTATCATTGATTGATAGCTTTTGTTTGTCAGCTTCATAAGCTATACTATACATATAATGGTTATCTTGAAAACTAATTACCTCCAAATCAGATTTTAAAAAAGAAACGGACAAGTCTAGTCTATGAGTTCCATCGGTTACTGGAATGGCTGGTAGTCGATCATCAATACCATTTCCAGTAGCTTTGATAATCGCTTCTTTTCTAGTCCATAGGTTGTAAAATGTTTTTGTCGAGTTTTTAGACTTTAGGATTACATTTGTTTCTTCTGCGCTAAAAACAGTATTTAAGATTTCCTCAAAAGTGAATTCATTATCTATAAATTCCACATCAACACCGATTTTGACATCACTAAATGCCAGAATAGCAACTTCTTTTGAATGTGAAACATTAAAATTAATCTTATTATGATTTTTTAAATAGGGTTTACCATTTTCTAAATATGAAATACGAATTCGAGAACTAGGTGTATTAAGGAATCTTGCTAAATAAATTTTTAGCAGTCCTCTACAAATAACGTAGTGTTCGCTATCTTTTACATGGTAATAGCTATTAGCTTTGTTAATTTCTATATCATCTAAAACCAATTTTAATTTGGGAACTAAATGTTGGTAATCAGAAAAACAAATTTTAAGCAATTTGATTCTTGAGTCAATTAGCTGATGAGAAACTGTATCAATGCGAAAATCTGGAACAATGTTCTTACAAACAAGATTGTTTCTAAAGGTTTGCATTTTTAGTATCCATAATGTTTTGAAGAATTCCCCCTAATTGTTTTACGTGTGTATCCTCAAACATATCACCGTGATCTCCTGGAATCATATGTTTATTTACCCCTTTTGTAGCTACACGTCTCCATCCTAGATATTTCCTGTCATGTGCAAAAAAGATATCATCGCCTTCCACTTTTAACAAATCAACTTCAATGTTTTGAGGTTCTATATAGTAATTGTTGATTGCCAGATTTGTCATTTGATCCAGTTTTAAAGAACGCTTAAAACGCATTTCATGTTGTTTTTCTCTGCCGTATTTAAAACGTAAATATACTTGACGTAAATCCCTTTTTATGAGCCAAATACGGTGTTTGAAATTTTTAATACTGCTAAACATTTGTTTTAAAGTAAATAGTATTTTACCCAATAGATAAAGTGTTTTGACAATGCTCTTTTTTAAGGATCTTTTATAATTATAAAAAGGAAAAACGTAGGTGTCGAATAGGGCAAGCATTTTCACTTCTTTTCCTTGTTCTTCAAGTTGGCGCACCATTTCAAAACCGATAACACCACCTAGTGAATATCCTGCCAACAGATATGGACCATTTGGATTAACAGACGTAATCTCTTCAATGTAATAAGCTGCCATTTCTTCTATACTGCTGTTAGGCTCACTTTTCCCATCCAACCCTTTTGATTGTAAACCATAAACCGGCTGTTCTTTATCTAAATTCTTAGCTAAAGGGTAAAATATCAATACATTATGTTCAGCTCCGTGTATAATGTACAATGGTGGTTTAGAACCTTCAGGTTTTATGGCGACCAATGATTTCCAATTATCTTCCTTTTTATCAGTATCTATAAAAGAAGCCAGTTTTTCAACTGTTGGATGCTCCAACAAAGCTGCTAGCGGTAAACGTACTCCGGTTTCTTTTTCAATTTTGGAAACAACCTTTATAGCGACAAGAGAGTGCCCACCTAAATCAAAGAAATTACTAAAAACATCGATTTCCGAAACTCCTAAACTTTCTTCCCAAATAGCAGCAATTATTCGTTCACTGGCTGATCTTGGTCTAGTACTTTTTTCAATCAAAGAAGCGCTGTTCACTAGATTAGTCAGTAGTTTCTTCCGATCTATTTTTCCGTTTAAAGTTTTGGGAAAATCATCAACTATTACAAATTCGCTAGGAACCATATGAGCAGGTAATAATTGTGTTAATTCACCTTTCCACGATGTAATCATTTCCTGTGATTGTCCATTTACATTGGTTGTTAATGTTGCAAAAAGACGATTATTTTGAACTAATACAACAGAACGTTGAACACCGATTAATGCGTCTATTGTATCTTCAATTTCTCCTAGTTCTATACGATGACCTCTTACTTTTACTTGTTGATCGATACGACCTAAACACTGAATCTCACCATTTGGTAAGAGTTTACCTAAATCACCACTTCGGTACAGCTTTATATGTTTATTGTCCGATATTTTAAAGTCAATAAACTTTTCATTAGTCAATTGAGGCCGATTCCAATAACCGCTAGCAAGGCCATCTCCAGCAATGCAGATTTCTCCAACTGAACCTGGAGGCAATATTAGGTCTTGCTCATTTAGGATATAAATTTGCGTATTGGCGACAGGTCGTCCAATCGTAATTAGTTTGTCAGTCTTGAGAATTTCTTTTCCTAAAGAAAAGATGGTTGTTTCTGTTGGCCCATATAAATTCCACAAGCCCTCAGTTCTATTTAATATTTGTTTGGCGAGAGAAAGGGGTAAAGCTTCACCACAACAGATTCCTCTTAGCGGTAATTTTTCATTCCAGCCTGCGTCCAATAGCATTTGCCAAGTAGCAGGGGTTGCTTGCAAGAGCGAAATATTTTCTTTTTTAAGAAGCTCTAACATTAAACGGGTGTCTTTACTTACCAGTGATTCGGCCATTACCATGGTTGCTCCTACAATAATTGGTAAGTACAATTCTATTCCAACAATATCAAACGAGATCGTTGTAATAGAAAGCAATATGTCATCTTCTTTTGCATTGATCGTTTCGGCAGTGCTGTAAAGAACATTTACCAGGCTATTATGACGTACCGGGACGCCTTTTGGTTTTCCTGTAGATCCAGAAGTATATAAAATATAAGCAATAGTTTTATTGTCTACCTCAGGAAGTCCTGCACTCTCTGTTGGATATGAACTTAATGTTGGAAGGATTTCTTCTAATGATACTATTTTGGCGTTGCAACTAATTGAACTTGACAGCTCGTTATTCGTTAATAAAAAAGCGGCATTGGCATCATTTAACATGAAGTCCAATCGTTTTTTAGGATAACCTGGATCTAATGGGATATAAGCCGCACCACATTTCATGACCGCAAGTAGACTAATCACCTGATCATTAGATCTGGGTAGTGCAACACCTACAAAGTCACCTTTTCTAATTCCTTGGTCATATAAACAATTGGCTAATTGATTAACCTTATCATTAAACTGTTTGTAGGTGAGTATCTCTTCTTTAAACTTTAGAGCTCGTTTATCAGGTGTTGCATTGGCTTGTCTTTCAAGTAAAATGGGTAGGGAAACTTGCGGATACTCTTTGGAAGTATTGTTCAATGTTTCGTAAGCCTCAAATTCTCTTGAAATAATATTTTTTATAGTTGACTGGGGGTTATTTATGATTTTGTGCAATACTAACTCAAAGGCACTCATCATATTTGTAATCTCCGACTCTTTAAATAAATCAGAATTGTAAGACCACTCAAGAATAAGATTTTCTTCAGTACCTGTCGCATTTAAGAAGAGCTCAAAAGCCTCATAGGTTCTGGGGTTACTTTTTAACTTGAAATCTAACCCCTCAAAATGGACTTGTACTGTCATTCCCATATCAATATTAAACACAATGGGAACAAGGGGAATACGAGATGGGTCTCTTGGTATGGGTAATTTTTGAATCAGCTCTCCAAAGCTAAGCCTTTGATGGTCATAAGAATCAAATAATTCTGTCTTTCTCTTTTTTAAATAGGTATCAAAAGTACTATTGGCATCAATACTACTTCTTAGTGGAAGAAGATTTACACAATGACCAATTAATTGATTTTTACCCGTTGCTGATTGTCCTGATGAAGGCAATCCAATCGTTAACTCATTTTGACCAGTTTGTTGATACAAAAATACTTCAAAGGCAGTCATTAATGTAGTGACAAAACTACTTCCTGCTTTAATACCTGTTTGCTTGATTGATGATAACGTATCACTATTTATCGGAAAGTCTAATCTGTTACTTTTATAGGTTCTTACTGGAGGTCTTTCTGAGCTAGATGGTAAGCTTATTTGCGGAATGATATTTTTATATTGATCAAGCCAAAATCGCTCCGTATCTTGATATGTTGTACTTTCCAGAAACGATAATTCATCATCAGCATAGTCGGAAAAAGGAATCGCCAGAGGTAGATCGTGATCTACATCTTTAACAAATGCGGAATATAGACTTCCCAATTCTTCAAGAATAATACCAGTAGACCAACCATCACAAATAATATGATGTGCCGTAATTACAAGGTGATGCTCTGTATTTGATAACTTTAATAGACCAAATTTTATAAGAGGCCCCTTGACCAAATTAAATATATGGTTTGCATCTGCCAGCAAGTAAGATCTGACAGATTTTAATATTTCAGTATCAGATTTTGAAGAAAAATCATGAGTTTGTATATCGATTTCAACACGATCCAAAACAGTCATAAACCGTCCATCTGTGCTAAAAACGCACCTCAATGATTCGTGGCGCCCAATAAGCCCATGTATTGCATTGGTTAATGCATTTGCATCAAGATTTCCTTTTAACTCCAGTGTTACTGACTCATTGTAGGCTCTATTCGCAGCATCTTCACCAAGTTCACAAGCTATCCAAATCTCTGATTGTGCTCTCGTAGTGTGTATTACTTTTTGAACGAGTGGTCCAGCAAATGGATCGTGCTTGTGCCTGTTTTTTTTATTGGTGGTCAATTGTTGCGTCATATACTTACAGATGAATTATCGAACAAATTATAATGACAAGTTCTATGTTTGTTATAAATCTATTTTCAAGAAATCACCTTCATTTTTCATATCTGGAATAAACCATGCCGGATTACCTTCATCGTCTAATCCTAATTTAGCACCAGGAACTGGAGGAGTATTCAAGCTTTTAGAATTGGTCCTAACCTTATTTTCGGTAGGCTTGTCACTTGCTGGTAAAATATCGGCAGTTATTAATTGATCAATGCATTCAAGAATCGTTTTTTTAATTTTTGCTAAATCATCATCATTATAGGCATCGGTTAGGAAGCACGGGAATCCATCCCATATGTGTATACCTTTTTCTCGCATCAACACAAAAAATAACTCGGCATATGGTATGTCTTCTAAAAACTTGACCCGCCATAGCGATCCAAAATAGTTAATTACCATCGGTAATTTTCTTTTTGAGAATTCAATATTTAAATCAAAAGCAAAGTTTTTGACCATATTGTTCAAGCGATCTTGTAAAGCGCTCCCTTTTTCTTTCATGAATTCTAATGACGCTTTGCAACTAGCCAACGCCAGAGGGTGTCGTACAAATGTTCCGGCAAAATAGGTAACGCCAACTTCCGGAAAAGATTGATCACCATATTGCCAATAACCCCCATCAAGTGCATCCATATATTTGGCATCCCCAAGAATAGCACCGATAGAAATACCACCGCCAATAACTTTTCCGTATGTGGCGATATCGGCTCTTATATCAAATAAAGCTTGCGTCCCTCCAAGGTGCATTCTAAAACCAGTAATTATTTCATCCCAGATAAAAACAGTTTCAGATTCTTTAGTGATAGCACGTACTTCTTTCAAAAATTCTACAGGTTGAAACTCAGGTCTCCTACTTTGAACAGGCTCAACGATAACAGCAGCTATTTCATGTGCACGTTCTTTTATAATTCTTAAACTCTCCTCGGTTCCATAGTCTAAAACCAAAACATTTTGCACCGAAGAGGGTAAAATTCCTGCAGCAGCGGGGAACGTTTTGTGTTTTTTGGAACCTCGAACCAACGCTTCATCATTGATACCATGATAAGAGCCTGTAAATGCCACTATAAGAGATCGACCTGTAACAGTTCGTGCGATTCGAATAGCTCCTAAAACCGCCTCTGAACCAGTATTACATAAAGCTGCTCGCTCATGATTTGTCAATTCACATAATAATTTGCATACCTCACCCGCCAATGGATGTTGCGGGCCTACTTCAAAACCAAGATCTATTTGTTTATGTAAAACATCCTTTATAAAATCAGGTTGATGACCAAATAAGCAAGACCCAAAACCATTAAGTGCATCTATATATTCATTACCATCAATATCCCAAAGTCGGTTCCCCGCAGATTTTTCTATAACTAATGGGTATACCATTTCTTTTGTCATTGGTTTGAAACCAGTGACCACTCTTGGATCAGCCATGTATGACCGATGTTCTTGCGAAGATGCTTTACTCTTAGCTGTTTTTTTATTATAGGATAGTATAAGTTGGTCTAAAAACTGTTTCTGCTTACTATCCATTTCAGCAGCATTTTTTTCTATACGAGGTGAAGCACCAAAAGGCTTTTTGTGCTCTTTTTTTTCTGCCTCAGTACGATCATCTTTTGAAACACTATTTTCCGTCTTTTTCAAGGGAGATTTAGCGGGCGTATGAACATCATTTTGACCTACTATTGGAATAGAGGTAGTTGAAGAATTCCCGCCTTGTAATAAGTTAATTTGTTGCCCTAACAACTGTAATTGTTGCGCTATAAGATTTAGAGCAGAATTTTGATCGCTATAATTCGCTGAAGGCATAACCGTTTGTTGTATAACACTATTATTATGTTGATGAGTATTGTTGACCGTATTAGCAGCAGGCGGTATTGATTCCGTTGCCTCAGGCGCGAATTTATCTGCGGGCAATGTTTCATCTAAATGGTCTGCCAATAAATTAGCAGATCCATATTGATCATTTAATTGCCTGAAAGTAACTGCCACATCAAACTTATTTTTGCATGCTATGGCCATCTGCGTTAGTACTAAAGAATCTAATCCCAGTTCAAGAAAGCTCAAATCATATTCGCTACTTTCAAGATCAATTCCTGATGTATCAGAGATTATTTCTTCAATCTCTTTTAGAATAATTGTTTTTCTCATAACAGTCTTTTTTACTTCTGGTAAAGGGGCAGTAACATTATTAATCACAGTGTTACTTGCTGTAGTTTGAATATTATTGTAGGTATTGTTTTCTATCATCGGGGGTTCAACCCAACATGGCTTTTTATCAAAAGCATATGATGGTAAGCTGACCTTTCGCATTTTATCAATTTCATAACAGTCCTTCCAATTTGGTTCTATACCATTTAACCATAATTCACCAGTTGCATGTAATACGGTATGATATGCATTTTCATTCCGTTTAGGAATCGGTAAACTTGGTATAGCGGTGAGTTTTTTACTTTCCTTTTTTTGATATGCCAAAGTGGTTAGCGCCTTTCCTGGTCCAACTTCGAGTAATATGGGGTTACCAAGAGCTATCATAGTATCTAGAGCATCCGAAAATTGAACGGTGTCTCGTAAGTGATTTACCCAATACAATGGATCTGTAGCCTCTTCATCCTTGAGCCATTTTCCAGTGACTGTCGAAATAATTGGTATTCGAGGTATTTTCAGGTTGATTTTTTTGACTTCGTCTTCAAAAGTAGATAATACCGGATTCATCATATACGAATGAAAGGCGTGACTCGTTGCCAAAAATATGCTAGGAATATTTTCCTCTTTTAGCATTTCTATATATTCCCTAATATCATGTTCAGTACCCGATACAACGCATAGATTATCTGAATTTATCGCTGCCATGGACAAAGTATCCGGAAGTGATTTTTTTACCTCAGCTGCCGAAGCACGAATACTTAACATGCTTCCACCTGGTAATTCACTTACCAATTTGCCTCTTCGTGTTATTAACCGTAAGGCATCTTCCAGATCAAATATACCTGCTAGATGGGCAGCAACAAACTCACCTATACTGTGTCCAGTCAAGATATTAGGTTGAATTCCCCAGCTCATCCAAAGCTGGGCCAACGCAAATTCAATAGCAAAAATTGCTGGTTGCGTATATCTGGTATCTTTCAAAGTGTTTACAGCGTCATCACTATGATTGTTAGGATAAATGATTGTTCTTAGATCAAAATCGAACTCTTCTAGAATGAAATCGGCACAAGCATCGATGGAATCTTTAAAAACCGGCTCATGTGTGTAAAGGTCAAGTCCCATTTGCAAAAACTGTGATCCTTGCCCCGGAAACATAAATATTAGGTCATTTGGAAGTACTTTAAGTTCTTTTGACTTGATATGAATACTTTTTTCGGATAGAATTTTTTCAGCCGCACTTTTTTTATCCGAAGTGACCATAAAACTTCTATGCTTAAAAACGTCTCGTGTAGTTTGTAATGTGAACGATACATCACTAAGTGAATCGTTGGTTTCTTTTAAGTAGTATCCAAGTGATTTTTTATATAATTCTTGACTTGCAGATGACTTTGAAGACCATGTTAGTAGTTGTGCAGGTTTTGTAGAAATTGATTTTGACGTATCCTTTTTCCTATATTCTTCCAGTACTATATGAACGTTAGTGCCGCCTACACCGAACGAGCTGATTCCTGCTTTTTTAGGTTGATCAGTAATCCAATCTGTCAATGTGTTATTTACATAAAAAGGGCTGTTATCAAAATCTATTTTTGGATTAGGAACCTCAAAACCTAACGATGCGGGAATCTTATTATGTCTCATTGATAGAGCCGTTTTTATAACGCCTGCAACACCGGCAGCTGCAGTTAGGTGCCCCATATTACTTTTAATCGAACCTATAGCACAAAAACCCTTTTTTTTGGTGTCTCCAAATGCTTTGTGTAATCCTTCCATTTCAATGGGATCTCCCAAAGGAGTTGCAGTTCCATGAGCCTCTACATAACTTATTTCATTTGGGTTTACATTAGCATCAATTAACGCTTTTGAAATTGCATTTGATTGTCCTTCAATACTCGGTGCAGTGAAACTACCTTTATCCCCACCATCATTGTTAAGACCAATTCCTTTTATAACCGCATAAATTTGATCATTATCTTTTTCAGCTTCATCTAAACTTTTAAGCAATACTACGCCCGCACCGTCACAAAACATAGTGCCAGTTCCTTTGGCATCAAAGGTTCTACATCTACCGTTCGCACTTAACATAGATCCTTCTTGATACAGATGACCGCTATTCATAGGAGCAGTTACGCTGGACCCTCCTGCTAAAGCTACATCGCATTGCCCTGTTCTGATAGCTTCAACTGCTTCTGCAATTGCAAGCAACGATGTTGAACATGCTGAATGAACACTAACTGCAGGCCCTTTCAAATTCAAATGATAAGCCGTTCGAGTGGCAATGTAATCTTTATCATTAACGGTATTAGCCTGTACGCTTCCAACTTGTTGCACCAATTCTTTATTTGGCAAAACATTATTGATGTAATAGGTATTGGTGCCAGTACCTGCATACACACCAACACTACCATCGAAATGCTTTGGCAAGTGTCCCGTTTGTTCCAAAACTTCCCAGGCAATTTCTAAAAATAATCGTTGTTGGGGATCCATCGCAGAGGCTAGTTTAGGGTTGATACCGAAGAACCTAGCGTCAAATGCTTTGGCAGAAGGTACAATACCTCTAGCTGCAACATAGTTTTGAGCATTGCGTATATTTTCAGGAATACTTTTATCCAACTCTTCAGGTGTAAAGAACGATATGGTTTCTTTGCCATTTTTTAATACTTCCCAGAGTTCTTTGATCGATTCAGCTCCGGGGAATCTTCCGGCCATTCCAATGATAGCGATATCCGCGGTGCTATTTTTCTTTGAATTTCTTACGATATTACTTTTTGTTGTCTGCTTTTCGAAGAAACCGAGATGTTCTGATAGCTTCGCTATGGTAGGAAATTGGTATATTTTTGTAACTGCAATGGTAGTATCAAATTCTTTGGACAGAGAAGCAGATAGCTTTTGAGTCAAAATAGAACTACCACCCATTTCAAAAAAGTTATCATTGATACCAATATTTGGGATATTTAAAACACTTTGCCATACCTCAACCATTAAGTCTTCTTTAGAATTCCTTGCTCGTTTTAACAAAGGAGCGGATTCTGGGCGTACATATTTTGGGGTAGGTAAGCTTTTTTTGTCAACCTTGCCATTTGGCGTTAAAGGAAATTTATCAACCCACATATAGATTGATGGTATCATATAGTCAGGAAGCTGCTCGCCTAGTTGAGCTTTTAGGGTGTCAATGTTTTTTTCAGTTATTGAAGATTGTAGATAAGCTACAAGAACTGGATTTTGACCAAAATGTGTACTAGCAACCACAACACCTCTTTCGACAGAAGGTAAAGCATTTAAATATGTTTCGATTTCACCTAATTCAATACGATACCCTCTTATTTTAACTTGATCGTCGATACGTCCTAAAAACGCTATTGTGCCATCTGGTCTCCATTTAGCTAAATCACCGGTACGATATAATTTCTCACCTTTTAAAAAGGGATTATCAATAAATTTTTCGTTTGTCAATTCAGGAAGGTTGAGATACCCTCTGGCCAACCCTTCACCAGAAAGACATAACTCTCCAGCTTCTCCTAAAGGAATAAGATTGAGGTTGCTGGATACGATATAGGCCTTAACATTACCAATAGGTTTCCCTATTGAAAGTGATTGTTGATTTGTGCCTTCATCTACATATTTATATAGGGTAGAAGTAACCGTATTTTCGGTAGGACCGTAAGCATTAAAAAAATCACAAAACTCAATAAATCTTTTAGCGAGTTTAATAGAACTTGCCTCACCACCGGCAACAACCCTTTTTACCGACTTTAAATGAGATAAAGACGGCAAGGTTTCTAAGTAGCTTGGTGTTGCATTCAGATGCGTTATTTGATGATTATTAATAAAACTAGGCAGCTCATGATTTTTTAAAGCTCCTTTACCAATAATAGCCAAGGTTGCACCGTTAAATAAGGCCAAAAAAATCTGTTCTACTGAAGCATCAAAGTAGTAATTAGAAAATTGTAATATTTTCTCAGTATGGTCAATTCCGTATAACTCCGTTTGGGCGGTAATTAAGTTTATTACCGATTGCTGTTCTATCATTACCCCTTTAGGGTTTCCCGTAGTACCTGAAGTATAAATAATGTAAGCAAGATCTTCATGAGAAATCAAACTTGACAACGGGGTATCAGGCAAATGTTGTTCTTGAGATTGAAAATCTCTTAAAACATCAGTATCGATAGTTACCTTGCAATTACTGTCTTTTATTATGAAAGCTTTCCGCTTTTCTGGATAATCAATTGAAATCGGTACGTAGGCTGCACCTACTTTTAAAATACCCAGTATGGAGATAATTAAAAACTCACTCCTATCAATCATTAAACCAATCAGATCATGGTTTGATACTGAATAAGTATTGGCAAGATAATGCGCAAATTTGTTAGATAAGTCATCAATCTGTTTAAAACTTAATTCTTTTTCTTCAAAAATTACCGAAATGGCATTAGGGGTCTTTTCGACTTGTTGTGCAAATACATCGATAATAGATTTTCCTTTTTGAAAATCCATCTTTGTATTATTATAGGTCTCTAAAAGTTGTTGATCTTTTTTAGATAATTGCATACCAGTACATTTTTAGTAACCTAGATTTTTGACTGTAAAGGGATGTTAAGACGCCAATTAAACTTAGAGGTCTTAATGATTAGGATTTAATTTCTAAGTCTAAAGTAAGACTGTAAAAACAAATACATTGAGATTATCGTTGAATGAGGCATAAGTCTAGATTAAGTTAAAAAAAACAAAACCTTGTGTAAATAAAAGGTTAATTTGAAGCTCCATTAAAGCTCATAAAATGAGGGAAACCTTCTTCTTTGTGTTTAGAATGATGCCATATTTTAAACCCTGATTTTTTTAGTAAATGAGGATAATTATGAGAAAATGAGCGTTCTGCACCATACACTTGAGAAGCTTTTTGCTTTTCAAGATTATGATTTGCGCATATGGGTTCGATAGTAACGATTAAAATGTTTTTTAAGGTACCGAGGTAATTAAAAAAATCTTGAAGTTTTTCTTCGGTAAAATATTCCAGAACACCACGAAAGGTTACTAAAATCATATTGTCATGTCCCTGCTTTTTAAACCATTCAAATCCGTCGTCAGCTACAAATTTTAGTCTAGTATTATCTTTATACTTCTCGTTGTTTTTTTCTGTTTGAATTTCGCTCAAATCGATACCTACAAAGTTCTCTATAGTGTTAAAATGGTTAGATAAATAGTCTAAGACAATACCATTGCCCGAACCAATTTCTACTAGTGTTTTTACTGGGGTTTGAGACTCACTAATTTTGTTTTTAAGTGTATCAAATATAAACTGTGTTCTGGGTAAGTGGTTTTCTTGTAGTTCGTTTTCGGTTGCCGAGAAGAAAACATGTCCTTGGTTTATCCAATAATTATCATGTAGCTTTGATAGCTGAGAGGGATTGTTTCTTTTTTCTACTTTTTTTAATATCGCCCTTCTCATCAAGCGATCTCCAAATGATAGTTTATGGTCCTTCATGATGACCGTAAGTCCTTCATGCTTTAATCGCGCTGCCTTTTTTGGTAAGAAGAAAACAAGAACATTACCAAGAGTGTTAGCAAGTAAGTTAACGAGAGCCGATCTGATATTATTTTTCATATTGTTTTAAGAAATTCTTACTTCGATCGTGATGATAAAAAAACTTATTTACATTTCTTACACAAATAGGACGATTGGATCAATTATTAGTTATTTGAAGAGATTACGTATCTGAATATTTTTTGGTGAGGGCTAAATATTAATTTTTAATTCGTAAATAAATATCGCATATAACGAATATTATGAGGTTTTTAAAGAGTTGATGGTTTTTATTAAAAAATGTTATGGTAAGTTCGTCCGCTGTTAAAGTGTGAATGTTTATGTCGATGTTTTTTTAGGAAGATTTCATTAGGTTATTGATATGAAGGAAAAATTGAAACTGGTAGCGGTTACCAAAAATGACATCAAAAAAGCATTGGCAGAAAATACCTATTGGCAGGAGTCGAAATATATCCCTTTTTCAAAAAGTAAAGCGGCGTGGCTTCTGCGCAATGACCGAATAGATGACAACGATGTATGTGCCATTCTTGGTTTAGAAGGCCAGATTTTAGTATCGTTTATTTTTATGATTCCAGATATAATCCGAACAGAAAACGGATTGAGAAAAATATATTGGAGTTTAAGATGGTGGGTGATCGACAAGCATAAAGACACAATTTTGCCAACGTATACTCGAAAAAAATCTTTGAAGGCAATTAATAACCAAATCATTGTTCGTTATCTGGGAGAAGAGGTTGAAGCTTTCTACGAAAAACAACCATTTACAAAAGTGGGATCACGAAGGCGCTTTTTCATAGTTTTTAGTTTAGATGCGAATCTTATTTTATTAAAAAAGCCAACGCTACACTTCTTAAAACCAATACTGAAGTTTTTTGAAAAACTTTCCTTCAAGACGATTCAAATACTAAATAAACGAATTGCTAGTAAGAAAAAAGGCGTGTACACTTATCAATATTTAGAGGAATTAGATAATGAAACATGGGAGTTTTTAAAGCAGCATACTATAGATGATATTGTGCCAAAAACTATGGAATACGTTAATTGGCAAATTGACAATACTCAGTATGAAAATATAGAGAGTAACAGCCAAAAGCATATTTGCCTTGTTGGTAGTATATCAAATAAAATAGGTAATACAAGTTTGAGTATTTTAGTAAAAGGTACTGTTGTTGGATTTTTATCATATTACATTAATGGCAGCGAGTTCATTGTCCGCTATTTTGTTTTTGATAATGATTTTAGAAGTATTTGTGTGGATGCTTTAATGGAGAACTTTATTAAATCAAATTCTATTGTTTTACAAACAGAAAATGACTTTTTAGGACAAGAAATAAAAAAGCGATATCATAAAATATTTAGTAGAGAAAAAAATATTGTTTCTTTAGTCCATAATGATCTTAATATTAACGCACTTACGATCCGTGATCATGATGGCCAATTTGCATAGACTCATCAAATGAATTTTTTAAATCATCTTTTTAATTCCTTTAAAGAAAACGAGAGTGTGGAAGCATTTTGCATTAATGATGTATTCTACACTTATGGTGATTTGATGAGAACGATTAATGTGATTAGAGCACTTTTAAGAGAGAAATCATTAAAAGATGAATGTCATTTTGGTCTTATAACGAATAATGATTTAGAAACATACGCAACAATTTTCGCCCTTTGGTTTGAGGGAAAGGCTTATATACCCATAAATCCGAACCATCCCAAAAAAAGAAACCAAGAAATTCTAGCCGATATAGATATCCGCAACATTTTTAACTCGTCCAACGAACAGTTGAGTTATCAGGATGGTTACAATGAGATATCAACAAGAGGTTTTTCATCGATGTCAAATCAACATCTTTTCGGAGCTATCACCTTCGATGAAAAAG
The DNA here is from genome assembly GCF_046524175.1 of Spongiivirga sp. MCCC 1A20706. Lineage (NCBI taxonomy): Bacteria > Pseudomonadati > Bacteroidota > Flavobacteriia > Flavobacteriales > Flavobacteriaceae > Spongiivirga > Spongiivirga sp. MCCC 1A20706. The sequence continues at coordinate 387,274 of NZ_JBEFZF010000001.1, forward strand.
CAATTGCATATATTATTTACACCAGTGGTAGTACAGGTAAGCCCAAAGGAATTCCGATAACATTTGGAAATTTGAATGCTTTGTTTTCTGCCATTAATAGTGATGCTATTTTCAAATTGAATAAAAAGGATCGGTGCCTTCAGATGTACGATCTTACATTTGATGCTTCCTTAACGGCATTTTTGCCAGGGCTTTTTGTAGGAGCTTGTATTTACACAGTTCCTCCCAATAGTATGAAGTATTTCAAGATACTAAAGCTTATTGCTCAATACGAACTTACGGTATTAAAAATGGTACCTTCTATCATTTATTATTTAAAACCATATTTTAAGAAAATACATGCTCCAAGTGTTCGATATTGTATTTTTGGTGGTGGCAAACTGTTTGAGGACATAGTACTAGATTGGATGAAGAGTATTCCAAATGCTAAGATACTGAATCATTATGGCCCCACAGAGACAACCGTTTGCAGTAGTTATTATGCATACGATCAAAGCAGTGTGAAAAAATTCCAAGGTATTTTATCCATTGGAAAACCATGGCCTCATTTGGATTATTTGATTGTTGATGAAAATGGTCAGGAATTGGGAATAAATGAACATGGAGAACTTTGTATTGCGGGTGAACAGTTAACCAAAGGCTACCTGAACAATCCTAAAAAAAACAGTAGTTCATTTTTCGATAAAAATGTCAACGGTGTTGTCAAAAGGTATTATAAAAGTGGTGATATTTGTTATCAAAGCGATGACGGGAATTATATGTATGTTGGTCGGATTGATTTTCAAGTAAAAATAAGAGGTTATCGAGTGGAATTATCTGAAATAGAATATCATGCCAAGGCTATAAGTAATTCACCCGACATTCTTGTTATCGATATATTGAATGCATTAAACAACGCTGAACTAGCTTTGGTAACTACCAATGATAAGCTGGATTTTAATCCAGTTATTGATTACCTAAAAACAAAAGTACCTGACTATATGGTTCCAACAAAAGCGTTTAAGATATCTGATTTTCCTCTCAACCTAAATGGTAAGATTGATCGCGAAAAAGTAAGAGAATCATATTATAATCAAAACAAACAATGAGTCAAGAAACCCTAATAAGTAGTGTAACTAAAGTTTTTGAAGCTGTTTTAGAACATACTAATTTTTCCCTTTCTAGAGAGACGACAGCAGCTGATGTTGATGGTTGGGATTCTGTAACCCACATTATGATAATTTCAGAGATTGAAAAAACATTTAAAATAGAATTTGATTTGATGGATTTAATGGATATGGACAATGTTGGAGATTTATTAGATACCATTGAAAAAGAAATTTCAGAGAATTAAGATTCATTTGTACTGCAATCATGAAGATAAAATCAGACTTATCCCTTAATGTTTTAAAAATTGAAACAGGTAAAGATGAACTTCGTTATCAAGAAATAGTATCTGAATTTAAGTTTAGAAATCCATTTAACAGTCTTCAATTTATTAGAAAAACTAAAGAAGACGATCACACACTTCATTGTTTTGTTTTAAATAGGTCCAACGTCCCCGTTGTTTTAATGCCTGTATACCTAAGGCCTGTTTACATAGAGGGTACAAAATCGGTATACAAAGATGCTACATCTCCTTATGGATATAGTGGACCAATGTATGATCCTGATATTGATAACGAAAGCTTAGATTTTTTCTGGAAGGAAGTTGATAATTGGTATATAGATAATGATGTAATTACAGAGTTCGTACGATTTAATTTAGATTATAACTATCGTTGTTATACAGGTTACCTAGATCCTTCTTTAGTTAATGTTAGGGGGAAACTACGTCCAATTGATGATATATGGGAAAACTTTAAGCAGAAAGTACGAAATAACGTGCGAAGAGCCCTTAAAAATGATTTGAGATTTGAAATATTTTATGGTGATATAAATCCTGAGATATTATCAACCTGTAGATCTATATATATTAGAACGATGGAACGCAATCTTGCTGATGAAAAATATTTTTTCAGTGAATCATTTTTCAAGAAGTTTGAGTTGCTAGCTAAGGAAAACCCTAAAAACTGTGCAATAGCATTTGTTTACAAAGAAAATACACCCATTAGTACAGAAATAATGTTATTGTCAGAACGTTCCATTTATTCATACTTAGGTGGCACAGAATCAGAGTATTTTGGATTACGTCCAAACGATTTTTTAAAGTATAGTACAATGAAATGGGGGCATAGTATTGGAAAAAAATATTATGTTTTAGGTGGTGGAAGAGAAAATAAGGATGGTTTGTATGCCTATAAAAAGTCTTTTTACCCAAAAGATCAAGATGTTTTGTACTATACCGGAAGAAAAGTAATTAATGAAAAAGTATATCGTTCGCTAATATCGGATGGTAATGATCTCAATGATGCCCAGCTTGAACACAGGATAGTAAATACTTATTTTCCTGCTTATAGGGCTAACGAATAAAAAGTAAAACAACACGTAATAATGAATATACTTGTTACTTCAGTCGGTAAAAGAGTCTCTTTAGTAAACATGATAAAAAAAGAACTGACGAAAGTGTACCCGAAAGGTAAAGTATTTGCTGTTGACACTAATCCTAAACTTTCTGCTGCTTGTGAAGTTGCCGATGCATGTTTTGCAGTTCCTAGAGTGAATGAATCGGACTATTTTTCAAGGCTTTTGGACATTTGTTTGGATAGTAAAATTACACTCATTATTCCTACTATTGATACAGAATTGGAGCTGTTAGCTACTAATGAAAAGGTATTTTTGGATTATGGGATTAAACCGGTAATTTCTTCATTGGATTTTGTTAAACGTTGTCGTGACAAAAGACTGATTCATGATTTTTTGAAAGAAAAAGGAGTAGAAATTGCAAAAGAATATCGCAAAGACGCATATGAACTTCCCTTTTTTATAAAACCATTTGACGGAAGCCGAAGCGTTGATACGTTTATCATTAAAAAAGAAGAAGATATCACCCCGTATCATTTATCAAATGATAAATTAATGTTCTTAGAATATCTGGATCATGATTTTTATGAAGAATACACTTGTGATTTGTATTATAATAGCGCCAACAAACTGTGTTGTGTCGTTCCTAGAAAGAGAATAGAAGTGAGAGATGGGGAAGTGAATAAAGGAAAAACTGAGCGTAATGAGCTCATTCCATACCTCCAAAAACATCTGGGGCATGTTGAAGGAGCAAGAGGGTGTCTTACCGCACAGTTTTTTAAGCACAAAGAAAATGGAAGAATTGTTGGGATAGAAGTAAATCCAAGATTTGGTGGAGGTTTTCCGCTTACCTATCTATCTGGGGCGAACTATATAAAATGGATTATTGAAGAGTACCTTTTTGGTAAAGAAATTGAAGAAAATTTCGATGTTTGGGAGGATAACTTATTAATGCTACGTTATGATAATGAAATTTTAGTGCATGACTATAAAGATCAATAAGGATACTGTAATAGTTTTCGATTTAGACGATACTTTATATAATGAAATAGAGTACCTGAAATCTGCTTTTGAAGAAATAGCCTACCAAGTTGATCCTGATGATGGCCTACAACTATATGCAAAAATGTTTTCAATGTATAGAGACAATCAAGATGTCTTTAAATATTTAGTAGAAAACTACCATAAGTCAAAAAAACAGCTGTTGGAGGTTTACAGAAATCATAAACCTTCGATAAAACCATTCTACCGAGTTGCAAAGGTGATTGAAGAGATTAAGGCTCGTAATGGCAAACTAGGACTTATTACTGACGGTAGGGTAGTCACCCAAATGAACAAACTAAAATCTCTTGGGCTTTTAAGCCATTTTGATAAAATTGTGATTTCTGAGGAAATAGGGAGTGAAAAGCCATCAATATCCAATTATCATGCAATTCAAAATCATTTTAAAGCTTCTCAATATTGGTATATTGGGGATAATTTTAAAAAAGACTTTGTTACGGCTAAACAACTGGGCTGGAAAACCCTGGCATTACTTGATAATGGTCTAAACATTCATAAAACAAATCACTTATATTTTGATCTAGAACATATTCCAGATTTTATGATTAAATCTTATGCTGACCTACTAATTGATTAATTGACTACAAATGAGTATTCAAATTAACTAAATTATGGATGAAATAGTTATTATTGGCGCTTCTGGACATGCGCGAACCATTTGTGATGCCATTGAACAAAACAGCAATTATGGTATTCATGGTTTAATAGATTCATTTAAAGAGCCTGGAAAACCATTTTATTCATATAAGATCCTAGGAGACGAATCGATATTACCTGAACTTGTTAAAAAAGGAGTTACCAAAGGAGTAGTGGCTATTGGGGATAATTGGGTTAGATTTCAAATGGTTGAAAGAATAAAAAAAATAGCGCCCAATTTTGAGTTTATAAACGTCATACACCCATCTGCTATTTTGAGCCCAAAAAGTACTATCGGTCAAGGTACAGTTGTCCTGACTGCCGGAATAATTAACGTGAGCGCTACCGTTGGAAATTTTTGTATTATAAATACAAAATCTAGTCTTGGACATGATGCCATAATGGATGATTTTTCTAGTCTTGCGCCAGGTGTTACTATTGGTGGGTCAGTACGTATTGGAAAATATTCAAATATTTCAATAGGCGTTAACGTTATTCAAAATATTTCAATTGGAGATCATACGGTAATTGGGGCAGGGTCTACCGTTGTCAATCATATTGCATCAAACAAACTTGCTTTAGGCACACCTGCAAAAGTTGTTCGTAATAGAAAAATTGGCGAGAAATATCTAGATAAAAATCAATAAAATCTTTTTTGGATTTCCTTTACTATTTCGTTCGCTACAATTGTACGACCGTGATCATTCCAATGCCTATCATAAATCAAAGTTGTTGGCTTTGATGAGTTGTTAAAACCTGGTGAAAGGTCGATAAATTTGTATTCATTCTTTTTTAAGTAATCAATGAAAATTTTCGGGCTAATATCGGACTCAAGCATTAGTATAAACTTGTTTTTATCAAAATTGTATTCGTTGGCAAGTTTCTCAAAATTTTCTAGGTTGGATTGAATTATGATGTCTTTTTCAGATTTCTGGATAACCGTCTGTTCCTCTTTTTTTCCAACAGTTAAAATTTGTGCAAGTTTGGTTCTAAGCTGATCTAAAACACCGATATTTTGAAGATAAACAATAAGTTTGCTTTTTTGAATAAGACGCACGGTGGGTGATTCCATAGCTATTCTATCAGTATTAATAGCATACTTTTCTCTTGTAAAGTCATTATCAAATTTAATCCCGAGAATAACCATATCAATAAGATCAAATTGAGATTTGTATTTGTAAATAAGATGTAATTGATCTGCAAAATCATAGCCTGCATATCCATATTCGTATACTGATATTCCGTTGAGTTGAGTTTCCACTTTTTTCCCAATAGAGTTATCATAATTTTGGTGAAATCCTTCGATAAATGAGTCTCCAACTATGGCTATTTCTGTTTTATCGATAGTGGGACTAAACGTCCTATATGAATTAAAACCTTGCTTATTGATGTTGTATTTAACATAATTTTGCCTTCTGTTTCCTGTTACCTGATAACCAGATTGTAGGGGTTTCCACTTTTCAACTTCTTCTTGATCAATATAGCGATAAGGGTAGGACTTGTGTAAATGAAAAATCCTTACCAAACCCTCTAATAACAAGATGAGTAAAGTAAAATATACAAGGCTTTTAAAAAGTATTTTTTTCATCGCTTAGAATTGAAAATAAATAAAAGACCTATCAACTTTATCATCATAGAACAACAACATCGCGAACACTACCAACGCATATGCGATAAAACGAACTACTTTATGTTTAAACTTAAAAGGTGATCTTTCGTCTTTTCTTATCAAATATTCATAAATAATAAATACGGCAATTAATACAAAATAATCAATCATTCTATACCCCAGAGGATGTGAATAGGTGTCCCAACTAAAATCAGAGAAAATCTGTTTAATATACTTGAAAGAGTCCTCAACCGATTCTGATCTGAAAAAAATTCGAGAGAACGTAACAATTATGAAAGTCAACAAAATTTGTATAACCTCTTTTAAGGATGGTAGTATATTATGTTGTGCCACTACACTTTCTTTATAAATAGTGTTCCTCCCCATCAAAAAGACAGGGATAAATGCTATCGCATGGAAAGCACCCCATAAAATAAAAGTCCAATTGGCACCATGCCAAAAACCACTTACCAAAAAAATTATGATGATATTTCTTACCGCTTTTGCCTTTCCTACTCTCGAGCCCCCAAGGGGTATGTAAAGGTAATGTCTGAACCAAGTGCTTAAAGAAATATGCCATCGTTGCCAGTATTCAGCAACGTTTCTAGAAAATATTGGGAATTTAAAATTTGACATTAGTTCGATACCAAATAGTTTGGCCGTGCCAATTGCAATGTCAGAATAACCGCTAAAATCACCGTAAACCTGAAAACTAAATAAGGTAACTCCAAGAATTAATGTTGAAGAAGGATACGTTCCATAATTTGCAAATATATCGTCAACTATTGGGGCAAGAGAGTCTGCAATTACTATTTTCTTGAATAATCCCCAAAGAATAAGTTTTACTCCATTTGTAAACTGGTTAGTATCGAAGGTTTTTTTTGTCTGTATTTGTGACAGTAGGTTGGAGGCACGTTCTATTGGTCCTGCTACAAGTTGGGGAAAAAAGGCAACAAATGTCGCAAATGGTAAAAAATCCTTAGTTGGTTGCAATCTCTTAAAATAGATATCTAAGGAATATGACATGGTCTGAAATGTATAGAAAGATATTCCAACTGGTAAGATAACATTCAGGGTCCAATTACTTTTTATCGTATAACCCAAAGTTTCAACCGCATTTACCCAGCTATCTGCGAAGAAATCATAATACTTAAAAAACCCAAGAAGGCCAACGTTGAACACAATGCTGACCCATAGCCATATTTTTCTTTTTGTTTGATTCTCATGTTTATTGATTTGTAATCCGACAAGAAAATCCACGATGGTACTTCCAATAATTAAAAAAAGAAAACGCCAATCCCACCAGCCATAAAAAATATAACTTGAAATCAATAGGAACAGGTTCTGTGATTTGATTCGAGTTTTAAGTAAATACCAGTAAATTATAAAAACGAAGGGTAAAAAAAGGAAATAGTCTATCGAATTGAATAGCATATACAGGTAAATCTAGCAGAAAGTCATTTTTGGTTTTAATTAGCGGAAATATCGTTCAAATTAATTCAATATTCCAAATAATTTGTTGAAGAGGTAAAGTAACCAGTTTATTTTGTTTTTTGACGAATAATACGGGGCTGTATTTATTCATTATTTTTTTTCGCTTAAATAATTGATTTTACTTAAAAATTAATACTCCGCTTATCGAACTACGGTAGGGTTTTAACGATTAAAATTGTTTTAAGAATGACAACCGAAAAAATATGACAATATTTGTTATTGGAGGGTCGTTAGAAAACTTCATCTTGTAAACAACATGGCAATTACCAATACAAAAACCAATGCAAAAATTTGGCTTTCATCACCGCATATGAGCGGTAATGAAAGAAACTTTGTTAATGATGCCTTTGACACCAATTGGGTTGCCCCTCTTGGACCCAACGTCAACGGTTTTGAAAAGGATATTGAAGCATATTTAGGTGAGGGTATTCATGCAGCAGCCTTGGTTTCTGGAACATCGGCAATACATTTGGGGTTAATTTTATTAGGCGTAACGTCAGGTGATGAAGTTGTATGCCAAAGTATGACCTTTTCGGCTTCTGCAAACCCAATTGCTTATCAGGGGGCAACCCCCATTTTTGTTGATAGCGAACGGTTGACTGGAAATATGGACCCTGAACAGCTTGAAATTGCTATTAAGGATAGAATGAGTAATGGTATAAAACCTAAGGCTATCATTGCGGTTCATTTGTATGGAATGCCTTACCAAGTTGATAAAATTCACACTATTGCCAAGAAATACGATATTCCCGTTCTTGAGGATAGTGCAGAGTCCTTAGGTAGCTTATTTCAAGGTATTAACTGTGGTACTTTTGGTGATATTGCAATATTATCCTTTAACGGGAATAAGATTATAACTACATCTGGTGGAGGTGCTTTATTAACTAAATCAGAAGCGTTAAAAGAAAGAGCCGTTTACTTATCTACGCAAGCTAGAGATAATGCTATACACTACCAGCATTCGGAAGTCGGATATAATTATAGAATGAGTAATGTAATTGCCGGAATAGGTCGAGGACAAATACAGGTTTTGGATAACCGTGTTGAAGCCAGAAGGGCGAATTACGATTTTTATGTTCGTAATTTAAAAGGTTATGATGAAATAGAATTTATTGATGAACCGGACGGATATTTCTCGAATCGGTGGTTATCAGCAATACTTACATCATCATACGAATTAAGAGAACAAATTCGACTTGCTTTACTAGCAGAGAATATTGAATCAAGACCGCTATGGAAACCGATGCACTTGCAACCTGTATTTAACAATGCGCCTAGTTATACTAATGGTGTTTCAGAGGATCTGTTTTTAAGGGGTTTATGCTTGCCAAGTGGAAGTAATTTAGATGCGCAAGACTTGGAAAAAGTTGTTTCTATAATTAAAAGCGTATTAAATGTTTAGAGATATTCTTGCTAAAAAAGGACAGAATTATGCGTCTAAATGGTTAGTGCTGGTAATTGATCTTATCATTGTTGCTATTACATTCCTATTGGCGTACGGTGTGCAAAGCGGCTTGACTTTCTCCTTTAATTACGAAAGTTTTTTACTGCAACTTCCTGTTGTTTTGCTTTTTTCTTTGATCAGTTTTTTAATAGTAGGTTCTTATAAAGGAGTAGTTAGACACACGGGACTTAGAGATGCTTACAATTTATTCGAGGCAGTCAGCATTTTAATTATGTTTTGCAGTGGTTTTATTATTTTAAACCGCACCTTTGGTTTTTCGAATGTGTTAAATATCCCAGTTTCAGTAATATTTATTCATTACTTGTTAAATATTATCGCTTTAACGGTAAGTAGATTAGTCTTCAAAGTTTCATATAAGTACGTTATTTTCCGATTAGAAAGTTCTTCAAGGGTATTGATTTATGGAGCCGGCGACTCTGGACTCATTACATATGGCGCTCTGATCAACGATACCACCAGAGAAGTTTCTGTAGTTGGATTTGTAGACGATAATAATAAGAAAGTAGGAAAAAGAATAAATGGGGTTACTGTTTTTTCAAAACAAGCAATTACCAAAGAGTTCATAGAGAAGCATCAGGTTAATGAAATTATAATTTCCATTCAAAATATCAGTAGTACTCAACTTAAAAAACTCACTGATAAAGCCGTTGATATTAATGTGCAAGTAAAGATCGTACCTCCTGTCAAAGACTGGATTAATGGAGATCTAAATGCTTCTCAAATCAAACAAATACAAATAGAAGACCTTTTAGAAAGAACACCTATTAAACTTGATAACCCTGAAATTTCTAAAGAAGTTGATGGAAAGGTGGTGATGATTACAGGGGCAGCAGGGTCTATTGGTAGTGAAATCAGCAGGCAGATTGCAGCGTACCCTTGTGAAACTTTGGTGATGGTAGATCAGGCAGAATCTCCTTTATACGATTTACAACAAGAGTTGCTTAGAAAAGGTATAAACAACTTTGTTCCCATAGTTGCTGATGTAAGAAATTACCAGCGTATGGAGACTATTTTCAAAAAATATAAACCAAAAATGGTGTTCCATGCGGCAGCGTATAAACATGTGCCTTTAATGGAAGCAAACCCTTCTGAAGCGGTTAAGATAAATATTATAGGGACACGATATATAGCTGACCTTTCTGCAAAGTACAGCGTTAATAAATTTGTTTTTGTATCCACTGATAAAGCTGTAAACCCAACAAACGTAATGGGCGCAACAAAACGAGTGGCAGAAATGTACATTAAATGCTTGCAACGAACATCTAATACGAAGTTTATTACTACCCGTTTCGGTAATGTTTTGGGTTCAAATGGTTCGGTAATTCCACTTTTCAAGAAGCAAATTGATAAAGGTGGCCCCCTAACAGTTACGCATCAAGAAGTGACGCGGTATTTCATGACGATTCCCGAGGCTTCTCAATTGGTAATTGAAGCCGGTACAATGGGTAGTGGAGGGGAGATTTTTATCTTTGATATGGGTGAATCCGTAAAGATATTTGATTTAGCCAAGAAGATGATTCATCTTTCCGGCCTGAAGTATCCGGAAGATATTAATATTGAAATTACTGGCTTAAGACCGGGGGAAAAGCTTTATGAAGAATTACTGGCAAACGACGAAAATACCAGGCCTACCCATCATCCTAAGATCATGATAGGAATGTTTAATAATGATAATTGCGCTGAGTTGACCAATAGGATAGAGGAGCTTTGTTTGATGGATTTGTTGGAAGAAGATGAGAAAGTGGTTCTAGCGATTAAAAAAATAGTACCGGAATTTGTTTCTAATAATTCTACCTTTGAAAAATTGGACAAGCAAGTAAGTTCAAAAGTTCCAAAAATGCTTACTCAAGATAGTTGAGGATTGGAAGTTTTATTAACTTTAAACCTAGTGTAGTTATCTAAATAATTAATAATGAATAAACTATTATCAAAGCTAAACATACCTCTTTATTTTGTGGTTTTATGTGGATTACTAAATTCCTGTGTCTCTCCTAAAGATGTAATTTATTTTCAAGGAGCATCAAGTAACGAGAAGTTAGTAGCAGTAACAGATTTTGTTCCTAAATATCAAGTTGATGATATATTGAATATTGTTGTTACAACTGAAAATCCGGAATCATCTAGGCCTTTCAATCGTATTTCCCCTGGTGAAGAACAAGAAAACGGGGTTACCACAGGATATCTTATAGATAGTGAAGGTAATATTACATTCCCAGTGGTTGGAAAGGTTAAGGTAGCTGGACTTTCAAGAACAGAAGCTGCTGAATTGTTAACCGAAAAGCTTAAAGTGTATCTTAAAAACCCAACGGTTGATATCAGAATTTCAAATTTTAAGATAACGGTTACAGGTGCGGTTTCGGCTCCAGGTAGTTTTACAATTCCAAATGAAAGACTGACAATTGTAGAAGCGTTAGGATTGGCTGGAGATCTAACAATTCGAGGGAAAAGAAATAATATTTTGGTGATTAGAGATGTAAATGGGGTAAAAGAATTTTTTAGAATCGATATTACTTCAAAGGAAATATTTAATTCTCCGGCTTATTACTTAAGGCAAAATGACGTGATATACGTTGAACCAAATATTGCTGAAGTAAGGACTGCAGGTTCAAATCCTAACTTGTTTGCTGTTATTGTATCGCTTGCAGGTCTTGGTATTGCAACTGCTACACTGATCACTACGTTAAACAATTAATTGCGGTAAAATGGATCCTTTTCAAGAATCACCTAGAAATGATGATGTTGTAAATTTTCAAAAAAGCGGATTCGACATTAAAAAGGAAATTTCAAACTATACAAGGTATTGGTACTGGTTTGTTATAGCCATGGTGACGTTCCTTTTAGGAGCGTTTCTGTATTTAAGGTATGCTGTTCCTTTGTATTTAGTGAACGCAACCGTAATGATTGTTGATGAAAAGGATAGCGGGGGGCCGGACCTTGCCGCTTTAGGAGAACTTGGAGTTGTCTCGAATAGTCAAAACAAAATTGAAAGCGAAATAGTAAGATTTAAATCACGCACATTGATGGAAAATGTGGTAAAAGATTTAAAAATTAATGTTCAATATTTTTCATTAGGAAGAATTGCTTATAAAGAGAACTATAATTCTTCACTTTTTACGGTTAATTTCTTGGCCAACGATTCCATTGTGTATCGATCTTCAGCAAAGTTCATTGTTGAAATTAAGTCGCCATCAACGTTCACTTTAAAAAATGAGAATGAAGATGTATTAGGTACATACTCATTTGGAGAAAGTGTCGAGTTAGGTTTTAGCGATATCATAATTACACCCAATGTGAAACAAATGGGAAGATACGTGGGTAGCGTAATAATGGTTAAATTATCGCCAGTTTCTGATGTTTCAAGAATTTATAGAAATAACCTTAGTGTGGTTCAAAACAAAACAAATGCCAACGTAATTAGTATATCGTTATCCGATACAGTAGGTGAAAAGGGGGCAGATGTTGTCAACACCCTGATAGATTACTATAATAAGGCATATGTTGCTGATAAGAATCAGGTTTCTGTGAACACCATTAAGTTTATTAATGATAGGCTTGATGTGGTTTATAAAGATCTCTCACAAGCTGATAAAGATGCGGTGTTTTTTAAATCGTCAAATCAATTAACAGATATTGACTCTGAAGTGGGGGTTTTCCTATCGGCAGATACTGCAAACGAGACTCAAATAAAAGAATTGACCACCCAACAACGACTAATCAATTTCATGATTCAGTCCGTTAACACACAAGGTCAAAATTATGAAGCCTTATCAACAAGTTTAGGAGGTACTTTTCCATCGGTAGCGCAAAGTGTGACCAACTACAATATTTTAGCAGCGCAAAGAAAATCACTTTTAGAATCATCAACTTTACGAAACCCTACTGTGATTAATTTGACGCAACAGCTGGAGAATTTAAAGTCTAATCTTAAGCAAAGTTTAAATACCATTTCGCAGTCTATTTCAATACAACTGTCTACCTTAAGAGATCAAAACGCTGTTCTTGATTCCAAGTTAACTTCGGTTCCAGGGCAAGAAAGAGAATTAAGAGATATCACAAGAAGATTGGAAACTAAGGAGCAAATTTATTTGTTTCTGTTACAAAAAAGAGAAGAGGCAGCTATTTCGTTAGCCGTTACAAAACCAAACTCAAAAGTTATTGATCCTGCGGTAGGACAATTTGCATCGTTAGTATCACCGAATAGAAAGATGATATTTGCTGGTGCTTTTCTAATGGGGTTAGTGATCCCTTTTGGGGTTATTTATATAAAGGGCCTATTAGATAGTAAGATTCATAGTAAAGATGACATTGAAGGTAAATTAAGTGCACCTTTAGTTGGCGATATACCAAGAATGAGAAGGCGCGATAAAGTATTGATCTCCAAAAAAGACAGATCCGGGTTTGCTGAATCGTTCAGAATACTAAGGACGAACCTCGACTTTCTTCTTGCTGGCACAAAAGAAAAAGGCAAAACAATTTTTGTTACTTCTAGCATATCAGGGGAAGGTAAAACGTTGGTCTCTGTGAATGTGGCTTCGACCTTGGCTATGACCGGTAAAAAAGTAGTTTTGGTGGGTACGGATATGCGTAACCCTAAACTTCATGAGTTTATTAATATACCAGAAAAGGATCTCGTCAATGGATTATCTAATTATATTACAAAGCCAGCAGTTAAACCTGAAGATGTAATCCTGAAATATGAGGAGAATGATTGGTTTGATGTGATTTCTTCTGGGGCAATACCTCCAAACCCTGCTGAATTACTCATGCAGGATAAAGTTAATAGACTCTTTGAGTATTTAAAGGATAATTACGATTACATTGTTGTTGATTCAGCTCCGGTTAGTTTGGTCACTGATACAATGTTAATTGCCCCACTATCGGATCTTACAATATATATCGTACGTGCAGATTTTACCGATGTGAAAATGTTGAATAACATCGAAACGATGTATCGTGAAAAAAGATTGCCAAATATGGCAGTTCTTCTAAATGCGGTAGATCGTCGCACTGGGTATTATGGAAGTTATGGGAGCGGTTATTACGGTACTGAAGCGAACGGTGGAAAGAAAAAATTTAGTTTGAATCCGCTTAGCTGGTTTAAAAAAGCTAGTTAGTGAGAAAAACATCATTTGCTTTTAAGCACTTTTCTAGTTGATCAATTTCTTTATTCGGTATAAAGTCACTTAGTTTGGTAATATGCCTTTCATTATGGGCATCTGTTCCCGTAAAATCAACTAAATTATCTGACAATAACTTATACGCGATGTCCTGAACTTGACTACCATAATAGTCTGTAAGTGATAGTAGGTTCAATTGAAAAAAACATCCGGCTTTTTTTAATTCCTTAAATGCTCCGTATTTATTGTAATAATATCCATATCGTTCTGGATGCGCCAAAATGGGCTTATATCCTGCTACCTTTACTTCAAAAATAATCTCTAGAATGTTAATGGGGGGATTAAACGTTGACATCTCAACTAGCAAATAGTCATCGCCAAGTGTTAATAAATCTTTGCTATTCAATCGCTTTAAAAATAAGTCGTCAATCATATACTCTGCCGCTGCAGAGAATGAACTAAAGTTTATTTTGAATGTTTTTAAAAGGTTAGCTGTTTCTATCAGTTTGTTATTGATCTTATCAGTAGTATTGGGCCAAACATCATCCATAATATGCGGAGTGGTTATAAAATGCTCCACTCCAATTTCGTTAAGCATTTTAACCAGTTTTGTAGTTTGGTAGATCGTTTTAGATCCATCGTCAATACCTGGCAATAAATGAGAATGCATGTCAACATATCCCTTTGGAATTAGGTCTGATAACTTGGTGGTTTTCTTTTTAAAGAAGATCAAGGGCTGAAATTTAAAGCGTAAAATTACGAAACATCTGTTTATAAGAATGTCTCCTACATTAGTTAACCAAACCTAAAGAATTATATAATAAGGTATTTGCATTTAACAATTTTACACTCAGGCTGTTGGCTTTAAGTTTAGAATCAATTAATTTCTGTTCTCGAGAGTTTATTAGAAATAAGGAGCTTTCACCCAAGAAAAACTTCCGCTCTTCGGCTTTTACCAATCTTTCATAATCTTCAACAATAAGATCAATTAAACCATTTTGCTCATTTAATGATCTAATTTCTGTATTTACCGCCGATATTTTATTTTGGATTTTTAAGGATTCGGACATTCGTTCGAAGCGTGCATCTTGTAACTTGTAATTCGCAAGTTTTAGATTCCCTCGTTCTTTTCTCAAAAATATTGGAAAACTAATATTTACAGCACTTTTATAGTTTGCCGTATTTAGTGAATTAAGCTGATCGTATTGTTCCGTCAAGAAGTTATACTGCAGGTCAATTCTCGGCAGTAGTTTATTTCTTTTTAGTGAGCGCTCTACTTTAAGCCCCTTTATTTTTGCATCTAAACTTAGTAGTTTAGGATGGTTTTGCTGTAAAGCGGTGGTATCAGTAATTCCTTCAAGGAATAAAGCGTTCCTTACTATTACCTCGGTAGGGAGATTTGGTACGACATTTTCTTCAATTTCTAATGGGACGTCATTGATCCATAAAAAATTACTTGCTTCAAGGGTAGCTTTTCTTCTTTTTAAAGTAGCAGCTTCTAGACTTAACTTTCTGTTCTGAAAGGCTATTCTTGCTTCTGTAATATCAATCTGCGGTTTATCACCAGCCTCTACACTTTTTTCTACCGCTTCTAAACGAATTGACGCATTCTCTAAGAAACTGATAAAAATTTGCTCTTCATTATAAGCCTCTATCCATTTAAAATAGGCCTTACTAGCTTCAAAAATTATATTGTTCACTAACAAATTTCTATCCGCTTGTGTCTGTTCTCTAAAGAATTTAGCCTTTTTTAAATCGGCCATCCGTTCGTTAATCAAAAAACCTCGAGCTAAGGAAAATGAAACACCAGCACTATAAAGACCATCATCAGGTACCGAAAGATTTGGATTTAAAAATTGTCCTGAATTTTCCTCAAAATTAGCTTTAAACTCAATACCGTACCACGTGGGTATTTTAAAAGTAGTGTTCAGCTGATCATAATATTCAATTTGCTTGAACTTCTTTCGATCATAGTCTACTTCAATTTTAGGATCAAAGCCACCCCTTGCTCTAAGCAGATTGGCTTCTCCTATATTCAGTGTCAGATTTGCCTGCTTTATAAGGGGATGGTGCTTCTTCACATAAGCCAAATACTCTTCAAAACTTAGAATATTTGAAGGGATACTGTCTGTTTGACCACTAATGGTACTACAACAAAATATCAAGCTTACAATTAATAAACAACTAAAATGTTTTCTCATTTTTTTTCGTCGTTTTTAGTATCTGCTTTTTCTGGAGTATAGTAGTTAGGCGGAAAACCGTTAAGTTGCCTCCATAATTCATACCATATAGGAACATCTTCCAAGAGTGCAATGGTATATGCACCGGAGCCCACTCGCACATTTTCCGGCCACTCTGTTTCCTCCTTATCTGGAGCTATGAGAATTCGGAATTTTCCATTTTCGCTAATGAAAGTTTCAATGGCAACTACTTTTCCTGCATATGTACCGAATGATGCATTGGGCCACCCACTAAAAAATATAGCAGGCCAGCCATCAAACTGAATTCTAACGGATTCGCCTAAGTGCATCAATGGTAAGTCGATCGGACTTACATAAGTTTCAACCGCCAAATCATAGTTTGATGGCATAATGCCTACCAACTGTTCACCTTCTTTGAAAGTTTCTCCGATACCACCTTTTATGGCTTTGTTAATATAACCGTTTTGCGGTGCAGTTATGTAATACAACTCATTGCGTATTTTGTAATTAGCTGTCTGATTTTCTAACTTGGTTACTTGTGCCTCTGCTTCAAATTGATTTGATTCTGCTGTGAATCGATCACTTCGAGATTTTGCAATCTTATCAGCATAGCTAGCATCAATACGGTTGATCTCAAGTTGAGCGTTAATAACTTCATTTTTACTAGCAAGTAACTTATTTTCCTGAGATATTAACTTGGCCTGCGTCTCTTGCAGTTTTAACCGTTTGGCTTCTACATCAGTTACAGCTTTTAAGCCTTCCGCTTGTAGGGTAGTAGTACGATCAAACTGTCGTTGCGCAATAGTTAGATTTGTTTTAGCGGCAATTAGATCAATACTATCACTTTCTACTTTAAACCTTGCTTGTCTTAGCTTATTTTCGGCTTGTGTACGTTTTAAAATGCGTTCTTTAGTGAGTGCTTGCATTTGATTTTTTAGGGCCTTCACTTTTTCTTGATACGAAGTAACCGACCGACTTTTTGCATCTCGCTGCTGATTAGTGCGCTCCACTAACTGCGGATCTTGATACTCATTTTTAATTTCTGATATATACAAAATGGTATCTCCTTTTTGTACAAAATCTCCTTCTTTTACATACCATTTTTCAATTCGACCTGGTATGGGTGATTGAATGGTCTGTGGTCTTTGATCGGGTGTTAAGGTGGTCACATAGCCATTACCGGTTACATTTTGTGTCCAGGGTAGGAACAAAATGATGATCGCAATACCCGCAAAAGTGTACAGAAACCTGTTAAACATTTTAAAATGCTGGTTTTTAAAGGCCTTTTCATGTGCCTTATATCCCTTAAGAGTTACCTTTTTATTCAACTGATTATTTGAAATATTTAGCATCTTATGATTCTTTAATAGTTTTATCCTCTAATCGGATGGTATTCTTGGTTACTTTTTTCCACAAATCATTTCTAGATGAAACCACTAGAGCCCATGGTTGCTTGTCATCTATTAAATAGTTAATAATACGTTCAGCCTCGCTTGCCTCAAAATGCTCCAGAGGATCTTTTAGTAGCAATAACTGCGGCTGGTGCACAATTGCTCTGGCTAAAACAATTCTTTTAGAAACTGTAAAAGGTATTTGCTGCCCTTCAGGATATAGCATTGATTGAAGACCGTTTTCCTGCTGCTTTATAAATGGTAACAAACCTAGATTGTTCAAAACTTCATTTACTCTTTCTAAGGGGATGGACGGATCTCCAAAGGTTATATTTTCTAAAATAGTGCCCTCAAAAGGTTGTTGTTCAGGTAGGAGTTGCCCCACTTTGTTGCGATAGCGATTTGGAAACACTCCTTTTAAAGAAGAATCATTGACGTATATGGTTCCCAATGTCGGCTCGATCAACCCAGACAGTAATTTTAAGAGTGTAGTTTTACCGGAACCTGCAGCCCCATCAAGCAGTAAGCGATCATTTTCTTTGATTGAAAGATTGATGTCTTCAAGAATGATTTTACCATTAGGAGTTTTATACTCGACTGCATCTAATTCTATTTTTAAAGACTGATTACCGGCAAAAGGATCAATTCCCTCTTGCGCTTCGATCTCTTTATCGACTACTTGTCCAATTTTTTCTAGTGAGGTAAGTACATCGTAAAAAGTTTCTAAGCCCGATATCAGTTTTTCAACTGAAGCGATGACTAATAGAATGATAATTTCGGCGGCTACAAATTGCCCTATGTTCATTTGCTGATTAAGCACCAATAATCCACCAATAATTAATAAACCACCGGTTACCAAAATTTTGAAACCAACCATCTGAATGAACTGAAGAATAAGAATTTTGAAGTGATTTTCTCTAGATTCAAGATACTCCGTCGTCAGTGCATCATTTCGCTTCATTGCCAATTGCGTGTTACCGGAAAGTTTAAAACTTATTAAAGCGCGCGCAATTTCCTGAATCCAATGTGCTACCTTATACTTATTTTTTGATTCCTCTAAACTGGTAATTAATCCTTTTTTAGCGGTAAACTTGAAAACAAAGTATATTAAAAGTACCAGTAATAACCCGTAGATAATAAAAAACGGATGATAGAACGACAAAAGGGCAATTCCAAAAATAATCTGAAGCACTGCTGCTGGGAAATCAATTAAAATTTTTGATAATCCTTTTTGTACGGTAAGCGTATCAAAGAACCTATTTGCCAATTCTGGCGGGTAATAATTTCGTAACTCGCTAGTCTTTATTTTGGGAAAACGATAAGCAAACTCAAATGATGATCGGGTAAAAATCTTTTGTTGTATATTCTCTAATATTCGAATTTGCATTAGCTGAAGTCCACCTTGAAAAGCAACTCCCAAGGTTACTAGAACTACAAGTACAATCCATGAAGTTGAAATTTGTGCTCCTTGGATTAAATTAATAATGGCTTGTATACCCAATGGTAGTGATAAGGCTACTAAACCCGTGAAAACAGCATAGAAAAATATCTGTTTGATATCTTTTTTATCTAGCTGAAGCAAACCTATAAAGCGCTGCCATGGCGACAGAATTTTTTCCATAATTGGTTATATTATATAACATTAAAAAAGGATTCATTTGACGATGAATCAATGAACTTTAAATAAAATCGGTTGAAGTTATAGCACCGTGGAATCTGGTGGTGGTATAGGGATTTCAATAAGAATCCCTTCGTAACTAACAGATGTGGGATAATTTGATGATGTGTCGACCACGGTAGCTGCATTTGCGTAAAATTGAGCATGATGATATTTCAGTTTTTTATCTTTTGCAGACTCTTCTTTTTCCTCTGGATTATCAGAATCTTCAGCCTGATCAACTTCGATCAATTCTAGATGCTCTTCACAAAAAATTGCCAATGTTTGAGTAATCGGCTGTAAAAGTGCGGCCAAGAAAACCACTGTTATGACCATATTTTTCAATAAAGACGATATGTTATCACGCTGGAAAAACATTAGCTAATTGCGCTTTTGACAAGATTTGTATAGAATCGAACAATATTGTTTTTTCCTTCTTCAAAATCAGTAAGCGAGGGTAAATGCTTTGAAAAAAAACGTTGATGATGAGCACCTTCAATAACAGTTGAAATGAGCATATGTGGAAACTCAAAATCAGAATTGATTTCCAAAACAATGTCACTAATGCGCTTCACTACTTTCTTATATGTTTTGTAAAAACCTTTTTCATTTTCAGCATCAACATCTTTTGTATGATATGCCTTAAATGACTCTGCTATAATTATTTTATGCAGCAATACCTCATTAATAAAGGTTACGGAGTTGTCTTCTTTTACATCCTCAGTAAGCAATTTAATGGCATTTTCAAGTCGCTCATTAGGGTCGGTGATGTTCGCATTAATAAAAACAAGTGTATACTCTATCCAGCACCAATACCAATTAATGAGATATACGAGTAGTGCGTGCTTACTATCGAAATAACGATAAATGGAGCTCTCGTTGGAACCAATAGCAATACCTAGCTTCCGAAATGTAAATGATTCAAAACCCAATTCATTAATCATTACGATGCTATGCTGGATAATTTTTTTTCCTAATTCAGATGATTCGGGATTCTTGCTATACAGCTCTGGATTGATGGTAATATTAATTGCTAAACTTTTCATACACTCGCAAATTTAATAGTAATACTATTAATATATGATAGTTTAACTATTATTTATGATTTATACACAAAAAAATCCCAATCAATCTGAACGAGTTTTATTGAATAAAAACTCAGAATGAATTAAGATAAGACTTGAATTGGTAGCTAGTTTAGCTATTGATGTTCTCTGTAAGGAGAGGACAAGAAGTACTCTTGAATGCTAAATTTTCGATCTTGAAAGGTAGTGGCGAGAATTTTATAATGTTGGATTCTATCTATTCTGAAGGCTCTATAATCATTTCTTAAATGGCACCAAGCAATCAAAATCCATTTATTATTAGTAGAGTACATGGCACACGGTTCAATCTCCCTGAACGAAATACTGGAGTCATTCGCTTTTTGATAATTAATCTCAACCACATTAAAATTGGTAATAGCAAGCTGGATTTCGGATAATGCATTGCTAGATAATTCTTCATATTCCCAATTAAAAACATGAATTTTACCACTTAATAGCTCGCTTTTTTCCTGGATAGAAGTTTTAAAAACAGACTTAATCTTGGTGAGTGCCTCGTTAAAGTCATTAACAAAAGAACTGTCTTTAGATTGGTTAATAATATGCTCGGCGGTAACAAGAGCGTTTGCTTGTTTTTCTGTAAACTGAACGGGGGGGACCGTGTAGTTATCAACTAAGCTATAGCCTCTTCCTTCAATTGAATATACTGGAATACCCGCGTTTTCAAGCTTTTTGATATCTCTATAAACCGTACGAACACTAACCTCATATTTTTTAGCCAACTCTGTTGCGGTTAATAACCTTTTTGATTTTAGTAATGTTAGTATTGAAATAAGTCTGGATAGCTGTGACATAAAACAAATATAGCGAACCCCTATAGAGATTCGCTATGTTTACATTTTATTGCATGGAATGAAGAGCAACTCTATTTCCTTCTGTATCCAGAAATTGAGCTATAAATCCGTTTTCATTAATATCAGTCTTTGGCATCACTATTTTACCACCTGCTGCTTCAACTTTTGAAAGTGCTTCACTTAAGTCGTCACCGCCGTTTAAATACACTGTAGAACCATCAGCTGACGGATTCATACCGTCCATTTGTAAAATGGCTCCTCCTACTTTATTGTTTTCCATATCGTAAGGAAAAATGCCGTATTTCATATTTTGATCGCCCATATCATGATCGATGATTGTTTTCCCTAATATTTCAGAATAGAATTTTTTGGCACGGTCATAGTCACTAACCGGAATTTCGAACCAACTTACTGCGTTTGTCATTGTAAATTATTTATTTATGATTAATAAGCGCAAAATTATTTGCGATCATGACAAAATATGTCAGGGGTGTTTTATTTATATCATATTTATTGAATTCAAGGTTAAAAAGTGGAATACTTTAACAATACCCTAACTTCCATATTTAGAGTAGGGGGTTATTTTTACAGCTACAACCAATTATTATACTTAGTCTATTTATTTAATAGATTAAGTACAGTATTCTAATCAATTAAAATCAATTCCAATGAAAAAAATGAACTTTAAACATGTTAGTAGTATTGCTTTAATATGCATTGCGCTAGTAACATCAAATGATCTATTTGGTCAGTTAACCGTACCCGCGACCAGCCCGGAAGCAGAAATAACACAACGTGTTGGCATCACTGATATTACCATTCATTATAACAGACCTTATGTTCGAGGAAGAAAAATTTGGGGAGGACTGGTACAGTATGGGTTTAACAATCTAGGGTTTGGTACGGCAACAGCCGCACCTTGGCGAGCAGGTGCAGATTACAATACCACTATCGAGTTCACTCATGATGTAAAGCTTGAAGGAAACGATGTGAAGGCTGGTAAATATGCGTTGTTTATGGCTCCTGAAGAGAATGGAGATGTCATGATTATTTTATCTAATAATACGACTTCATGGGGAAGTTATTTTTATGATGAAAGTGAGGATGCACTGCGCTTTAAAGTAAAATCGGTTGATTTAGAGACAAGCACCGAAATGTTGACTTATGAATTTAATGAGGTTGATGCAACAACCGCAACTGCTTCGCTAAAATGGGAAAAGAAGGAAATTCCGTTTAAGATATCGGTAGCCGTAACGGATATTGTGCTAGAAGGTATAGCGAATGATTTGCGTAATCCTAATGGTTTTCAGCAATCTAGTTGGGATCAGGCAGCCAATTATGCGTTTAATGCAGAGCGACTTGATCTTGCTTTAGAATGGGTCAACAAATCCATTAGTGGTCAATTTTTTAGTAAAGAAACATTCAGCAATCTAGATTTAAAATCCCGTATTTTAAGCAAGCAAAGAAAAAATGCTGAAGCTTCGCAACTGCTGGATAAAGCTGTTTCTTTGGGGACCTCTAGGGAGGTATATGGTGTTGGTGACCGATTATTAAGAGAAGGGAATACCGATAAAGCTTTGGCAATAATGAAAAAAAATGTAAAAAATAGCCAAGGTGCTTTCCCAAGTAATTTTGGTTTGGCAAGGGCTTACTCTGCTAAAAAAGATTTTAAGAATGCAATCAAATCTTTGAAAAAAGCAATAGCGACTGCACCTGATAACTTTAAGCCAAGATTACAGCAAAATTTAGATCGTTTAAGCAAAGGTGAGGACATTAATACACCAGCTAATTAATAAAAGTCCGAAGTTTATTTTCAATTACATATAAATTAATATATAAAACCCGCAGCTTACGTTGCGGGTTTTTTTGCTTATAGGATGGATTATATGTGCATTTATCCCTAAAGATCCGATGAGAAAGGAGAAATACAAAATAGGTAACATAACTTACTGTAAGACTAAAAAATGGCTAGAAAAAAGTAAACGTCGATTTTTTCAATGTCCGTACCAGAGGAGTAGTTTTAAAGCCACAATACTTCTTATGGCTGCTAAAAAGTAGCTGTTAATAAGGTACTTATCCCATTTAATTGGCGGCAGAACCGCTTTTTCTTTCATACTATAAGTATTTATTCCAAACTGTTTAGATTAAAATATATATGATCTAAGTCATTTAATCTACTGGGGCTTTGATTTAACTTATTCCACTTAACAAATTATAAAATATAGATATGCTTTCTGCAAGAATCATTGTAGTGCTGTTGGTACTATTATTATCATCATGTAAGCAAAGAACAAATAGAACAGAACAAGAAGAGTCAGCGAAGGTTGAAAAAGAACGAATTGTCAAAATTTTGCCCAAGACATTAAAAGAATTTGGAGAATTTGCTGGTGTTATCATTACTGATTCGACCGATATAGATCAAATTATTGCGTTCAAAAAGATTACCCAAGATGGTGTAATTAGCGCTATTGAGATGAATCAAGCATTAAGCATTTATAAAAAGATGATGCAGCCAGAGCGGCAAGATTCTTGGCCAATTTTTGAAATTAAAAACACGAATATGGCCATACTTCCAATCAAAGGTATTGGATATGGAGGCGTTATTTGGGCTAAGGTTCTTGTAGATAGAAATACTTTGGAAATTAACAAAATAGAATTCAATCATCAAGCCGAATCTGAGGGTTATGGTGCGGCAATTACACAATCAGTATTTGAAGAAAAATTTAAGGGGGCTAAGGTAGATTTTGAAAAAAACACCTTCATTCTAAATAGGAATGTGGAGAAAAGAATTGATGATGGTGTTATAATTGATGTTATATCGGGTGCGACGATGACCAGTGAAGCCGCACTTGAAATGGTTAACTACGGATTACGTAGATATAAAAACTACCTTAAAGGTTGATAATGGTTTTTTGACCAAAACAATAGTGATATTATAAAAAGCTAATTCAAACTTTGCTTGTTAGGTTTTTCATTTTCTTTCACTTCATCTGAATAAGTTTGATCCATTTCAGAAAACACAAAACCCGCAACTCAAGTTACGGGTTTCTTTTGTGGAGAAGGAGGGATTACATATCCCTTTATCTCACGTATCTGAAAATAAAGTTCGATGCTACTATGTAGCACCAGGACTTTCGTGTTTTATTCGCTTACCAAAACTTATGTTTTGATGCTCTTAAAAAACAAAAGCCCGATTTTCATTTGAAAATCGGGCTTTGCTCTAAGCGGAGAAGGAGGGATTCGAACCCCCGGAGGTGTGACCCTCGCCGGTTTTCAAGACCGGTGCATTCGACCACTCTGCCACTTCTCCTGGTCTAATGCTTAACAAGCTCAGCTTGCGTAGGCGGGTGCAAATATAACATCCTTTTTACGGTTAATAAAAGAAATATCTAACTTTTTTTAGTGCTTTTGTTTCGGCTTTTAAACATACCTTCGTGTCACTTTTAATTTCAGTTACTAACAAACAAATTAATGGAACTTAGCTGGGAGATTCCACTACTTATTGCCGCAGGTTTTGCAGCAGGATTTATTAATACCATGGCGGGTGGGGGTTCTCTCATTACTCTTTCTACCTTAATATTTATCGGTTTGCCTGCGGATATTGCGAACGGTACGAATAGAATAGCAATTATGTTTCAAACCGCAACCGCTGTTGCTGGATTTAAATCAAAAGGAGTGAGCACGTTTCCGTATAGTATTTATTTCGGAGTGACCGCTTTAGTTGGGGCCATTTTAGGAGCACAACTAGCAACCGATATAAGAGGAGAACTTTTTGATAGAATTCTTGCAATCATCATGGTAATGGTGGTTCTTATTGTTGTTTTTAAACCAAAAATGGCATCTGTTGACGCTTTAGAAAGACTTACGGGTAAACACCTATACATTTCAATGTTGGTGTTTTTTTTTATTGGAATATATGGAGGCTTTATTAATGTGGGTATTGGTTTTTTTATGATGTTACTGTTATCGCGTTTCAATAAACTGTCATTGGTGAAAAGTAATGCAACTAAGGTAACCGTAGCTTTTATTTACACCTTAGCAGCTGTGGTCGTTTTTGCTATTAATGAGAAAATAGAATATGTAGTTGGCATTATTATGGCCTTTGGTAACTCGTCTGGCGCGTGGGTAGCAAGTCGCTGGTCAGTAAAAAAAGGCGATGGGGTTATAAAGGTATTTTTGCTTATTATGGTCATTGCAATTTCAATTAAGCTATGGTTCTTCTGATAGCGCCATAGATTGAACTAATAGAAGAAGCATTAGCCTCACAATTCTTATTTACTAATTTTGTAAAAAAGAATGAAATGAATATCATTGAAAGTTTGAAATGGCGCTATGCAGTAAAAAAATTTGATGCTTCAAGGGCGTTAACAGATGAAAAAATAACGGTGCTTAAAAATGCCTTCAATCTAACTGCTACCTCTTACGGCCTTCAGCCTGTTAAACTTATTATCATAAATGATAAAAAATTAAAGGAAGAACTTGTACCACATTCTTGGGATCAAAGACAAGTTGCAGACGCCTCTCATTTGCTGATTTTTGCAATTGAAAATAGCATTGATAATCAATATATTAACACATATTTTAATCGAGTTAAAGAGATCAGAAAAACTCCGGATTCAGTATTGGATCCTTTCAAGGAGTCTCTTATTAATAGTTTTGAAGAGAAGTCAAAAAATGAAATAATGAATTGGGCGACAAGACAGGCCTATTTGGTCATGGGAAATTTACTAACGGTATGTGCTGTTGAAAAGATTGACGCGTGTCCTATGGAAGGATTTATTCCTGAGGAATATAATCGAGTTTTAGAGCTGGATAAGCAGGGTTTAAGTGCTGTTTTAGTAATGCCAGTGGGCTACAGGGCAAAAGATGATATGTTTTCTAATTTCAAGAAAGTACGCAAGGATATAGAAGATTCCGTTATTACCATACAATAAATTTGGCAAGATACTTGTTTAAAGCTCAGTGATTCATATCATGTTCAACTAAACTAAACTTATGAAGACATTATTTTTGGTGCTAACAATATGTGTTTTCTCATTTACACAGGCGCAAGAAACGACACTGAAATGGCATACTGATTTTGAAAAAGCAAAGAAGGTAGCCAAAACAGAAGATAAACCTATCTTGATGTATTTTACAGGTAGCGATTGGTGCGGACCATGTAAAATGCTAAAACGAGACTTTTTTAATAGCGATAAATTTGCTGAAAAGGCTGAAAAATTGGTTTTGGTAGTTGTTGATATTCCTCGTAGACGCGATATGCTTACCCCAGAACAAAGGCAAAAGAATATGAAGTTAATGGGGGAGTATAATAAAAGAGGGCTTTTTCCCACGGTTCTTCAACTGGATGCAAAAGGAAAAGTAAAAAACAGTATTAATTCATACTCAGGTTCGCCAGAATTGTACTTCGATTTTGTTGATAAGATGTTGTAGTCTTAACTCATCAATCTTTCTTATACCTTATCTATTTTCAATATTTTTGACTAATAATTGAAAACGATAGCGAATGCCCGGATTTGAGTTTTTTGGTGAAGAAGAACGTAAACAAGTGAATGATGTTCTTGATAATGGTGTTTTAATGCGATATGGTTTCGACGGAATGCGAAATGGTCACTGGAAAGCCAAAGAATTGGAAGCTTCCCTTCGTAACGTCATGAAAGTGCAGCATGCACAACTGACTTCAAGTGGCACATCGGCTTTAACGGTGGCCTTGGCAGCAGCCGGGGTTGGGGCAGGAGACGAAGTGATTATGCCGACCTTTACTTTTGTAGCGAGCTTTGAATCGATTATAGCAATTGGTGCTGTTCCCGTTTTGGTGGATATTGACGATACCTTAACGTTAGACCCGCAAGCAGTTAAAAATGCAATTACTGCAAAAACCAGGGTGATCATGCCTGTACATATGTGCGGTAGCATGGCACAGTTAAAAGAACTAAAGCAAATTTGCAATGATCACAATCTTATTTTACTTGAAGATGCCTGCCAGGCAATTGGAGGCACTTATGATGATAAACCACTAGGATCTTATGGTCATTTGGGTTGTTTTTCTTTTGATTTTGTAAAAACAATTACCTGTGGTGAAGGAGGAGCGGTTATAACTAATAATAAAGAGTATTATCTAAATAGCGATCATTATACCGACCATGGTCATGATCACGTTGGAAATGATAGGGGAGCAGAGTCGCATCCGTTTCTTGGTTATAATTACAGAATATCTGAGTTGAATGCTGCGGTCGGCTTAGCTCAGATTGAAAAACTGCCTCGTTTTCTTGAACTTCAGAAACAACATTATCTCATTCTAAAAAACGAACTAGCGAAGGTGGATGGCGTAACCTTCAGACGAATTCCGGAAGCGGGAGTGCCTAATTACGGTTTTTTAAACTTTTTCTTACCAAATGAAAATGCTGCTAGAAATGCACATAAAGCCTTAGGAGAAAATGGTGTAGATGCTTGTTTTTACTGGTATGATAATAACTGGCACTATATTAAAAAATGGGATCATTTAAAGAATTTAAAATCACTAGGCCGGCTACCACAGGAAATCAAAACTCAATTACCAGATTATCATAAACAAGATTTTTCAAAGTCCGATCATTGGATGGGTCGTACCATTTCTTCTTTGATTAAATTATCTTGGACTGAAGAAGAAGTTACCGCCCGGGCTAATAAAATGGCCGAGGTAGTTTCTCATTTTGTTTAATTGTATTTATTAATGGTTTGAGGAGATAAATCGGTTAATATAGGCTGCAGATACGTCTAGATTAATTTTCAATGTCAGTTCTAGCGGAGTCGAGAACTGTTGCAACCTCTCATGCCACTTACTTAAAACGGAATTTTACAATATTTCCTTAGTATATAAAGTGTAATCTTTGATTTAGTAACTAACATATTCAGTTATTTCAAGACCATAACCAATCATCCCAACACGCTTTGTTTGTTTCGTATTAGACATTAGCTTCATTTTGTGGATGTTTAGATCATGCAGAATTTGGGCACCGATACCAAAATCTTTAGCATCCATTTCAATTCGCGGAGCTTTGATTACTTCATTCTCTTGCTGCGCATTTTTCAGAATACTCAAACGATTAAGTAAATTAAGCGAATCGCTTTGCTGGTTGATAAAAATAATAGCTCCTTTCTCATGCGCGTTTAACAAGGCAAACATTTCATCTAGTTTTTTGTCTGTATTGTTAGTCAACATACTCAAAGGGTCGTGATTAACCAAACTAGCATTTATTCTTGTTAACACAGCTTCTCCATTGTTCCAACTTCCTTTTGTAAGCGCAAGATGAACCTGATCGTTCGTTGTTTGTTGGTAGGCGCGCAGTCTAAACCGACCAAAGCGGGTTTCTATATCGAAATCTTCTTTTTTATCTATTAACGAATCATGTTGCATTCTATATGCAACTAAATCTTCAATAGAGACAATTTTAAGGTTGAACTTTTGTGCGACGTCTATGAGTTGAGGTAGGCGTGCCATGGTACCATCTTCATTCATGATTTCAACAATCACACCAGCGGGATTTAAGCCTGCTAAGCGTGCGAAATCGATCGCAGCTTCCGTATGTCCGGTTCTACGTAAAACACCGCCATCTTTGGCAATCAACGGAAATACGTGTCCAGGTTTGCTTAAATCATAATAGGTGGTTTCTTTGTTTACTAAAGCATTGATGGTTTTTGCTCTATCAGAAGCAGATATTCCCGTGGTTACCCCGTTGCCTTTCAAATCGACTGATACAGTAAAGGCAGTTTCCATCGGGTCAGTATTGTTACTTACCATCATATCTAACTTTAGTTCTTTACAACGCGTTTCGGTAAGTGGCGTGCAGATTAACCCACGACCGTGCGTTGCCATAAAGTTGATCATATCGGGATTCACTTTATCAGCAGCGGCAATAAAATCGCCTTCATTTTCTCTATTTTCATCATCAACTACGATTATTACCTTACCTTGGCGTATATCCTCAATAGCTTCGGCAATAGTATTTAACTGTATTGAAGTTTTCGTATCTGATGAAATCATAACTCGATTTATTTATGATGATAATTGCAAAGGTACTGTTATTGAGTTTTTTTCTTCTTTATACCAGCTATTTTTTCAAAGAAATTTTTAATTGGGAGGGTAATACTATCCGGATTGAAGAGTCCTCGGTCGGCGGTAGCTTTTCTGGTAAGAATAATACTAAACGGTAGCATGATCATAGTGGATAACCATGAACCGATAATAGGGTGCAATGTACCATCTTCGGCACTTTTATTTCCAAAAATCCCAATAAAGTGATAGGCAAGGAAAATGATAATCGCTAAAACCATTGGTAACCCCATCCCACCTTTTCTTATAATCGCTCCCAAGGGGGCACCGACAAAAAACAGGATAATACAAGAAACACCCAAGGCAAACTTGTTATGGTATTGGGTAATGTGAAGGTTAATAAGTTTATCGCTATTAAAAAGCTCTTTTTCCTTTCCCTGAACGATGCTTAATGAGTTTTTGGTGTTGTTTATCGCTTGGTCTAAAATCATAACCGTTTTGTAATCCTTCAAACTATGAACGACGCTATCAAGGTCGGGGGTTTGCGGATTGGCAATGATTTTTTTGTCTTTGCTGACTTTCGTATTTCCCTCGTCATCAGTTTTAACAACATTATCCTTTAGAGATACAATGCCAGTACGCTTTAAAATATTATCCCCAAACAGCTCTACCTTTTTAGTATATTCCTCCGTTAATGTATCTTTTTTTGCGCTGAGGTCACTTACACTTAACATTCTATAAAAGGTCTTGTAGTCTTGCTGTTCAAGATCAACATCATTAAAATTTGAGATATCAATATTCATGATGTATTGATCGAAATTAACCTTGGCATGTGGCAATTTTTCCCGCTCTTTTCTTTTTTTAGGATTCACATCTTCATAACGATTGCCTTCAAACAACACCAGTTGTAAAACATCTGATTTCTTGCTGCTTTTTAGTTCACCACTTTTCGCTCTTAGAACAATGCGATTGGTACCGTCGGGTGACTTTTCATGAATAGTAATATTGGTTAAAAACTCATCATTATCACCATATTTATCATCCACTTTAATATTGATTTTTTCGCCGATATCATTGAATATGCCTTCCTCAATAGCCAGTGCAGGTTGTAACTTAGCCAAGTTTCTTCTAAGATTGAAAAATTTAAGCTCCGCCTTTGGAATTACGGTGTTTGAAAAATAGAATGCCCCGATACCCGTAAAGAAAATGAAAATAATCAAACTTCCCATCGCGCGTTGTAAGGATATTCCGCTACTTTTCATCGCTGCAAATTCGTAGTTCTCGGCAAAATTACCAAAGGTCATTATTGATGCTAACAACACCGACAAAGGCAAAACTAAAGGAATAAGCTTCGGTGATACAAAAAATAAAAACTTTAAAATAATATTTATTCCAAGTCCTTTACCTGCAAGTTCATTAATATAAAGC
This sequence comes from Spongiivirga sp. MCCC 1A20706, assembly GCF_046524175.1. Taxonomy (NCBI): domain Bacteria; kingdom Pseudomonadati; phylum Bacteroidota; class Flavobacteriia; order Flavobacteriales; family Flavobacteriaceae; genus Spongiivirga; species Spongiivirga sp. MCCC 1A20706. Next base: position 417,705 of record NZ_JBEFZF010000001.1, read on the forward strand.
CATAGCGATTGTAGTACAAAAATAAACATGAGCAACGTCAAGGTGCTCACGAATATCTTTATAAAACTAAACAGAATATACCTGTCGAGTATTTTCAAATTGCTATCTAATTATTAATGTAGTAATCTTTGTACTTGCTCGCGTCAAAGGTAAACAAGCTTTTTGATAAAGGCTGATTGGTTTTAAAAGAATTAACAGTCAGCGTTGTGGTAGTACCACTGCCATCGCTTTGTATCAGATTATAAATGTGTTTTGTTTGTACATCAACACCCAGCATGATTTGCGAAATCTCAGCGCTCGAATCAATCGGGGTGAGCTTGATAAATTGAATTTTTCTCCCTTTGATGTTTTTTGCAGTATCCCAACTGTAATTGTAACCATCTTCATAAAAGGTCAACATTTTAGAAGGTGTAATGACTCCAGCTTCACTATCATCAGGCGTTGCTATCGTAATTTCTTCGTTTTCGGGTACAATGGTATATTCTTTTTTAAGGTCATAAAGCTTAGTAATACCCATAAAGTTTAGTAAATACTTTTCACCTTTCAGTGTAACATTCCCTGAGGTTTCTTGTTTTATGTTTTCTTCCTTATTATTTAGAACGTATTGAAAGTCCAATGTTATATTGTCATAACTTTTCACTTTTTTAGAAACGTCATCTAACAATTGTTTTGCTTTTGCAGCATCTTGCCCTAGTGCGTAACCAGCAATACATAAACATATAAGTAGGGCTCCTAATCTTTTCATTTTTGGTGTTTTTACAAATTTAAATCACTTTCACTATTTAACAACTGATCGAGCGCAACAAAATCGGGTACTAATACCTGTCTGGCCTTACTTCCCTCAAATGGACCTACTACACCAGCCGCTTCTAATTGATCAATTATACGACCTGCGCGGTTGTATCCCAATTTTAATTTTCGTTGTAACAACGAGGCGGAACCTTGCTGAGCGGTAACTATTACTTCAGCTGCTTCACGAAACAGCGCATCTCGATCTCTTATGTCTATATCAAGACTTGTGCCACTTTCTTCGCCAACATATTCCGGGAGTAAGTGCGCATCAGGATACGCCCGTTGTGCCCCTATAAAATCACAAATACGTTCTACTTCCGGGGTGTCAACAAATGCACACTGAATACGAGTTAGGTCATTTCCTTGTGTGTAGAGCATATCACCACGACCGATAAGTTGGTCGGCACCACCACTGTCTAAAATAGTACGTGAATCTATTTTAGAGGTTACTCTAAATGCAATTCTCGCAGGGAAATTTGCTTTGATAATACCTGTAATCACATTAACAGATGGTCTTTGCGTTGCAATAATCAAATGGATACCAATTGCACGGGCTAATTGTGCTAATCTTGCAATTGGTGTTTCCACCTCTTTTCCGGCAGTCATTATTAAATCAGCAAATTCATCCACTACTAATACGATATATGGTAAAAATTGATGCCCATCATTAGGATTTAGTTTACGTGCCTTAAACTTCTGATTGTACTCTTTAATGTTTCTACATAAAGCCGTTTTTAGCAATTCATATCGATTATCCATCTCAATGCATAGAGAATTCAAGGTATTGATCACCTTAGTGTTATCAGTGATGATCGCCTCTTCAGAATCTGGTAACTTTGCGAGATAGTGCCGTTCGATTTTATTAAATAAAGTAAGCTCTACTTTTTTAGGATCTACTAACACAAATTTTACTTCAGCCGGATGCTTTTTGTATAAAAGAGAAGTCAATACTGCGTTCAACCCGACTGATTTTCCTTGGCCAGTTGCTCCAGCCATTAGCAGGTGAGGCATTTTTGCAAGATCGACAACCAATGTTTCATTGCTAATGGTTTTACCCAAGGCAACAGGTAATTCCATTTCTGCTCCTTGAAATTTTGGCGATGCTATCACAGATCGCATTGAAACAATAGTCGATTTCTTGTTAGGAACTTCAATTCCAATGGTCCCTTTCCCAGGAATAGGGGCAATGATCCTAATGCCTAAGGCAGATAACGATAAGGCAATATCATCTTCAAGATTCTTAATCTTAGAAATTCTAATACCCGCCTCAGGAACAATTTCATACAGTGTCACTGTAGGTCCAATTGTTGCTTTAATTTGAGAAATCCCAATCTTGTAGTTCTTTAAGGTCTCTACAATTCTATTCTTATTTTCCTCTAATTCTTCCTGATTAATGGTAATCCCACCACCAGCATTGTAATCTTTAAGTAACTCTAGGGTAGGGAACTTGTAATTACTAAGTTCAAGTGTAGGATCAAACTCTCCAAACTCTTTAACTAATTTGTTAGCCTGATTTTTACTTACAGTTTCTTCTTCCACTACCTTTTCAACCTCAATGGTAACTTCTGCTTCTTCCTTTTTCGTTAGATTGGCAGTTGTTGGTATTTCAACATTTTTCTTTTCTTTCTCTTTGAATGAACCATAAACTTGAGCATCGTTGGTAGCATCGAAAACTACTTCTTTAGTGGCTTCATCTGTTTTTATTTCTTGTGTTGATGTCTTAGATTTTGGAGTTTCTATAACCTTTTCATGTGTTTCTGACTCAAAATCATGTGTAATCTCTTTCTTTGTTTTTTGAAAGAAGCTGACAATGCTTTCGGGCGTAATTCCAAAACGAATAACCAGGTAACTTACGAATCCAAAAGTTAACAGAAGTGCTATGCCGGGTGTGCCGATATAATCTTTTAAGAAAGAATTCATCTCATAACCAAAAACACCTCCTAATAGCGGTTCAGTTTTTGCTAAAAACCCAAGCAAAACCGCTAACCAGATCATCACCATTAGTCCCCAGAACCAATTTTTATTCAATCGTTTTAATGGGATGCTTGAAAAAAGGTATAAACCTGTAGTGAATAGAAGCCCTACAAGAATAAACGAAGCTACTCCGAATCCTTTATAAATAACATAGTAGCTAATGTTAGCACCAAATTTACTCATCCAGTTTTTAGTTACAACTGTACGATCCGTAAATCGATCGATCGTGCTGTGGTCTTCTTGCCAATTAAAAAAGAAGGAGATAAAAGCAATGAATAACGCGATACTCACAAGCATGAGAAGACTTCCAAGAACTATTTTATTTTGTTTTGAAAGTTGAAAACTTACTTTTTTCTTAGAGGTGGTTGTGCTTTTTTTCGTTTTCTTTTTTACGGCCATTTATCGGTTTTCGGATGAAACAAAAATACGAATGTTTAACGCTTTTCCTAATAAAATAGTATGGCGTTATAGCACTTTAGGAAGGTAAATAAATAAACCTATGATGGCTGCAAATAAAGCACAAATGAGCACAGCTGAAGCTGAAATATCTTTGGCAATACCAATCTTTTCATTATGATTTGGCATTACATAATCCGCCAATTTTTCAAAGGCGGTATTCATTGCTTCTGCTCCAAGAACAAGTGCAATGGCAATTATTTGAAACATCCATTCTTCATTCGAAATCTCAAAATAAAATCCGAAAGCAGTCACCATAATCGCTGCTATGCATTGAATTTGAAAATTACGCTCGGTTTTTAGTAAAAGAAAAACGCCCTTTAGCGCATACTGCATGCCTAAAAAGCGTTTACTGTATTTTGATGGGTTGCTTTTACTCATTTGTAAGTGCATCGAGCGCAGCCTGATAATTCGGCTCGTCTACAATCTCGGCAACTTGCTCAGTATGTGCTACATTGCCTTCACCATCAATCACGACAATAGATCGGGCTAGTAAACCTTCTAAAGGTCCATCTATAAAAGCCTGACCATATAATCTTCCAAATTCCCGATCTCTAAAGTCTGATAAGTTGATCACGTTTTTAATGCCTTCAGCACCACAAAAACGAGCTTGGGCAAAAGGGAGGTCACGGGAAATACACAATACCTTGGTGTTTTCCAAAGCAGCAGCTTGTTCATTAAATTTCCTTACCGATGCCGCACAAGTGTCAGTATCGATACTTGGGAAAACATTTAATATGAGATTTGAACCTTTAAAATCACCTAATGAGATCGAGGATAAGTCGTTTAAAACTAATTTGAAGTTAGGAGCTTCACTACCAACAGCGGGTAGATCTCCTGATGTATGAATTGCATTACCTTTAAGTGTAACGGTTGCCATAAATTTTATGATTTAATACTATTTACGATTAAAGACTTAAAAATAGAAAACTTCTCGAAGACCATTAGCGTATGTTGATAACTATTATTTTGATTAACAAACATTAAAGATCGTTTTATATTTGTTTAACATTATTTGCAGTATTGTGAGTTTTAAGATTTCACAGAATCGAAATTAACATTAGGTAATGATTTTTACTAAACAGCTGTTTTCTAGTATTTTTTGGTTACTGTTATCTGTTTTAAGTGGTATGGTATAATATAATATGAGCATTGTGCTAAGGTCTTCACCTAAACCTTTTAAGTGGTTTTAAAAATATTTGATTGGGGCTATGAGGTTGCATTATTTCAGGTAGGTGCAATTATCGGAATTATTATAGCAATCTTCTTTATCATAGTAGATTACTTTTATCTTAAAAAACAGAAATTAACTAATGCCAAAAGAAACATTTTCCGATTGATAATGGTATTATTAATTGCTTTTTTGGTAGGTGGTACTCACTATATTTTAGAAAATGTAATTGATGTGATTTAATTAATCATTATTTGTATTCAACTTTCCATTATCAATGCTCCCAATATGTTCGCAATCTTTTAAAACCTGCATTGAATCAAAATCGACTTTTTCCTTGTGATACATATATGTATCAGCTAATGTTTGGGTAAGGTTTTTATCACCTAAACTTATATCGACATCGTCCATATTGAACTGGGAAGGATGTTCGTAACCAGCGGCATGTGTTATATCCAAAAGTTCTTTTCTAAAGGTTCTGAAGTATTGATTTAAACGTTCAGACTTTAGAGGGATATTGATCCCGTTTTGTAACCATTTTTTCTGGGTAGCGACTCCGGCGGGGCATTTATTTGTATGACATATTTGTGCCTGAATGCAACCAATACTCATCATCGCCTCACGGGCAACATTAATACAATCTGCTCCCATAGCAAATGCCATTGCTGCTTTAGCAGGAAAACCTAATTTACCACTTGCAATAAATACGACTTGATCACAAAGGCCATGTTTTTGAAATAGTTTATAAACATCGCTAAAACCATAAACCCATGGCAACGAAACATGATCGGCAAATGCTGGTGGGGCAGCACCAGTTCCGCCTTCACCACCATCTATGGTAATAAAATCCGGTCCTTTACCAGTGTTTTTCATGATTTTAGCTAGTTCCTCCCATTGGTCCAATTTTCCAATGGCAGCTTTTATACCCACAGGTAGTCCTGTTTCATTCGCAATGTCCTCAACAAAATCTACCAATTCCGGTACGTTATTAAAAGCAGTATGCGTTGATGGTGATAACACATCTTTTCCAACTTCAACACCACGAATTTTTGCAATTTCAGGAGTAATCTTCTTACCTGGTAACACACCACCTTTACCAGGTTTAGCCCCTTGAGATAGTTTTACCTCTATAGCTCTAATAAATGGGTTATCATTGACTAGTGTTTTCATCTTTTCCATCGAGAAATTTCCTTGCGCATCTCTTACACCAAAATATCCGGTACCAAAATGAAAGACTACATCCGCACCATTACTGTGATAAGGGGAGAGCCCACCTTCACCAGTGTTGTGATATGCACCTGATAGCCCACACCCCTTATTTAACGACTCAATGGCTTTTGCAGATAAGGAACCAAAACTCATCGCAGAAACATTTACAACAGATCGCGGTCGGAATGGGCGTTTTCTATTCTTAGGTAACCCCATCACTTTTGCACATGGTAAAAATGTTTTGTCATCTTTGTTAGGATGCTCTTTTTTTACCTTGTAGGGTATCATTGCATTATTAATAAAGATGTATTGATGAGTATAGATATCTCTATCGGTTCCGAAACCCTCGTAGTTATTTTCTTGCTTGGCCGATGCATAAATCCAGCCTCTTTCAATACGATTAAAAGGAAGCTCTTCTCGGTTATTTGCTACCAAGTATTGCCTAAGCTCAGGACCAATGCTTTCTAACATATAGCGAAAATGGCCAATCACCGGAAAGTTGTGGCTAATGGTGTGTTTTTTTTGAAAGAAAATATCGCGTATAGCCACCAAGGCGATTGCAACAATAATCCAACCCCACCAGGGAATACTACCTAAAAAATTTAGAATTTCTTGCATATCATCCGGGTTTACAGAATGAGGGGAGCATAAGTACTTATTTACTATTTAAATAATCAAACGTTAAATTGGTCAATGCCTTAACACCTAACTTCATACCAGCTTCATCGATAAAGAAATCAGGAGTGTGGTGTGATGGTGCATCTGCCGGATTCATGTCCAGTGGAGTACCTCCTAAAAAGAAATAAAATCCAGGGACTTTTTCTTGAAAAAATGAGAAATCTTCTGCCCCTGTAATAGCACTGATTAGATTTACATTTTCTTTTCCGGCCGATCGCTGTAATGTAGGTAGCATTTGAGTAACTAATGCCTCATTATTATAGGTAATCGCTGTACCTTCTGCTATATCAATTGTCGCTTCGGCTTTATATGCTTTTGCAATAGCAGGAACCATTTCTTTCATGCGGTCGTTCAATTTCTTTTGCATATTGTAATCCAAAGTTCTTATGGTACCAATAATTGTGGCGGATTCCGGAATAATATTATTTCTAATACCTGTATTAACCATTCCTACTGAAATGACAGCAGCTTCTTTGGTAAGCTCTGTTTCCCGACTGACAATGGTCTGTAACCCCATGATAATTTGCGCTGATGCTACTACCGGATCAATACTTTGCCATGGTCTAGAACCGTGTGCTTGTTTTCCTTTTACGTTAATCTCAAAACGCTGGGCCGCAGCCATGATCCCACCAGGCTTGTAATTAATCTGACCAATTGGTGTACCGGAACTAATATGTAAGCCGAAAATAGCATCAACATCTGGATTTTTTAAAACACCTTCTTTTACCATTAATTTGGCCCCGCCTTCCTCACCTTTGGGAGCTCCTTCTTCAGCAGGCTGAAAAATAAATTTTACTGTACCTTTTATTTTGTCAGTGTTTTTTGCAAGTATTTCAGCAACTCCCATTAAAATTGCTACATGAGTATCGTGACCGCAGGCATGCATAACTCCTGTTTCTTTACCATTGTATGTAGCCTTGACGGTCGATTTAAACGGTAGATCAACGCGTTCATCTACCGGTAGTGCATCCATATCTGCCCGTAATGCTACTACTTTGCCTGGTTTTTTGCCCTTTAAAATACCAACAACTCCTGTATGGGCAACTCCGGTTTGCACTTTTATTCCCAATGATTCTAAATGAGCGGCTACCTTTTTGGCAGTTTCAAATTCTCGATTAGAAAGCTCAGGGTTTTGATGAATATCACGTCGCCATTCAATAACTTTTTGTTCAATATTATCTATTTGCTTGTCGATCTTATTTTGGGAAAAAGAAACTCCAGCAATTAGCAAGGAAAATCCCAATAAAAAATGTTTCATTATTTAAAATTTGATTAGTCTATAATTTTGATTCTGTAGCTGAATTAGGGCCGTCATAGCCGAAAGTGAAATCTGAGTTCCTGGAATTAAGTCTTCTTTAGGGAACCCCCTGGATTTAGATGATTGTCCACAAAAAATCACTTGTACTCCTTCATTTAAAAGGGATTCCAATAATTTACTATTTGGATTCTTAGTCTGGTATCGTTTTTTATATGCCTTGTCGGTAATGATATCTTTGGACGCTTTGTTGTGTACAACCAAAGCAACTTTTAGTTGTTCTTTTGGTACACCCGCTTGAGCATGCATGTTAAGAAAACGCGCAGCGGTTTCAATTTTTTTATTGATAGCATTCAGGTCATTCGGTGTATCCATTACGTCAAAAACTACTTTGAAGGTTGCAGCAGTATCTGTTTTATAATCTGGGTTTTCAATTTTTTTTACTGCCCCGTAGGCTTTTATAATCGGGCCTTTCTTTTGCGCAAGTGTTGAAAGCGAAGTTAAAAGCAGGAGAAGGAACAAATTTCGGATGATCATTTACTAGTTGGTTAGACGTTAAAGATATTTAAAAAAAGAGACATTTATTTCATTTTTCATGTTTATAACTAATGACTACAGTGCTTTCCGGTTGCTTTCATTTTATTTAAATTCACAACCTATAAAATTGCTTTTTTTTGGAAGAATATCTAAGTCAACTTAATGAAGCACAATTAGCTCCAACTTTACAAAAAGATGGACCGATGATTGTTATTGCTGGCGCCGGATCGGGAAAAACTAGAGTATTGACCTATCGCATAGCATATTTAATGCATCAAGGGGTCGACCCCTTTAATATCTTGGCCTTAACATTTACCAATAAAGCAGCACGCGAAATGAAAAAGCGTATTGCGCAGATTGTTGGAAATAGTGAAGCAAAAAATTTATGGATGGGGACCTTCCATTCAGTTTTTGCAAAAATCCTTCGGTTTGAGGCTGATAAACTAGGATATCCTTCCAACTTTACCATTTATGATACTCAAGATTCTCAGCGTTTAGTTTCTAGTATTATAAAGGAAATGGGACTTGATAAGGATATCTACAAATACAAGCAAGTGTATTCAAGGATATCGTCTTATAAGAATAGTCTAATCACAGTTAAAGCTTATTTTCAAAACCCTGAACTGCAAGAAAGTGATGCAATGGCTAAGAGGCCGAGACTTGGAGAAATTTATCAGAATTATGTAGATCGTTGTTTTAAGGCAGGGGCGATGGATTTTGATGATCTACTTTTGAAAACAAACGAATTACTGACTCGCTTTCCAGAAGTTTTACTTAAATATCAAAATAGATTTAGGTATATCTTGGTAGATGAGTATCAGGATACCAATCACTCACAATACTTAATTGTTAGAGCATTGTCGGATCGTTTTCAAAATATTTGTGTAGTAGGTGACGATGCACAGAGTATTTATGCGTTTCGAGGAGCAAATATTAACAATATTCTAAATTTCCAGAAGGACTATGATGGAGTAAAAACCTATCGCCTCGAGCAGAATTACCGCTCTACGAAAAATATCGTTAACGCAGCCAACTCGATCATTGATAAAAACAAAACCAAACTTGACAAAGTTGTTTGGACGGCGAACGATGATGGGCCAAAAATTATCGTTAACAGATTATCAACTGATGCGGAAGAAGGTCGCTATGTAGCTTCTTCTATTTGGGATAATAAAATGAACCAACAGTTGGGTAATGGCGAGTTTGCGGTACTATATCGCACCAATGCCCAGTCTAGATCAATTGAAGATGCGCTTCGCAAGCGCGATATTCCGTACCGTATTTATGGTGGCTTGTCCTTTTATCAGCGCAAGGAGATTAAAGATGTATTGGCTTATTTGAGGTTAATAGTGAATCCCGCAGATGAAGAAGCACTAAAACGAGTCATTAATTACCCAGCACGTGGTATAGGGCAGACCACTGTGGAACGTTTGGTAGTTGCAGCTAATCATTACAACCGTTCGATCTTCGAGGTGATGATGCACTTGGACAAAGTTGAATTGAAAATCAACGCAGGAACAAAGCAAAAACTTCAGGATTTCGTGACCATGATACAAAGTTTTCAGGTAATGAATGCAAATGCCGATGCGTTTCAGGTAGCTGAGCATGTATCTAAGAAAACAGGGCTTATACAAGAGTTTAAAAAAGATGGTACGCCAGAAGGTATTGCCAGAATGGAAAATATCGAAGAGCTATTAAATGGTATAAAAGACTTTGTAGAAGGCCAACAAGAAATAGCTGATGCTACGGGAGTCTTGACTGAGTTTTTAGAAGATGTTGCCTTAGCGACAGACTTAGATCAAGATACCGGTGATGATGATCGCGTTGCTTTAATGACTATTCATTTAGCTAAGGGGTTAGAATTTCCGTATGTCTATATCGTAGGTATGGAAGAAGACCTTTTTCCTTCGGCAATGAGTATGAATACCCGAAGTGAATTAGAAGAGGAGCGCAGGTTGTTCTACGTGGCATTGACAAGAGCAGAAAAGCAAGCCTATTTAACCTATACTTTATCGCGCTATCGTTGGGGAAAATTGATTGATGCTGAACCAAGTCGTTTTATTGAAGAAATAGATGATCAGTATCTTGAATATATGATTAAGTTAGACGATAGAAGGTATCAACCAATGATTGATGCTGATATTTTTGGGGAAGTTGACAAAAGTAAACTGCGGCTTAAAAAACCAATTGCTGGGAGAGCCCCAAAAGGGCCTACTGAAGAGCAGCTGCGAAAATTAAGAAAACTTAAACCAGTTTCTGATGGTGCCCCTACAGGAAACTTATTTGATAGCGACTTAGTTCCCGGTACCAAGGTAAATCATACCCGTTTTGGTCGGGGAGAGGTTATCAAATTAGAAGGTGCCGGTCAAGATAAAAAAGCTGAGATTCAATTCGAAAGTGGCGGGATTAAGAAGTTGTTGCTTCGTTTTGCAAAGTTAGAAGTTTTGTAATTTTTTTTGCCAACTGCCAACTGCCAACTGCCAACTGCCAACTGCCAACTAGTTATACCCTTTCAAATTCCCCATATCTAGTTCTAAAAATAATAATTGATGTGAGGCGGGCAAACGTGCACCTGATTGAACAATCTTCCAATCATCCCAACTGGCTTCGATACCTCCAATAGGAATAATTTTGACCCACATTTTATACGATTCAGGAAAACCATTGTCATTTAATTTCCATAAGTAAGAATCCCCTGGTGTTGTACCGCCGGTGGCATAGGTTACTAATAACCCCTTAGATCCGTCTTCGTTGTGTACAATACTTCTGGTTGTACCAGAATCGAAGACCTTAAACGGAGCCACTAACCAAAAGGAATCGTTATTAAAATAGTCAATTGCTTTTTGGATTTTTTGTTCAGCTTCTTCAGCAATTAACTTGGTTCCACTTTTGTAAACAACACTTTTTTTTGGGTGGTTTAAATTCACTTTTGCTTCAATATCATTCCAAGAAACATCAACAAGTCCAAGGTCTTTGTCCCATTTATACGTGTGTAACCCTTTGAAGGTCCATTCTAGATAGCGTGTACTTCTATAAGATGTTTGATCGACAGCTTTAAGCATTTTTTCCGCAAGTGCATCTGCTTCTGCACCTTGTTTTCCTTCCGGTAACGGTTCATGGTAGATGAAATAGATAATTAAAGATGCAAGGATTAATAGCCCTACAAAAACGCCCAATATCTTCAAGAAAACTTTCAGTATTTTTTTCATTTATTGTGATACCTGTTTTTTAAAACCCGGCTGCAGCATCATCACCTCGAGGATCAGCACCACCTTCTAGTTTACCATCTTCCAGTATTAAAATAGCATCTACTTTCCCTATTATAGGGGTACGGTTTTCGTTGATTAGATACTTTTTATCTTTTAATTCACTAAGTAATTCCGTTGAGAACGCATCTGGTTCAAAAGTGATAACATCGGGTAACCATTGATGGTGAAAGCGAGGAGCGTTTACGGCCTCTTGCATTCCCATATCAAATTCGTGAACATTTAAAATAGTTTGTACTACCGATGTAATAATGGTTGATCCCCCTGGAGTACCAACTACCATCCATAACTTCCCATCTTTTTCAACAATAGTGGGAGTCATGGAGCTTAACATGCGTTTTCCGGGAGCAATACTATTTGCTTCAGCTCCAATAAGCCCAAACATATTAGGCACACCCGGTTTCGAGCTAAAATCATCCATTTCATTGTTTAAAAAGAAACCTAATTCTTCACAGTATAGTTTTGACCCATAGGCTCCGTTTAAGGTAGTTGTTACAGAAATCGCATTTCCGTATTGATCAACAATAGAGTAGTGGGTGGTTTCCATGCTTTCTGCTGTCATATTGATCGTACCATGACTGACAGATTCTGAGGTAGTAGCTGTATCAAATGAAAAAGAATCCATTCGTTCTGTTAGATAGCTTTTAGAAATCAATGCTTCGATAGGGATATCGCTAAAATCTGGATCGCCTAAAAAGAATGATCTATCGGCATAAGCTCTTCTTTCAGCTTCTGTAATTACTTGAATCGATTTAGCAGAATTATGGCCGTAATCGTCTAAGTCATAAGGCTCGATCATTTTCATGATTTGCGCAATACAAACACCACCACTTGAAGGCGGACTCATTGAGATTACTTTCATGTCATCATAATCAAAAACAACCGGTTCTCGCCATTCAGGCTTATAGTTCACTAGATCCTCTTCTGTAATTATGCCTCCCGCTTGCTGCATAAAGGCTGCCAGTTTTTTCCCGGTTTCCCCTGTGTAAAACTCCTGAGGTCCCTTATCTTTTAGTAAAGTCAATGTTTGCGCTAGTTTTGGGTATTTTATTACATCTCCCTTTTTAAAGTCCTTTGCTAAGAAGAAATTCGAGTCGTTGACAATTAAGAACTTTTCTTGCTGTGCTTTTAAACGCTTGGCCTGATTTTCTGTTACGAATACTCCCTTATTGGCAAGATCGATTACGGGTTGAATGATATCAGCAATTGGTAGTTTACCAAATTTTTTGTGAGCCTCAAAAATACCTGCAATTCCTCCGGGAACACCAACAGCCATGGCTCCTAATGTACTTTTATCAGGTATTACATTACCTAATGAATCCAGATACATATCTCTAGAGGCCGCCAATGGTGCTTTTTCTCGATAATCAAGGCTTCCGTAACTACCATCATTCATTCTGTAAACCATAAAACCACCACCTCCTATACTACCTGCGAACGGGTATGCTACATTTAATGCCAGATCAACACCTAGCATAGCATCAAAAGCATTTCCGCCATTTTCTAAGATAGCTTGTCCGATTTTAGAGGCTTCTTCCCTTGCTGATACCACCATGGCTTTTTCGGTAATTAAACCGCGTTGAACTTTTCGCTTACAACTCGTTGTGAAGGCTACAACAAATAATAGTAGATAAAGAATCAAATTTTTTCTCATGCTGCTTGGTTAAAAGTGATAGTTTGTAATTGTCAGATTCAAATATAAAGATTCTCAAGGCAAAATAGCCTTAGTTATCAGTAACAAAGATCTACTTATTCTATAGATTATTTCTATACATTAAATTAGTTAACTATGTTAATTAATTTAATATAAAGCCTTAATTTTGTTGTGAATGTAAAGCGATAACTACCTATTTTTGTAAGGGTAACATTTGTTACATATGTCTATTTCAAATAACGTTAGTTTTGGTTTAAATCTTGTTTTATGGTACCGGCACAAACAAAAGAATCTGCTTCAAAACTTGAAAAATATTTCGAGAAATTTCGTAAAAATATTATAGGGGTCAATCAGGAATTTGAATCGCCCTATGGTACTCAAAAGATAGTATATACCGATTGGACCGCTTCTGGTCGTTTGTATAAGACTATAGAAGAGAAGATGCTTAACAAATTTGGACCTTTTGTAGCGAACACGCATACTGAAACTACCGTATCTGGTACGGCAATGACACTTGCTTATAAGGAAGCACGCAGGTTTATTAAACAACATGTAAATGCCAATGAAGATGACGTTTTAATTGTTGCAGGCAACGGTATGACAGGAGTAATCAACAAGTTTCAGCGCATATTAGGATTAAAGCTACCCGAAAATATGCGCAAGTTTACCAGCGTTCCAGATGAAATAAGACCAATCGTTTTTGTAAGTCATATGGAGCATCATTCTAATCAAACTTCCTGGTTAGAAACAATTGCTCGGGTAGTGGTAATTCCTGGTGATGAAAATGGGTTGTTTTCACTTGAAAACCTTCAAGAATTACTCGAGGAATACAAAGATCGACCTTTGAAAATAGCATCAATTACTGCTTGTAGCAATGTTACTGGTATTCAAACACCGTACCATGAAGTTGCTAAGTTAATGCATCAGCACGGGGGTGTTTGTTTTGCTGATTTTGCGTGTTCCGCACCATACGTAGAAATGAATATGCATCCTGATGATCAAGACGCCTATTTAGATGCAATTTTCTTTTCACCACATAAATTTCTGGGAGGGCCGGGTTCTTCAGGAGTTTTAATCTTTAATAAAAAGTTGTATAAAAATATGGTTCCTGACTGCCCTGGTGGTGGAACCGTTAGTTGGACCAACCCTTGGGGAGAACATAAATATATAGATAGTATAGAAGACCGAGAAGATGGTGGTACACCGGGGTTCCTTCAGACAATAAAAACCGCTTTAGCCATTAAGTTGAAGGAGCAAATGGGAATACACAATATTATAGAACGAGAACACGAGATATTGGATCGTTTATTTGATATTTTAGGCGAAATACCGAATCTACAAATATTGGCACCTAACCAGAAAGATCGTCTGGGGGTTTTTTCATTTTATATAGATGAACTTCACTATAATTTGGGAGTTAAAATTCTAAATGACCGTTTTGGTATTCAAACTAGGGGAGGTTGTAGTTGCGCAGGTACTTACGGACATTATTTATTGCATGTAGATCAGGAAACTTCACAATCTATCGTAGATCAAATTTTGATAGGTGACCTTATAAAAAAACCGGGATGGATCCGTATGTCTATTCATCCAACCATGACTTGCGAAGAGATAAAGTATGTATGCAAAAGCATCAAAACTCTCGCAGAAAATCATGAAGAATGGGCAAAAGATTATAAGTATAATCCAAGTAATAACGAATTTGAACACATAGACTTTAAAAGTGGAACGTTAGAAAAAGTAAATAGCTGGTTTAATTTAGATTAACTTGCTTGTAATGCGGCCAACGTTTTTTTTGCAAACACTATCAATTCTTCAAAAAAATTAGTGAATTCAGTTTCGAATTCTGTGTAAAACTCTTCCAATTCAATTACTGCAAAATTCATTTTGGATTTGTTTTTAGTGCGCCGATTCATTTGATGTAGAATCTTGCCAATCCCTTTTACCGTGGCATAGCTTTTTAACCAATTATCAGCGATCATATAAGGCATCATGTGCTGAATTCGCTCTGGTAGCATATCAAAATTATTTTCCAGCAAGTCATAAAAATCATTTACATAATCTTCTAATGCTATATCGCAGTATTTTTTCCAATTTTTAGCTAGAAAATGATCGTATAAAATATCTACGATAACACCGCTGTAGTGACCGTAATTTTTATGTAATCGTTTAGTGCTTTGCCGTACAATTGGATGCTTATCGGTATAAGTATCAATTTGCCTATGCAGTAAGATTCCGTTTTGAATGGATTTAGGAAATTCCTTGTATTTCTTTCCTCGAATACTATCAGCAATGAAATTCCCAATTTTTATGTGATCATCATTTCCGGAAAGATAGATATGAGCAAGAAAATTCATTGCTCTAAAGTACCGCTTTAAGTTGAAATTATGGCGTGGTTTCATGCGAAATGAAGATTTTTACTAATTAAAGTACCAAGGGATCAGCTTAAATTGTTTTAATGATTTGATCATAACTTTTTAACCTTCGGCAGAAAGCTGAACAACACGATAAAATGCCTTTTCGTTAGTATTCAAAGCATTATCTTTGACACGTTTTTTATAAAATTACAATATGACACTAATCAAATCGATCTCGGGAATACGAGGTACTATTGGAGGAAAGGTAAATGATAATTTAACCCCGGTTGATACTGTGAAATTTGCAGCTGCCTATGGTACATGGTTAAAAGATTATTGTAAAAAAGACAATCCGAAAGTTGTAATCGGTCGTGATGCGCGAATTTCGGGAGAAATGATTCAAAGTTTAGTTGTAAATACACTAATAGGGCTCGGAATTGATGTTGTTGATCTAGGACTTTCTACCACACCAACAGTAGAAATTGCTGTGCCTATGGAGCATGCCGACGGAGGTATCATTCTAACAGCTAGTCACAATCCGAAGCAATGGAATGCACTAAAACTTCTTAATGAAAAAGGAGAGTTTATCGATGGTGCTGAAGGAGCCAAGGTATTGGACATAGCTGCTAACGAAGCATTTGATTTTGCTGATGTAGATGATTTAGGTAGTGTTACTGTAAATGATCAATATATTGATATTCATATTGATGAGGTGCTAAAACTATCGCTGGTTGATGAAAATGTAATAAAGGAAAACAAGCTAAAAGTAGTTGTTGACGGCGTGAATTCTACCGGGGGTATAGCTATTCCTAAGCTACTAAGACGTTTGGGAGTTGAGGTGATAGAGCTGTACTGCGAACCTAATGGGCATTTCCCTCATAATCCCGAACCTCTAAAAGAACATTTACAAGATATTTGTGAACTTGTGGTGAGGGAAAAAGCAGATTTTGGTATCGTTGTTGATCCCGATGTAGACCGTCTAGCTTTCATTAGTGATAATGGTGAAATGTTTGGTGAAGAATACACTTTGGTTGCCTGTGCCGACTATGTATTAAGTAAAACACCCGGTAATACCGTATCGAATCTGTCATCATCAAGAGCCTTACGAGATATTAGTAACCAGCATGGCGGTAGTTATGAAGCTAGCGCGGTTGGAGAGGTCAATGTAGTCACCTTAATGAAGAAGAACAACGCGGTTATAGGGGGAGAAGGTAATGGCGGGATCATTTATCCAGAATCTCATTATGGTCGTGATTCGCTTGTAGGTACTGCCTTATTCTTAATGTTGCTTGCAGAAAAGAAACAGAAAGTAAGTGAAATAAGAGCTTCTTATCCTCCTTATTTTATGAGTAAAAATAAGATTCAGCTTACTCCAGAACTTGACGTTGATGGTATTTTAGCATCGATAGCAGCCAAGTACAAGGACCAGGACATTTCTACGATTGATGGTGTGAAGATTGATTTTCCTGAAAATTGGGTACACTTGCGTAAATCAAATACTGAACCTATTATCAGAATTTATACAGAAGCTTCGACTCAGGAAAAAGCAGATGACCTTGCGCAAAAAATAATGGGTGAAATTGCTGATGTAGCTGGGCTGTAAATTATTTATTGAAAATCTGCAACACTCTTAATCTACTTTAGAATCGCATTAAGTTTTTAGTTTGTTATTCAATAACAAGAATGAGATAAATTTAAGTTGATGATTTTGATATATTCAGTGTTGATGAAATCGAACTTTATTAACAAATCCTACAATACCATCAATTAACCTTGCTGCTAAATTTGCAGTTGAACTATCTAAATCATACTCTGCATTCATTTCAGCTAAATCACAACTAATTACCTTTTTTGATTTAAATAAATACTTTAATATTGAATTTACAAAGTTTGGATCAAAACCTAATGGAGAAGGAGCGCTAACACCAGGAGCATAAGCAGATGAAAAGCCATCGAGATCGATGGTGATATATAGGTAATCAATAGTTGATAAAAAGTTTTCAAGTCGCTGCTTAATTTGTGTAATATTTTCAACGGTACATTCACTGCTCACTGCATATTGTACGTTGTATGTATTGGCAATGTCAAATAATTCTTTTGTATTCGATGCTTTCTGAATTCCCAATGCAAAATAGGATACCTTATCAAATTCATTTAGAATTTGATTAAAAGGGGTACCTGAATTCCCATTTTTCCTTACTGGCCGAAGATCAAAATGAGCATCAAAGTTGATAATCCCTATCCTATTTTTAGGTTGATTTTTTACAAATTCATGAATTCCTTTGAAATGAGCATAAGCAATGTCATGACCGCCACCAATACCTATGGGAAAAATCTTATTCGAAAGCAGTTTGCTAATGATCATTGCAAATGCATCTTGGCAAGCTTCCAGATTATGGTCTATACACGCTACATCGCCAAAATTGGTTATTGTTTTATCAAAATGGTGATATGCTAATTTTGCTAATCGCTCTTTGATAACAGTTGGTCCATTGACCGCGCCAATTCGGCCTAAATTTCGTTGTACACCTTCATCACAGGCATATCCAATAAGTCCTATGTCTGCATTTGATAATGTATTGGTAAGTGAAGCTGGGCTGATTGCTTGATACCAATATTGAACTCCACTTTTCGGGTCCGTATTCCTCCCGGACCAGTTTTCGTTTTCACCTGATTGATATTGAATATGTAAATCTAATGGAGACATTATTGTTCAATTCCGTTTAAAAACACTTTATCAATCAAATTAGAGCCAAAGGAATAGGGTATATAGTCGTATGAACTGATGGGTTTCGTTACGATCAAATTTGCCTTTTTTCCTTTGGTAATGCTTCCAACATCATTTTCTAATCCCATCGCGTATGCACCGTTAATGGTAGCTGCATTTATGGCTTCTTCAGGAGTCATATTCATTTTTATACAGGCAGCAGATATCACAAAATTCATATTTCCCGATGGGGCTGATCCAGGGTTAAAGTCTGTAGCCAATGCAAGCGGGAGACCTGAATCTATTAGTTTTCTAGCTGGGGTGTACGGAATGCTTAAAAAAAACGAGCAGCCGGGTAATGCGACTGGCATGGTGCCGCTGCCTTTAAGCCACATAACATCTTCTTCAGTAAGTACCTCAAGATGATCAACAGAAAGCGCATTATTATTCACTCCAACTTCAACACCTCCGATCGCATTAAATTGATTTACGTGTATTTTTGGAATTAATCCGTACTGTTTTCCTGCTTTTAGCAATTTTTCGGTATCTACAATATCAAAATACCCTTTCTCGCAGAAAATATCAATATAATCAGCTAATCCATTTTTCGAAATTTCTGGTAATACGTCATTAATCAAATAATCAATATAGGTACTGGCATTTTTATGGGTTTTTGGTAAGGCATGAGCTCCTAAAAAAGTAGCTTTAACTGGAACCGGGTAGTTGTCTCTTAGCTTTTTGATCACCCGAAGCATTTTAATTTCAGCTTCTTTACTTAAACCATATCCTGATTTAATTTCAATGGCACCTGTGCCAAGCTTGATAATTTCTTCAAGCCTTTTACAACTCTGGTTATATAAATCTTCTTCAGACGTTTGCTGTAATTTGCTTGCAGAATTTAAAATGCCACCGCCTTTGTTTGCTATTTCTTCATAAGATAGTCCATTAATGCGATCAACAAATTCGCCCTCACGGTTTCCCGCATATACGAGATGTGTATGTGAATCACACCAACTAGGTAAAATCATTTTTCCTTCACAATCAACAACTTCTCCGGCCAGATCATTGGGTACGTTTTCCATCGAACCAAAATCTGAGATTAGCCCATCTTCCACTACTAGAAACGCATTTTTAAGAGTAGGAAGTATGTTCATCTCACTACCGGAAACATAGGGGATACTTGTTTCTCGAGTTTGAATCAGTTCTTTTATGTTTTTGAAGAGCTTCTTCATTGTTTATCTGAGTGCGTTTTCATTTTTTTAGGAATTACGTGATTATGCTTCGAAAAGCCCTTCCAATAATTCATCATCAACTAAATTTGGCAAGGTTACTTTTAGATTTTTAGTCCGTTTCATTTCTCGTTTGATAGCGAATAAGGCTTCTTCATTTCTGGCCCAACTGCGGCGCGCAATACCGTTATTTACGTCATAAAAGAGCATACTTTTTAACCTTGACTCCGCTTCTTTGGTGCCATCAAGTAACATTCCAAAGCCGCCATTCATGACTTCGCCCCAGCCAACGCCACCTCCATTATGTATGGAAACCCAGGTAGCACCTCTAAAACTATCACCTATCACATTATGAATGGCCATATCAGCAGTAAATTTGCTTCCGTCATAAATGTTAGAGGTTTCTCTATAAGGAGAATCAGTACCACTTACATCATGGTGATCTCTTCCCAAAACTATCGGACCGATCTCTTTGCTTGCAACGGCATCATTAAATGCCTTTGCGATTTTAGCTCTTCCTTCTGCATCGGCATATAAAATTCTAGCTTGTGAACCCACTACCAGTTTATTCTCTTTTGCTTCCTTGATCCATTTAATATTGTCCCTCATTTGGAGTTTAATCTCATCAGGACTTTCCTGCATAATTTCAGAAAGTACGCTTGCTGCAATGCTATCAGTTTTATCGAGGTCTTCACTTTTTCCAGAAGTGCAAACCCATCTAAAGGGACCAAAACCATAATCAAAACACATAGGTCCTAATATATCTTGAACATATGAGGGATATTTAAAATCAATTCCGTTCTCTGCTATTATATCAGCTCCTGCACGGGCACTTTCCAACAAAAATGCGTTTCCGTAATCAAAAAAATATGTTCCTTTTTCAGTATGCTTATTAATGGAAGCAGCATGTCTTCTAATGGTTTGCTGAACCTTTTGCTTGAAAAGTTCAGGATTTGATCGTAGTAATGAATTCCCTTCTTCATAGCTCATGTCAACCGGGTAATAGCCTCCTGACCAAGGGTTGTGAAGCGATGTCTGATCAGAACCTACATGAACAAAAAGGTCTTCAGTATCAAATCGCTCCCAGACATCAACAATGTTACCAATAAAGGCTATCGATATGGTTTTCTGTTCACGTTGCGCTTGGCGCACCTCTTTAACCAGTTGATCAATATCTTTTATTAACACATCAACCCAGCCTTGATCAAATCGTTTATTAGCAGCATCCGGGTTAATTTCGGCACAGACGGTAACACAGCCTACAATATTGCCCGCTTTAGGTTGTGCACCGCTCATGCCGCCTAGTCCGGCGGTTAAGAATATTTTACCAGCCGGGGATTCGTTTTTATCTAAAATATTTCTAAATGCATTCATTACAGTAATGGTAGTACCGTGTACAATGCCTTGCGGACCGATATACATATAGGATCCCGCGGTCATTTGGCCGTATTGTGTTACACCTAATGCATTATACCGTTCCCAATCATCTGGAGTGGAATAGTTGGGAATCATCATTCCGTTAGTAACGACAACCCTTGGTGCGTCTTTAGAGGAAGGAAATAAACCCATTGGATGCCCTGAATATATATGCAATGTTTGATCATTGGTCATTGTTGCTAAATACTGCATCGACAACAGATATTGCGCCCAGTTTTGAAAAACGGCGCCGTTACCCCCATACGTTATCAATTCATCAGGATGTTGCGCTACCGTAGGATTTAGATTATTTTGAATCATTAACATGATCGCCGCAGCTTGTTCTGATTTGGCCGGATATTCTTCAATGGGTCTAGCATACATTTTATATTCCGGTTGAAACCGATACATGTAAATACGACCATAAACACTTAATTCTTCAGCAAATTCTTTTGCCAGATCATGATGCCAAGATTTTGGGAAATATCGCAAGGCATTTCTAATGGCTAGCTCTTTTTCTTGTTTAGAAAGAATATCTTTCCTTTTAGGAGCATGATTGCTGTTAGGGTTAAGTGGTTTTTTTGAAGGTAATTCTTGTGGAATACCCTGTAATATATGTTCTCTGAAAGTCATATTTTCTACGCTACGAATATTTTTTTATCCCGAACCAGTTGTATTAACACTTGAATATCTGGATTAAGATATCGATCATCTTCAAGTTTGGCAACATGCTCGCGTATTAAATCAAAATTTTTCTCTAATAGGGTTGAAAACTTAAGAGGACGTCTAAATTCCATTGCTTGCGCTGCGTATAACAACTCAATAGCCAATATTTTTTCAAGATTGTTTAGCACTTGATTAAATTTTCTTCCAGATATGCTTCCCATCGATACATGATCTTCCTGACCCATAGAAGTAGGCACACTATCCGCTGATGGAGGGAAGCAAAGTGATTTGTTTTCAGTTACCAAAGCGGCTGTAGTATATTGCGGGATCATTAAACCGGAATTCAATCCACCACTTGTAACTAGTAACCTTGGTAAGCCATGATGCCCTTCTAAGAGTAAATAGCACCTTCGATCGGATATATTGCCTAATTCTGCGGCTGCAATAGTTGCATAGTCAAGCGCCATAGCTAATGGTTGACCATGAAAATTACCGCCGGAAATAGCTTCATTTTTGCTGATAACAATCGGATTGTCGGTCACTGAGTTCATCTCTATTTCTGCCAATTCTTTTAAGTGCATATATGCATTTCTTGATGCACCATGAACCTGTGGCATACAGCGTAAAGAATATGGGTCTTGTACACGACCACAGTTTGCATGTGATTCCAAATTTTCTGATCCGTCCAGAAGACTTCTAATTCGACTTGCCACTAATATGGAACCATCATATGGTCTTAGTTTATGTAATTCAGCTTTAAAGGGAGAGCTGCTGCCTTGATAGCCCTCTAGACTCATTGTTCCCGAGATATCAGCTAAATCAAGCAAGTAGCTCATCTTATGAAGACCAACAATGGCATGAGCTAATATAAACTGGGTACCGTTAATTAAGCCTAAGCCTTCTTTTGCTTTGAGTGCTAACGGACTAATTTCATTTTCTTTGAGAACATCACTCACCGATTTTATTTCTTGACCTATCCAGAAATTACCTTCACCTATTAGGGGCAAAAATAAATGGGAAAGAGGGGCAAGGTCACCGGATGCACCAACAGACCCCTGTTCAGGGACGACCGGAATCCAATCTTTTTCAATAAAAAATAAAATGCGATCAATCACTTCTTTTCTAACACCCGAATGCCCAATACTTAATGCGTGGACTTTGCAGATCATCATTAATTTAGAAATAAAAGGATCGATGGGTTGCCCCACACCAACAGCATGACTTATTAGGAGATTTTGTTGAAGTTGATTAGTATCCTCAGGTGAAATCTGCGTGTCGCATAGTGGTCCGAAACCTGTATTGATGCCATAAACTGCCTTGTCGCCATTCGCCATATCTTCAACCAGCGCACGGCACTTATTTATTTTAGAAACAGCATCAGAAGTTAATTGACCCTGAAGCTCACCATTGGCTAGCTGAATTACCTTTTCTAAGGTTAGTTTATCTATTCCGTACTTAAACATAAGAATGAACTGGCTTGAATAAGTTTGATATGTATAAAGTTACAATTACTTTTGATGCGTAATAATATCAATTAATATTATTTTTGATGCGTTTAAGTAATCAATTAGAACTTCGACATATTCGTTATTTTCTTAGTGTTGCGGAAGAACTGCATTTCAGAAATGCCGCAGAAAAACTATATATTTCTCAGCCAGGGTTAAGCAGGCAAATAAGGCAATTAGAAGAAACCTTAGGTATTCATTTATTTGAGCGGCATAATAGAAAAGTGGTACTTACAACAACTGGACAGTATTTAAAGGGGGAATTCGAAAGTATTTTTAAAGATATCGAAGCTGCGGTACACCATGCTCAGTTATTAGAAAAAGGCATAGAAGGTCATTTGCGTCTTGGCTTTATAGGCTCAGCAATGCAAAATGTAATTCCTGATTTTTTAACTAACGTTAGAAATGAATATCCAAATGTTCAGTATGACCTAAAGGAAATGGATAATAAGCAACAAATAGATCGGTTACTAAGTCAGGATATAGATATTGGTTTTGTTAGGTTGGATAAAGTCCCAGTGGGACTGCATATGAAACCCGTTTTTGAAGATACATTTTCGCTTGTTTTACCAAAAGGTCATCGTATTAATAAGGATAATTTTAAAAGTTTAACCCAACTTATAAATGAACCATTTGTTTTATTTGATGCTTCCTACAGCGGATCCTATTATCAAAAGGTGATGAAAATTTTTGAGGATAGTGGGTTTAACCCCAAAATAGCGCATAATACTGTTCATGCCACAACCATATATCGCCTGGTAGAGCGCAAGTTTGGACTATCTATTGTACCCAGCGCCCTTCAAAAAGGATATAAAATGGATATTAAATTTATCCCATTGACCAACATCAAGCATCGAACAACTTTACAGATGGTTTGGAACAAAAAAAATAATAACCCTGTGCTCAATACTACTATTGGACTAGTATGACATTTATTTGGAAGGAGGCATGAAAATTAGAAACTATACAGATAGATAAAAAAAGATTTTAACTAGAAAACTTAGAATTTAGTACCAAAACTTAGTTATTAAACAATAAAGCTAGTCTCCAAAAAGAAATCCCAAACCTAGACGTTTTAGCATTTTTTTTTCAAAGCCCCAAAAAAACTGGAATTGTCCAAATAGCCATCCGAAGAAAACCAATAATACTTGATATATTGGGAATATTAGTAAAATTCTTACAGTCCAATACAAAAAGCCGTTGGTAGTTTCCCTTTCTAAACCTATGAACGATGTAAGAGGCTCAGCAAGTTTCGCTGCAGTAGAACCAGTTATCGCAAAAACAATAAATATGATGACTATTTGCCAGTTAGAGTTAATACCCCAACGTTGTTTTAATTTTTCCATAGCGCTAAAAACGCTGCAAATATAATTATTTATACTCTAGGTAAGAAGCCAGATAGTCTTTGGTTATAACGCCTTTGGAAGAAGATGAAATAATTGTAGAGTTTATAGTTCACCTCGTAGCCGTAATCAATATTAGGGTCGTAGTTAATGCGCAGCTCATACAAATTAGGATTAAATCGTTGTGGTTGTAGCACTCGTAAATTCCATTCGGTTACGTAAATTTGATTTCTACTTTCTAAAAATTGCTGCGAATAGTATCCCGCAGGTCGGGCTATACTTTGAAGCCAATAATTAAATCCAGGTTCGATAATGATAATTTCATATTCGGTTTTATCGCTGGATATTGTAACAGTATCATTTCCCTTGTTGGTAAATTCGTTTTTATTAGTAGGAGAGGTATTGATATTACTAGTTGATGAACATGCTACAATAAAACACAGAATCCCACAAATAATCAATAACTGCTTCATAATACTAGTCCTTTAAAACAACAAAAGCAATGTACAAATAATACATTGCTTTTGTAAATATTTTATAAAAGAGTTAACCTAGTTATTTGCCGAATAAACCTCCAAGCAAGCCTCCAAGGCCTCCTTTTTTCTTGCTTCCGCCAAGAACCATTCCAGCAACATCATCAAGAACGCTTCCGTCCCCATCGGCGTCAATCAACGAGGCAATTAAGCTTTGATTTTGTTTTGGTTGGCCACCAAGCATGCCTCCTAATAATGCGTTCATTCCACTGGCGTCATTTACATTCGATTGTTGTTTTTGTTTTCCCAGAAAGCCCATCAATAAAGGTGCCGCGACCTGCAATATTTGCCCTATTGATCCAGCATCAACACCAGACTGGCTGCTTAAAGCATTTTGAACATTTGCTTGATTACCTCCAAGTACATGGCCTAGAATACCGGCGCCATCGTTCATAACTGAATCATCAACACCACCGTCAAACAAACCGCCTAAATTGTCAAGAATACTACCATTGTGCTTTCCAGAAAGCGCATTCATTAATCCGGCAGCACCTTGCTCAGTTTGCACGTTTTTTTTCATGGCGCCCATTAAAACGGGTAAAGCCATACTCAGCACATTGGATGTGTCTGATGCGGAGGTACCTGTTTGATTACTTACACCACTAATCATTTGGCGACCCATATCGCTATTTAAAAGATCTAATATTCCTGACATTGTATTCTGTATTTTAGTAAATTAATATCATCGGTAAGATACAAAAAAGTCCCGCTGAAATAGCCGGACTTTCTTCGATGGTTTTTTACACAATCGTTTAACCGGCAAAAATATCGATAATCTGTGTTGCTAACTCGGTGCCAATGCGGTCTTGAGCTTCACCGGTAGCAGCTCCAATATGTGGAGTTAGCGAAACTTTTGGGTGCATTAATACCTGTATAGCCGGTTTTGGTTCTTCTTCAAACGTATCCAATCCTGCAAAGGATAGTTTATTTTCATTTAATGCGTCTAAAAGTGCAACTTCATCAATTACACCACCTCTCGCTGCATTGATAATGCAGGCCCCAGACTTCATTTGATTAAATTCTTTTTTGCCAATTACATATTCTTTTTGCGCAGGAACATGTAACGTTATGAAATCTGATTGATTTAGTACAGCCTCCATTGGCTGTGTTTCGATCTGAAATGTGGTACTTTGGCCATCGAAGAAATCTAATGTAATATCGGCCTTATCGATAAATTTATCTGCAGCCAACACACGCATACCAATACCTAAAGCAATTTTAGCTACTTCTTGACCGATACGCCCGAAACCTATAATACCAATAGTTTTCCCTCTTAATTCAACACCTTTGGCATATGCTTTTTTTAGATCTTTGAACTTAGAATCACCATCTAAAGGCATATTTCTATTGGCGTCATATAAAAAACGAACGCCGCCATACAGATGGGCAAAAACTAATTCTGCCACCGAGCTTGATGAAGCTGCTGGCGTGTTTATAACCTTAAGGCCTTTTTCACGAGCATAAGCTACATCAATATTATCCATACCAACACCACCACGACCAATAATCTTTAAGCTAGGGCAAGCGTCAATGATATCTTTTCTCACTTTTGTTGCAGAGCGCACCAAAAGCACATCAATTTTTTCTTCGTTGATATAATTAATTAACTGTTCTTGCGCTACCGTTGTGGTATTTACTTCAAACCCTGCGGCTTCTAAAGCTTCAATTCCGCTTTGTGAAACACCATCGTTTGCTAATACTTTCATTTTTATAAGTTTAAAGTCTAAAGTTTAAAGAGTGTTTATCTTTTTTTAAACCCCGTAATTGATTTTACATTTACTTGAATTTAGGCTTTACGCTCTAATTCACTCATAACATCTACCAATACGCCAACACTTTCTAATGATAAGGCGTTGTACATTGATGCTCTGTATCCGCCAACCGATCGATGTCCGTTTAAACCGTTTACTCCGGCTTCCTTCCACATAGCATTAAAAGTTTCAGTAAGGTCATCGCGGGTGAGGCTAAAAGTCGCATTCATATTCGAACGATCTTCTTTCGCTGCGAAGCCATCGAACAGTGGATTTAACTCTATTTCGGAATAAATCAGGTTTGCTTTTTTCTCGTTAATCTCTTCAATAGCAGCGACACCGCCATTGGTTTTAAGCCATTCCATGGTTAGCATCGAAGTGTAAACGGCAAAAACAGGCGGGGTATTAAACATACTGCCCTTACTTAGTTGTACTTGATAATCTAACATAGAAGGTATTTGGCGCTCTACCTTGCCCAAAATATCTTCTTTGATAATTACCAAAGTTGTTCCGGCAGGTCCCATATTCTTCTGAGCACCAGCATAGATCAAATCAAATTTGGTAAAGTCTAATTGTCTAGAAAAAATATCACTACTCATATCACATACCAATGGTACGTTGGTAGTAGGAAATTCTTTTATCTGTGTGCCAAATATGGTATTATTACTAGTAAGATGTAAATAGTCTAAATCTTCAGGCACACTAAAATTCTTAGGGATGTAATTAAAGTTTTTGTCTTTTGATGAAGCCACTTCGACGATGTCTCCAAACAATTTTGCTTCTTTAATAGCTTTAGAACTCCACGTACCTGTATTCACATAACCTGCCTTTTTACTCAATAGGTTATACGCTACCATCAGAAATTCCATGCTAGCCCCACCTTGTAAAAACAGTGCTTTATAGCCTTTGCCTTGAAGGTTTAAAAGTTCAAGCGCCAGACTTCGCGCTTTTTCCATGATATCAACAAAATCTTTACTTCTATGAGAAATCTCTATAAGTGAAAGTCCGGAGCCATTTAATTCCACAACGGCTTCAGCGGCTTTTTGCATTACTTCCTTAGGCAATACACACGGTCCTGCACTAAAATTATGTTTCTTCATTTTCGATAATTATTATTATTGATATAAAACGTTGCAAAGGTGCTAATTTAATGACGAAAAGCAGATATCAAAATCGCATTTTATTCAAGATGTTTTTAACAAAAATGCAACGGTGTCTTCGCCATCTGCATAATCATGTAGGGCTGGGCATTGTGTTTGACCAAAACTTATTTCGTTGTCTATAAAACCTTTAGATACAATACATTGAATTTGGTCTTCATCTTTTTTAAGGCGTTGTTTTAGCTCACTTTTATCTTCATAAGTTTCATAAAATAACGTAGCGATTGGAGAACTATAACTTTTATCTTCTTTAATCATTAAAAAACCGTTTTCTAACATATCGAATTGGCTCATAATATAAACGGCTTTATTGTAGTCGTAGTTGTTGGCATATTTTGCGGTTTCAATAATCGCAGATTGATGGTAAACTCCTTTAAATATGTTGTCAAAATCATATCCTTTTGGGACAAAGACTTTCGAAACACTGCGGCATCCAAGACCGTAATATCTGAAAATATCTTCGCTCAAATTTCGCATCTCTTCTTCGGTTTCGGTTCCCGTTAGCACCGCCACCGAATTGCGATTCTTTCTAATGATCGCAGGTACATCTTTAAAATAATATTCAAAATATCGGGCAGTATTATTGCTCCCAGTGGCGATAACTGCATCAAAATCTTCCAGTTTTCCTTCTGTAAATTCGATTTTACCTTTAAATGAAGAGTCAATATATTCTAGGTACTTTGAAAGAAAGGGCAGTAGGTGCTTATCGTTTGATGACTGCTTCACTATCACCTTATGCCCGCTAATTAAGACACACAAGAAATCATGAAATCCTACTAGGGGAATATTCCCTGCCATTACAATTCCTATTTTGCTAGGAGTAGAAACATTTTGAATAGTATATTTTTCTAACCAATTCGTTAATTTTTGTGATGTAAGTTGTTGGCTCCAACCTTCAAGAGCATATAAAATGTTGTCTTTGGTAAACCATGCATTATCCTCTTCAGCTAATTTTATTTGGTGCAAAAACCCATCAAAGAACAACTCGTTAAAGGGAATTGAATCTTTTTTTGAAATTGATGATCTGTTGAATTGAGATAAAAACTTACCCAATTTTGCAAAGGCTTCAATTCTAGATGTTAAATCCATACAAAGGTTGTATATAAACCGTACAGGCTTTATTTTTGCAGCAAAATTAAGCAAATAAGAAAAAGAAAATGGCTATAATCATAACAGATGAATGTATAAATTGTGGTGCCTGTGAGACTGAATGTCCTAATACCGCAATTTATGAAGGGGCAGATGATTGGCGCTATTCTGATGGAACAAGTCTTGTTGGAGATGTGGTATTACCAGATGGTAAATCTGTGAATGCTGATGAAGCTCAAGAACCTGTTTCTGATGAGATTTACTATATAGTTCCAGACAAGTGTACAGAATGTAAAGGTTTTCATGAAGAACCACAATGTGCGGCAGTGTGTCCTGTAGACTGTTGCGTACCTGATGAAGATAACGTTGAGACAGAAGAGGTCCTTTTAGGTAAGCAGCGTTTTATGCATCCTGAATAAGTAAGATGTACGATAATTTCTAAAATCCTGAGTGAAAACTCAGGATTTTTTGTTTATCTACATTTTACAGCAAGTTCTTTTAAAATTTTAGCACAAACCATGGCAGTCATCTTATTGTAATCTCTTGTCGGATTGTACTCAACAATATCGGCACCAATTATTGGACCTTCTACTTGCTGAATAATACTTAGTAACTCCCGTGTAGTAAGACCTCCCGGTTCATAATGCGAAATACCTGGTGCAAATGCAGGGTCGAGCGCATCAATATCTACCGATATATATAGAGGGTCTTGAAGTTGAGGAATTCGGTCTAACGCAAAATCTTTCATTTCTATTGAAGCCACTCCGTACTTCTTCACTTGTTCTCTCTGATGTGTATTAAAGGTCCTAATTCCAACCTGAACCAGTTGTTTTGCTAATCCATCTTCCATAATTCGGGCAAACGGACATGCATGGGAGTATTGATCGCCCTCGAATTCATGATATAGGTCTCCATGTGCATCAATATGTAGGATATTTAATTGACCATACTCTTCATAAAAAGCTTTAATAATTGGATAGGTGATCGAGTGATCTCCTCCCAAGGTGATTAAGGAATTGTTTTTATGCAAATTATTGGCAGTGATCCCTTCTATATCAAAATAACTTTCAATCCGAAAATCACCTTTATCATCAAAAATAGAAGGCTTTATTTCAATATCTTCTTCAGCGAAGTAGTTTGCTGAATCGGAATTGTATGCCTCTCTTATTAAAGGTGGTGCTAAAGCCACCCCTTTTGCGAATGAAGATTTCTCGTCATATAAAATACCCTGTAATGCAATTTTGTTTTTCATTAAATGAAATCGATAGTAGTTACTAAAATAAGAAAAGATCGATTGAATCATCTTATTATTCTAAATGACATATCACTTATAAAAAGACAGTCATTAAAATGTTATTTCTTCCTTGATAATACTATCTTTGCGCTCTTAAAATTCATACTATGAAAGCCGGTATTGTCGGACTCCCAAATGTTGGTAAATCTACCTTGTTTAATTGCCTGTCAAATGCAAAAGCGCAAAGCGCGAATTTTCCTTTTTGCACCATCGAACCTAACATTGGTGTTGTGAATGTACCAGATACTCGATTAGAGAAACTAGAGGAGCTTGTAAACCCTGAAAAAGTAATACCTGCTACTGTTGAGATTGTTGATATCGCTGGTTTGGTTAAAGGTGCTAGTAAAGGTGAGGGTTTAGGAAATCAATTTTTAGGAAACATTCGTGAAACAGATGCAATTTTACATGTTTTGCGTTGTTTTGATAATGATAATATAGTACATGTTGATGGCTCTGTAGATCCCATAAGAGATAAGGAGACCATCGATATGGAACTGCAGTTAAAAGATCTAGAAACCGTTGAGAAAAAGTTAGAAAAAGTTACGCGAGCTTCACGAACTGGAAATAAAGAAGCGTTAAAGGAGCAAGGAGTTTTAATCCGGATAAAAGAAGGTTTAGAAGCTGGAGCTTCGGTCAGAGCTATTGACTTTTCCGATGATGATCGTACAGAATTTGTTAAACCTTTGCAGTTTATTACTGATAAACCGGTTTTATATGTGTGTAATGTTGACGAAGGCAGTGCGGTTAGTGGCAACGATTACGTTGAAAAAGTAAAAGAGGCTGTAAAGAACGAAAATGCCCAAGTTTTGGTTCTAGCGGTAGGTACCGAAGCTGATATTACAGAACTTGAAAGTTATGAAGAACGCCAAATGTTCTTAGAGGATATCGGACTTGATGAGCCTGGTGTTTCGAAGTTAATCAGATCGGCTTATGCCTTGTTAGATCTTCAAACCTATTTCACTGCAGGCGAAAAAGAAGTGCGCGCCTGGACCGTAAAAGTAGGTTCAACTGCACCACAAGCAGCAGGAGTAATTCACACTGATTTTGAAAAAGGGTTTATTCGTGCTGAAGTAATTGCATATAATGATTATGCACAATATGGTAGTGAAACCAAAGTGAAAGAGGCTGGAAAAATGCGTGTTGAGGGTAAGGAGTATGTTGTGAAAGATGGGGATGTAATGCATTTTAGATTTAACGTTTAGTTACCAGATCAATACAAATACAATTCCCTAATGAACACTTCTAAAAACTTCAGTTTAGGGATCCTACTAGGAATTGTTGGCGTTGTTATGTTCTCTTCTAAAGCGGTTATGGTGAAACTCGCTTATAACTATGAGGTAGATTCTGTTAGCCTATTACTGCTTCGTATGTTGTTTTCATTTCCTTTTTATGTGATTATTGCTATTATATATTCTAAAGAAAAAAGAGAAGGAACATTACATAACAAACATTATCTGTGGTTAATTGCTTGTGGTATTTTAGGCTATTATCTAGCAAGTTTCTTTGATTTTGAGGGCTTACAATACATAAAAGCAGGTCTTGAACGCATTATTTTGTTTTTATACCCCACGATTGTATTGATCTTAAATAAGTTATTTCTAAAAATACCGATTACAAAACTACAGGCATTGGCCATTTTTTTGACTTATTTAGGTGTCATTTTTGTTTTTTGGGAAGAGGTGAATCTAGAAGGAGAAAACGTCTATCTCGGTAGTTTCCTTATTTTATTAAGTGCATTAACCTATGCATCTTATATTGCTGGTAGCGGTTGGTTGATTCCGAAGTTTGGGGTGATGAGTTTTACGGCTTATGTTATGATCGTTTCATGTATTTGTGTATTTGTACATTATCTTTTTACAAATACAACAAGCCTTTTTAGTTTTCAATGGCAAGTGTATGTACTTGGTGGGGCAATAGCATTAATCGCCACAGTAATTCCTTCATTTTTGGTTTCGGCATCCATAAAATTGATCACTAGTTCTAATTTTTCAATTGTGGCTGGCATTGGTCCAATATCTACCATTATAATGGCGTATTTCTTCTTAAAAGAAACCCTAACAGCTATTCAATTTTTAGGTTCGTTTGTTGTTATCGCAGGCATATTGTTGATTAAGGTGCGAAAAAAGTAAGTCTTTTTTTTCTTAACAATCCTGCTGTTTCGTTTGTTAATTACTTTACTGGTGCAGCATTTCTTTTTTTGTAATGAACCTTTATATTAGCAAACATTCACTTTGTTTTATCGATCTATGGCACAACAGTCCGCATATACTGAAGATAATATACGTTCACTCGATTGGAAAGAGCATATTCGTATGCGTCCCGGTATGTACATTGGTAAGTTAGGGGATGGTTCTAGTGCTGATGATGGAATATACATTCTTATCAAGGAAGTGCTCGATAATTGTATTGACGAATTCGTGATGGGCGCTGGCAAAACAATTGAAGTTTCTGTTCAGGATAATCGCGTTATTGTTCGTGATTACGGGCGCGGTATTCCGTTGGGAAAAGTGGTCGATGTGGTATCTAAAATGAATACTGGTGGTAAGTATGATACTAGAGCATTTAAAAAATCAGTAGGATTAAATGGGGTGGGTACAAAAGCGGTGAATGCCCTTTCTACTTTTTTTAGAGTGGAGTCAACAAGAGATGGAAAATCAAAATCAGCTGAATTTGAAATAGGAAATCTGGTTAACGAAGAGTTGCTAGAAGAGACCTCAAGAAGACGAGGGACCAAGGTGACTTTTATTCCCGATGATAGTATCTTCAAAAAATATAAGTTTCGTCATGAGTACATTGTAAAAATGATTAAAAATTATGTTTATCTCAACCCGGGATTGACAATGATTTTTAATGGCGAAAAATATTTTTCAGAAAATGGGTTGAAAGACCTACTTGAAGATAGCACGAATACGGATGACATGCTATATCCAATCATTCATTTGCGCGGTAATGATATTGAGGTGGCTATAACACACAGTAAAACGCAGTATAGCGAGGAATATCATTCGTTCGTAAACGGGCAAAATACAACTCAAGGGGGGACACATCTTTCCGCATTTAGAGAAGGTATTGTAAAAACAATCCGGGATTTCTACGGAAAGAGTTATGATGCTGCTGATATACGAAAGTCGATTATAGCCGCAATTTCTATTAAGGTAATGGAGCCTGTTTTTGAATCACAAACAAAAACAAAACTAGGTTCTACAGATATGGGTGGAGATTTACCTACGGTTCGCACATATGTGAATGATTTTCTTGGAAAATACTTGGACAACTTTCTTCATAAAAATGCGGATGTTGCTGAAGCTATCCAACGCAAGATTTTGCAGGCAGAACGTGAGCGCAAGGAGTTGTCAGGTATTCGAAAGCTGGCTAAAGAGCGTGCTAAAAAAGCAAACCTTCACAATAAAAAACTACGAGATTGTAGAGTGCACTTAGGCGATTTAAAAAATGATCGTCGTTTAGAAACCACCTTGTTTATAACGGAAGGAGACTCTGCTAGTGGATCGATTACTAAGAGTCGAGATGTCAATACTCAAGCTGTATTCAGTCTAAAAGGAAAGCCGTTGAATTCGTATGGTATGTCTAAAAAGATTGTTTATGAAAATGAAGAGTTTAATTTACTACAGGCTGCATTAAATATTGAGGAAAGTCTCGAAGATTTGCGATATAACAATATTGTTATCGCAACTGATGCTGATGTTGATGGTATGCATATTCGGTTGTTGCTCATTACGTTCTTTTTACAATTTTTCCCAGAGCTTATAAAAGAAGGGCATTTGTACATCTTGCAAACACCCTTATTCCGGGTTCGGGATAAAAAAGAAACCATTTATTGTTACAGTGACGAGGAACGAAGAAACGCTATTGATAAACTAAGAGGCAAGCCGGAAATAACTCGATTTAAAGGGTTGGGTGAAATTTCTCCTGATGAATTCAAGCATTTTATAGGAGATGATATTCGTTTAGACCCTGTAATGTTAGATAAGGCAACATCCATAGAAGAGTTGTTAAGCTTCTATATGGGTAAAAACACACCCAATAGACAAGAGTTTATTATTAACAACTTGAAAGTGGAGTTGGATGTAGTTGAAGAAGATGTCTAACTAGTTCAGAGTTTAGAGTTATGAGTTTAGAGTATTAAATGTGAAAATAAAATAGTCTTCCCTCCTTGAGGAGGGATTTAGGGAGGTATAAAAACCAAATATTATCCTCATTTAAATAACAAACAAAAATTGATTAACTACAAAGTACACCCCAAAGAGAAGTTATATTATACCCTTATGGTCATCATTACCCTGTTGATCATTAGCCCGTTGATTGTACTGCCAGTTATTGAACCGTTATTCCTTACGATTATTCTTCCCATTGCAGGGATAATTTTGCTGATAGGTCTTATTATTCTTGTGTCTCAGGGCCTATTAATAGGGTTGATTAAAGGAGCAGGAGTGCGAGTATCAGAAAAGCAATTTCCTGATTTGCATAAAGTAATTATAAAGCAATGCCAGGCACTTGGTATTAAAAATATACCCAAAACGTATATTATTGAGTCTGCAATTCTAAACGCATTTGCAACCCGCTTTGCTGGATCTAACTATATGATACTGTTTTCTGAATTAGCGGAATTAATTCTAAGTGAAGATGTAGAGAAAGATGTTGTTGACTTTGTAGTTGCCCATGAGCTGGGGCATATTAAACGCAACCACATTACAAAGAAGTTGCTAGTATATCCTTCGCTATTCGTTCCCTTTTTGCCACAAGCATATTCAAGAGCATGTGAATACACCTGCGATCGTATTGGTACGAAGTTGAGTCCGACTGGTGCGGTTGCTGGAATTAAAATGCTTGCAGCTGGAAAAAAACTTGCCAGAAAACTAAATGTAAAAGCGTATGCGGAACAGACGCAGCAAGGAGAAGCCGGATTTTGGACTTGGATTTCAGAAAAACTATCAACACATCCGCATTTATCAAAAAGGATTACTCCTGAAATGCTCAAAGCTGATTTTATAGCGACGGCATCTGGAAAGAACACCTATTTTGAAGAAAAAGAAAAACCTAAAACAATAAGTTCAACTAAAGAATCAATTGACGACATCAAAAAAGCTGCGAAGCCTGATGATTACCAGTCGGATGATCACAATAAGTATTTACCTAAATAATTCTGAATTCTAAATTTTAGATTCTGAATTGATTATTAATATGGAGGAAAACGAAGAAGAGCTATACAACGAACAACCTCAAGAACAAACAGATACGATTACCAAGGTAACTGGAATGTATGCTGATTGGTTTTTAGACTATGCTTCTTATGTAATTCTGGAGCGCGCAGTACCTGCGATGGAGGATGGATTCAAACCCGTGCAACGTCGCATTATGCACGCATTAAAGGAATTGGATGATGGACGCTACAACAAGGTAGCGAATATTGTAGGTCATACCATGCAGTATCACCCTCATGGAGATGCTAGTATTGCAGATGCCATGGTACAAATAGGTCAGAAGAATTTATTAATCGATACCCAAGGTAACTGGGGTAATATTCTTACTGGTGATAGCGCTGCAGCATCACGGTATATAGAAGCGCGACTATCTAAATTTGCGTTAGATGTTGTTTTTAGCCCAAAGGTGACGGAGTGGCAACTTTCGTATGATGGTCGTAAAAAGGAACCTGTAAATCTTCCGGTAAAATTCCCATTACTACTAGCGCAAGGGGCAGAAGGTATCGCAGTAGGACTCTCAACCAAACTGTTACCACATAACTTTAATGAGCTCATTGATGCTTCTATTAAGTGTCTTAAAGGAAAAAGATTTAGCATCGTGCCTGACTTTCCTACTGGCGGAATTATGGATGCCACCAATTACAATGATGGGTTACGAGGCGGAAAAATTAGAATCAGGGCACGTATTAATCAACGAGATAAAAATTCGTTAGTCATTACAGAAATCCCATTTGGGACGAATACATCATCATTAATTGATTCTATTTTAAAAGCGAACGATAAAGGTAAAATCAAGATAAAAAAGATTGAGGATAATACGGCCGCCGAAGTCGAGATATTGATTCATCTGCCTTCTGGAATTTCTCCTGATAAAACAATTGATGCCTTATATGCATTTACAAATTGCGAAATGTCTATTTCACCTTTATCCTGTATCATTGAGGATAACAAGCCGATCTTTATTGGGGTAACGGAAGTGCTAAAGCGCTCAACCGATAATACGGTGGCGCTTTTAAAGCAAGAGCTTGAAGTAAAGCTTTATGAATTAGAAGAACAGTGGCATTTCGCTTCGCTCGAGCGTATTTTTATTGAAAACCGTATTTATCGTGATATTGAAGAAGAAGAAACTTGGGAGGGCGTTATTGCAGCTATCGATAAAGGCCTGCAGCCGCACGTTAAGCATCTAAAACGTCCCGTTGTAGAAGAAGATATTGTACGCCTAACAGAAATACGGATTAAGCGAATTTCCAAATTTGATATTGATAAGGCACAACAGCGCATTGACGCATTGGAAGCTGATATTGCTGAGGTTAAGCATCACCTGGAAAACCTTATTGAATTTGCCATTGATTACTTCACCAATCTAAAAAAGATATACGGAAAGGATAAAGAACGCCAGACGGAGATTAGAGTTTTTGGTGATGTGGACGCCACCAAAGTGGTTATACGTAATACAAAGTTATATGTAAATAGAGAAGAAGGTTTTGTCGGTACCTCATTGCGTAGAGATGAATATGTCGCAGATTGCTCTGATATTGATGATATTATCGTTTTTACTAAAGAGGGAAAAATGATGGTCACTAAAGTTGATTCGAAAACCTTTGTTGGTAAAGATATCGTGCATGTGGCGATCTTTAAAAAGAAAGACAAACGCACTATTTACAATATGATCTATCGCGATGGTAAAGGCGGTGCTTCCTATATAAAACGATTTGCAGTCACAGGAGTTACAAGAGATAAAGAATATGATTTGACACAGGGCAAAAAAGGTTCTGTAATGTGGTATTTTTCAGCGAACCCTAATGGAGAGGCTGAGGTGGTATCCGTATTCTTACGTCAAGTCGGTAGTATCAAAAAATTAAAATTCGATGTTGATTTTGCAGATTTGGCTATTAAAGGCCGAGGGGTGAAAGGAAATATTGTTACTAAGTATAGTATAAAACGTATTGAACTTAAAGAAAAGGGAGTTTCTACCCTCAAACCGCGAAAAATTTGGTTTGATGATACGGTTCAGCGTATTAATGTTGACGGGCGTGGCGAGTTAATTGGTGAATTTAGAGGTGAGGACCGATTACTGATTGTTGATCAGAAAGGAAATGCTAAGACGATAATACCGGAGGTTACGACCCATTTTAATGACGATATGATCATTTTGGAAAAATGGAAACCTAAAAAACCGATTTCTGCTATTTACTGGGACGGCGATAAAGAACGTTATTATGTAAAACGTTTTCTGATCGAGAATGAAAATAAAGAAGAAAATTTCATTTCGGATCATTCAAAATCATATTTAGAAGTTGTTTCAACAGATTATAGACCGGTTGCAGAAATTGTATTTAATAAGTTGCGAGGTAAAGATCAAAAACCAAATCAAAAAATTGATATTGAGCAATTTATAGCGATTAAGGGAATTAATGCTTTAGGTAATCAATTAACTACAGAAAAGGTAAAACAAATTAATCTTTTGGACCCGTTGCCATATGAAGAACCTGAGGAAACCCCGCCGGAGGAAATAGAAGTAGTAGGCGAAGAAATGTTGTCGGAAGGTGGGGGTGAAGGCCACCCTACGCCTAACACTGATGACAAAGAAAAGGGAGATGAGGAAGGACAGATCACCTTAGAACTTTAGTTGACAACGATTATGATGGATGTACATATGGCTTTAATAAAGTAATTCCTATGTTAGTTGCAAATAAATAAATAAATAAATAAACTATGTTAGGATTATTGCTCATTTATTTTATTGGAAAACGTTTTTACACTTTAGCAGACGAGTTTAGCAAACATAAGTGGGGGTTTGCCATATTAGGTGTAGTCTCTTATTATGTAGGTACTTTTGTTGGCGGATTACTAGTAGGTATTTTAGGAGCAATTTTTATGTGGGAATTTGTTTTAAACCCAGCGAATAATCTGGCATTGGGCTTTGCTGTTATTCCTTTTGGTCTTGCCGTGTGTGCCGGTTTATATTATATACTTCAACATTTGTGGAAAAAAGAGGGATATAAGGCTGAAGTTGAAATTGACAAAATAGGAGATTATCGTCAGGATTAGCAATAAATCAATAATTGAATACTAATAGAAATATAGTTCGTCAAGTCCGAGATATTCAAGCACGTGCTGATCATTTGATAAATACTTCTGCAGGTCTAACTGAAATTGAACAGTTTTCGGACTACAACAAAGAGCTTAAATCGTTTTTAATAAAAACCATTAAGGATGATTTCATATTTAATTATATAAAAGAAATTCCTGAGCTGGAAATTTCTGAATCTGAAACTAAAAAAGGTTTCTTCTATGTTATATTGTACTTCATATTTGGCTCTCTGGGCCTTCTTGCTGCCGAAACGAAGCAAATCAATGATTCCTTAGATACAATTAGAGATATTAAAGGAAAGTATGCCTCTGTTGAACTCTTGCTAAGCAACAACTTTGATTGATTATATATATGCGCAAGTACCTTATTTCATCTCTTGTTTTAGTTGTCCTGGTTTTTCTTTTTTTGACCTATGGTAGATCTATATGGAAACCTATGATCACAAAAATAAAAGGGAAGGAAACGGTTGTCTCCATTAAGGAAAAATATGAAGACACTGCTTTAAAGAGGTTGAAGCCTGAACTTAAAGCTGCCGGATTTGAAGAACTCCCTGAGCAGATGTTATTTATCGCCTTAAAAGAAGAACGAATTCTTGAGCTATGGGGAGAAGCGGACGCAAACTGGAAACTGATCAAAAAATACCCTTTTACTGCCTTTAGTGGAAAGTTAGGACCTAAACTTAAAGAAGGAGACAAGCAAATTCCTGAGGGTGTTTATAAAATTGAGTACTTGAATCCTAACAGCGCTTATCATTTGTCGCTAAAAGTAAATTATCCAAACGCCTTCGACAAACAAAAGGCTGCTGAAGAAAACCGAACGAAACTAGGCGGAGATATTTTTATTCATGGCAAAGCAGTGACCATTGGTTGTATTCCGATTGGAGATAAGGCTATTGAAGAGGTATTTGTTTTAGCTTCAAAAGCGATGAATAAGGGTATAAAAGTTATAATTAGTCCGATCGATTTTCGCAAAAGATCCGATATCCCCGAGATAAATAGTGTAAGTTGGGAAAACGAGCTTTATGCAATAATTACTAGCGAACTAAGGGAGTTTTCACTTTAACCAATCTTCGGAGTTTAGTTACAAAATGAAGTGTAATTCACTCTAAATCCGTTATCCATTTAAAACGACTCTTAGTAAGCGGATAATCTTCAAATGTTTTGTAGTGTGTTTCGACCTCTAGCGTATCACCTAAATAAATACCTTTGAATGTAGTAGTCTTGTTTTTTCCGTTTTGAAATTTAAAAAGAAATTCATCCTTAGCTTCACCACGGGTGGGTTTGAACCTAAACTCCTTACTTATAGTATCAACCTCAAAATTAAAACGCTGCTGGCTTTTATCTATGGTAATAAGATTAAAGGTTTCCGGCCAGTATGACATGCCATTGATCGATATATTTTTCCACCTAGTACCTTCCGAATTATCAAGTGTATCACCATTCTTAATAAAAAGATCCACAGTATGATACTGCGTCATAAATGCGAATCGATTATTTTTTTGTCTCGAAATTCTTTCGGGATAAATTGTAAAACATGAAATAATAAAGTAGCTAAGTATAGCGCCCTTTAAAACATAGCCAATTTTTTTCGAGGTTTTTCCAGTGAGTAATGACTCGTTTGTTTTTGGAACCGTTGGTTTATTTCTGATGAAAAAATCAATCATTCGTCCAATATCTTCAGTAAGGATAAGAATGGTCATCAAAAAAAGATGTATCGCAAACATTTTAACCCGCACGTCATAACCGATATCGACCAAAACAACATTGGCCATTGCAATAAAAGAAATGAAGGCTCCAATAAAGGTTGTTTTTCTGAATAACAATAAAATACCGCCAATAAGTTCAATCCATCCACTGGTGCGGGTGTAGAACTCAGAATAGCTCATAAAATCCCATAAAAATCGCATTCCCGTATGGTTACCAGCTGTATTTTCGAGACGATCGAGATCCATTGTACCAAATTGCAACATAAAAACTTTTGATAAGCCGTAAATAATAAGTGTTAGGCCAACGTGATAGCGTAAAATGGTTTTAAGCAGAATTTTTAATTTTTTACTGTAATCAGTTTTCAATTTCGTGTCAATTAACATCCAAATAAATGCCCCAATTACAGATAAACAAGCAATTAAAAGGAACCGACTAAAGTCGTACTTCGAATCGAAGCCATTAAGTAAACGCTTGTCATTAAACTCCCAGCCCAGAAACGTTTCACCAAACCAGATGGTAATAGGCTGCCAAAAGGAGATGTCACTAGTAGTGAGCTCCTGAATGTACTCGAATCCGTAAGGATAGATATAAAGTACTATATAGAGAAAAACGAAACGAAGTAGATATTTCGACAAAGTTTTTTGTTGTGTATGGGTAATGTTTGTCATGAAATGTTCCTGTAAATGAACTGAATGAAGTTAGTGTTGATATGTTACATAGTGATCGGAAAAATCCTAAAAACATTTATTGTTTAGGAAACTCCTTTTTTGCAGCTTGCTTTCTACCCAATTTCATATTTAAAAACTCCACTAGTAAAGAGAAAGAAATTGCAAAGTATAAATAGCCTTTTGGAATTGCACCTACTTCATTATTGAATACCTTGGTATGCGCCAAATGCGCACTTTCGGTGATTAGCATAAAACCAATAAGAATTAAAAATGCAAGGCCTAACATTTGAATTGAAGGGTGGTTTTCAATAAACTTTCTTATTCCGTTAGCGAATGCCATCATGATTATGATAGAAATAACGACAGCAATAATCATTAATATTAGCGCATGATCAGGATTCGGAGATAGGTTATTGGTCATTCCTACGGCTGTTAGTATAGAATCGATTGAAAAAATAAAATCAATTACTACAATTTGAACGACTGCTTGTGAAAATGAACTTACTTTTTTCTGTTTTACCCCCTCCACATCGTGTTCAGGTTCATCGATCTTTTCTCGTATTTCTGAGGTACTTTTATATATAAGGAATAGGCCACCAGCGAATAAAATTAAAGCTTGCCAACTTAAAGAAACACTAAGCCAATTATTATCTATTGTATAAAAGGGTGTTTTTAAACTTACTAAGAATGATACTAGAAATAACAATATGATCCGTTGTACCATAGCCAACACGAGGCCAATGTTGGTTGCACTTTTTCGCTTGTTTTCTGGTAGTTTGTTGGCAACAATTGAAATAAAAACAATATTGTCAATACCCAATATAATTTCGAGAAACGTAAGGGTGATCAATGCGAAAATTGCATCAGATGATAATAAAAATTCTAGCATGCTTAATTAGTTTTAAAGGCTTCCCCTTTTTGCTTGTTCGTATCACCAACAAGCGAATATTCAAATGTATAGCTATTTTTTTTAGTGGTTAAAATCTTGATATGTACTGCTTTTTGTTCCGCAATACTTTTAGGGTGTAACTTTTTGACTATGTATTCGCAATTGTTAATCCATTGTATTGAAGCAGTGTCAATCTTGTTATTGTAATAGTCAATTTCAATACTATCGTTTCGCACAAATCGGGTTTTTTGAATTTCGCCAGCTATTTTAGTCTCAAATTCAAAAGTACCGATCCTAAAATCTTCGCATTTGCGCTCAGGCGCTTCATAACAAGCATGAAGCAGCAAAACAGCGGTAATTACAAACAGTCGTTTCATTTTATAAAGTTAAAATGAATATTAATGCTAACGAAGACTTAGTTTGAAAAACTTTTAAAACTACCGTCGGTGTAAAAGATAACAATGCGTTCGATTTTTTTTTCTGAAGAATTTTCCGGCAAGGGAGTTTTAGAGGATGCTTCTTTAAATGAAATAGTTTTCTGAACGGCGGGTTTAGAAATGGCTGCTCTTTGTTGGTCGGGAGATAGGGTAGTATCTACTGGAAAATTTCCTTTGCCATTTAATAACCAATACAATTCGACTTCAGGATAGGTATCAATAATTTTTAAAACAAAATCAAGACTTGGCTTATTTCTTCCCGACAGAATATGTGAAATAGTAGAGCGTTGAATTCCCAATGTATCTGCTAAACCAGAAGCAGAAAGTTGATAGTATTCCTGTATTTTTTTTATTCTTTGACCAAATTCTTGACTGTTTACCATTGTAAACTAACTTATATGAAAACGTAGTTCACAAATATAAACAATATCTAATTCACATAAGTAAATAATATATAAATCGATAAAAATATATTGAATTTAAACTTTAAGTAAATTAGTTTAAAACAATGATTAGATGTAATTTACATATAATACTAATTTATATGTTAAATTACCTCAAAGCCCAAGTGGCTATTTGTTAAAAACAGCTTTCAAATTGTATACAGGTGTAATCGAATCTTTAAAAGTGGATGTTTACATTTGTAAATAATAAGCTGTTTACATTTGTAACTCAATTTCATACTTGATGATTCAAAATTTTATAAGTAGCTACCCACGAATTAAAGAAGAATCTCTTATGGGTCGATATATCTCTACAAAACATATCGCTCCTTTAATAACTAAATACAACGCAATCGTCGTTGGAGAATCAGTCCTGCAGAATCCTATTCATAAAATCCAAATCGGGAATGGAGTGACTAAAATATTAATGTGGTCTCAAATGCATGGTAATGAAAGTACTACTACAAAAGCTCTTTTTGATTTTTTAAATTTTTTAAGTTCTGATGATCCATTAGGAAAAGAAATTTTAAGGCGATGCACACTAGTTATAATCCCAATGCTTAATCCTGATGGTGCAAATGTTTACACACGAGTAAATGCCAACGAAATTGACCTTAATCGTGATGCCCAAGACCTTTCACAGCCCGAAAGTAAAGTGTTACGAAATGTTTTTGAAGAGTTTGAACCACATTTTTGTTTTAATCTTCACGGGCAGCGCACCATTTTTAGCGCTGGAAATAATTCAAAATCGGCTAGTTTATCATTTTTAGCGCCCGCTTATAATAAAAACAGGGATGTCAATGCCACTCGGGAGGCGGCTATGCGTATTATCAGTTGTTTGAATACGGATTTACAAACTGTATTACCAAATCAAATTGGGCGCTATGATGACGGTTTTAATATAAATTGTGTAGGTGATTCTTTTCAGCAATCAGGAGCTTCCACTATACTTTTTGAAGCTGGACATATTGATAATGATTATGATCGAGAAACAGTAAGAACATTAGTTGCGTACGCTATTTTTAAATGTTCGCATTTAATTGCGACTAACTTGTATCAAACTGAAAAAGTAGAGGAGTACTTTAGTATTCCTAACAATGAAAAACTGTTTTATGATATCATCTTACGAAACGTGGTTGTGATTAAAAACGGTATTACACAGTCTGCTGATGTAGCAATTCAGTATA
Organism: Spongiivirga sp. MCCC 1A20706; assembly: GCF_046524175.1. Classification (NCBI taxonomy): domain Bacteria; kingdom Pseudomonadati; phylum Bacteroidota; class Flavobacteriia; order Flavobacteriales; family Flavobacteriaceae; genus Spongiivirga; species Spongiivirga sp. MCCC 1A20706. Next base: position 461,390 of record NZ_JBEFZF010000001.1, read on the forward strand.
AAGAAGTTTTACAAAAGGATAACATTCAATTTATACCGTTTGTCGCTGCAATTAATAATTTAAATGGCTTTTTTGGTCATCAAGAACCTATGGTTGCTGATATGTTGTTCAAACAAGGAGAATTAACCTATCCCGTTATTGATGAAAATGCTGAAAATATTTCACTAAATAATCAACTTCTTTCAAAAATCTTAACAAAAAAATAAATTTTAACTATTTATTTTCAATCAAAACTTACTAATTTTGTTTTTTCTTATTGAAAATGCATTATGGCAAAATTTAAACTAGACGAAATCGATCACCAGATTCTGGATATGTTAATTGACAATACCAGAATACCATTTACGGATATTGCAAAAAAATTATTAATCTCTGCGGGTACCGTTCATGTGCGAGTAAAAAAAATGGAGGAAGCCGGAATTATCAGAGGCTCTTCGTTGACCTTAGATTATGTAAAACTGGGTTACTCGTTCATTGCATATGTAGGAATATTTTTAGAGAAAACGTCGCAAACAAAGTTTGTACTGCAAAGAATTCGCGAAATCCCTTACGTTACAGTGGCACATATTACCACAGGAAAATTCAATATTTTTTGCAAAGTACGTGCTCGTGATACCAAGCATGCTAAAGACGTCATTTTTATGATCGACGATATTGAAGGAGTTTCAAGAACAGAAACGATGATTTCTTTAGAGGAGAGCATTAATGACAAGAAACGTTTAATGCATACTATTTTCAACGAGCTTTAAATCATACTAACAGCCTAATTAAACCCTCTGTTAGTTTAACAAGAGGGTTTTTTTATGTATCACTTTCAAAATAACCACCAAAGATGTCAAGAAAACCAAAGATTGAACGATTTAATGATCACGTTCTTTCAAAGTATCAGATATACAACAGTATTTTTACCACGTTACCTTTCGATAAGATTGAACAAACGGGTAGATTACTCCCATTGTTTTCCCAATTATGTGCAGAAGGATATGAAAAGAAACTTAATCCAAGTGAAATTGTTGATGGATTTTTCGAGAAACATAAGGGCTTCGAGTCGGAGAAGGAAAAAAACGATACACTTTTTAAGTTTATTCAATATATAGAGCGTCAGGTAGTCTTATTTGATGCTATTGAGGATGCAGCTTTCCGAATTGTTAACAATATGGACGGCCGCGGTACGATGAGGAACTTGAAAGAAGCTGCAAGGGCGAATAACCAGCAAGAAGAATTAATTGAATACCTAAAAAGGTTTAAAGTACGTCCAGTACTTACCGCACACCCCACTCAGTTTTATCCAGGTACGGTACTGGGTATTATTACCGATTTGGCAAAGGTAATTTTAAATGATGATTTACAACAAACCAGAAAGTTGTTAGCGCAGTTGGGTAAAACACCTTTTTTTAAGAAAGAGAAACCGACGCCTTATCACGAGGCCATGAACTTAATATGGTATCTACAACACATATTTTATCATTCTGCCAGTAATATTTATAATTACATTAGTCAAAACATAATGAGTGGTCAAGAGGTGGAAAATGAGATTATCAATCTTGGTTTTTGGCCGGGAGGAGATAGGGATGGCAATCCTTTTGTTACTACCGAAACAACACTAAAAGTCGCTAAAAGTCTTCGTAGACGTATTTTGTACAATTATTACAAGGATATTCGCCTATTAAGAAGGCGGTTAACATTTCCTAAAATACCACTTATGATACAGGAGGTGGAGTATGCATTATACGATACGGTACATAGCGCATCGGCAAAACCTAAAATTTCGTTGGCCGATTTGAAAAGTAAGCTACAGGAAATCCGGGAATTGATTGTAGAAGAACATAAATCCCTTTTTCTGGAAGAGCTAGATGACTTAATAAACAAGGTGAAACTTTTCGGATTCCATTTTGCAAGTTTAGACATAAGACAAGATTCTAGAGTTCATCATAATGTGTTTGAAAACGTTATTAAAACGGCTGAAAAACAGCTGCCGAATTTATTTCCTAAAGACTTTCTGAAAAAGTCAGAGGAAGAGCAAATTGCTTTTTTAGGAACAGTTAAAGGGAAATTAGACCCCGAACTGATCGATGATGAGATGACAAAACGTACCATCAGCTCGATTTATGCTATAAAAACGATTCAAAAAGAAAATGGCGAGCGCGGCTGTAATCGTTACATTATTAGTAACAATCAAACCGCTTTAAATGTGATGGAAACCTTTGCCATGATCCGACTAACTGGTTGGAACGATCCAACTGTCGACGTAGTTCCACTTTTTGAAACAGTACCCGACTTAAAAGTAGCACATGAGGTAATGCGTGTATTATATAGCAATAAAGCATACCGAAATCATGTAAAAAGAAGAGGTGATAAGCAAACAATCATGCTCGGCTTTAGCGACGGGACGAAAGATGGGGGCTATTTAATGGCGAATTGGAGTATTTTTAAAGCTAAAGAAGAGCTTACCAAAGTTTCAAGGGAATATGGAATCAAAGTAATCTTTTTCGATGGTCGTGGAGGGCCTCCGGCAAGGGGCGGGGGTAATACGCATCAATTTTATGCCTCTTTGGGACCCACTATTGAAAATGAAGAAATCCAGTTAACAATACAAGGGCAAACAATCAGTTCTAATTTTGGGACAAAAAATAGCAGCCAGTATAATTTGGAACAACTTATTAGCTCAGGAATTACTAATGCGGTATTAGGGGGACAGGATGCTGAATTAAATTATGTTGACCGCGCTACTATGGATGCCTTATCAGAGTTAAGTTATCAAGCCTATGTTGACTTCAAAAACCATCCTAAATTTTTACCATATTTAGAGCATATGAGTACTTTAAAGTATTATGCTAAAACAAATATTGGTTCCCGCCCTTCTAAAAGAGGTAAGTCTTCTAAATTGGATTTTTCTGATTTACGGGCAATTCCCTTTGTAGGCAGTTGGAGTCAGTTAAAACAGAATGTACCCGGTTTTTATGGAGTAGGGATCGCCTTAAAATACTTTGACAAAAATGGCGAGTTTGATAAAGTAAAATCACTTTATGAAAACTCAGCTTTTTTTAGAACGCTTATTGGGAATAGTATGATGAGCTTGACCAAGTCTTTTTTCCCGTTGACAGCATACATGAAAAACGACGAGGAGTATGGAGATTTTTGGAAATTAATTTATGATGAATACGAAACTACAAAAGCGTTGTTGTTAAAACTAACCGGGCAAAAAGAACTAATGGATCATGAACCCGCAGGGCGTGCTTCTATTCACGTACGTGAAAAGATCGTACTTCCCTTATTAACGATTCAGCAATTTGCGCTTCGTAAAGTAAAAGAAATAGAAGCTAAAACGAATAAGACACCAGCGGATAAAAAGGCGCAAGAGGTGTATGAGAAAATGGTCACTAGATCACTGTTTGGTAATATTAATGCCAGCAGAAATAGTGCTTAAAATACCGCTTATTCATCTTGAAAGATACTCAGAAATTGAAGTATTTGACACGGGCATTATTTTTTGTGAATAATGCCTTGTTTTATCGTGTGGTTTTCTAAGAATATTCCCCAGCCTCAAAAACACCTACATGTTGATATATTTTGTCAAGTAGTTGTCCTTTTTCAAAGGGCTTCAAAATATAATCATTCAGTCCTGCACGAATCATTTGTTCATTAAGTTGGGTAACATCAACAGCTGTGAAGGCGATTATGGGAATTTCAGTATTAAATTCACGTATTTTTTTGGTTGCGCCAACACCGTTTAAATTAGGCATATTTACATCCATTAAAACGATATCAAAGTTGTTATTTCTTACCAGTTCAATGGCATCAATACCATTATCAACAGTTTCGCAGTCAAAGTTTTCATCAATTAACAATTTGCTTGTGACCATTAAATTGATTTTATTATCATCGACTACTAGAGCCTTTAATTTTTTACCCATGTCAGCCTCTGATTCCTTCCCGATAGCGAAACTCACCGTAAGTAATGATTCGGTAAATTCATCTGCTTTATTGTTAAGGCTAAGAGTCCCATTAATTGCGTTACTAAGTGTATTTACAATGGTGGTGTTCACTCCAGTACCTAAATAACTACCTTGAGAGCGACGGTTTTTGGTAAACTCGTAATAAATAGATTTTTCTTCTTCTTTTGATATTTCTTTTCCGTTGTGTTTTATGCTGAATGTAATCGTATTATGATCTTCCGTTTGATTGACCAATATAGCACTTACTTTAACTTGACCGTTTCTGGTAAAACGAAGTGCATTATTAATTAAGTTCATTAAAATCTGAGATAAGATCAATGGATCTCCTTGCAGCTTTGCATGGATTGAATCGTCAAAATTTAGTTCTATAGTGTTATTTGAATTTTCAGTAGCATAGCGAAATGAATTGACCAAATTCTGAGTTACCTCTTTTATATTGAAATTGATAGAACGAGCTTTTACGCTTCCATCGTCAATGTTATTGACTTGCAATACGTTGTTGATCAAGGTTAATAAATAATCTCCTGAAAACTTTAGTGATTTGATGTTTTGATCTTCTTTTAATTCTGGATGTTCTTCAGAGAGCAGATTGGTTAACCCAATAATACCATAGAGCGGTGTGCGTAATTCAGCACTTAAATTAGAAACAAATTGATGATCTAATTTAGACTGTTTGAGCAATTTTTCATTTTGATCTGTTAACGTATTATTTTGCCTAGATAATCTCTGATTTCTATTTTGCATCAAAAAGATCACAATAGCAAATACGCCAACCAGTAAACCGATTATTAATTGATAAGACACGAAGCAACTTTTTCTAGTTTTAAAACTACAGAAAAAAATGGAAAATTGTTACATTTTTTGGTGTGATTTAACAGAAAAACTAAATAATTTGAATGATGAGCAGCCTTAAGCAGAAGTTATATGTTGATTATAAATTGATAGTGATTTACATAACACTATATTTTTGTTGGGGCTTGGGTATGAACTGGTTTGGCGCCACCGTCGAAATAGCAAGATTTACCTACTGGTGGCAAGTTATTAGCTGTTATATTCTATACATGGTTCCCATATCATTATTGTTAAGAAAAATGCCTTTTCATACACAGTATGCTTACGGGTTAGTGGCGATGGCGGTTTTGGAGTTTGGAGGTTATGCACTGCAAACTTCATATGCGTACCCAAATAATATTCTAGATAAAATCTTTGGTGTCAGAAACTTTAGCTTATCCATGGCATTATTTTTTGCCTTGTATTTTCCTTTAGGTAATCGGGCGGTACAGGGTATATATAAAATTCTATATAAGAAAGAACCCGAATAAAATATTCGGGTTTTCTAAAGTTACTTAATCCATCCTTTCTTAATACATAATGTCGAGTACCAGACTAATAAGATGGCAACTATTAAGACAGTTATCGTTAGTATTATCTCATAAGTTTCCAATACAGGAACGATATCACTCATAAAGAAAATGTGGGCTTGCTGCATTACAACGCCAATTAATGATATTAAAAAGACAGTTTTAGCTAGCTTTCTTTTTATTAATAAAAGAACACATCCTAATACACCGGCAAATACCGCTAGTGCATAGCCCGCGGTTGCCCATGCAGGACGAGATTCGTAAAACGCTTGAAGTTTTTCGGCCTTAGGCACCATGTCATAGGCCTCCATAATGTAGGTAGAAGCACCCATTAAATTCCATAAAAGTGCTAAAACCCCAATGATCCAAAACCAGGTATTGGGCTTGTTTGATGTGGTTGTCATAACTTAAAATTGAATTGGTTAGTGGTTTGAAGTTATAGTTTTTCTCAGGCTTAACAAAATGTTGTTTTACAATTCAAACCTAAACTAATTCAGTTGCAAGGCTTTATTTGTTTTAAATTGTTGATTTTCATATTATTACTACAAAAACCATTTTATTTAAGATTAAAAATGAGCAAGCCCGAAAAAATTTTGTTGGTTGACGATGATGATATTTACTTATTCATTGCAGGGAAAACCATTAGAAAAGTGCTTCCGGATATTGATATTGCCACTTGTAAAAATGGGAAAGAGGCCATTCAACGTCTTCAAAAAGATAAACCGAATATTCTTTTTCTAGATTTGAATATGCCGGTTATGAATGGGTGGAGTTTTCTTGACGAACTGAAGAAAAAAGAACAAGAATTAGGATTTCCTATAATCATTGTTACCTCTTCTATTGATTATGATGATAAAGAAAGAGCAAAAAGTTTTGACTTTGTAAAAGGGTATATCGAAAAACCTTTAAACGAATCCAAAATGCAGGAACATTTATTAAGTAGGAATTAATTTTTATAAAAGTTCTGGTAATATTTATGATCTTAGCTTAGTTATTAGTACAAGGTTATTTTCAAAAGGGTTTCATGCGCAATTTTCTTAGTCTTCTTATTGTTTTTTTTAGTGGTAATCTCCTAATCGCTCAAAATCAAGAACGCGATACGATACGTGCTTTAGCACAAAAATCAGATGGTATTTACTCCATTTTAAGAAACAATGGTTTTCCACCCAACGCATACATTCATGACTTTCTAGAACTCAACAAAAAGAAGCTCAACGGCTCAAAGGCTTTGGTTTTAGGAGAGGAGTACATTTTAGCCGTGCTGAAAACAAAAAAAATAACGGAGCAACCAAAAAAAGAAAAGCCAACAAATAAGACGGATGAACTAGTTGAAACTTCTAAAAAGAAAATCTCCGATTCTGTTCAGGCTAAAGTGACTCCAGCTGTAAATACAGAACAAAAAGTAAGTGATAAATCAGATTCTGTGGGGCTCGCCACTTCCAGTAACCTTTATGTAAACTACCCACTTTTTGGTGAAGAATTGAGTCGGGTAGCTATTAAAAATAATGACCTTAAAGGTGCGGTATTTTATTTGATGAGCGGTCATGGAGGACCCGATCCTGGATCAGTAGAACAGGTCGACGGAAAATTATTGGCCGAAGATGAATACGCTTATGATGTTAGTCTGAGGTTAGCACGTTATTTAATTGAACGAGGAGCTAAAGTTACCATGATAATTCGTGACAAAAATGATGGTATACGAGATGAACGCTTGTTAGAAGTAGATTATGATGAAGTAAATTATCCTTCTGAGCTTATTTCATTAGATCAATTAACAAGATTAAAACAGCGTGTTGATGCAGTGAATGATCTATACACAATAAACAAAGGTAAATACCAACGCTTAGTTACTATACATGTAGATAGTAGGGGTAAGAACCGAAATATGGATGTTTATTTTTATTACCATAAGAAAAGTGCTACTGGAAAACGACTGGCTCAAGGCTTGCAAGGTACATTTAAAGCTAATTACAAAAAATTTCAACCCAATAGAAAATACTATGGCAGTGTTACGTCGAGAACGCTTTATGTAGTAAAAAACACCTTGCCAGCAATGGTGTATGTAGAGTTGGGAAACATTAAAAATAAAAGGGATCAGAAACGACTTTTTAGCCCTAAAAACAGGGAGGTGATGGCCAAATGGCTAGGTGAAGGCCTTCAGTTAGATTACGAACGGTCTAAGCAAAAAGACAATTAATTCTCTTTTTAGTAGTAAATCGACTTTTTTCATAGATAGAAACTGTAACTGTTGATAATATTATCATAATCCTTGGTTAAGACTTGGGCATAACCTTTAATTGTGTGTAAATTTGTGCGATTTTAAAAAAAACGCATTGAGTTTACCATCCCGTTTATTAGCTGAAAAAACATCAACCAAAGTTCTTTATGATTACCAAGAACGGGATATTGACGCTATTTTTGATCGATTAGATAGCAAACCAAGTGATTATAATCTTTTATATCAACTACCTACGGGCGGTGGTAAAACTGTCATTTTCTCTGAAATCGTAAGACGTTATATCACCTTGAAAGAAAAAAAGGTGGTAGTGCTCACGCATCGTATTGAGCTTTGCAAACAGACCTCGTCCATGCTTGAGGAGTTTGGTGTTACCAATAAAATTATTAACAGTGCGGTAAAAGAGCTTGATGATCAAGATGATTACATGTGTTTTGTGGCGATGGTTGAAACACTTAATAACAGACTCAATGATGGCTTGTTAGATCTTCATGACATTGGCATGGTGATTATTGATGAGGCTCATTATAATTCGTTTAGAAAACTTTTTAAATTTTTCCAGCCCTGCTTTATTTTGGGTGTTACCGCTACACCGCTGAGCTCTAATATAAAACTTCCAATGAAGGACATGTATCGCGAACTTATTGTTGGTGATACCATCAATTCATTAATAGAAAAAGGTTTTTTAGCCAAGGCAAATACCTATAGCTACGACGTAGGTTTAGGTACACTAAAAATAGGAATGAATGGTGATTATACGGTTAAATCTTCAGAAGACCTGTACACCAACATGAGCATGCAAGAAAAGCTTTTGAAAGCCTACGAAGAACGATCAAAAGGAAAGAAAACGCTCATATTTAATAATGGTATTATTACTAGTAAGTATGTTTATGAATTGTTTAAGCATGCTGGATATGAGATCAGGCACTTAGATAATACCTGTAGTAGACAAGAACGGGAAGACATTCTAACTTGGTTTCGATCAAAACCAGATGCCATTCTTACCTCAGTTAGTATATTGACTACTGGTTTTGACGAACCTAGCGTTGAAACAATTATTTTGAATAGGGCAACAAAGTCTATTACATTATACTTCCAAATGATCGGAAGAGGATCTCGTATTCTACATAATAAATCAGAATTTATAGTACTTGATCTAGGTAATAATGCAGCACGATTTGGTTTGTGGAGCGCTCCGGTAGACTGGCAGCATATTTTTAGAGCGCCGGATTTCTACTATGAGAATTTGATCAGTGACGAAGAGATAGAAAGGAATTTTAAGTATGTCATGCCACCTGAGATTCGCGAAGAATTTGCCAATAGTGAGGAGGTTTCTTTTGATATTGAGTTGGAATATGACCAAGTTCTTTCAGAGGGATTAAAAGCAAAACATGTGTTAGAACGCAGTATCGAGCAACACGCAAAAATTTGTGTTGAGAATAGCGAAGATGTGTTTGATGCTCGAATCCTTGCTAGGTTGTTAAATGATGATATTGCTTATCGAGTACGTTGTTTTTCTTACTTGATAACATCAAATACCAAAAACTACAAAGATTGGTTGCAGGAAGACTACAAACGAAAACTGCGTTTAAAACTTAACCAATCATTTGATTAACTGTACAAAACTATCCACCATGACCAAACCAAACTGGACTATAGCAAAAGAATACGCTGATATTACCTATAAAAAAAGTAACGGTGTCGCGCGAATTGCGTTCAATAGGCCAGATGTGCGTAATGCATTTCGCCCGAAGACCACTTCAGAATTGTTAGATGCTTTCCACGATGCGCAGGAAGATACATCGATAGGAGTGGTATTGTTATCAGCAGAAGGCCCGTCATCAAAGGACGGAGTTTATAGTTTTTGTAGTGGTGGTGATCAAAAAGCAAGGGGACATCAAGGCTATGTGGGCGAAGATGGTTATCACCGATTGAACATTTTAGAAGTGCAACGCCTTATTCGCTTTATGCCAAAAGCCGTCATTTGTGTGGTGCCGGGTTGGGCAGTAGGTGGTGGTCATAGTTTGCATGTAGTGTGTGATATGACTTTAGCTTCAAAAGAGCATGCTATTTTTAAACAAACTGATGCTGATGTCACTAGTTTTGATGGTGGTTACGGATCAGCATATTTGGCTAAAATGGTAGGTCAAAAAAAAGCAAGAGAAATTTTCTTTTTAGGACGCAATTATTCGGCTCAAGAGGCATTTGAAATGGGAATGGTAAACGCCGTTGTGCCGCATGATGAGTTAGAAGATACTGCCTATGAATGGGCTCAAGAAGTGTTGGCAAAATCTCCAACGTCTGTTAAAATGCTCAAGTTTGCTATGAATTTGACTGATGATGGTATGGTGGGTCAGCAAGTTTTTGCGGGAGAAGCAACTAGGTTAGCATATATGACTGATGAAGCCAAAGAGGGAAGAGATGCGTTTTTAGAAAAGCGCAAGCCGAACTTTGAAAAAAAATGGCTCCCGTAAACGACTTTCTCCAAGTCCTTAAATAAAAGTTAATGTCATCTTCATGGTATTGGTAAAATAGGCTAAAACTTTATTTTTAGTCGATTAAACTAGTCCTTCCATGAAAAAACGACTTTTATTAGTTGCTCTGTTTTCTATTGCAGTTGCAATTCCTGTAAACGCTCAGCGTAAAAAGAAAAAAAAGAAAGTAAGTACGGAGCAAAAAGCACCTCCTAAGAAAAAGAATGGAATTAAGCCATATGGTCAGGTTATTACCAAAGATGCTAAAACTGATGATGGCTTGTTCAAAGTGCATCAAGTAGACCAAAATTACTTTTTTGAGATTAACAACAATCTTTTAGAAAAAGATATGTTATTGGTAAGTCGTATTGCCAAAGTGCCTAGTGGCCTTGGAGGCGGATATGTAAATGCCGGTTCAAAAACCAATGAACAGGTGGTGCACTGGGTACGGTATCAAAATAAGATTTTACTTAAGCTAAAATCGTACAACTCCGTTGCTGATGATTCATTACCAATCAATATTTCAGTAAAAGCGAATAATTATGAGCCAACGCTTTTTGCTTTTGATATAAAAGCACTAAGTAAAGATTCGTCGGCCATAGTGGTCGATGTCACCAAATTTTATGGTACTGATGTTAAGGCGATAAGCGGTATGCCTGCAAGATGGCGTACACAGTATAAGGTACGTAACTTAGATAAGGATAGAAGCTTTATTAACCGAATGAGCAGCTATCCTCAAAATATTGAAGTAATTCAAGATTTTACTTATAACGCTACATCACCACCTAGTAATAGAAATACGGGTTCTATTAGTTTGCAAATGAATCAATCGATGATTTTATTGCCTGAAAAACCGATGCAACCCAGAATTTATGACCCTAGGGTGGGGTGGTTTACAGTAAGTCAGTACGACTACGGTTCTGAAGAGTTGAAGGCCGATCGTAAAACCTATATTCGTCGTTGGAGGCTTGAACCAAAAGATATAGAAGCCTACAATAGAGGTGAGTTGGTTGAACCGATAAAACCAATCGTTTATTATCTAGATCCTGCTACCCCAGAAAGTTTAAGAAAGTATATTAAACAAGGTATTGAAGATTGGCAGCAAACCTTTGAGACTGCCGGTTTTAAAAATGCAATTTTGGCTAAGGATCCACCAACTAAAGAGGAAGATCCTGAATTTAGTCCGGAGGATATTCGTTATTCTGTTGTACGTTATGTAGCGAGTACAACACGAAATGCCGTTGGGCCTAGCGTATCTGATCCTCGGTCTGGAGAAATTATTGAAAGTGATATTATCTGGTATCACAATCATTTAAGAAGCTATAGAAATCGTTATTTATTGGAAACTGGTGCTGCAAATCCCAGCGCGAGAACACTCAACACCCCTGAAGAAGAAATAGGTGAGATGATGCGTATGGTAATTGCCCATGAAGTAGGGCATGCGCTTGGTTTTCCTCATAACATGGCAGCGAGTTATGCGTATGATGTTGAGTCGTACAGGGATGGAGATTTCACCCAAAAAAATGGAATTGCAGCCAGTATAATGGATTATGCAAGATATAATTACATAGCGCAACCAGGTGATGCTAATATTCGTTTTATACGTCAAATTGGGCCTTACGATCACTATGCTACCAATTGGGGATATCGTTATTTAGGTATGAATAGTCCAGAAAATGAAAAAAACACTTTGACAAAATGGATCGAAGAAAAAGGAAATGACCCTACTTTTAAATATGGAAGGCAGTCCAGTAGATTCGATCCACAATCTCAAACAGAATGTATTGGAAATGACCCGATGAAGGCTAGTGCTTACGGACTAAAAAACCTTAAATATGTTGCAAGTAATTTACCAAAATGGACGAGCGATGTTACCAATAATTATGAAGACCTTGGTGAGTTATATGGTGAAATGTTAGGAGTGTGGAGCCGCTATGTTGGTCATGTGGTAACGAATATTGGTGGAGTTTATGAGGATTTGAAAATGCCTAATCAAGAAGGGGCGGTTTATAATCACGTAGATAAAAATACCCAAAAGCTTTCGATGTTGTGGCTACATGCTAATGCGTTTGAAACACCATCATGGTTGGTTGATACTTCTATTTTAAAAAACATTGATCATGCGGGTTATTTTGAACGTTTGCGACGATTACAAGCCAGACATTTAAATAACTTATTGAGTTTTGACAGAATAGGGCGATTGGTTGATGCTGAAACCGTTAATAATGACTATTATTCAGCATTAAATATGATGCGAGATCTTAGAAACGGAATTTTCAAAGAAGCACGTGCTGGTAGAAAAGTTGATATCTTTAGGAGGAATCTCCAACGTAGTTATCTTGACAGAATGGAATATTTAATGACTGAAGATATGCAACGAAGCTTCAGATCATTAATGTATTACAATGTAAACACAAGTGATGTTCGCGCACTTGTACGGGGTGAACTTAAAGCGCTAAGATCAAGAATCCGTGCTGCAAGAAGCAGTGTTCAAGATACTGTAACCCGATATCACTATGATGATATGGTTGCACGAATTGATAATATACTAGATCCCAAATAATTCTGATTAACTGAGTTGTCAGATCGAGCGAAATCCAGGCCTTTAGGAAGTTAAACTAAAACTCCAGACGAACGGTGATATTTGGCGTACGTCCTAATGCTTGTTCTTGAATTTCATTAATAATTCCGTCATTAGAACGGAAGTATTGATTGATCACGTTGGATTCGTCCAAAATGTTCCAAAGTGAAATGCCAGTATGCAAATTAGTACCTGAACCTAATTTGAAGTCATAAGTGGCCGAAAGATCGAAGCGCATATATTCGCCTATTAAACTACTGTTTGCATCGTCGTAGTCTAAAGTGTTTGCTTCACTAATATTCTGGCTGGCCAGCGGGGTAGTAGGTCGACCTGAATGCCAATTTAATCCTGCAGATACTTTGAGTTTATTATAGTTGTAGGAAGTTGCTAGTCCAATGATATGCCGAATATCATAATTGCTAGAAAAAGAATTTTCCTGCAAAGCAGGAAAGGAATAATCGTTTCTTGCGAAGCTGTAACTCAACCAACTGCTAAATCGTTTTTGTCTCATATTAATTAAAAAGTCAGCCCCAAAGATTTCGTAATTACCAATGGCCTCAATAAATTGATATTGATTTAAAAACCCTTGGCTTTTTGAATTGATGTCGTCTACTTTTTTATAATAGCCCTCAGCACTAAAAAGCCAGTTTTTTGGTTTGTAATCAATTCCTAAAGAAAGCTGTTTGCTTGTGATAATTGGAATGTTCTCTTCATTTGACAACACCCAACGCCTGTTTTCAACTCCAAGAAAATCATTTTGGAAATTAACTATTTGTGTGGTGGTTTGATGTTTAAATTCCCCTAGCAAATTTATAGAAATATCTGATCCTAATTTTTGATCAATACGCAGTCTGGGTTCTAAGATGAGCCTATCAAATTTTTCAATATAGCTAGCACGTAAACCACCACCTAAATACGTATTTGTATTGGGATAATAATCAATGTCTGAGAACACTGCATGCGTTACAACAACCTCCTTGATAGCCCTTCTGAAAACAGGATTGTTCACATCTGTTACATTTGTTATTCCTGTTTCAACAAACTGGTAGCCAGGCTTAATTTTCAAGGCATCATTTAACAGAATGGTGTTGTTAAATCTAACACCTGTTTCTAATACCTTATTTTCTTGTGATAATAGTTGATCGTTGATGATATCAACATTTGCTGATTTTAAACTGTAATCAGTACCGTAGAACTGAAGATCAGTAAAAAAACGATCGTTCCATCGATGTTCATAAAAGATCCCACCACCTAAACTGTTTTGTGAGGCGCTACTTTCTCTCGAGTCAATTATCCCGTCTGTTAATACAGACTCTAAGAAAACCAGATCATTAGTAACATTTATGAAATTCAAACGAATGCGATCGTTGTCGGATAGCTCATAATTCCATCGAACGTTGACATCGAAGAAGGAAAATTTCTCTTGTAGATCGATGGGAGCATTGTCGAATATAACTTCTGTGTTTTGAAATGCTTTGTCGAAAAACTGGTTATATGTATTGGTTTCAAGCACATCATTAATCGATCTTCTTGCCGAGATTTCTAGAGAGCTTTTTTCTCCAACCGGAATATCGGCGTATACGTCTGCGCTTATAAGGTTAATTCCTGCTTCTGCGCTAAGGTACTTTGATATGGTATTTGAAGAATTTAGCAGGATTGTTCCAGAAACCCCATCGGTTAAAGAACTTGGTGTGCCATTTTTTATTAGTAATACTTTCGATCCTATTTTAGGGTTTAAAGCAGATATCAATCCGAAAAAATGACCGGATTGGTACATTTTTATTCCATCCCATAAAATGAGATTTTGATCATTTGTTCCACCTCTTATGTTAATGGAAGAAACCCGTTCGTCAATACTTTGAATGCCTGGTAACGTTTGTACGGTTTGTAAAACATCTTGATCTATCAAGCCTGGTAAAATGCCAAAATCTTCATAATCAATTTCAAAAAAACCATTTTTACGTTTGTTAATACCTGCTGTTAAGAAGTTGCTGACGACTACTTCACTTAGTTCCTCAACCAAAGGTATAAGCATAATTGTTTTACAAGGTTTGGCTAATAAATCTTTACCAAGGTAAGTCACTGTTTTATAACCGATAGATCGAATGGTAACACGTTCGGTATTGGGGTTTACTTCAATTTCAAAACTACCATTTTCACTTGAGATTACAGCTTTATTACGCGCTTGAATAGTTGCGCCAACAATCGGCTCATTTTGATATTTATCTTTTAAAGTCCCACAAAAAACAAGAGTTTTTAGCCTAGTGATTGTAATAACGTTGTCATTTAATAGCGTAAAAGAAAGCGGAAGTTGTGATTCAATAAACGCTAAAGATTTTTTAAGGTTTAATCCTATTTTAGGTTGATTTATAAATAGGTCTTTTAGATCATTGTCTGCATAGGTAAAGCGAACGTCAAACCTTTGTTCAATATTAGAAAGCACATTGAATAC
Source organism: Spongiivirga sp. MCCC 1A20706 (assembly GCF_046524175.1). Lineage (NCBI taxonomy): Bacteria > Pseudomonadati > Bacteroidota > Flavobacteriia > Flavobacteriales > Flavobacteriaceae > Spongiivirga > Spongiivirga sp. MCCC 1A20706. The sequence continues at coordinate 476,450 of NZ_JBEFZF010000001.1, forward strand.
TGATTGCTGTTTTTGGATTTCCTGAGCGTGGGAAAAGAAAAACAGCAATGCGAAAAAAGTAAGTATAAGTCGCCTACTTTGTCTCACTGGCACTTATAACAACCTTATTATTTTTAATTTGGTATTCAAGTCCGAATGGCAGTGTAATTGCTTTTAGAGCCATCTCTTTGTTGGTGTGGGTAAACTGACCCGTAAATATTTGTGAAGCATCTACACCTTTTAAATCGACAGTAAGCTTGTATTGTCTTGTAAATTCGTCAAACGCTTCCTGCAACGGTACACTTTTGAAACTACTAATATTATTAGGCCAGTCCGGTATTTGCTTGGTAGTAATGTCGCTCATTTTTTCACCATTAACAAATCGAACCGTATTTCCGGCGGCAAGTTTTAGTATTTCGTTATTGCTATTTACACTGACCAACCCTTCAAAACAAGTTACTTCTAAAACTTCTTGTCTCGATTTTACATTAAACTGAGTTCCTAGAACTGAAATAACACCGTTATCTGTCTCAACATCAAACTTTTTGCCCTTTGCTACTTTAAAGTACGCTTCACCATGTAGTATTAGCAAACGTTCTTTATCCCATTTTTTTGTGTCATATGATAGGGAAGAGGCTGCATTTAGTATAACCTCCGATTCATCTGGTAATGATATATTCGTTTTTTCAGCTAACTCTGTAGTGATTTTCGTATCCCATTTTGAAATTGTGGCGACATAAAATCCTATAGTAAAAATGACAATAGCGGCGGCAGCATAACTAATAAGGCGTAATGGCGATTTCTTTTTAGGACGGTTTGCCATTCTTTTTGTAACAGCTTCTAATTCATCAGTAACCACATATAAAGGAGCTCTAAAGGATTTTGCAGTATCTGAAATCTTTACGATTTCATCATAATCCTCTAGCTGTTTAAATGCGATCAACTCCTCATTGTCGAGTTCGTTGCGCAACCATTTTTTTATTAAATCTTCTCTTTTCATGACTCGTCTCTATTATAACAACAACTCAAAATTGTTTTTTCCTACCGAAGTTCTTTAATTTCTTCTTTTAAAGTATTTAAAGCACTGTAAATACGTTTCTCAACCGCCTTTGATGAAATTCCTAATAACTCTGCAATTTCTTTATGGCGTTTTCCTTCAACTCTATTTAATAAAAACGCCTCACGTTGTCCTTCTGGGAGTTTTGCAAGGGCTTTTTGGTATTTTTTTAGATATTGTGATTCCTCCATTAAAAACTCTGGGCTTTCGTTGGTATAATCCTTAGGCTTTTCTTGTTGAAACTCGAGTACTATTTTTTCATGTTTTATACTGTTTAACATCAACCGTTTGGCTACCGTAAAAATGAATCCGCGCGCATTTTCCGGTGTTACTTTAGCACAATTGTCCCAAAGTTTTATAAATGCTTCCTGAACTTTATCGCGCGGATTGAGATTTGCTCCATACTTATAATACAGGAACTTGTACAGGTCCTCTGAATTTTTCTTGAATATCGATGCGAATACACTTTCTTCACAAACAGTAGTATGTAGTTTTTTGGGCATAAAAGGGATGAAAACTTCATAAAAATAAAAAAAAGTAAGTTTCCTGGTAGGAATTTTAAAAGTTGAGTTGTTTTCGAAGTATAGAGTTTAAATTATTAACCAAATAATACAATTATGAAATCCCGAATTAAACAACTTTCTTTACTATTGTTGGGTATATTTATCTTGTTTACCTCTTGTCAAAATGAGAGTGTTGAAGAGACTGACCCACAAACTGCTGGTGATTTGGTAACTCAGAATTCTGAGGTAGCCAATCTAGTACTTAATATGGCTGCCCGTGATGGGTCTTTTGACAATATTTTGGATAGAAATCACTGTACGCAAATAAAACTACCAGTAACCGTTGTTGTACGCGATATTGAAATCACCTTAGATTCCGAAGAAGATTTAGAAACAATAGAGCGTTTGTTTGACGAGTTTGAAGATGATTTAGATGAACTAGATTTCCTATTTCCGATCACAATTATATTAGCGGATCATACGGAGGTAGTTATTGAAAATGAAGATCAGCTTGAAGCATTAATAGAAGAATGTGAAGAAGACGATGATGATATTGAATGTATTGATTTTGAATACCCTATTACTATTTCTGTATTTAATGAGAATGAAGAACAAATAGGAACCGAGACTTTTGAAAACGATGAACAACTATTCCGTTTTTTCAAAAACCTTGCTGAGAATGAGTTTGTAAGTTTCAACTTCCCTATGGTATTGGTTGATTCTGAAGGTGAACGAGTAACTATTAATGATAATGATGAGTTAAAAGAAGCAATCCGTGTAGCTAGAAATGAATGTGATGAAGATGATGATGATGATTATAACGATGATGATTTTAGCATAGAACGATTAGAGAATTACCTAGTTGAATGTCCCTTTACAGTACAGCATTTTGTGAGAGACGATAATGACCTTACAGACGATTACTTCAGATATATTGTAGATTTTAAAGAAGATGGAACCTTGGTAGCATCTAGAATGCAAGATGGAGTACCTGTAAATGGTGAATGGGAAGTTACTGAAGGCGAAAACGGGCGTCCTGTATTGCTAATTAACTTAGGACAACTAACCGATTTTAACAATGAGTGGTTAGTGTATGAAATTGATGACGATAAGATTAAATTATTTGATGAAGGAAGTCGAATTATACTTCACCAAAAGTGTGAAGATGATGAGGAAGAAGGATATACTGAGGAGGAGTTAGACGCTATTATTAAAGAATGTAGCTGGGAAGTTGCTGCATTTAACCTTAACGGAAATGATATAACAGCCCAATACATGGGGTATAACATCACTTTTAAAGAAGATCAAACAGTTTCTGCAGTTTCTCCTAATTCTACTGATGCAGTAAGCGGTTCTTGGTCAACCCAAGGAGGTAATGAAGGTGAGGTATTCTTTCTTTGGGATATGGCGGAACCGTTACAAGATTTAATGAACGATTGGAAATTGTACGAGCTTGATGAAGAACGTGTTAAGTTTATTGCTGGAGATTCTTATGTTATTTTAGAACGCAATTGTGAAAACAATAACGAAACATGCGATACTATGGTTGTTGCAGAGATGTTAGAAACTTGTAAATGGAGGGTTGCAAAATATGATGGTAGTAATGGTTTCGATGATTTCTTAATTGATTTTTCAAATAGAAACATTCATGCTTTCATAAATGGTAATGTTGAAGATGAAGGTAATTGGGATATTACCGAGTCGACAATCAATTTTAATGATCTGTTTGCCAATCTGCAAGTAATTAATGGTAATTGGACGGTTACTGAGTGCGGTGATGATCGACTTGTAATGTTTAACGCAGAACAAAAAGAACTTATTCTTGAAAAAGATTGTGAAAGTTCAACCGACGGAGATATTGACGCTATTTTAAGCTATTTGCAACAAGGTGAATGGAAAGTGGCAGATTACGATGATAGCGCTGTTCCTGGTACCGATGAAATGGACTACGATATATACACCTTTACCTTTACTGCTGATGGGAAAATGGTCGCAACCAACCCAAATATGGTTGAGACAGAAGGAACATACGATGTTTTTCGAGATGACAGTGGTACGTTAAAATTCGAAGTTCTTGATTTCGTGCAACCTGATCTTCTTGAGATGCTAGACGGTGAGTTTGACATAGTGAAGGCGGAGGAAAACAGAATTGAAATCTTTGTAGAGTACTCACAAAGCACCAAAAAGGTGGTTTATGAAAAAATATAAATAAAACCATTAACCTGCTAATGTTAACTTAGGTTTTAGTTTGAGTGTAAAAGCTACCTTTTTGATCGGAGGTAGCTTTTACTTTTTACCGTAAGCTTATACTGATTAAAAGATATTAATTTGTTAATTATAATCCTTTAAATCTAGTTTAGATAACTTAAATTAATGGTCGTATCTACAAAAACAAAGCCCCGACATAAATGTCAGGGCTTTGTTGTACCATAGTAAGTTAAGTTGTTGTTGATAAGAGTTTGGGGACTCTATATTATAACATTGTAATTTAAGTATGAATGTTTGGGGCATTCGTATATAAAACAATTCTACAATTAAAAACCCTACCTGTTTTTTTGTTATTTATAGGTCAAAATATGTAACCGTCTGATAATCAGTTTCTATATAAAATAATTTTTAACATTTTTTTAAGAAAACACTTGTAACAAAAACAACTTATGTGCGTCTTACATGTGTGATTGTTCACAAACGTTCTTTAAAAAATTATTGTAAGATCTAAATTAAAAGAGCTTGTATCCTGCTTGTTTGGGATGGGTGCTTTTTTGTAAAAACCATATTGGACGTAATTCTCGGCTATGTTGAGAGTATCGTTGTTTATGTTTTAGATCAATACTTTTTTAACAAAGAAATTATCATCAATCAACAAGCACAAGGTCTAAAGAGCTTTTATCCTGATATTTGGGATAGAAGCTTTTTTATTTTTGGTACTTTTAGATATCATGCTTAAGTTAAAAAACGTAATTATTGTTGGGTTGTTAGGCGTTGTCTGCCTTATAATTCTGAGCTGTGCAACTGCTCATATCATGGACAAACCTATCATTTTTGATCAAGTAAGAGATTCATTAACAATAGAATATTTAAATACACGCTATAAGCTAGATTCAGAAACACCATCAATATCACCGAAGATGGTAGTGATTCATCATACAGTGATACCGACTTTTGAAAAATCATTTAAAGCATTTAATAATCCACTTTTACCAAATTCTCGGCCTGAAATTGCTGGGGCTGGTAATTTGAATGTTTCATCGCATTTTATGGTTGATAGAGATGGCACTATTTACCGATTAATGCCAGAAACGAAAATGGCACGTCACGTTATTGGACTTAATCATTGTTCCATAGGTATTGAAAACGTTGGTGGCACAAAAGAAACTCCGCTTACCAAAAAGCAATTGAATTCAAATATTAAGTTAGTTAAATACTTGGCTAGCAAATATCCCATAGAGTATGTAATAGGTCATTATCAGTATACACTGTTTGAAAATACTCCGCTTTGGTTAGAGGTAGATGATAACTATCGCACACCCAAGAACGATCCTGACGAGCAGTTTTTGAAAGGTATTTTAAATAAAACCACTCACTTCAATTTTAAACCAGTTCCAGTTCAGAAAGAGTCAAATACCAATTAGTAAGAGATGATAAGCGGTGATTCATTTTGAGTTGTTATTTGCTGTTGTACGAACTTATTTCATCGTTTCACCATTTTTAATTCGGTTTGGGATTGAAAATACCAATTGACTAAAAAAAGAAAGTTCAACATCAAATCTAAAATTTGCATGTTGAACTTTATTATCGTTAAAAGTAGTTTATCAGACTATTTCTTTTGGGGCTTGAACGTCGTGTTTCTTTTTAGAGACATTCGAAGAATGCTTACTTTATGTTTCATTACGGTCAAAAAGATCAAGCTTTCAAAAAAACTTTTGTTGCAATTAGTGATTGCTTACAGATATAAAACAAACAGCATGCCAAAAACCCTACCTTGAAAACAAATTTTATTGATAAAAACTCATTTTTTTTGGTTTATTTTTATCGCATTAATATCATTTAACCGTATTTATAATGAATGTTGCAGTTGTAGAAAAACATGAATATAACCCATATTACCAACCGTATTTCGATAAAATGTCGGGCGTTGAACTTATTGAAGGGTTAAAAGAAGATCATCGAGATACACTTAGTTTCCTAGATAAGCTACCTGAGAATAAATTAGAATATCGGTATGAAGAGGGTAAGTGGACTATTAAGGAGTTATTGGTACATCTTTTAGATGCCGAACGTATTTTTGCATATCGTGCCTTACGTTTTGCAAGAAAAGATACGACTCCTTTAGCCGGTTTTGAGCAAGATGACTATGTTCGCCCTTCAAAAGCCAATAGCAGGAGTTTGTCTTCTTTACGAAATGAGTTTAATGCACTGCGACTTGCTAATATTGAATTATTTAAAAACATGGATGACGAGATGCTTAGGGAAATAGGAATGGCCAGCGGTAGTGATATGTCGAGTAGAGCAGCGGCTTTTATGATTATTGGTCATAGTAGGCACCACCGACAAATAATTGAAGAACGTTATTTATAAAGAAATGAAACAGCTTGTCATAGCGCTTAAAGGGCAAATACATCAAAAGAGAGATACAATATGAAGAACATTATAGTATTGCTGTTTTTTTTGATTACTCAAATGGTACTGTGTCAAGGTGAACAAATTAAAGAACCGGTAAAGAACTTCAATAAGCTGTGGAAAGTATTTGACGAAAGATATGCAAACTTCAAGTTAAAGAATGTCGATTGGAACGCTATATATAAAAAATACCGACCGCTTATAAATGAGCAAACTACCAATGACAGTTTATTTACAGTTTGTAATCAAATGCTACTAGAATTAAAGGATGGACATATCAATTTAATTCAGTACGGAAAAAACAATAAGATAATCAACAAAGGTGATGATGGCAGCCCATCAATGTTTCTTCAGAATTTTCCGCTTTCTAAAGACAATACCCCCAATATTTATCAACTTCTAGAAACAACTAACAATACGCTGAAAAGCAATGGTTTTTTGAAACTAGGTGTTTCTCAAAAAGGGTCAATGGAATATTTGATGTCCAAAAATTACGGTTATCTAAGGGTTTTGTCCATGGGAAATTTATCTTTAAGCGAATACAAGAAACATGCTGATAATGCAGTAAAGGCATTTGAAAATTTAAAAGGTGTCATAATAGATGTAAGATTTAATGGTGGTGGTGATGATAAGGCTTCGTTTGCAATCGCAAATAGATTCGCGGATAAAAAAAGAATTGGTCACTATAAAAATGAAAGAAAAAAGGGAACCTCTGAATTTAAAAAGCTTCAAACTAAATACATCGAGCCGGCAGGAGAAATACAGTTTACAGGACCTATAATAGTGCTAACGAGTGATCTTACGGCAAGTGCTGCGGAAGTTTTTACTATGATAATGAAAGAGTTACCCTATGTAATTGTGATTGGAGGAAAAACCAACGGAATTTTCTCTGACATGTATAATTTTAGGTTACCTAACGGATGGCTAGTGACGTTATCACATCAACAATATTTCTCAGCCGCAATGAATAATTATGAAGGTATCGGAATAACGCCAGATATTGAATTATTGAATAAACCGGAAGATATAGGGAACGGAATTGACCCTTTAATAGCAGAATCAATTAAAAAATTAAATAAAAAGAGCAGTCGTAATGACTACTAATGATTACCTTTTTTGCAGCGATATTATAACTTCACAATTGATCAATTAAAGATAGCATTCCTAAAAAAGAACCAGGGTACATGGCTACCTATCCTCTGGAGCTTCTTCAGGTAGCGGAATCACAGCGTCTGGGTTATTCATATCCTTTGCCTCATAATTATCGGCGTCAAAATTTTCCATATGCTTTGCTAAGTGTGTACTTACCTTCACTAAATAAATAGTGTCGCTTGTACGAACTTCAACGGCGTCAATGGTTTCGTTTTTGTGGTTTGTAAATGATATGACATGACCATCGTCATAACCGTACGGATATTTGGCAACCAAAAGAGAAAGAATATCTGGGGTTAATTTTTTAATATCTACTATTTTCCGTTGCATATCCAAAAGATTTAAGCGGTTAGTAAAATATTGCAGGTAAGTTTAAAGTTAGCTAAAAAACTAATGCAAATGAATTAAACTCGATAAAAAGCGAATGCCGCTGAAATTTGTTTTTCACGTACTTCAACATCTAATAGATGCTTACCTATGTCGCTTAATAACACGAAGTTAATGTTGCCAAACGAATTCTTCTTATCGTGAATTAGTAGCTGCTTGATTTCATTTAAATCATCTTCGGTAATATCGACAGGATCATAAATGCTTAGGATTTCTTTTTTAATATCGATTAGTTTCTCTTCTGGAAAATCAAATAGTTGTTTTGACAAATGAGTAGCTAGAATCATCCCTATGGCAATGGCCTCGCCATGCAATAACAATTCCTTTTCAGGATGAGCTAAAAAATAGGATTCTACCGCATGGCCCAAGGTATGGCCAAAATTTAGTGTTTTTCGTAATCCGTTTTCCAGAGCATCTTCCAGTACAACATCATTTTTTATGTGTACTGATCGTATGATGATAACTTCTAATTCTTCTAATGTTTTTTCTTTAATATTTTTTACTAGCTGCCAGTCTTTATCACTTGTAATTAGCGCGTGCTTCAATATTTCTGCATAGCCGGAGCGTAACTGTTCATCAGGAAGTGTGCTTAAATAATAGGGATCAACAATTACCATTTCCCCTTCGTTAAAAACACCTACTTGATTTTTTAAACTACCAAGGTCAACACCAGTTTTACCACCAACGGAAGCATCAACCATAGAAAGTAGGGTAGTGGGGACATTAATAAATTCAATTCCCCGTTTAAAAGTAGAAGCTATAAAGCCACCCATATCAGTAATAACACCACCACCTAAGTTAATCATTAAGCTCTTTCTGTCTCCATTTAGCTCTGACATAGCATTCCAAACACCGGCACAGGTTTCAATAGTTTTATTGACCTCTCCTGATTCAATCTCAATAATTTCTATGGTCACTTTCGTCTCCAGGGCACCTAAAAAATAGGGCAGGCAATGCTCATGTGTATTTTCATCAACCAGAACAAATATGATTGAAAATTGATTTTTAGAGAGAAAAGAGTTGAGTTTTTGGTAGCCAATGCCGCCAAAATAAATGTCGCTATTGTTCGATCTTAGGTGCTGCATGAAGCTTACTTTATAGGTCGGAAAATTAAGCAGAAAATGGGAAATAGAATAGCTGCTACTTAATTATATTTGTAATATTTTTTGTTGAAAATGGTAGCAGAAAACATCTTCGAAAACACTCAAAATGCATTTGCATTAAAAACCGACAGCGAACTGGAACGCGCTTATTTTTTGTTTAAACTTATTGGCAATGAACCCTTGGTAAAGATTGGAACAGCAGTAACTAATTTTGCTTTGAAAGCTCATTTGCCGGTCGAAGGCTTGATTCGTGCTACCGTATTCGATCATTTTTGTGGCGGGGTAACCGAGTCTGACTGTTTACCCAAGATAGACAAGATGTATCGGAAAGGAATACAAGCTATTCTTGATTATTCAGTAGAAGGAAAAGAGAGCGATGAAGATTTTGATGCCGCAATGAAGAAAAAGGTATCACTTATTGAGTTTGCTAATAATAAAGATGAGATTCCGTTTGCAGTAATGAAACCAACCGCTTTGGGACGCTTTGCTATTTGGCAAAAAATAACTGAAAAGAAAGCGCTATCAGCTGATGAACAATCAGAATGGAATCGAACTAAAGAACGCATTAATACAATTTGTAAAGCAGCGCATGATGCCAATGTTGGTTTATTAATTGATGCTGAAGAAAGTTGGATGCAAGATGCAAGCGATGATCTGGTAGAAGAAATGATGCGGTTATATAATAAGAAAAGCTGCATTATCTATAATACGCTGCAATGCTACCGCTGGGACCGCTTAGATTATTTGAAAGCACTACATATAAAAGGAAAGGAAGAGGGCTTTATTGTAGGAATGAAGATCGTACGTGGAGCCTATATGGAAAAAGAGAATGATCGTGCTGAAGAACATGGATATCCAACTCCGATTTGCAAGGATAAAGCTACAACTGATGAGAATTATAATGTTTGTATGCGATATATTCTTGATCATTTAGACGACATTGCTCTATTTGTAGGAACACATAATGAGGCCAGTACATATTTATGTCTACAGCTAATGGAAGAATTGGGCGTTGAAAAAGATAACGATAACGTTTGGTTTGGTCAACTATACGGTATGAGTGATCAAATTACTTACAACCTTGCCGAAGAAGGATACAATACGATCAAATTAATTCCATTCGGACCCGTTAAGGAAGTGATGCCTTATTTAATACGAAGAGCGGAAGAAAATACCTCGGTTGCCGGTCAAACTAATCGGGAATTAGATCTTTTGAAAAAAGAGCGAGCGAGACGAAAGTTAGATTAGGTTCTGGCTTCCCACTCTCGTTTTAAAATGCCATAACAGCAAGAACTGCGTTTAAATCCGTTTTTCACAAAAGTATTTTCTCGCAATATACCTTCTAAAATAGCACCTAGCTTTTCAACAGCTTTTCGCGACCTGATGTTGCGTTCATCAATTCGAAATTCTACTTTTTCAAAACCAGCTTGTTTAAAAGCATGATTTAACATCAGGTATTTCATGTGCGTGTTTAATCCGCTGCCCTGTACTTCGCGAGCAATCCAAGTCCACCCAATGTGCAATACTTTATTCTGGTCGTCAATATGACCATAGCGAGTACTGCCAACAATAGTGCCACTCCTTTTGTCTAAAATAGCGTAGGGAGCAGCCATTTGATCATCCCTTAATTGTAATGCCTTGTCAATGTAATTATTTAGTTTTTCTTTGGTTGAAATGTCCGAAGGGCCGTACATATGTATGTCAAGTTGTTTGGCCACCTCCCATAGTGCATTTAAATGAGATTTATCGAGTGGAATAAGCTGTACGATATCATCTTCTAAAATTTGGTATAGATTCATATGATGGTTTGCAATAATTCCTTTTTTAATTCGTGCTTTCCATCAAAAATAGTATAGCTAATGTGATCTTCAAACAGTAGGTCGGCTTTTTCTTTTTCCATTTTTAATCGGTTTTCTGTAAGCCATTCATCTTTGTCTCCAACAATGCTATATACTTTAACTTTGTTCGTCCTTAAGAATGCCATATCATCTTTTTCAATTTCGTGTGGAATACTGCCTGCAAATAATACCAATTTATTACAAAGTATTTGATGTTTTACAACCCACCTACAAGCGATTGACACGCCCTGCGAATAGCCAAGCACTATCAAATTTAAGTTTGCTGGAACTTGCTCGTTTTCGAAAACTGTTTGCGTATAGCTTAGCACATTTTCTAGATCCTTACCATTGTTTTCTTTTGTTAGCCAGCTGGCTCCAACATGTTTATATTCACCGTTTAGATAGTATTTTGAAGGTGCTTGCGGAGCAATAATATAGTTTTCATCCGCATCGAGATCCTTGAAATATTTCATGAAATAACGACTTAAATAACCAATGCCATGAAATACAAACCATACATTTTTGGTTTTACTAGTCAGCTTATTTAGGGTTGAGTAGGAATTAGATGTGTCGTAGTTTATTTGTTTTTCTACTGTTGACATTACAAATGTTTTAATTAATTGAAATTTGAAAGCTGTCACCGTTCCATAAATGGCCATAGTGTTTTCTAAATTCTTGAAGCATTAACTCATAGGGTAAATCATCAAACTCTCCATATTCATGAGTGTACTCCATAAATTTGCTGCCATCGTCAGAAAATGGCTGGAAAATGGCATCGTTTTCTCCATCAAAATCTAGAACTCCAACATTTAGTTTAAGGCATAGCTCTTTGTTAAAGGCAGGTGTTAATTTGACCCATTTATTGTTGATCCAGACAACTGTGCAGCCATGAAAAACCATTAAATCGCTTCGTGTTAGTTCAACAAACTTACCCACTGCAATATGATTACGAACATTGCCAAAATGTAGTTTAGCAGGTATGTTTACCGCTCTCAATACCGCCGCAAGTAGCACCGCTTTTTCTATACAATATGCGGTTTTCTTTGTTAAAACGGTACTCGCTTTCATTCCTTTTGGGGAAAGGTCTAGCTCATAGGGATTATAATAAAAATCGTCCCGAACAGCAACAAATAGTGACCGGACTTGTTCTACTGGATCTCTTAGTCCACTGATTTTTTCTTTAGCATATTGAATAATGCTGCTGTGATCACTATCAATGTAGTAAGTGGAAGCTTGGTACTTTTTCATATTAAGTAGTTGTGGTGTTTATTTGAAACCAATTAGAGACTATTGGCCACAACAGGTGTTCATGCTTTTTTCTAAAGAAATTATTATGCCCTAACTTTTTAATACCCAGCTTTTTCACCTCTAGATGCTTTCTTTTGACTTTGGCATTTACAAACACGTGTTCGGCCAGTGTGTCCACCGCTTTTTTTGGGGCAAAATTATCGTCATCAATGCTAATCATCAATGTCGGTTGCGTAATCTCGCTGTAGTAGTTATGATCCTTAGCAAGGGCTAAAACCGAATTCTTATGCAGTAATAATGTTCGCCAATCATATGCCACTTGTTTGGGCAGGGGTTCACCCAATCCAACCAATTTGGAAGGAAAATACCCATATAAAGGTGTAATAAACCCAACAAATAGACCAAAACCCAACAGGATAGAGATCTGCATATACCAGGGAAAATTTCTGTAATACCCAAATTGGGAGCCTACAAAAAGAAACTTGTCATAGCACTTGTATGCGGTACTCATGCCTAAACTGTTTCCGCCAAAACTATGACCGATTAAATAGTTGTTATTTTCCGGATGTACGCTTTTTATGTGACTAGTAATTCCTTTAAAATCATAATTGGTCCATTCAAAATATCCAGCATGAAATTCAGTAAGTTCTTTATCTTTTGAAAGTGCAATGCCTCTATAATCAAAGGTGTAAGCATCACAACCTTTTGTTGCTAGCCAGCTAGCGAACTTAAAAAAGAATCGCTGGGGTAAACCAACTCCACCTGCAATAACCACCGTTTTGTTAGTTGGTTTTTCCGGTTTAAAATAAGTAGCGCAAATGTCCTGACCATCTTCAGTAGTTATGGAAATGTGAGTCATTATTTTTTTATTTTCTTTTAAAATCATACTTTCCACCATGCGGAAGGCGAGACCCGGTGCGTTGTATATACCAATAACACATTTGTGCACCGGGGGCCTTCACTTATTTTTCTAAACAAATTGTTTTTCTCATTCTTTTAATTGCATTAAAAAGGTAGCGTTGATCTTGATATACCTTCATTAATAAAATTCCTCCCTCAATGTCTTGTACAATTTGTTCGGCTAATTCTATAGACTCCTTTTTACCGTAATTGCTGCTTAGTAATTGTTTCAGTGCATTGATAAAACAGTCAAAGAATTTAGCGACTTCATCAAAATAAATAGGATTGTAATAAGCTGCTTCTAAAGCTGTATTGGCCATTACACAGCCTTCGTGCTTATTAGTAAAAAGTTTACTAAGTAACTGTTCAATACCTTTAAGTTTATTGGCAGTGTTAAGTGTTTCGTTTGCCAATATTTTATTCATATTATATGAAAAATAACTGTTAGTGGTAGCTAATACTTCTTTTACCAACGCATCTTTGTTGTCAAAGTAATAGTAGAAATGTGATTTTTGAATCTCACACTCTTTAGCAAGATCAGCCATGCTCGTATTGGCAATTCCCCTTTTTCTAATAAAAGGAATAACCTTATTTAGCACTTGTTCTTTACTTGTTTTAACCTTAGGCATTTTATTGAACGTTCGTTAAAATAAAATCAAATATACTATTTTTAAAACAGCCAATCAGTATCTATGTGTTAATTTTGTACTATCTAAAAGGATAGAATTGGAAAAGAAAGTCATATTAGAAAAAATCAATGCTAAGGTTCCGGGAACCTTAATGGAAACTCTTGAAATAACCTACACTGATTTGGGGGACGATTTTTTAACGGCTAGCATGCCCGTGAGCCCTAAAGTGCATCAACCCGATGGTGTGCTAAATGGAGGCGCTACCGTGGCGTTGGCTGAATCTGTTGGGGGAGCGGCTTCCCATTTATTCGTTGATTCATCAAAATATATTGTTCGTGGTGTTGAAATAGCGGCTAACCATTTAAAAAGTGTTCGCTCGGGAACTGTTCATGCTAAGGCCACCATCGTACATAAAGGTCGAACATTGCAGCTATGGGATATTAAGGTGACTGATGACGAAAATAATTTGATCTCAGTTGTGAAATTGACAAATATGATACTTCCCAAATCATAGTATGAAGCAACCGGAGATTCTGTTTGACAACATAAAAAGGCATTATCAAAAGCAATTACCCTTTGTAGTTTATCGAAAACCCAATACCAATATGGTAGAGTCGTTACTACAGCAAGATACCAGCCTTGGTGAAGTTAACAACTTTAGTAACCGTGGATTTGTTTTTGCCAATTTTTCAGGAGAAAAAAAAATACTACTACCCGCCGAAAATTCGATCAGTTTATCAGCCGAAATAGTGTTTGATAATCCGCCCAAACCGAAAGATAATACTGATGTTATTGGTAATGGGAAAGACGAGGAAAAGCACATTAAATTAGTTGAAAAAGGGATCAGTACCATAAAAAAAGGTCATCTGGACAAAGTAGTGCTTTCTCGTAAACAGTTGGTTGCAATTCCCAATCTTGATCCTTTTTCAATATTTATAGATATCCTTTCAACATATCGCAATGCATTGTGCTATTTATGGTACCATCCAGAAATCGGAACATGGATGGGAGCATCCCCGGAAGTTTTTATGGATTATAAAAACAACACCCTTACTACTATGTCGCTTGCTGGTACCAAACCCATCATTGAAAACCAAGAAGTTGTTTGGGGTGAAAAAGAAAAAAAAGAACAGCAATTTGTAACAGACTATATAATTAGTCAACTTAAAACGGTCGGTCTAAGTGGAGATCAGCTTCATACAAGTGAGTTGCAGACCGTAATGGCAGGCGAAATAGCACATTTAAAAACTACAATTTCCGCGCATTTAGAAGATAGTGTCTCGTTGGAGTCTATATCGGAGGCATTGCATCCAACTCCGGCGGTAGCAGGTCTTCCCAAGCAAGAATCGATCGATTTTATTAAAAATAATGAGGGCTATGATCGCGAGTTTTATACTGGTTTTTTGGGGGAAGTAGACGACGCTGAAATGAAGCTTTTTGTGAATCTGCGTTGTATGCAATTATTTGATGACAAAGTTGCAATTTATGTGGGTGGCGGAATTACCTCAGAAAGTGTCGCTAAAAACGAGTGGGAAGAGACGGTTTATAAATCTAAAACTATGTTGAATATTCTTACGAATTAATTTGCTAATGGCTCGGAAAGCTTTTTCCTATAAGTTATTTTTGTAAGGTATTGCCATGATGAAATATTCCAAAATTCCTTTAGCGCAAACGGTGGCCTTTTTATGTCAGGAAAAAGGGATTAAAAATATTGTGATCTCTCCTGGTTCTAGAAACGCACCACTCACTATTAGTTTTACTGAAAATCCTTTTTTTAAAACCTTTAGTATTGTTGATGAGCGTTGCGCTGCCTTCTTCGCCCTAGGTATGGCACAGCAGTTTCAAAAGCCTGTAGCACTTGTATGCACTTCGGGTTCAGCCTTACTCAATTACTATCCAGCAATTGCTGAGGCCTTTTATAGTGATATTCCCTTAGTAGTATTAAGTGCTGACAGACCTATAGAGCGAATTGATATTGGTGACGGGCAAACAATCAGACAAAAAAATGTTTTTGAAAATCACATCTTGTATTCGGCAAATTTATATTCTGAACTAGTTTTAGAAGGTACTCCCCAGAATGAGAAATTAGCACAAAAACAGGTTGAGTCCAGAAAACATAATGCACAAGAAATAAACCATGCACTCAATGCTGCTATTGAACGAAATGGACCGGTTCATATCAACATTCCATTTTATGAACCTCTGTACACAAAGGTCGATTCTTTAAGTGTTGCACCCATAGTGATCAAACCAAATGCAAAACCCATTTTCGACACTAGCAACATCGGCGAATTCATTAATGAATGGACAGCAGCAAAACGTAAACTTGTTTTAGTAGGTGTAAGTAAGCCGAATGCGGTTTTACAACCATATTTAAATATCTTGGCAGAAGATGATTCGGTCATTGTTTTAACTGAAACCACCTCTAATATTCACCATCCCAAGTTTTTTAACTGTATCGATCAGTTGATCGGTTCTTTAAATGATGATGAGTTTAAAGCACTGCAACCCGATATTCTGCTGACTTTTGGTGGTATGGTGGTCTCAAAAAAGATCAAGGCCTTTTTACGACACTATCAGCCCAAACATCATTGGCATATCGATGAAAAAAAAGCGTTTAACACCTATTTCTGCCTTGATAAGCATTTTCAAACAAGCCCAAATATCTTTTTTGATTCTTTCTTAAAGAACTATCAACCACAAAGTAGTGAGTATTTTGCCCATTGGGATGCTATTAGAAACCTGAGAAAACAAAAACACGAGGCTTACTTAAACACAATTGATTTCTCTGATTTTAAGGCTTTTGAAAAGATATTTCCGGCAATTCCAGATAACTATCAATTACAATTGGGTAATAGCTCGACTATTCGTTATGCCCAACTATTCAATATTAACAATAGCTTGACCATTTTTTGTAATAGGGGAACTAGTGGAATTGAGGGAAGTACCTCGACGGCTATTGGAGCAGCAGTTGCTACAAATCGACCTACAGTATTATTAACAGGTGATTTGAGTTTTTTTTACGATAGCAATGCACTTTGGAACGATTATATTCCAAATAACTTCAGAATTATTGTCATTAATAATGGCGGCGGGGGCATTTTTAGAATTTTGCCGGGAGATAAAGGCAGTGATGACTTTAGCACCTATTTTGAAACCACTCATAAACACACAGCAGCATTACTTTGTTCAATGTACGGGTTTGGTTATCAGTCAGTAAATGATGAGCAAGGTTTAGTCGAGAATTTAGACGATTTTTTCTTAGAAAGTGATTCGCCCAAATTACTTGAAATAGCCACTCCAAGAATAACGAATGATTTGGTATTGCTGGAGTATTTTAAAGCTGTAAAATAACGATTTTATATGTTTTTAATCGATTCGAAGTTCATTTGATGAAATTGTTTCTACATCTGTTAAAATTCCTTTATCTTTAGTGAATAATAAATGCAAATCAATAATAAAATCTACCATTATGAGTAAAAGAGATGACCTAATAGCTAAATATGCATCGGACTTAAAAGATAAATGTGGGGTGAATCCAAACATGGACCTTTTAACGAAAGTAACCATCGGATGCGGACCTTCAATTTATAATGCTGATGCTGCTACAGTTTCTGGTTCTGACGAAAGCGAGTTAGCGACAGTGAAGAAAAACTTCCTAATGAAAAAATTAGGTCTTAAAGATAGCCCGGATCTGGATAAAGCAATTGATTCGGTAATTGAAAAGTACGGTCGATCTAACAGAAATAAGTATAGAGCAGTAATTTATTACTTATTAACCACTCACTTTAAGAAAGAATCTGTTTACAAATAATAGACTTACAACACGAAATAAAAGCCGGTAAAATACCGGCTTTTTTAATTCTTAGAAAACGCTTACATTTAAAGCCTATTTAACTCAAACTTCCAGATCTAAAACTTGCATAGTTATTAAAAGATATGTTGCATGCCGTTTATAGAAGAAGACACTTTATTAGACTTATATAAGGAGATCGATGTTTCAAATAAAGACAAAGAACAATATCGTAAGTCTTATTTTGAACATAAAGAATCAAATAAAAAAATAAAAAACTTATATGCGTGGGGTATGGGAGGACTCACTCTTATACTAATGGGAGCCTTAGCGTATATCTTTATTGATAGCTACCAATCAAAATCGGCAATAAATCCAAATCAGCAAGCATTGATTATTGCATTACAAGATAGTCTTGCAGCTGTAGGCAATGAAGTAAACATAATCAATGAAAGGTCCTTGGCAGGTGTGGCGGCTCTCGATAATTCTAAACAAGTAGTTTATAAAGTACAGTTGGCAAGTTATAAAAAACCTTCTCGTGTTGAGTTAAAACCATGGCAACTTGGTGAAAACGGGTATATGCGCCTTGCCGTTGGTGAATTTCCAACTTACAAACAGGCTACTGCCTTAAAAACAGAATTGAAACGAATAGGCTTCGCTAACGATATTTTTTTAATAGCAGTATACCAGGATGAAGTAATAAGCTTAAAACAAGCAGTTAAAATGAGCGAAGAATCTTATTTGTTAAATGACACAAAATAAACTTCAAGCTTGGGTGTCTGCTGCTCGGCTTCGAACACTTCCATTATCTATTTCCGGTATTATCACAGGTACGGCTTTGGCATATGATGAGAACTTTTTTAGTTGGAGCATATTTATTCTTGCAATCATAACAACCATACTATTTCAAGTACTTTCTAATTTCGCCAATGATTATGGTGATGGTGTAAAAGGTACTGATAATGAAAACAGAGTAGGCCCGAAACGAGCGGTTCAAGGTGGAACTATTACTAGTAGCCAAATGAAAATAGGAGTGGTAATTGCAGCGATACTTGCTTTTATTTCAGCCATTCTGCTAATTTATGTTTCCTTCAGTTGGTCATCATTTTTATACATTTTCATTTTTACCGTTTTGGCAATTATTGCGATAATTGCTGCCATCAAATACACCGTTGGTGATAGCGCATATGGCTATCACGGTCTGGGTGATTTGTTTGTCTTTGTCTTTTTTGGTTTGGTAGCGGTAGGAGGCAGCTATTTCTTATTTACAAAAAGTTTTGATTTCTTCATAATGGCTCCTGCAATTACTATTGGCTTGTTAAGTGTAGCAGTGCTTAATTTAAACAATATGCGGGATGAAGAATCAGATAGATTATCAAACAAGAATACCATTGTTGTAAAATTTGGTGGAAGGTGGGCAAGAAAATACCATTTTGTGATTATCGCTATTGCTTTTGGTTGTATCACATACTATAGCTGGCAATCTTTTAGTTCCTGGAATCACCTTTTACCTGTTTTAGTGATTGTTCCCTTGTCTATCCATTTAACTAAAGTCTATAAAACCAATTCTAATAAGCTTTTAGATCCAGAATTAAAAAAAGTGGCCCTGAGTACCTTTTTACTTTCATTACTTTTTTTAGCGAGTGCAGTAATAAGTTAATTTGTACACCATATATACTTTTTTCTAAAAAATGCGTTACCTATTAAAAGCACCTTAGCATTCTATGTTGTTAGTTTTAGCAAGTCCCTTACTTTATTGCTATTTCACCATAAGACAATATTTCAATATCGTCAATATCAGGCTATTTAATAGTCATGTGTTAAGCACATTTTTGTGCACCGCTTCGTTGTTTTATTATTCAATTGAATTACACCACCAAATAGTAGGCCACTATTTGCTCATTTCCAGATGGTTCATTTTAGTATTAGTACCTATGTTGTATTGGGTCATGCATTATTTCTTTACTAGTAACCTTGCAACACAGATGGAAAACAAGATAGAAACAAGGACAAGTCGCATTCCCCGTCATCTCATTATTTTTTGTACAATTGTATTCTTAATTTTCCCAATAAAGTTCTTTGTGAAGGTTATTTTTGCGTAAATGAACGCAAGTTATCAGCAGTACATACTTCAATTTAAACGCCCTAGTGGGACTTCAAGAGGCATTTTAAAACAAAAGGAAACCTGGTTTGTTTTACTTGAGCATCAAGGAAAACAGGGAATAGGAGAATGTGGTTTGTTAAGAGGTCTCAGTATTGATGATCGGAAAGATTATGAGGAAAAGTTACAATGGCTTTGTGGTCATATATATTTAGGGTTAGATGCTTTATATGAGCAGTTAAAAGAGTTTCCTTCTATTCAATTTGGTTTAGAACAAGCATTCCTATCACTTCAAAGCGAAGATAAATTTACCTTATTTCCATCAGACTTTACTAAAAACAGAACCGGCATAATGATCAATGGACTGGTTTGGATGGGTGAGAAGGAGTTTATGCGCAATCAAATCATTGATAAAATTGAAACGGGGTTTAAATGCATTAAATTAAAAATTGGCGCAATTAATTTTGAAGAAGAAATAGCATTACTAAATTTCATAAGAAAGGAGTTTGACCAAAGTGATATTGAAATTCGTGTTGATGCCAACGGTGCTTTTTTAGTTGAAGATGCACTTGATAAATTAAAAATATTATCAGACTTTCAATTGCACTCAAT
Organism: Spongiivirga sp. MCCC 1A20706; assembly: GCF_046524175.1. NCBI lineage: Bacteria > Pseudomonadati > Bacteroidota > Flavobacteriia > Flavobacteriales > Flavobacteriaceae > Spongiivirga > Spongiivirga sp. MCCC 1A20706. The sequence continues at coordinate 496,372 of NZ_JBEFZF010000001.1, forward strand.
CGAGCAACCTATTAAACAAGGTCAGTTAGAAATAATGGCTCAGCTATGCGAACAAACACCATTGCCTATTGCGCTTGATGAAGAATTAATTGGAGTATTCGGGCATGACGAAAAACAAAAAATCGTCCAGACGATACGACCGCAATACATTATTTTAAAACCGAGCCTTATAGGGGGTTTCAAAGGTAGTGAACAATGGATTGATCTGGCTGAGGAAAACCATGTAGGATGGTGGGTGACCAGCGCGCTCGAGAGTAACATTGGATTAAATGCCATAGCACAATGGACTGCCACTTTAAATAATGATATGCCTCAAGGTTTAGGTACCGGTGGATTATATACTAATAATTTCGATTCGCCTTTAGTAGTTGAAAATGGTTTTTTACATTGCGATTCCAACTTGGATTGGGATTTAAAATTTTTAAAATAAAAATATGTATATAGCACAGGCGTTAAAATATCAATCCGATTTTTGGAGATATATTATCGGATCAATAGTCGTGATATTCGCCAATTTTGTGGCTCAGGTTCCATTTGTTATCGCGCTTATAATAAAGGATCAAAATATTTTGAATCGTATGGATGTTAATACGATGATGACTACTTTGGATTCAAATCTTACGTTACTGTTATTAATGATACCATTTGCGGTTTCTTTAGTTGCATTATATTTTGTAGTCAAGTATTTGCATCAACAACCTTTTAAAACAATCACTACCACAAGAAAGAAAACTGATTGGAATAGAATCTTTTTTTCATTTTTCTTATGGGGAGTTATAACAGCAATATTCACATTTGCTGATTATTACACCAATCCGACTGATTATGAGTGGAACTTTGATTTGGTTCCTTTTTTAATATTGTTTGTGTTGGCGATTATTTTAATTCCTATTCAAACTAGTTTAGAGGAATACTTATTTCGAGGATATTTAATGCAAGGATTTGGGGTATTATTTAAAAATAGATGGCTACCATTATTATTTACCTCCTTAATTTTTGGTGGTTTACATATTGCCAATCCTGAAGTTGACAAAATCGGTTATGTTATAATGGTATTTTATATAGGTACCGGCTTGTTTTTAGGGATTATGACCTTAATGGACGAGGGTATGGAGCTTGCCCTTGGATTTCATGCTGCAAACAATTTGGTAGCGGCTCTGCTTGTAACAGCAGATTGGACTGCTTTCCAAACTAATTCAGTATTGAAAGATATTTCTGATCCCAGTGCCGGCTGGGATATTATGATCCCTGTTTTTGTAGTTTTCCCCATATTGCTATTCATAATGGCTAAAAAATACAAATGGTCCAACTGGAAAGAAAAGCTTTTTGGAGTGATACAAGAAGAAAACGAAACCAATAAAATATAGTTCATAACATCCAGTACTAATCATCGTTTTTAGTAACTTTAGCCAACAGCTAAATAACTAAATGGCACCACATTTTTCTAAAATTCGTTTAGGTTTTAAACTTAACGGAATTCCTTTTGATAGAGAAGGACTTAAAGAAGTAGCATATAGTTTTATTAAAGAGGGGGAACCTTATGAGCAGGCAGTGGGCGATTTTTTAACCGATTGGTTGAGTGAAAAAGAAACAATCCAAATAAAAACTTCAGGTACTACCGGCAACCCTAAACTCATTTCAATAAAAAAGCAGTATATGGTAAACTCTGCCATTGCCACTGGAAATTTTTTTAAAACCACGGTAGGAGATCGAGCATTAAGCTGCCTTTCATCAAACTATATCGCTGGAAAAATGATGTTGGTGAGGGCGATAATTTTGGGACTAGAACTCGATTTAGCGGCTCCTTCTTCGCGACCTCTTGCCAACAGTACCAAAGAATACGATTTTTGTGCAATGGTGCCATTGCAGGTATTACATTCTATTCACGACCTTGACCGTATCGGCACATTAATTATTGGTGGCGCACCAATAACAAATACCTTGTTTCAAAAACTACAATTAGTAAAGGCCAACGCTTATGCTACTTATGGTATGACGGAAACTATAACGCATATTGCTGCTAAGAAACTAAATAATTTTATTAACGCATCTGAAGTACGACATATGCATTATAAACTGTTGCCAGATGTTTCCATTTCTCAAGACGACAGAAACTGTTTGGTAATACATGCCAGTAAATTAAATGATGAAACAATTGCAACGAATGATATTGTGAAGATCATTTCAGACGATGCTTTTGAATGGTTAGGGCGTTATGACAATGTAATTAACTCTGGAGGCGTGAAACTTATGCCTGAACAAATTGAATTAAAATTGGCGGAAAGTTTACCTCGAGACTTTTTTGTTTCCTCGATTCCTGATGAGGCACTTGGTGAAAAGCTAGTGCTTGTCATTGAAGGCGATAAAATTGATATCGATCCTATCACTTTTGCAAACCTCGATACCTACGAAACGCCCAAAGAACTTTTTTTTATTTCTGAATTTAAACGTACAGGAAGCGGTAAGATAAAACGAACAGCCACTTTAGAAACTATAAAATGAAAAAACATTTATTACTTTTTTGTTTAATAACAGTGAGTATCAAAGCCCAGATTTTACCGGAGCGGGAAAGGGCAGAAGTTGTTGATGCCATACTTGAAGATCGATTTAACAATCTACTTCCAAACTTAATGGATGATGCGAACATCGATATGTGGATTGTTATTTCTCGGGAGTATAACGAGGATCCGGTTTTAAAAACAATGCTTCCTTCTACTTGGTTAAACGCCAGAAGGCGAACTATTCTTGTATTTTATAGAGATAAGGCAAAAAAGACAATTGAGAAACTAGCAATTGCTAGGTATAATGTCGGAAAGAATATAGTATCTGCATGGAATAAGGAAAAGCAGCCGGATCAATGGAAACGTCTGATCGAACTCATTGAAGAACGAAACCCCAAAGTAATCGGTCTGAACACTTCGACTCATTTTAATATCGCTGATGGTTTAGTAAAAACGGATTACGATGAGTTGATGCAACACCTGCCGGTTAAATTTAAAAAAAGAATAACATCGGCAGAAAAATTGGCTGTAGGCTGGATTGAAACTAGGACGGCACGCGAAATGGTGCTCTACGATCAACTAGTAACAATTACCCATGATATTATTGCAGAGGCTTTCTCATCTAAGGTAATTACGCCTGGTGTTACCACAACTACTGACGTTGAGTGGTGGATGCGCCAAAAAGTTACCGATATGGGATTAGAAACCTGGTTTCACCCTTCGGTTGATGTACAGCGATCTGAAAACAAGGTAGGCAACCACCTTTATGCATTTTCAAACAGACCGGAAAATATGGTCATTCTACCTGGAGATTTGTTGCATTGTGATTTTGGAATTACATACTTAAGATTAAATACAGATTGTCAGGAATTGGCATATGTTCTTCGACCAGAAGAAAAGGAAGCACCCACCTATTTGAAAAAGGCTTTAAAGGAGATGAATCGCGTTCAAGATATTTTTACAAGCAATTTTAAAACGGGTAGAACAGGAAATGAAGTTCTTTTGAAATCATTAAAAGAAAGTAAAGAGGAAGGTTTTCGTCCGGCAATTTATACACATCCCTTAGGTCTATATGGACATAGTGCTGGTACCACCATAGGTATGTGGGATTCGCAGGGAGGTGTTCCGGGAGATGGAGATTATCCGTTACATCAAAATACCGTATATGCTATTGAAGGGAATACGATGGTATTTGTAAAAGAGTGGAATCGTGATGTGCGTATGATGTTCGAAGAAGCAGGATTTTATGGTGAAGATGGTTTTAGATATGTAAATGGCCGGCAAACGGATTTTTTATTGATTCCAAGAAATCACAAACATCTTGATGATTAGATTTCAATACTAAAAAGCCCTTTCTACATTGCTATTAGAAAGGGCTTACCAAAATCAAACTAAGTTCTTTTTAATCATCGTCATCATCATAATCATCATCGTGATCATGTGAGCGGTATCGTCTTCTTTTGTTCTTATATCGTCTTCGATCTTCATCGTAATAGTCGTCATCAAAGTCGAATCGATCATGGTCAAAATGGTTCGCTGTACATCCAGTAGCTCCGCATATTCCGCATCCAACATTATAGTCATTGACAAATCCTGATAATCTATTCGTGTATCCCCAATTGTTATAATGTAACTGTAGTCCGCCTACACGATGCAATCTGCCGCGATTATAACTAATGTGAACGCGACCAATTCTTCGCACTTTTCCTCTTCTATTGTAATCTATATAAATACCACCAACAGTTCTCAACCGTCCATAGTGGTCGTAAGAAACTCTTAAGCCGTTTCTAAAACGATTACCACGATTTCTATAGTTAAAGTTAAATCCTGGAGCAGAAATAGATGCTCCATAATATGTGCCTCTTCTAACACGAAGTCGGCTTCTTCGCGGATTGTAGTCAAAGGTTCCGTTAGGATATACAAAAAATACTACCCCACGCTCTACAAACCGAATAGGTTGTACATGACGATAGCGTTTTGTAATTCCGTTAAGTCCCTCATTTACGATTGTTGTTTCTGCCGCAATTGCTGTTGTAATTGACAATAACATCGCAACTAAAAAGAATGCTGTCTTTTTCATAATACTAGGTTTTGAATTACGCCTACTCATTTAGCTTTTCGGCTTACGCTATTTGTTGTATAAGTTTCAAAGGCCATGCCAAAAATTATTTTAATTTATATGTATCTGATAAATAGATAGTTACAATTTGTTGTTTTGCGTTAGGTTGAAATCGTTCATTTTGTATATTTATGCAAACAACTAACCCGTGAGCCAAGACTTTTGTAAAAACTGCGAAAGTGCCTTAAAAGAAGAATACGAATACTGTCCTAATTGCGGTCAGAAAACAGCGGACGATCTTACCGTAAAAGTATTATTCAGCAACACCGTTGCGAATTACTTTTCCGTTGACGCTCGTTTTTTTAAAAGTTTTGTTCCCTTGGTATTTAAACCTGGCGTTTTAGCCAGGCGATTTGTTAACGGAAAGCGTCTCTTATATTTACATCCCGCGCAGTTTTATTTATTTATTTCAGTGGTATTTTTCTTTGTTTTTTCATTTGAACAACGAAAACAGCAACAAAGCTTTGATGATGCAATAGAGAGGGGTTTGAATCAAGAAATTAAACTAGATAGTATTCCGAGTGAAAAATTAGACTCCATACAGGTTCAAAACATTATGTTGCCTTTAAAGCAGAATCAAAAGTATTCCGGAATGACCGATGAAGAGATTCAGGAAATAGATTCAATTATTAAGAATGCTGATAAAAATGAGCTTTCTAATTTAGAACTTGGTTTTAATCAGAAAAAGGTAGATTCGTTAATTGCAGCTGGAGTTCCAGATCAAAAGATTCTTGAAGAAATAGGAATGTCTCCTGATGAAAGTGGATTTAGTAAAAAGCTATATCAGCAACTTTTAAAAATTTATAAACGTAAGGGTAGGGGTACCTTAGAAACTTTTTATAGTACCATACCTATTGCAATGTTCTTTTTATTACCAATATTCGCCTTCTTATTAAAATTAATGTATTGGCGAAGAGCACGCTACGCGCATCATATGGTATTTTCCTTTTACTATTTTACACTAGTATTTTTATTATGGGCGTTTTTTCTGGCTGTCAATATGATGTTTAAAATGGACGGCTGGTGGTGGACACTACTGTATTTTACGTTAATAATTCATCTTTTTATATCCATGAAAAATTTCTATCAGCAGGGGTATTTTAAGACTTTTATTAAATACATCTTTTTAGGGTTCACTTTTACCATGATAATTTTACCTGTAGCATTTAGTGTTTTACTGCTGACTACTTTTTTACTGTATTGATCTTTGCAATAACTATAAAAACACGGATCGCGTAATGAATTACTATAAATCCTGATATTAATGTTCGTATACGATTGATTTAATGGTCCATGTAGTATTTACATTAAAAATGTGGGCTGGATCCCCGGTTATAGTGTTGCTGATGCACAATGGGCTTATCAAAATGACCATGATGTAACTAGCTATTTTTGTGCGAGTTGCTAGTAATTATTAAGTTTAATCAGGCACGGTATGGATCATTTCCATACCGTGTTACTAAAAAAAATGTATGAAAAATATAATAAGGATATCAATGATTTTGATGATTCTTTTATTGGCCTGTAAAGAAAGTGTTGTTAAAAAGAAACAGAGTACTACAGAAAAACAAGCTACTATATCTAAAGAAGTTAGAAATGAAGTAGTCTTCATACTTAAAGACACTATAGATCAATTGCAATTGAGTATTATTTCTGAGAAAAATCAAATGAAACAAGATTTAATTTCAATTGGTACGAAATACAGTAATGATACACTAATAATACCAACAGACAGTGTGGTAAAATTGTTAACTGGCTACAAACACTTGTTTGCAGCCAAAGCAGTTTTTAAAAAAGGTGATTCCGTGAATATATTTTTGAAAGACACGAGATTCGATGGTGAAAATTTCTTATATCCGTATTTTCAAATTACTAATGGAAGAAGCAATCCTTATGAAACCAATTTCGATTTTTTTGTAAACAAACAAACTCCTACTTTTTCAACTTTTCGTGTTTACAGTATTTTTTCCCGTATTCGAGAGAAAGAAAAGCTATTTACCATCAATGATGTTTATGAGAATACACTCAGAATGAATGATAGCTTGTTTAAGAGCAACCTAGTATCAGAAAAATTTTACAATTTTAAAATTGCAGAATCCAAAGCTTTTAAGGCATTCTATGCCGTGAAATATAAAACTCCAAATTGGGAGCAAACGTTGTATGAAAAGTACAATTTCGAGCTTAGCGATTTTAACCCAGAGAATGTTAGTCCTTTGACATTAGAAAACTATGCATATTACAGTTATTTGAAACACCTCCTTATCAATTCTAATTTTCAGAAAAAAGTGAATCGCATTTCAAGTAAAGAAATTGTAGAACATGTATTAAACCGAGATTCCATACTAACCTTAGATGAGAAAACCTTCTTTTTAAATTCATTATTAAAAGAGGTTTATGCGTCGGATAAAAGCAATTTTTCAGAACTACTTGTTTTATTAAAGAAGAGTGGTTTTGATAATGGGGTAGTATTATCAAAAAGGTTTCAAGATATTATCACTTATGAAAAAAGGTCGTTGGATAATTTCGCAAAATTTAAAAAAGACGCTGGTAAACTACTTTCATCTAAATATAGTATATCAAGTAATTTTCAAGATATCTTAGCTAAGCATAAAGGTAATTTGATTGTGGTTGATTTTTGGGCTAGTTGGTGTGCACCTTGTAGGAAGCAAATGCCAGCACTTCGAAACATTAAGAAAGAATACAAAGATTTAAACTTTTCTGTAATTTCTATTTCGATTGATGAAAACCCAAGATCCTGGGAAAAAGCTGCTAAACAAGAAAAGTTGTGGGATAATGACGATAACTATTTCCTTTTAGATTTTAAGAATTCTGTATTAAAAAAGAAGCTCCAAATAAATACAATTCCCAGATATTTAATTTATGATAAAAAAGGAAAACTAGTAAATGCTGATGCACCTAGCCCGGATAATGAGGAGCTAAAAATAGTTTTAGAAAAGCTACTTAAAAAAAAATCATTGTAAGCAGATCTTTGTAAAGTAAGTATTTGAAAACCACTATTAATTACAATGAAACCATATCACTGCCCAGGGTAAAAATTACGTTGCCTTACCTTGATATTCTTGTTAGAACTTTGTACCATAATTCTAAACTTCTTTAAGTCACTATAACTTTTATCCTTATTTCTATAATGATACGGGTAAACAATGTTAGGTTTAAAATCAATCACGGCACTAGCTGCTTGTTCCTCTGTCATTGTCCAAGGCATGTTCATGGTCATAAAGGCAATATCAATGCTATCAAGATTTCGCATTTCAGGGATATCTTCGGTATCACCACTTACGTATATTTTCTTGTTAGCAAAACCAAGAACATAACCGTTGCCCCGACCTTTGGTGTGAAAAGCATTTTTTTCTTCAGGAAAATTGTACATGGGTATGGCTTTTATATCGACCCCAAACAGATTAAAATCTTCTCCATTTTTTAAGGTTACCAGATTCTGCTTGTATTTTTCAGGGAGCTTCTTGCTAACTACAGGTGGTACCACGAAGGTTGTTTCTTTAGTGTCAAGACTATTAATGGTTTTAAGGTTGAAATGATCACCGTGAATATCGGTGATAATAATTACGTCTGGCTTTTTATAGTTTTCAAATAAAACTTCTTCGGCACTGGGGTCTATTAAAATTGTGGTTCCGTTCCAAACAAAAGCAACTGTTCCGTGCCAAATGGGCTGTATGGCTATCTTTCCGTTGTTGGTTTCAATACTGTCAACGCGGCTAAGCTTTACTTTCTGTGCATGGCTAAACAGGGCACCAAAAAGCAATATTATGGTAAATATTTGTCTCATAGTTCTAGGTTAAAGTCGGTTAAATATAAATAAAACGATGAATTGAAATTCCATTTAAGGCAATTATTTAAAGTAATGGTAACATTTTTTTTAACAAAATAACACGGCGGCATTCACCTTTCAAAAGCATTGATTTACAGGTAGTTTCGGATTTTATACCTAATCCATTATTCCTTTTTTTTTCGCTAAGGATTTTTTTGTTAAAATCTGAACTGTTATTATCAGCGTATATAAAAGTGTTCAGTAAAAGAGCAATATTAAAATTAGATTGTTGCCTTGATGAACATTATAAAGTTATTAGTACTAATTTTACAAACCAACTGGAAGACCAAACACAATTAGAAACACTTAATTAATTTAAGATCATGGAACAGAAGACAGGAAAAACACCCGTAAAATCAAACGCATCTGATTCGGGTAATAACAATGGATTAAAAGCAATTATCGGAGTTTTAGGTATCCTTTTTATAGGTGCTGCAATTTGGGGTTACACACTATTTAGCGAGAAAAAGCAAGTAGAAGCTACACTTACTGAAGAGAAGCAAATGGTGATTCAAGAGCTTGATGATATGGTAGCAAAGTACGATATTGCTATTAACGATAACAACATCGTCAACAAGGATTTAGAAGATGCAAGAACAAGAATTTCTACATTAATAGATTCTGTTAAAACAATGAAAGCTGACGTAGCTTCATTAAGATGGTACCGAAGAGAGCTTTCTAAGCTAAAGAAAGAAAGAGATCAATTATTTGCTGAAAACGATTCTTTACGTGTAATGACTAACGTTTTAACAGCTGAAGTTGATAGTACTAGAACTCGTTTACAAGAGCAAACACAGTATAATGACTCTTTATTAGTTCAAAATTCTGAACTAGCAATGGTTGTTGAAAAAGGTGCTTCTTTAAAAGCTGCACGATTAACAGCCAATGGTATTAAAGTACGTAACTCTGGTAAAACAAGAGTAATGGAAAGAGCAAGTGGTGTAGACAAAATTAAAGTTTGTTTCACCGTACCTGAAAACACTATTGCTCAAGCCGGTGACAGAGAACTATATGTTCAGGTTATTGATCCTAAGAACAATACTTTAGGTGAAAATGCTCAGGTTTCTTTTGAGAACGACCTTACACTTAACTATAGTTTAATCTCAAAATTCTACTATGACAATAAGAACTTAGACGTATGTGAGTTCGTTTCAGGTGGAGAAGAATTTGCTAAAGGACGTTATGTGGTAAATGTTTTTGACGGTTCAAAATTACTAACAACATCATCGTTTAGCTTGAAATAGAAAGAATAAGTATTAATGATATAAAAAAGCCGGTAGTCCATATAGTACTGCCGGCTTTTTATTTGTAATTATTTTGGGTTATAACTAACTTTTCAAAGAACCAACCATATCTTCTGGTTTTACCCATTCGTCAAACTCTTCGGCTGTTAAATAACCAAGATTAACTGCTTCTTCCTTTAATGTAGTTCCGTTTTTATGCGCTGTATTTGCAATTTCTGCAGCTTTATAATAGCCTATTTTAGTGTTTAATGCGGTGACTAACATTAACGAGTTATTTAGGAGTTCTTTAATTACCTCGTGATTCGGTTCAATTCCTTGAGCACAGTGTTCATCAAATGAAGTACAAGCATCACCAATTAGTTGAGCAGACTGTAATATGTTGGCAGCCATCATTGGCTTAAACACATTCAACTCATAATGACCTTGTGTACCACCTACACTCACAGCAACATCGTTGCCAATAACTTGTGCACAAACCATGGTTAGTGCCTCACACTGTGTTGGGTTTACCTTGCCAGGCATAATTGAGCTTCCTGGTTCGTTAGCTGGAATAATAATTTCTCCAATACCGCTTCGAGGGCCAGAGGCCATCATTCTAATATCGTTCGCTATTTTGTTTAAAGAAACGGCTAACTGTTTTAATGCACCATGAGATTCGACAATGGCATCGTGTGCTGCTAAAGCCTCAAATTTATTATGTGCGGTTTTGAAAGGAAGCTCTGTAAACTTTGCAATAAATTCTGATACACGCTTCGCATATCCTTGTGGTGTATTAATTCCAGTACCTACTGCAGTTCCACCTAGAGCTAATTCTGATAAATGTTCAAGGGTGTTGTTAAGTGCTGTGAGGCCATGATTCAATTGTGATACATAACCTGAAAATTCTTGACCTAGGGTCAATGGAGTTGCATCCATTAAATGAGTGCGGCCTATTTTGACCACAGTCTTAAACTCTTCAGACTTCTTTTGTAATGTATCTCGTAATTTAGTAACTCCCGGAATAGTGGTTTCAACAATTTTCTTATACGCCGCGATATGCATCCCAGTTGGGAACGTATCATTCGATGATTGTGATTTATTTACATCATCATTTGGTTGAATGGTTTTTTCTCCTTCACCTATTGTATTACCTGCAATTTCGTGCGCTCTATTAGCAATAACTTCATTGACGTTCATATTAGATTGAGTACCAGATCCCGTTTGCCAAATTACTAGTGGAAACTGATCGTCATGTTTCCCTTCTAATATTTCATCACAAACTTGAGCGATCAGATCCCGTTTTTCAATGGGTAATACACCAAGCTCACAGTTAGTATATGCCGCCGCTTTCTTTAAATAAGCAAAGCCATAAACTACTTCCAGAGGCATTGATGCCGGACTTCCTATTTTAAAATTGTTCCTCGATCGTTCAGTTTGTGCACCCCAATATTTGTTAGCAGGTACTTTAACTTCACCCATTGTATCCTTTTCAATACGATATTCCATGCTGTTTTTAAGTTGATTTAAGCTTTTGCAAAGTTATGCCAAATCAACTACAAATCGAGATAAAATTACTTGTTGATTAACTGTTGAAAAATTGCCTTGTTTTCATTGATTGTAATACTTTAACTACTATCTTTGCGTGGATTCAAAAATTATCCGGAAATTATGTTTGAATTTGATCAATATCTTGGCTTTTTAGCATTTCTTACGATACTAACCATTGGTTTTTGGCTAATGATTTTTTTAGTATCCTTTGTTCCTTATTGGTTAGGTGGTGCGATCATCGAGCTTATTCAGGAAAAGCGTGAAGAACGAAAAGCCAAAAGAGAAGCATAAAAAAAGAGCCAATTGGCTCTTTTTTTAATTGTATAGTTTCTTTTTCTAAGATCCTTCAAACTCAAAATCATCACCGCCACCGGGCCTTCCATTTCTAGAACGCTTTTTCTTCTGATTAAATCTATAGGTAAACGCTAAATTAAAGGTGCGTTCCCTCCATTGAAATTCTGATTCAGTAAATGAAATGGGAGTAAATGATTCTGATCTTCTTTTCCGACTATTAAACAGATCACTTACATTAAAAGCAATAGATCCTTTTTCTTTAAAAACATCTTTACTAAAGGCCATGCTTGTTGTGAAAATACCTTTTGATTTTGATTGAGCCGTTTCTGATGGACCTCGGTAAAATATATTTGTCTGCCAATCCACCTTACCAGGTAAGGTATACTTATTATTTAAACGAATAAACCAACTTAAGTTTTCAGCACTAAAATCAATTCCATTAAATTCTCCATCCGTAATTACCTGAAATACATTAAAGTTGGTATTAAGGCGCCATTTGCGGTTCGGATTGTAGGTAAGGTTGAATTCAAATCCGTAACGGTCGCTGCTTGACAAATTAACTGGCGTACGTCTAAGCACTGGAGTTTCTTGTCCATTTAAAAATATTGTCTCTCCAGTGTCTTCGGTGATGAATTGAAAAACCCCTGTACTACGTTGATAAAAAATAGAACTGTTTAAAGTTACTTTCCCAAACCTATTCAAGTATCCAAAATCGACAGCATCCGTAAACACAGGATCGATATCTGGATTACCTTGGAATAAATTAGTTGCACTGTTTCTTGCTGGAAATGGATTAATAAATCGAGATCGTGGACGTCTAATTCTGCGATTGTATCCAAGAGTAATACTTTGTTTTTCAGTAAACTCATACGATAAATTTACCGTAGGAAACCAGCTAGTGTAGGTTTTTCTGTCAAAGTCATTGCTAGCAAATTGCTGTATTGTGATTCGACTATCTTCCATACGAAGGCCTAATAGATACGAGAATTTCTTAATTTTTTCTCCGTACTGACTGTACAAAGCATTCACATATTCGCGATAATTAAGCTGATTGTCGAGAAGCTCATTATCTGTAGTTGGGTCAAAACCACTATTTACATTAAAAAAGTCAACATTATAATCAGTTAGTAAATCAATAAAATTCCCGCGATATCCAAATTCTAGCTGTTGCTTTTCATTTAAGGGTAATACATAATCTAACTGCAATAAAATACGATCTTGGGCCTCATCGGTTGTAACACTTTCTGAAGGGATGTCATCTAACGTAATCAAGGCATCCTCAATCTCGTCGCTGGTTTCGTATTGAAACTCAAAAGACAATTCATGCCCTGCTTTTTCAAATTTCTTATCAAACAAAAAAGAATATTGTACGGTTTTATCCGCTTCTTCCTCAGGAGTAAAACGTGTACTATTAATTTGCGTACCGTTTGATGCCGTTTGAAGCAAGGAATTGGTCGAGTTATTCTCATTATCACTGTCTCTGATAACTATTGAACCCGTAATTGATGTTTGGTCATTTATATACCATTCTGCGCCAAAGCTACCATTAAAACCCTGTCTAATTCTGTCAAATTCACGCTGCTCTTTTAAAAAACTTTCTCCATCCCCACGGTCAAAAAAGCGCGTATCATTTAGCGAATTACCTTGTGTTGTACGATAATTATAACCAGAAGTGGTGAAGAAATTAAAATCACCAACTCTATAGTTTAAGTTTCCGGAAATCCCATAGCTCTCAGGGTATCCAATGTTCGTAGTAATCGCACCATTTAAGCCCTGTAATTTACTTCTTCTCAAAATGATGTTGATGATACCAGCGGTACCTTCGGCATCATATCGCGCCGATGGTGAGGTAATCACCTCTACTTTTTCTATAGATTCTGCAGGTAGTTGTCTAAGTGCTTCGGTTGAATTTAACCCTACAAGTCCTGAAGGTTTGCCATTAATTAATATTCGTACATCGTCATTTCCTCTCAGTGCTACATTCCCCTCAACATCGACAGATACTGATGGTACATTGTCTAAAACATCAGTAACTGTTCCACCTCTTACTGTAAGATCTTTACCAACATTATATATTTTTTTATCCAAACGAATTTCGACGGTAGTCTTTTCGGCAATTACCTCAACTTCTTCTAATTGTTGTGCATCAATTTTAAGGGATATTGTTCCTAAATCAAGTGGGCCCCTGATTCTTTGATTTTTTAAGATAACCGGAGAAAACGATATATACTCGACCTTAATTGTATAGATTCCGAAAGATGCATCCACAGAAAAATTTCCATTTAAGTCGGTGATGCCCCCTGTAATTTTTTCAGGGGATTTTTCATTCTGAAGTGTTATGGTTGCATACTCAAGCGGGGTGTTGGTGTCGGCATCGATTACTTTTCCAGTAACTTTTGTAACGCCTCCAGCTGAGGGTCGTTGAGAGAATACCGTTGATACTATTGATAGTAAAACAACGGCGAGTATGCTTTTTTTCATTTAAAACAATTAACCTTTTTTCTTACGCTTCTTTTTCTTCTTTTTTTCGCGCTTTGCTTTACTGCTGCCCTTAGTGCGAAGGTCTCTTAAAGTTGTTATCTGTTCATCTGATAGCAAATTCTTTAGTCCACCTTCAAACTTTTCGGTTTCATTATCGATCATGGCTTTCTTTTCCTCAATCGATTCACCTCCGCTAATGATTTCCTGCCTTTTTTTAGCGAATGAAATCAATTCAGTACGTAACAATGCTTTTTGAAATGCATCGATTTCCAATAGCTTTTCATTCTTATCAAGAAACTCATCGATACTTTCTTCAAGTGTCAGTTTCTTTTGCTCGGTGGCCGGTGCCTGTATTTGTTGACTAGGCAAAGAGCGTTGACGTCGATTATTATAAAACTGAGCACTAATCGATTGAATTCCGAAAATGAAAACAAAAATTAAAACTAAAAATCTCATGATTTCTTGAATTAGATCGCTAAATTATATCAAGGTTTAATCAGCGTTGGTTAAAGTATTGTTAAATGAAATAGTGTTATTGTTAGACAAAATTTAAATCAAGTTGTCAATGTTTTCTGTAGGTCGGGCAATGATTGCTTTATCCTTTTTCACAACTATAGGTCTTTCCATGAGTTTTGGATACTGTATCATTGCTTCAATAATCTGGGTGTCAGAAAGTGTCCTACCTTTAAACGTTTCTTTCCATGTTGCCTCGTTTTTTCTTATTAACGATATAGGTTTTATATTCAATTTGGTTAATAAATCTTCTAATTCATTCTTAGATAGGGGATGATCTAAGTATTTTATGACTTCAAAATCAAGATTTTTATTTTCCAAATATGCAAGGGCCTGGCGCGATTTAGTGCAACGCGGGTTGTGATATACCGTTATCATAATTTATATGACTTTTATTTTGTGACTACTAAGCTGATTTTTAAGTGTATTCGCATTTTTAAAATGCAATCCATGAATACCTAATTGATTGGCTGCTTCAATATTTCTTGCGTTGTCGTCAATAAATATCGATTCATTGGCAACCAAATCAAATCTATTTAGCGTGATGTCATAAATTTCTTTAAATGGCTTTCTCGTTTTTTCGGTACCAGATACCACAATGCCCTCAAACCACTGTAAAAAATCAAACCGTTCTAAAGCTACGGGAAATGTTTCAGCACTCCAATTGGTTAGTGCTACTACTTTTAGTGCGGTATTATTAATCAGTTGTCTTAGAATATCGACGGTCGGATCAATTTGTTCTCCTAACATTTCTTCCCACCGGCCATAATACATGCGAATGAGTTCTTCGTGCTCGGGAAATAGTGCTACCCGTTCTTCGGTAGCCTTGGCAAGCGGATATCCAGCATCTTGATTTTCATTCCAATCCATAGTGCAAATGTTATCAAAAAACCATTTCATTTTGGTACGGTCTCCCTTGAAAACATCCAGATACACATATTCAGGATTCCAATCGATTAATACTCCCCCTAAATCGAAGATGACGTTTTTTATTTCATTCATAATATTAGTTGATAGTGGTCCGTTATTTAGTTAAGTAAAAACTATGGGGTGACTCTCATCTTTCTAAACCCGTTATTCATCAGCGACTTGTCCCATTGCCATCAAATATGATTTGAGAAATGCGTCTATATCACCATTCATTACTGCATCGACATTACCAGTTTCTTGATTGGTCCGAACGTCTTTAACCAATTTATAAGGATGCATTACATAATTACGAATTTGAGATCCCCATTCAATTTTCATTTTAGCATCCTCAATATCTTGTCTAGCTTCCATTTTTTTACGCAACTCAATCTCGTACAATTGTGATTTCAGCATTTGCATAGCAGTGGCGCGATTATCATGTTGTGATCTGGATTCTGAACAAGAAATTTGTATTCCGGTGGGTTTATGCGTTAGTTGAACCTTTGTTTCGACCTTATTTACATTCTGTCCGCCGGCACCACTTGAGCGGGCTGTAGTTATTTCAATGTCGGCAGGATTAATGGCTATTTCGATGGAATCATCAACAAGCGGATACACATATACTGATGCAAATGAAGTATGTCTTTTTGCATTACTATCGAAAGGGGAAATACGCACCAATCGATGCACTCCATTTTCGCCTTTTAACCAACCAAATGCAAAGTCACCACTTATTTCTAATGTTACGGTTTTAATACCAGCGACATCCCCATCTTGCAAATTCAGCTCTTTAATATTGTATTTTCGTTTTTCAGCCCACATAATATACATGCGCATCAACATACTTGCCCAGTCGCAACTCTCCGTACCACCTGCTCCTGCAGTAATTTGCAGTACAGCACTCATGTTATCGCCTTCATCGGAAAGCATGTTGCGAAATTCTAAGTCTTCTATAAAATCGACCGTTTTTTGGTAGTTAGTGGTAACCTCTTGCTCACTCGCTTCGCCTTCTTTGTAAAATTCAAATAAAACTTCCAATTCATCCACTAAGTTTTTAGCTTCCTTATAGTCGTTCACCCATTTTTTTAACCCACGTAAGTGCTGCATTACTAGTTCGGCCTTTTGTGAGTCGTTCCAGAAATTAGGATCGAAGGTTTTTTCCTCCTCGTTAGCTATTTCTATATTTTTCGAATCGATGTCAAAGATACCTCCTTAACGCACCAAGGCGTTCTTGAAGATCCTTTATCTGATCGGTAGTTACCATATTCGTTTGTTATTTGAGCAAAAATAGCTTTTCGTACTTTGTGGTAAAATTTTTTTACGGAAATTTATACATTGATAATCCACCAAAAAAATGAAAAAAATTCTTTTCATCGCTGCTCTTTGCAGCCTGTTTGCATCAAATGCGCAGTTTCTTGCTTCAAAGAAAAACTTAAAAACGTTTAACGGCTATTTTACTTTTCACTATGATGAAGCCGAAGACAGGATCTATTTAGAAGTAGATAAATTGGACAAGGAGTTTCTTCACGTACCTTCATTAAGTAGTGGTCTGGGAAATAATGATATAGGTTTAGATAGGGGACAGCTGGGAAATGAAGCTGTTGTATATTTTAAAAAAGCCGGAAATAAACTGCTTTTGGTTCAACCCAACTTGGACTATCGTGCAAATTCAGACAATGTTTTAGAAAGAAAATCGGTAGAGCAGGCTTTTGCGAAGTCAGTATTATTTGGTTTTCCTATTAAAGAAACCAAGGGAACTACCTATGTTGTCGATTTGACCCCATTCTTAATACAAGACACGCATGGTGTTACCCAACGATTAAAAGGAAGAAAACAAGGCAACTATAAGCTAGATAAAAGCAAATCTGCAGTTGAATTGACTAGAACAAAAGCTTTTCCTGAAAACGTCGAGTTTGATTTGATGCTTACCTTTACCGGTCAGGCTACCGGAGGTTTGGTAAGATCAGTGACCCCTAATTCTGGTTTTGTTACCGTAAATCAACATCACTCTTTTGTAAAACTTCCTGATGATAATTACAAACCAAGGGAGTACGATCCACGTAGTGGTTCTTTTTCAATTTCATATATGGATTATGCTACCCCGGTACAAGAATCAATTACAAAACGCTTTATTACCAGGCACCGATTAGAAAAGAAAAACCCGACAGCAGCAGTTAGTGAAGCTAAAGAGCCTATTATTTATTACCTAGATAATGGCACTCCAGAGCCGGTAAGGTCAGCTTTGTTAGATGGTGGGCGATGGTGGAACCAAGCCTTTGAAGCTGCTGGTTACAAAAATGCATTTCAATTAAAAATACTCCCGGATGATGCTGACCCAATGGATGTGCGTTATAATGTAATACAATGGGTACATCGTAGTACACGTGGTTGGAGCTACGGTGCAAGTGTGATTGATCCTAGAACGGGCGAAATTATCAAAGGTCACGTAAGTCTGGGGAGCCTTAGAATAAGACAAGACTTTATGATTGCGCAGGCTTTAATGAATAAACCTTTTGCTGCTAATGATAGCAATTATCGCCCCATGTTAGAGGTTGCTTTGGCTAGAATACGTCAATTGTCAGCACATGAAATTGGACATACACTAGGATTTGCTCATAATTTTGCGGCAAGTACTAACGACAGAGCTTCCGTAATGGATTATCCGCATCCTTATTTTGAATTGAAAGGAAATGAGTTGAGTTTTGACAAAGTTTACGATAATAAAATTGGAGATTGGGACAAAATTACTGTTGCTTATTCCTACACCGAGTTCGATAAGAACGCTGATGAGAAAAAAGCCCTGAATGCCATACTGACTAATGCTGCTACTAAAGGGCATCGATATATTTCCGACAGCGACGCCAGACCGGTTGGTGGGGCACATGCATTAGCTCATCTTTGGGATAATGGTAAGAGTGCTGCGGACGAATTAGGTCGTATTTTAACTGTTAGAGAAAATGCTATTGCTAATTTTTCAAAAGATAATATTAAAACCAACGAACCTTATTCTGTATTAGAAGATGTCTTTGTACCACTCTATTTTTTACATCGTTATCAAACTGATGCCACTAGTAAAGTGATTGGCGGTCTTGACTATAATTATGCTGTTAAGGGCGACGGTCAACTAATTACCAAAGTGGTTTCAAAAAAGGAACAGAAACAAGCTTTAAGTAGTGTGCTACAAACATTATCAGCTAAAAATTTAATGATTCCAGAAGATAAATTAGCCCTGTTTCCTCCGAGAGCAATGGGTTATTGGCGCTCAAGAGAATCATTTAAAGGAAAGACAGGAGTGGCGTTTGATGCTATTAGCGTGGCATCTACAGCGAGTGATTTTACACTTACATTTTTATTAAATCCTGAACGAGCCTCTCGATTGGTTCAACAATCCGCACTGGATACCGACCAGCTTTCTTTAGATATGATGATAACCGCATTATTAGATAATACCGTTAAATCGAAGCTAAAGAAAGGCTATGAAGGCCAAGTGCAACGTGCTGTTAATTATAATGTTTTAAAACATTTAATGAATCTATCAGTTTCTGGAAAGGCATATCATGAAGTGAGTGCAGTAGTGAACCTTGAATTAATGAGACTAACAAATTGGCTTAAAAAGCAAGAGCCAATAGCTCATTATGTAGAACTTGATTCAAGAATCAATAAATTCATTGAAGAACCTGAGAAATTCAAGGTGCTGCCTAGTCCTAAAATCCCTGATGGGTCACCGATAGGAAGTATTCAGTGTTATAATGGAATGTAGTAATGACAAACTGATAATTATTGAAAACAATTAATTTAATAAGTGATACGGTCACCAAACCGACGCCGGGCATGCTCAATGCAATGATGCAAGCTAAAGTGGGTGATGATGTTTTTAAAGAAGATCCAACAGTAAACGCGCTTGAAGAAAAAATGGCCGCGCTTTTTAATATGGAAGCTGCATTATATTTCCCATCGGGTACGATGGCCAATCAAACAGGAATTAAGCTACATACCAATCCCGGTGATCAACTTATTTGTGACAAGTATGCACATGTTTATAATTATGAGGGCGGAGGCGTTTCCTTTAATAGCGGTGTTTCCTGTAAACTTATCGACGGTAATCGGGGAATGATGACAGCGGAACAAGTAAAATCTTCTATTAATCCGCCAGATTTTTATCACAGTCCACTTACCAAATTGGTTTGTATCGAAAATACCACAAATAAAGGTGGTGGAGCCTGCTGGGATTTTGGTGAATTAGAAAAAATTAAAACAGTATGCCAGGAACATGAATTGAGTTATCACTTAGATGGTGCCCGTTTATGGAATGCCTTAGTTGCGAAAAATGAATCACCAGAGCAATATGGTAAATTATTCGATACTATTTCGGTTTGTTTGTCAAAAGGTCTAGGCTGTCCAGTAGGATCGGTTTTATTGGGTTCTAAAAAACATATCAGTCAAGCTATTCGGATACGAAAGATTTTTGGTGGAGGAATGCGCCAGGCAGGCTATTTGGCAGCTGCCGGTATTTATGCATTAGATAATCACCTTTCGCGAATGCATGAAGATCACCAAAAAGCCAAAGAAATAGAATCACTACTATTAAGTTTGTCTTTTGTGAAGAAAGTAGAACCTGTAGAAACTAATATTCTCATTTTTCAATTGGCAGATGGTGTTGATGAAAACCTATTTTTACAGCAACTAGAAGAAAACAACGTTAGAATTATTGGAATGGGACAAGGGAAGCTTCGTATCGTTACCCATTTAGATTATGATAACGAATTGCACGATAAATTTCTAAATACACTAAAAGGCATTACCATAAAAAAAGCATCTTCTTTTTAAGGAAGATGCTTTTGCCTTAAATTTTCGGTAAGCTATTTTTCTTTAGTATCTGCTCCCGGAGCATTTTTCTTTACGGAAGCAATACCGTTTTCCATACCAGCTTCTGAAGTATACATCTCACTACTGCCAATAATTTGGCCATTTGCCGCCTTTAAGTTGAAGTGAAACTGACCATTTTTTGCAGTTTTTCTTTCAAATTTACTATCATCAGCCGCGTTTGTTTTAACTGACTCGATGCCATTCTTGGCACCTGAAATATCGCTATATCCTTGACTTGACAAAATTACTTGTCCGTTTTTCGCTTTTAAGTTAAAGTAGTGTTTTTGGTTTTTCTCGCTTTGGAATAATTCAAACATTTTTTTTCGGTTTTGTTATTACTTCTTTAAAATTACTAAAAAGCTGTGGATACTTACAAATTAAATTTTGTTGACAACAATAGTGTGTTGTTTGTCGTCATTTAAGCTCTTTTCGTCGAAAGTAGTAAATAAAACCCTTTATCTTAAACAAATGTTAAATACTCAATTTAAATTTGTATCTTTAAAATGTAAATAACTTATTATTAACTAATTACAAGAGCCAAAATGAAAAAATTATTAGTGCTATTCTTTGGATTGTGCCTAGCTGGCACAGGTTTCTCCCAAGATTTACCAACCAATCCTGAACCCGGTAAATGTTATGTGCGTTGTGTTACGCCCGATGTGTGGCGAAATGAAACCGTAACTATTACCACATCACCAGCTTATAAAAAGTTAAGAGTGGTGCCGGCAAAATATGAAACAGTGACTGAAAGTGTTGTTACTGCTGACCCAAGTGCTCGTTTAGTTCCTGTTGCTGCAAAAATGCGTACCGAAAAAATTGAGGTCGTTACAAGCGAAGCATCTAAGCGATTAGTTCTTGTACCCGGTACTACAAGAACAGAAACTGAAGAAGTTGTCGTCCAAGCTGCAAGTCAGCGATTGGAAATTGTTCCAGCAGTCTATGAAAACCAGACTTTTGAGGTTGTAGTACAACCGGCAAGTGAAAAAGTTGAGATTGTTCCTGCAAAGTATGAAACTCAAGAGTATGAGGTGGTCGTTAAAGAAGCAAGTCAACGTATTGAAATTATTCCTGCTGAATATCGAAATGAAACCATAACGTATCAGAAGAAAGAAACTGGTAGTACCTTAAAAGTAATACCAGCTTCTCTAACAAGAGATTCTGAAGTTGTAGAGACACGTCCTGCAACAGCTAAATGGGAAATGGGGGATGTAGCTCCTGATTGTGCCTCTAGTGATCCTAATGATTGTCGTACATGGTGTTATAAAAACGTCCCTGCTCAGTTTGAAACAGTAGCAACTATGGTACTAGCTAACAATGCTTCAACTAACAAGATTGAGGGTGATTGTGGTCCAGGTACAAGTAACCCTGATTGCTTGGGTACTTACACTAAAAAAGTATTGGTAAAACCGGCTTCAACACGTGTTATCGATATTCCTGCGGTAACTAAAATGGTAAAAAAGACGGTTATGGTTACTCCGCCTACGACTAAGGTAACAACTATTCCGGCGGTTACTAAAACGATGACAAGAAAAGTAATGGTAACTCCACCGACTACACGTGTAATTGAGATTCCAGCGGTAACCAAGACTGTAAAGAAAACTATAATAGTGCCTGCAACTACTGAAGAGCGAGTGATTCCAGAAAAAACAACTACAATGGATAAGATTGTAATGGCGAAGCCACCCACAGCAACAGAGGTGCCTATATCCGGAAAATCAGGAACTATAAAAATGACAAAACTAGTAAGCGATGCTCAGGTAATTGAAGAGGAAATACCTGCTAAAACTACCACAGTTACTAAGGAAATTCTGGATAAAAAAGGTGGACTTACGGTTTGGAGAGAAATTGAGTGTAAGCTTGTAGAATACAGCCCGCTTCCAATTAACTGGAACTTAGGAAGTGCTACTTTAACTTCAGGAGCTAAAAAGATCATTGATGAGCGTCTACTGCCCCTAATTAAGCAAAATGAAGGTGCGTCTGTTGAGATCGCTTCACATACGGATTCTCGAGGTGGCAAAGCAGCAAATCAAGCTTTATCAGAAAGAAGAGCACAAGCTGTTGTAAACTATTTAATTGCTAAGGGGATTAACAATAGTAGATTGGTAGCAAATGGTTATGGTGAAAATAAATTACTAAACCGTTGTTCTGATGGCGTATCATGTACTGAAAGAGAACATGCAGATAACCGCCGCACTGAATTTAGATTCATTAGTCAATAAAAACAAACTGACAACTCATGAAAAAGGCGCCAATTGGCGCCTTTTTTAATGACTACTTGTGATCTTTTTGATCTAAGTATTTGCTTAAATCGTTTAATGCACCACTCCAGAACTTTTCGTAAAACTGTAACCATTTATGTACAGTCTCCAACGGTTTTGCGTTGGCATTACAAAAGCGTTCTCGACCCTGAGTTGATATTTGAACAAGGCCTGCCTCTTCCAGTGTCTTTAGATGCTTTGTAACACCTTGTCTACTTATTTCGAATTGAGCCGAAACTTCATTTATTGATAAGGCGGTAGCGGCTACCACTAATGCATGAAATATTTCACGTCGCGTAGGGTCCGCAATAGCCTTCAATATTTTGGTGATCTTTTTACTTTGCATTGATAGCCGTGCTTAAGTATTCGGTGAGACCATTAAGGCAGTTATCCCAACCGTTGTTAAAACTGTTAAACATTTCTATTGCGGTGGCCGATTCATATGACGAAATACCTGAATGTTCTAGAGTGAGTTTGGTTTTTCCGTTTATATCTTCCAATTTCCAAGTGACCAATGTTTCAACCGGGTTTTCTACAACGATCCAGGTATACACTAAAGTGTATGGACTTGCTTGTTTGATTTCTCCTGTAATAGGAGAGCAGTTTTCTCCGGTGGAGTTAAAGGTGTAATTGTAACCTACATCAGGTTTAAAATCGGTTTTTAAAAACCAGGAAGAAATTTCTTCCGCATTGGTAATGGCGGACCAGATAACGTCAATTGGGTGGTCAATAATCTGTTGTTTAATTAAAGAATCTTTCATGTCAAAAATGTTTTAAATGCAACTATATGGTTGCAAATATAGGACATTATTTTTAATAAGCAACTTTTTGGTTGCATAAAATTAGAACAATATAAAAACACAAGGAGAGAGGTATCTAAGAATTCCCTATATCTTCTATTGTGGATTTAATGGCATCTTTTTTACCCTTTTTCTTTCCAAAAAAATAACCGATAAGGAAGAAGATTAGCGGTCCGATTATAAAGAAGAGAATAATTAATAAAACTTGCCAGGGTCCAATTGCAGTTTGCATAATATCTATTGTTTCATTAAATGACTAGCTCAAAGGAAGCCCTTGGAGTATCTTCATTTTTAAATAAATTTAAAAAAAAGTTTGAGGCAGGTGTAACGTTTTATCTTTAACAAAGTACTTCTGTTGAAACTAACACCAAAAAGTATCCATTTTTGAATAATATAACTGACAATAGTCTTATGCTACAAGTAAAATCAGGGCAACTAGATAAGCTTGGTTTACTGTACGAAAGACATAAGCATAAGTTATTTGGCTTCTTTTTTAAAATGAATGCCGATAGACAGTTAAGCGAAGATCTGGTGCAAACGGTGTTTGAGCGTATTTTAAAATATCGGGAAAGTTTTTCTGACAAAGCCCACTTTGTAGCATGGATTCATAGAATGGCAATCAATGTCAACAATGATTTTTACCGAAAACACTCAAAAATGAGAACTGACTCCGGTGTCGACTTATTATCAAATAAAGAAAGTAATGATCAAAATGTGGATACCAAGATCGGCTTAAATGAACAGCAACGACAGTTACGTAAGGCAATGAACATGCTTAGTAAAGACAAAAAGGAGTTACTAGTGTTAAGTAAATATCAAGGATTAAAATGCAGTCAAATTGGTGAGATGAAGAATATGAGTGAGGTTGCAGTGAGGGTGAATATTCATCGCGCTTTAAAAGAATTAAAAACGGCTTTTTTTAAATTAGAAAACGAATAGGATATGATTAGTGAAGAGCAAAAATCGATGTTATTGGCCTATTTAATGGGAGAGTTGGATAAAAACCAACAGGAAGAAATAGCGCAGCAAATTAAATCAAATAATGCGTTATCAAATGAATATGAAGCGCTAATATCTATTTGGGAAACAACAGATAATTGGAAAGATGAAATTCCGTCGGAAGAGATGGATAATCGTTTTTTTGCTATGCTAGATAATGCAGTCGAACAGCATAAACCGAAGACAAGCTTTATCTACCAAATAGAATCTTTTTTAAACACATTATTTACCAAACAATTGATGTATCGACTGGCATTTATGGTAGTTGGTGTAGGTATTGGGTTTTGGTTTACAACTAACAATGCTCAATCGCAATCGTCTGAGCTTACAACAGTAAGACAAGACTTAGTACTTACATTGTTAGAACAGCCAGCAGCAAATAAACGTTTACAGGCAGTTAGTGAAGTTAGTAGGTTTAAAGAGGTAGATGAAAAGTTGGCAAAAGCGCTACTCAAAACCCTCAATAATGATATGAATGATAATGTAAGGATTGCTGCTGTAGAATCTTTAGTGCAGTTTGCCGATAATCCATTAGTAAGAGAGGGCCTGATTGCTTCAATTGCTCACCAAACATCACCGCTAGTTCAAATCTCACTTGCAAACACTATGGTGCTATTGCAGGAAAAAAATGCAAAAGGACCATTACAGCAATTATTAGAGAAAGAGGAAACTAACGAAGCCGTTAAGGACCGAATAGAAAAGTCTATAAAGCAAATTATATAAAAATAGGTAGCTACTATTAAGATGATCATCAATCCAAAATCGAAGTAAAATCAATTAAAAAATCAAAAAATGAACAGTTTTAAAAAAATCATGCTTGTCTTATCAGTAGGAGTATTGATACCGATAAATGCACAAAAGCAGGAGGAAACCTTCAAAAAAGAAGTTAGTATTGATAATAGTCCGAGTGAATATGAGTTGATAGCCAAGAATATTAATGGTCCGATTACGGTAATCGGCTATGAAGGCAACTCGGTTCAAGTCACTGTTAAAAAGATAATCAAAGCCGACGATCAAGAAGATGTTGACAAAGGTATGGAAGAATTGACCTATAAACTGGAGAAAGAAGCCAACCGTATTGTACTATATCCTGATGCACCTTATATTCAGTATAAAGAGGATAAAAAATGGGGCTTGCAAATGAATAGGTGTAATAATGATGGGCCTGATTATGATTTTTATGCAGAATACACGATTAGAATGCCCCGAAAAATGAAGTTGAGTGTCAGTACGATTAATCGAGGAGATATTGAAGTAAGCAATATTCAGACATCTACATTGGATGTAAATAACATCAATGGCGCCATTACTTTAAACAAAGTTTCCGGTCAATCGACCATTAGGACTATTAACGGAAATATTGATGTTGTTTATGTAAAAAACCCTGGTGAAAAATCAAGTTACAGCACTATTAACGGTAAGATCACATTACACTGTTTAGACAACCTTGGGGCTGATGTTAGTTTTGAAAGTATGCATGGTGATTTCTACACAGATTTTGATGTAACCGAAGTAGTTTCTAACACAACGAAATCGACAAAATCCGGTAAAAGAAATGTCGCCTACGTTATAAAGACCAAACCAGTTATGAAAATAGGAAATGGCGGTACAGTATATGACTTTAAGACGCTAAATGGAGATGTATACATTAAAAGAATTTAAAAAGAAGAATATGAAAAATGTAAAAAAATATATGTTAGCATGCCTGGTATTGCTTGCTACCAACATGGGTTTCTCACAGAGTTTAAATGAACAATTGGTAGTTCCCTTAAGCAGCCCTAACGAACCTGGCCTGCTAGAAGTGGGGTTGATTAAAGGATCAATTACCGTTAAAGGGTATGATGGCGATACCGTAATTATTAATTCAGAATCAACAGAGAAGAAAGTTTCTAAGAAAAAAGCGAATGGAATGACCAAGATCTCTGGCGGTTCGGTGGATTTGAGAGCGGAAGAGCGAAATAATAAGGTTTCAATTCATTCAAATTCCTATAAAAACGCCATTGACTTGGTAATTCAAGTACCTAAAAACTTTTCCTTAAAATTGAGTTGCATTAATAAAGGTAGATTGTTGGTTGAAGATGTGAATGGAGAAATGGAAGTAAGTAACATTAATGGTAGTATTGATATGCTTAATGTAAGTGGAAGCGTAGTAGCTAACTCAACTAACGGCCATATAAAGGTTGTTTTTAATAAAGTTTCGGCAAACACTAATATGGCATTTAGCAGCTTTAATAAAAATGTGGATATTACATTGCCAGCTTCAATTAAAGCTAGTATTAAGGCTAAAACCGATGGAGGTGATATCTATACTGATTTTGACATGGAAATAGACTCAAGAAAACCTATTGTGGAAAAAGGGGATAATGGAGGTAACTACAAAGTTAAAATTGAGCAATGGACCTACGGGAAAATCAATGGTGGCGGTCCTGAAATTTTAATGAAATCATTCAATGGTGATCTATACATTCGAAAGAAATAAGTAGCCCTTTGTGGGAAAAGCGATAACCCTGACGGATTGAATCGGTCGGGGTTTTTTATTGCCGATGTTAATAAATGTAAATAGTACATTTTAAATTCTATTTATGTAATTTTAGGACCATAAATTCACCAGTAATGAAACGTCGCAATTTTATCACATCGGCAAGTCTAGGTATTGCAGGGTTTTCCTTAGGGAATGCAACGTCCCTTGGTAATAAATCATTTAACTCAAAGGAGAAACATCGATTTAATTTAAACTATGCACCCCATTTGGGTATGTTTAAAAATTTGGCAGGTGCAGATCCTATAGATCAGCTAAATTTCATGGCAGATCAGGGTTTTACCGCTTTTGAAGATAATGAAATGAGAAATCGTCCCATTCAGCTTCAGAAGAAAATGGCAAAAGTGATGGAAAAAAATAATATGACCATGGGGGTTTTTGTTGCACACTCTATATATTGGAAAGAACCAAATTTGGCAAGTGGTAATAAAAAATGGCGAGCTGAGTTTCTGAGCGAAATAAAAACATCTGTAGAAGTTGCAAAACGAGTAAATGCCAAATGGATGACTGTTGTACCTGGACATGTAGATCTTCATTTAAACAAGTCGTATCAAACAGCACATGTAATAGAAACTTTAAGGCAGGCTTCGGCTATTTTAGAACCACATGGTTTAGTCATGGTGTTAGAACCTTTAAACTTTAGAGGGCATCCGGGAATGTTTTTAGCAGAAAGCCCACACGCATATGAAATTTGCAAAGCAGTTAATTCTCCTTCGTGTAAGATACTGTTTGATATTTATCATCAACAAATTCAAGAAGGTAATTTAATCCCAAACATTGAAGCCTGCTGGAATGAGATCGCTTATTTTCAAATAGGAGATAATCCAGGTAGAAATGAACCCACATCTGGGGAGATCAACTACAAAAATGTCTTTAAATTTATTCATTCAAAAGGTTTTCGTGGGGTTTTAGGGATGGAACACGGTAATTCTAAACAGGGAAAAGACGGAGAAGAGGCGGTTATCAATGCTTATAAAATAACAGATAATTTTGTTAGCTGATCCTTGCTAATTTTTTGCGATAGATTCTGTTGATTATAAATCCAGAAACGAAAATCATTGAAAAAACGATAATCGCTGCTGTCCATGAAATAAAAGCTGCTCCGATAGCAAGACTCCAAATAATCGGCCCACTAATCGATCGCCATTTTTGCCAATTAAGTTTGAGTGTATCCTCTTGTGTTTTTTTTGGGTTGTTCCGTATCACATATTTAATAATTAGCCACATAGTGAACCCAATAGCAATAAGGTTCAAACAATAAAAAACAAATGGACCTGTCTCATGAACAAAAACAACAAAAAATGAGGTGGAAAAGGGCAAAAGCACCACAAATAACATTAAATAAATATTCAACCATAGCAAACGCTCACTAAAATTGTCAACAAAGCGCATCGTCTTTAAATGAGCAATCCAATATAGTGCTATAACCATAAAACTAACAAAGAAACCTATGAAATTGGGAATTAGCCATTGCAAGGTCTTCAATGTTCCGAATTGCTTATGAGTTTCATATCCCGGTACCGCTATCTCCAAAACTAGTAGCGTCATGGCAATTGAAAATACGGCATCACTAAAGTTAATAATTCGGCTTTTTTCAAAAGTTTCTTTATACATATGGTTATGTTATGTTTCAAATATATGGTTTTAAAACATTTAGTAACAATCCGACGAAGGATGATGTTGTGCAGGTTTCGAGATGACAATTCAAATAAAGTTATTTTGAAATCGTTATAATTTTATAACCTGAGTCGTTTAATAATCTGCTTTTGCTATGAGTTTTTATGTTATACCTTAATATTTGATTTTTATGAAAAAAATGATTTTGGTTGTATTGGGTTTGTTGATTTTTACTGCCTGTAACGAAAAAGAAAAGACCGATGCAATTGTGATGGGTGAAGACGAAATGTTGGAAAGTCCAACAGGTGAAGCATCTGTAATCGCAGTTTCAACTATACAAAATGATGCAGGAGTAAGTTTTACTGTTTCCCTGAGAAGCCCGGATACAGGTTGCGGCCAATATGCTGACTGGTGGGAGGTGATTACCGAAGATGGTGAATTATTGAATAGAAGAATATTGGCTCACAGCCATGTTAACGAACAACCTTTTGCCAGATCTGGTAGTGTATTTCCACTAGAAGAGAGCCTTACTGTAATTATTCGTGGCCATATGAACAACTCCGGTTATGGCACTGCGGTTTTTAAAGGATCTATCAACGCTGGCTTTGACAAGACTACTATTGATAAAGATTTTGCTAAGGAATTAGCCAACCAGCAACCTTTACCAAATAATTGTGCCTTTTAGTCAATTTTACATTTAAAATAACTGATCACCCTTCATTTAGATATTTTCAATATCTTTTAACTTTAGTTTGAAATTATCTAAATGAAAGATAAACTACTAGCGGAGGCACAAAAGGTGCTAAATGCAAATTTCCAAAAAGAAGGATTCACCATACCAAGCAAAAAATTATACCCATTTCAATGGAAATGGGATTCCGGTTTTATAGCAATAGGCTACGCGCACTATGATATGGATAAAGCCGAAAGCGAAATTACTACATTATTAGATGCACAATGGGCTAATGGTTTTATTCCTCATATTGTTTTTCATACCGATACAGACACGTACTTTCCCGGTGCTGACTTTCATCAATCAGCGTTACACCCAATGTCTTCAAAAAAATATCGATCGACTGGGCTTGTACAGCCTCCTGTTTTAGGTTTTGTTTTAGAAGAGCTATATGAAATATCTAAAAACAAAAAAGCGACACTCCAATATATAAGATCGCAAATTGATAAGGTTTATGATAACCATCAGTATTTTTATCAAAATAGAGACCCTCTAAATGAGGGCTTGGTCTATATTTATCATAATTGGGAATCTGGCACTGATAATTCGCCTATTTGGGACGGGATTTTTGAGAACTTGGATTCTCCTGAGTATGATTTCGAGCGCAGAGATACCTCCCATGTAAATCCTGAACAGCGACCTACCAAACGAGAATATGACCATTATCTTCATATCATAGATATTGCCAAGAAATATAAGTATGATGATCAAAAAATAGCTGCCCATTCACCTTTTTTAGTACAGGATCCCTTATTTAATGCCATGCTAATCAAATCGAATGAAGCATTAATTATGTTGTATGGACTATTGGGTGGTGATAATATTAAAATTAAACAATTGGAGAAATGGCAAGAAAAAGCCGTTTTTCAAATGAATAAAAAGTTATTTGATGAAGACTTAAATGCCTACGTTTACTACGATTTAAGGAATAAAAAACACATCAGATTAATATCTTCTTCTTCATTCACCCCATTATTCGCGGGGATACCTTCAAAAAAGGATGCTGAGAACTTGGTAAATACCTTGGTTTCTAGATTTGGAGGTGAAGACCGTTATTTATGTGCTTCTTTTGACCCTACAAGTACTCATTTCAGACCTAAGAAATATTGGCGCGGCCCTGTTTGGATAAATTTAAATTGGATTCTATTTAGAGGCTTAAAACGATATGAATTTAAAGACCTCGCAAGGCGAGTAAAAGAAGATTCGGTACAACTTGTTAGTAAAAATGGTTACTATGAGTATTTCGATTGTAGAAAAGAGGTTTTAGATTCTGGAAATGGGGCATATGGCGGCAACAACTTTTCATGGAGTGCGGCTTTGTTGATTGACATGCTAAACGAATGATCAAATTATACAAAATCAATTTAGAATGAATTACATCGACTACATTTTAATTGCAGTTTATCTAATTGGGTTTTTAGGAATCGGATTTCTGTTCAAAGAAAACAAGACTTCTAAAGACTATTTTCTGGGTGGTAGGAGTACTTCGTGGTTGCCTTTAAGCTTGTCTACAATGGCAACACAGCTATCGGCAATTAGTTTTATATCAGCGCCGGCCTTCGTAGGACTGAGAGAAGGTGGTGGCATGCAATGGCTTACATATGAATTTGGGGTGCCGTTAGCGATGGCATTTTTACTAATTGCTATTTTACCATCACTTTATAAATCAGGTATTGTTAGTGTTTATGAGTATTTAGAACGACGTTTTGACGCTTCCTCTAGGCTATTAATCAGCTTGGTATTTCAAATAAGTAGATCGGTTGCAACCGGTGTAATGGTGTATACTATGGCACTAATACTTCAGGCAACTATTGGCTTAGAGTTCTGGATATCAGTTCTTGTAATTGGAGTGATTACACTTATTTATTCTTTTCAAGGTGGAATGAAAGCTGTTATCTGGGGCGATGTAATCCAGATGACAATTTTGTTTTTAGGAATCGTAATATGTCTTATTTATGGAATTAGTGAACTTGGAGGGTTTGATAATTTTCTTACTCATGTTGATAAAGATAGAATAACCGCAATTGACTTTAGTAAATGGGGTTTTAACAATGCTAATAAGAATGATGAATTCGGTTTTTGGCCAATGGTTTTGGGAGGAGTCTTTTTGTACGCATCATATTATGGTACCGATCAGACACAATCGCAACGACTGCTTTCTTCCAAGAATATGAATTCACTAAAAAAACTATTATTTGCAAATGGCTTACTACGTTTTCCCGTGACATTAACTTATTGTATTATGGGCTTAGTGCTTGGCACTTTAGTATTACAAGATGTTTCTTTTAATGAAATGATCGATTCCGTTTATCAAGCAAATATTGGCTCTCTAGAAGGAAAAAGAGCCGATTTAATGGTGCCCGTCTTCATAATGAAATACTTGCCAAATGGCGTAATTGGTCTTTTGATCATTGCAATTATGTCAGCGGCTATGTCGAGCTTAAGTTCAACAGTGAATTCACTTTCAGCTGTAACGATGGAAGATTTTGTGAAGCGTTTTAAGCCAGAATTGTCCAATAAGACATATGTTTCGTATTCTCGTTTCTTGTCTGTTTTTTGGGGACTCGTTTGCTTATTTTTTGCATTTTTTGCAGGAAATATTGAAGGAACCGTTATCGAAGTTATCAATAAAATCAGCTCCGTTTTTTACGGCCCTATTCTGGCTGTTTTTATGTTGGCTATTTTAACGAAGAAAACGAATGCTATAGGGGCGAACGTTGGCATTCTAGCAGGTGTTCTTTTTAATATGTATTTATGGCTATATGTGCCTGAAGTCTTTTGGTTTTGGTGGAATGCAATAGGCTGTTTCGTAACTGTTGTAACAGCTACAGTAGTGAGTAATTTAATTAAGAAAAAGTCAGTTGAAGGTGTAGAAGTAACCTTTTACACTGGTAAAAAAGAAGTGCTGATCCTTATAGGATTTTTTGTTGCAATTGTTATTTTTTGCCTACAGTTACCTGCTTTTTTCAAATAGGGCTATCAATATATGAAATTTGTTGTCGCTCCAGATAAGTTTAAAAACTCATTGACGGGTATGGAGTTTTGTAATGCCGTTGAAAAAGGTCTACTTACCGTATTTCCAGATGCAACTGTTATTAAAATACCATTGGGCGATGGCGGTGATGGTACCCTAGATGCTTTGAAACATTCTATGAATGGTGATATGATCAATGTAATTGTTAATGATCCGCTATTTAGAAAAATTGAGGCAAAGTACTTGTTTAATAGCCAGTCTGAAACGGCCTTTATTGAAATGTCAGAAGCATCGGGTTTAAGGTTACTTAAAAAGGAAGAAAGAAATTGCTTGTATACTTCTTCTTATGGTACAGGAGAATTGATTATTCATGCACTGAATAATGGGGCTAAAAGCATTTGTTTAGGTATTGGAGGTAGCGCTACAAATGACGCAGGTATTGGAATGGCCACGGCATTAGGATTCCAGTTTTTTGATCGGAATTCACATGAACTTCATCCTATAGGTAATAATCTTGATCAGATAACACAAATTGGTACTTCCAAAGCAACTCATTTATTAAAAGGCGTAGACTTTAAAGTCGCTTGTGACGTCCACAACACTTTTTATGGTGAAAAAGGAGCAGCTTATGTATATGGGCCACAAAAAGGAGCGAATCACGAAGCAGTAGATCATTTAGATGCTGGCTTACAAAACATAGCATCAATATTTAAAAATATGTTTAAAATTGATGTGCAGAATATACCAGGAACGGGAGCAGCAGGTGGAATGGGTGGTGGATCAATTGCTTTTTTAAGAGCAAAACTTATTTCAGGTATTGAAATGGTGAAAGAAATAGTAGATTTTAACAGTAAAATTGAAGGTGCTGACTGGATCATTACAGGCGAAGGAATGCTAGACAATCAAACATTTTCAGGTAAAACTATTGACGGAGTTATTGCATCTGCTAAAAAAAATAATATCCCAATTGCCGCCTTTTGTGGATCAGTCAATATAACAATTCAAGAACAAAAAGAGTTTGGTTTGCATTATGTTACCTCAATTTTAAATGAGGTATCGGATCTAAAGCAAGCAATTTCATCGAGCTATGATAATTTAGTGAAAACAAGTTATAACTTTGCAAGTCTTGTAGAGTCAAGATGACATTTATGAATTTATACCCTTTAAAGTTCGATCCAATATTTAAATACCGCATGTGGGGTGGTAATAAGCTCAAGACCATTTTAAATAAAAAGGTTGCTGAATCGAATATCGGAGAATCTTGGGAAATTTCAGCGATAGAGGGAGATGAGACTGTGGTGTTAAATGGATTTTTGAAAGGGAAGACGCTCCCAGAATTAATAGATAGCTACCAAGAGAAATTATTAGGTGACGCCGTCTATGATCAATTTGGTAAAGAATTTCCGTTGTTAATCAAATTTATAGATACAGCGAAACCACTTTCTATACAGGTTCATCCGAATGATGAATATGCAAAAGAGCACCATAATTCTTTTGGTAAGAATGAAATGTGGTACATCATACAAGCGGAGGATGAAGCAGAAATCATCGTAGGGTTTAATAAAAAAATGGAACGCGCAGATTTTAAAAATGCAATAGATGAGTCTAACGTTTTGGCTTTTTTAAATATTGAAAATACAAGGAGTGGCGATGCCTTTCATATCCCAACAGGGCGAATTCACGGTATCGGGTCAGGTATTTTGCTGGCTGAAATTCAGCAAACATCTGATGTGACTTACCGAGTTTATGATTATGACCGTATTGATGCGAAAACTGGGGAAAAAAGAACGCTACATCTAGAACAATCTTTAGATGTGTTAGATTATACCTTGCATGATGCTTATAAAGTGAACTACAGCAGCGATGTTAATTGTACTAACAAAATGGTCGAAACTCCATATTTTAAAACGGGTATTATTCCGCTTCGCTCTGCAATAGAAAAAGATTATAGTAGCACTGATTCCTTTGTTATATTAATTTGTGTTGACGGAAAGGCAACGCTAACATATAATGAAGAAGTCTTCAAATTAAATACAGGGGAAACGATATTGGTTCCAGCAGCTATAAATCGAGTCAGATTAAGCACGAATACCAAAGCTGATATTTTGGAGGTTTCTGTTTGATTTTTAAGCATTATTTTTAGCATGGTCTAGAACTTAATTTGCCATGGACGAAGGAAAAGTAATTGCTGCCCAGAAAATAATAGGAACTCATGTTTATAATACTCCTGTTCTTACCTCTCGGTTGCTTAATAAAATGGTGTCAGCAGAGCTTTTTTTTAAATGTGAAAGTTTTCAACGAGCTGGGGCCTACAAAATACGTGGTGCGACTAACGCAATTTTAAATTTATCTGATGAGGAAAAAGAGAAAGGCGTGGTAACTCATTCTTCAGGAAACTTCGCACAAGCACTTTCTTTAGCAGCATTGCTTCAAAACATCCCGGCCTATATTGTGATGCCAACGAATGCGCCCACAGTTAAGAAAGCTGGCGTTGTCGAATACGAAGGCCACATAATTGAATGTGAGCCTACTTTAGAAGCCCGAGAAAAAACTGCAGCTGATATAAGCAAATCAAAAGGGGCTACATTTGTTCACCCTTCAAATGATATACAGGTCATTTATGGACAAGGTACCGCTGGTTTGGAATTACTGCAAGAATATCCCGATCTCGATATAATAGTCTGCCCTGTTGGTGGTGGTGGATTGATAGCTGGAAGTTGCCTGGCTGTAAGGGACCTGCAACTAGATTGTGAGGTCATTGGCGCTGAACCTTTTGAAGCTGACGATGCTTATAGATCGTTGATTACAGGAACAATAGAGGGCAATAAAACGACCAATACCATTGCTGATGGATTGAAAACGCAACTAGGGGATCGAAACTTTCCTATTATTAAAAAGCACGTTAAGGAAATTATTAGAGTCGAAGAAGAAGAAATTGTTGAAGCGATGAAACTTTTTTGGCAATATATGAAAGTAATCATTGAACCCTCAAGCGCTGTAACCTTGGCTGCGATCCTTCGAGAAAGGAGCAGGTTTAAAAATAAGAAGGTGGGTGTTATTTTATCAGGAGGAAACGTCGATCTTCAAAATTTACCTTTTTGATATAATATTTGATAAAGAAGCATAACCAATATATGGCGAGTATAGATTTAAAGGGCCAGAATATTTTAGTAACAGGTGCATCCGATGGCATAGGTAAAGCAATTGCAAATTATTTAATGGAGCAAGGTGCTACGGTCGCTGTACATTATAACAGCAATAAAAAGCCAGCAGAAGCGTTGGTAGCAAAACACAATAACGGATCTAAAATTTTTCAGGCAGATCTTTCTTTAACCACTTCGGTACTTAATTTGATGAATGAGGTTATTTCTGAATATGAAAAAATCGATTGTATTGTTTTAAACGCTGGTGTCTTCTTACCACATTCAACAAATCTATCCACTGATGAATGGTTTAAAACATGGAAGAAGACCCTAAATATTAATTTAGATGCTGTTGGCCTGCTTACCAAAGAAGGAATCGACCATTTTAAAGGTAAACAGCAAGGTAGATTTATTTATATAGGAAGTAGAGCTGTATTTAGGGGGGAAACGGAAGAGTATTTAGCGTACGCCGCATCAAAAGGCGGATTGACATCCCTAGCACGAAGTGTTGCGCGCTCATTTGGTAAGGATAACATTAAATCATTTGTAGTATCGCCAGGATTTACTCGTACACAAATGGCCGAAAGTTTCATTGAAGTGTATGGTGAAGACCGTGTAATAAGCGAAATCGCATTAAATGAACTAACCAAGCCAGAAGACATAGCCCCTTTGGTTGGGTTAATGTGCAGCGGACAAATGGACCATGCAACTGGTGCGACGATCGATATGAATGCAGGAAGTCATATTAGATAATGTAGTATTTTTATAAAACAAGTTCTATGGGTTGGATACACGTTATAGCTTATAATAATGCAACAGGAAAACTTAAAAAATTGTATGACCGTATTAAAGGTCCAAACAATAGTATTGATCATGTTTTGAGCATTCATAGTCTTCGACCACATAGCCTTCAAGGACATATGATGTTATATAAAAACGTATTGCATCATCCCGACAACCATCTACCAAAATGGTATTTAGAGTTTTTAGGAACCTATGTGAGTCGGTTAAATAATTGCGATTATTGTGAAAAACATCATTCGGTTGGCTTAAGGAATAATCTGAATGATGATGAAAAATACGAATCATTGAAAAAGGCAATGATTAGCGAAGATTTTAGTGTAGTACTCACCCCAAAAGAAATTGCAGGTTTGCACTATGCTGTCCAACTTACCAATTCGCATCGAACTATTATTAAAAACGATATTGAAATTTTACGAGAAATGGGATTAAGCGATGGCGAAATTCTAGAAATCAACCAAGTTGCCTGTTATTTTAACTATGTGAATCGTGTCGTTGTTGGGTTGGGTGTTGAAATCGAGAAAGATAATATAGGTCTTTCCCCACAAAGTAGTGACAGTGACGATTGGTCCCATAAGTAATCCTGAATTTTAATTTCAGAAAAGTGAATTATCTAATATCTTTATGCCTCATCAATCATTACATTGGAAAAACAACTTTTATTTTTCTTTAGCGCTTTAGGCGCTTTTAACGGACTTTTTCTAAGTGTTTATTTCGCTTTTATTGGCAAAAAGAAAAATGCATCACATTACTTTCTTTCCGGATTGTTATTTGTAATAAGTATTCGCATTATTAAATCCGTTTTTCTTCAATTTAAACCTGGTTTAAGTGAAGTGTTTATTCAAGTAGGACTTACCGCGTGTATCCTCATTGGCCCTATGCTATTTTTATACGTAAGCTCGTTGACAAATAAGCACCTTCCAAAAGCGTGGATATTACATATTTTGATACCCTTATCTGCCGTAATCACTTTTTCAGCAATATATCCTTATTGGGAATTTAAGAGACTTTGGTCTCCTTATTTTGTAAAGACTATTTATTTCGTTTGGTTATTATACATAATTGCCGCTGGTATCAAACTAAGACCATTGGCTACCCAATTAATTGAAAAAAAACAAAAGCTACAAGACCATCAGTTTTGGTTATTAAGCGTCTATTTTGGAGTGTTTTTTATTTGGTTGGGTTATAATATCGGTAGTTTCACTTCTTATATAGTGGGGGCGTTATCATTTTCTGTGGTATTTTATTTGATCATACTATTCTGGGTCTTAAAAAGAAAGAAAAGTCCAATGTTCTTTGAACCAAAAGAAAAGTATTCTAATAAAAAAATTATTGATGACGATGTAAATGAGCTTAAACAGAATCTACACAAATTACTCATTAAAGAACAGCTATTTAAAAATCCGAACCTTAAGCTTAATGATGTTGCAGACAAATTGCAACTAGCACCTCATTATTTATCTCAATTTCTAAATGATAATTTGGGAAAGAGTTTTTCTCTTTTTATTAATGAATATCGAATAGAAGCAGCTAAAGAGTTGCTACTAGCAAACACAAATTATACGGCTGAAGCGATTGGTTATGAGTGTGGTTTTAATTCGAAGTCGACCTTCTTTTCGACATTTAAAAAAGTTACTGGGTCTACCCCGTCTAAGTATAAAGGATAGTTCAGTTTTATAAATCCGTACTTCTATTTTATAAGATTGTAATATAATTGATAGGGAATTCTTCAAATTGCCAGTAAATCAATCAATATGATCAATCACTTTAAATTTTCTTTAAATCTTATTATGCTGTCAATGGTTTTGAGTTTGTCTGCTCAAGACGATGACAAAATTCTAATTGTCACTTCCAATCAGCATACTTATGGTGCAACTAAGCAAAACGCAGCAAATCATTTTGCTGAAATTGTTTTGGCGTATGATGTATTCGTTAATGCTGGATATCAAGTCGACTTTATAAGCCCGCAAGGCGGTGCAATTCCTTTAGGATATATTGAAACATCTAATGGTATTCAAAAAAAATATTTATATAATGCGACCTTCATGGGCATGCTGAAAAACACGATGAAACCATCTGAGGTTAAAAGTTCTAATTATAGCGCTATTTATTATTGTGGAGGAGGGGCAGCGATGTTTGGTGTTCCCGAAAATACTCAAATACAACAGTTAGCTTTCAATATATATAATAATAAAGGAATTGTTTCGGCGGTATGCCACGGAACAGCTGGTATTGTAAATATTAAAAATGAAAAAGGAGACTTTCTGTTCACTGGCAAAAAAATAAACGGGTATCCGGATAAATTTGAACGCAGGGATGCTCCATATTATAAAACGTTTCCATTTTCAATTCAACATAGGATTACCCAAAATGGGGGTGAATTTAAATATTCAGAAAAGGGTTGGGACGGATTTTACGTAGTAGATGGTAGGCTCATAACCGGTCAAGACCCAACTGCTACAACTTTAGTCGCTAAAGCGGTTATTGATAAGTTAATGAAATCAAATTAATAAATCATAAATCAATCAAAAATGAAAAAAACAATCTGCACATTATTAATGCTCACGGGTCTAATTATTTCAATGAGTGCACAGGAATCGGATGAGGAAATGATTACTACAACAGTTTCCTATTACCTTGATGGCGGTACGAATAACGACTTTGAAACCTTAAAAAAAGCATTTCACCCCAGTGCTACGATGAAATTTATCAGAGGGGGAAATTATACTGAGGTGAATGCTTTAGAGTTCTTTAAAAAAGCGATCAAACCTGGTCCAAAACAGAACCGTGCGACAAAAGTGGAGCATATTAGCG
This sequence comes from Spongiivirga sp. MCCC 1A20706, assembly GCF_046524175.1. Taxonomy (NCBI): domain Bacteria; kingdom Pseudomonadati; phylum Bacteroidota; class Flavobacteriia; order Flavobacteriales; family Flavobacteriaceae; genus Spongiivirga; species Spongiivirga sp. MCCC 1A20706. The sequence goes on from NZ_JBEFZF010000001.1 coordinate 535,351, forward strand.
TTTCTGGTAATGCAGCCAGTGCTCGACTTCGTATTGACTATTCCAATTTCTATTTTATTGATTACATGAATTTGCTAAAAATAGACGGCAGTTGGAAAATCGTTAACAAAATATTCCACAGGCAAAATAAATGATAATGAAAAAAACAATGGTGCCGCTTTGCACGATGCTTTTCATTTGCACCTTTTTCAGCTGTAAAAATTATGAAACTGTTGATGCTTATGCAGATGCAGTATACCAAAAAGGAGAGCTGAATGGTAATGTATTAGTAGTCAAAAAGGACACAATTTTGTACGAAAAATCTTTTGGTATTGCCCATCCTGAGACTAAAGAGCCTTTAACTGCAAAGCATCGTTTTGCTATTGGTTCTATATCTAAGGAATTTCCAGGGGTCGCAGTCATGCAACTTTACGAACGTGGGAAGTTGAAGCTTGAAGACAAGGTTAGTATGTATCTCAAAGACTTACCATCTTGGGCCAATACCATAAACATTCAGCAATTGTTTAAATACACTAGTGGTTTACCAAGGGTAGCCTGGGAGCGTTACGGAGAAAACCAAATGACAGTAACTCATGAGTTATTGATAAATGACTTAAAAAAGGTAAAAACCCTTTCTTTTGAACCAGGTTCGGATTATCTGTATTCTAACTACAATCCAATATTGCTTATACATATTGTAGAAAAAATATCGGGTCAATCATTTGAAGATTATGTTTCTCAAAACATATTTAAAGCTGCAAAAATGACCAGCAGTTATTTTGGAAAGGCAACGCCTTGGGAAAATGAAGTATTACCTGCTTATGCCTTTGACAAAGAGAGCAATCTTGATGCTTTTAAAATGGATAGCCTTAAGTTTTTAATGCTATTTACAGCACAGGATATATACCAATACCTCTATCACTTACACAGTTATCAATTACTGTCAAAAACATCCATAAAACTCCTGTCAGAACGAGAAGGCGCACAGTCGCCTTTGGGGGTTTTGGGATGGGATGGTAATGAATTAGAGTTTCACCACCATCACGGTGAACAAGGAAGCTACGAGGCCGTGATTAGATATTATCCAGAAGATGATTTATACATCGTGATTTTAAAAAACCAAAAGTTTTTTAATGTGATGGATATGGCAGATACTATAAGAAAAATCGTTAATTAAAAAAACATAAACTATGAGAGTATCAATAGTGCTTTTAATTGCTCTTTTATGCTTCAATTATTCAAAAGCGCAGACCTTAAACGGAGAAAAAGACGATATTCAGGCTATACTTAAGAATACTGAAAATTTTTCAAAACATGTAATGTCTTCAGACTATCAGTTAATAGCAGCTTCTTATACTGAAGATGCTAAAATTTTCCCGAATAACACACAAATATTAGAAGGGAAAGATATTATTAAATATTGGACCTTACCGGAGGGGATTAGCACAACATATCACAAAATCAATCAAACGGAAATAACAGTCATCGAAGATACTGCATATGATTATGGCTATTATGAAGGTAAAACCAAACACAAAGATGGACACATATCTTCATGGAAAGGTAAATACGTAATTGTTTGGAAAAAAATAAAAGGTGAATGGAAGATGTATTTGGATATTTGGAACGGAGTAAAGTAAGGTACTCCGTTTCCATATTCAAAATTTATAGGTACCCTTTAAGCTCAACATGTTTGGTGTCCCGAAACTACCTAGGTTGTTTTTGCTAAAGTTAAGATCGTGTTTAAATTCGATGTTTATGTTGCGATTTAAATTATCGTAGCCAATCCCGTTAGTGATTTTTCCTCTAAATATTTGCGTGAATTCGAACACATCAGCTCCAATAGCAGGATCTGATTTCATTTGCTCCATTTCCAATTCATAACCAGAAAATAGATAAATCTTTTCTCCAAAATACTTTTTGAATGTGAAACTAGTTTTAAAAATATTGGAGGTTAAGTAGGTATCATATTGGCCTCTTGTCTCAAAATACAGTCCTTTACCTAAATATTTATTTACAGAAAAACTGGCATGTTGTTCCCCAACAATAGCAGTTTTTGCGTAGGATGTAGCTATTACTTTAACTGGTGAAGCAGACGATTCTTTTTTAGAATCAACTTGACCATAAATCAAGCCAGGTGCAAAAAGTATTAGAATAAAGAATAATCTTTTATGCATGTGTATTTTTATCTTTTTGCTAAATGTATTTAAGATATAAAGTTCAATTATAGATCTTTTTTGTGCTTTGTCGTCAAGTAAAAAAGCCAATTTTATCACTTACCATTTTAGAGTTTTTCTTCAAAGAAGATCGGGATAGTTTCAAAACAATAATAGTAAAATACTATCTTTTTTCTGATAAATATCTGAATGCTATGTTAAAGGAACTCTTTGCTGCTTGATTTTTTTGTAACTTTTAACAAAGAATACTTTATAATATGAGAAGCGGATTTTTAGTGATGGCTGTGATTTGTTTGTTAATTGGGGGGTGCGCTTCCAACTCGGTTGCGAAAGTAAGTGAAGAGCAACAACGACAATTTGATAATATGATTGAAAATGAAAATTTTGAAATTGTTTTTAAATCTGCCCAACCAATGAATAACACGGGCATGCAAGCGGTTGCCAACGCCGGTTTGTTAGCGCCGGGAAGTAATTTAGCTAGAATTGACCTTCTTACTACTCCAAATTACATCAGGAAAATTGGTGATAGTCTTTCTGCGAGCTTACCTTATTACGGAGAAAGACAGATAGGAGGGGGGTATAACAATAGTAATGAGGTGGGGATTAACTTTGACGGTGTGCCAGAAGATATCTCTATAGTCAAAAATGAAAATACAGGCAGCTATAAAATGAGCTATACTATAAACAATAAATCAGAAAACTTTATTGTAAATACCACGCTTTTTCCAAATAACACAGTAAACACTACCATTGCTAGTAGTCACAGACGAATTATTAATTATCGGGGAGTGGTTTCTGTTTACGCGAAGTCCGAATAGAATGCATTTCGCTAGATCAAACTATTAAGCACTTAATATATCCTTATAGCATAAGCGACATTTTAATGCAAACTTCCGGAGTGCAGCAAAACGCCTTATCAAAATTTGGTGATAGTGATCTCTCAGCTTAATTAACAACATATTTACAATTAATCAACATTTAGTTAACGTTAAATTTACATTGAAATTGTGTGTTTTCCAAAAATTTCCTCCCATAATGTGAACAACAACCATTTATTTTTAGCTTAGCATGATTTTGAATTTATCAGTATTACTGTATGTTTTTGCTATTTCCTGGACGCCATCATCTTCTTACATCATTTCAGCATCAATATCTTGAAGAACTTGTAGAAACAAGAATGTCTGGATCCAAAGACGTTAACGATCAATACATAAATCAACTTTCTTCTATCTCAGGTATTGTAGTTGCGGTTACATCGGCGAATCACAGTGGCACAAAGCGAAACCCGATTCCTTTTTATTTACGAGCAATGATGATACAAGAATTTTCACGGTCAATCTCAGTACCAATTTACGTTTATGGCATAGATGACGTTGGGATTTTGGAAGATTTCGCTTCGTATGTTTTAAAGCAAATTAAACATCAAAGTGATGGTAAACTTGATCTTAACCCAAATAATACGGTGGTTGTTTGTTCTACACCGGTTATGAAAATGTATCAAAAACTCAATTTTAAAATCTTATCTGCAGAACTAATTAATTTAAAGAAGCAAACATTTCAAGCCGAATTGCCTTGGCAGTTAATTGAAAAGGTATTCATGTATCCAAAGGGTTTAAGCGATGAATCCATAAAAAGTAAAATACATGTTAGCACGCATAAAATATGGAAGACCTATCATCTGGAAAACAAAGTAAAAAGCATTCTGGCAGATCCTATCATTGGAGACGATGGAGATATTACAACATCTAGAGACTACAATTCTTACGTCCGACAAATGGATGAAATAGCAGATATTAAATATCAAGAAACAAGTCCATTTATACAACCTGGTAGAATAGGAGATATTGGTTGTGCCGTTGGATCATGGATAAAGCTTGCAAGCGATGACGATCGTTTTTATGAGTCGGATTTTTATGGTATTGAGGTAACACGTCAACTTTATGATGTATGTATACAACGAAAACATAATGGTGAGTTCATGAATCCAAATGTGTTTTTTGCTCAAAAGAATGCAGTTACTTCGTTGGTTTTTGAAAAAAATTCAATGAATACTATTCATACTTCTTCTTTAACTCATGAAATTGAATCTTATGGCAACCGGCAAGATTTAATGCAGTTTATTAAAAATCGATATGATGAGTTGGCTCCTAATGGGGTTTGGATTAATCGCGATGTTATTGGTCCTGAAAACGGGGAGTCAAATGTATTAATGTGTTTGAGTAAAGAGGATGGCAGGAATGATGATTGGTCAAAAGAAATAAGTGATCAGCAGGAACTTAAAGAATATTTAGATTCACTATCTACATTTAGCAGGTTTTTACGATTTGCGAATGACTTTAGGAAGAAAGAAAACGACCAAATTACATATGAACTTAAAACAATTAGTGGCAAAGAATATATAAGGTTGCAGTATAAAGATGCTGCTGATTTTATGCTGACCAAAGACTATACAGATAACTGGAAAAGTGAAATGCATGAACGTTTCTGCTTTTGGAGTATTGAGACTTGGAAAGAAGTATTGATTCAAACAGGATTTAAAATAGATAAAGATACTTGCGCATATTCAAATCCTTGGATTGTAGAAAATCGTTTTAAAGGAAAAGTTGATCTGTTCGATATGATGTTGAATAAAATGGAATACCCACCAACAAATGCATTAATCATTGCAAGAAAGTACTAATTATTTGCGTAAATGCTACGTAAATAGTTAATTTTGGTTTATGACGATAACTCAAAATATTAAAGTAGCGGTTGATGCGGTTGTATTCGGTTATCAGGACCGCTCTCTAAATATTTTACTCATAAAAAGAAAAGTAGCCCCGTTTAAAAATAACTGGGCGCTTCCGGGAGGCTTGGTTTTAGAGAACGAATCATTAGAAGACGCAATAGTAAGAGAACTAAAGGAGGAGACGAATGTTACAATAGATTACTTAGAACAGCTTTATTCGTTTGGTGAACCAAATAGAGATCCACGAAATAGGGTGATAAGTGTCACTTACTTCGCTTTGGTTAAGCCAGAGCATCATAGTATTCAAGCAGATACAGATGCCACTGATGTTGCTTGGTTCGATATTAATAAGCTACCCGAGTTGGCATTTGATCATGAGTTGATAATCAAAAAGGCGAAAGAACGACTACAAGGAAAACTGACCTACGAGCCTATAGGTTTTGATTTACTAAACAATAAGTTTCTGTTTTCTGATTTGGAAAAGTTGTATATGACCATATTACAAAAGCAGATAGATCGCCGTAATTTTAGAAAGAAGATATTAAGTTTCAATATCCTTGAAGAATTAAATGAACGGGTTTCAGAGGGTAGGGGTCGACCAGCATCATTATTTAAGTTTAATAAGAAACAATACTTCAAATATAAAAGAGAAGGCTTTCTGTTTGATATAAAGTAGACACTATTCAAATAAAGCATTTATGTATTTTTTACGCAAATTATTTGGGGATTAGTTTTTTATAAATTAAATTTGCGTAAAAATAACGCAATAATGAATTATTTACATCTAGATCATTTGTTCACTCCATTTGGCGATTCATTGAAATTCGAATCGTTTATCTTCGATGGGGGAGAACCTCATATCAAAATATCCGAAAGCCAACTTGAAGGTGCTATTACCATAACACATCGGATTAGATCATTTAATGACTTAGGTCTTCTTTTGGTTGCCACTGATGCTGTTAAAAGAATGGGGGTAAAAGATATCGAGCTGTTCATTCCATATTTCCCCGGTTCTCGTCAAGACCGTCTAATGGTGACTGGAGAATCATTAACCGTAAAGGTATATGCTGATCTTATCAACGCTCAACAATATAAGCGCGTACTCATTTTTGATCCTCATTCAGATGTAACGCCTGCCTTGATCACTAATGTGAAGGTCCTTAACAATCATAAATATGTAAAACATTGTCTTGGTGAATTAAACGATGAAGTGGTCTTAATAGCACCAGATGGCGGGGCATTAAAGAAAATTTACAAGCTATCTAACTATTTAGGGGGACTTGAAGTGATTGAATGCTCCAAAAAGCGAGATATCAATACAGGAGAACTCACTGGTTTTAAAGTTCATCAGGACGATTTGAGAGGAAAGCATTGTGTAATTGTCGATGATATTTGTGATGGTGGCGGCACTTTTGTTGGGTTAGCAGATAGTTTGAAGCGAAAAAACGCTGGTGATTTAAGCCTAATTGTTAGTCATGGTATTTTCAGTAAGGGTTTAATGCCTTTGGAGAATAGGTTCAGGAATATTTTTTCTACAAATTCATTTAAAGATTTTGATGATAAGATATTAACTCAAATTCCGTTGCAATGGTTACAATAATCAACGCTCCCCAGCCCTATGTTCTAAATAAGTTTAGTGTTTTTTTGGCAGGAAGTATTGAGAATGGAAACGCCGAACGTTGGCAAGATAGAGTGATTGGTGCATTGAAAAACGAGCAGATAGCACTAATAAATCCAAGGAGATGGAAATGGGATGATACCTGGAAACAGTCTATTGATAATCCCATGTTCAAAGATCAAGTTGAGTGGGAGTTGGACGGACTAGACAAAGCCGATTTAATTGTTATGTATTTCGATCCCTCAACTAAATCCCCTATATCATTACTGGAGTTAGGCCTGTTTGCAAATAGCAAAAAAATAGTTGTTTGTTGTCCAAACGGATTTTGGCGAAAAGGTAACGTAGATATCGTTTGTAAACGATATGGTATACCTCAGGTTAACAGTATTGAAAATTTAATTAATGAAATTAAAAGAAAACAGTATGAATCCACTACTATTAACAGACGGATATAAACTAGGTCATAAAGAACAATACCCTCAAGGTACGACTATGGTTTATTCCAATTGGACACCCAGAAAAAGTAGAATTGCCGATATCAACCGGGTAGTGTTTTTTGGGCTTCAATACTTCATAAAAGAATATTTGATCAACCAATTCGGCGACGAGTTTTTTGCCAAACCAAAAGATGAAGTAGTTGCGGAATACAAAAGGTATGTTGATCATTATTTGGGAGTAGATTACAATGTTTCGCATATTGAAGCACTCCATGATCTTGGTTATTTGCCAATTGAAATTAAGGCAATTGAGGAAGGAAAAGAAGTGCCACTTCGTGTTCCGATGTTCACTATAGTAAATACACTACCAGATTTTTTCTGGTTGACTAATTATCTTGAAACACTTTTATCCACCATTATATGGCAGCCGTGTACATCAGCTACTATCGCAAAACAATACCGAAATATCCTCAATAGTTTTGCTTTGGATACAGATAAGGAAAATGCTGAATTCGTTAACTGGCAGGGGCATGACTTCTCAATGCGCGGTATGTCGGGAACTGAATCTTCGATTTTAAGTGGTATGGGACATTCTCTATCGTTTACTGGAAGTGACACATTACCGGTTGTGAAGGCATTGGAAACCTATTATAATGCTGACGTTACCAAAGAATTAGTTATTGGTAGTGTAAATGCAACCGAGCATAGTGTAATGTGTGCTGGTAGTAAGGACGATGAAATAGGCACTTTTCAACGATTACTAGATACGTATCCTAAAGGTATTTTATCTGTTGTGTCAGATACTTGGGACCTTTGGAAGGTACTCACAGAGTACTTACCAAAGCTTAAAAGTGAAATTCTAGCTAGGGATGGAAAATTAGTTATCAGACCTGACTCTGGAAATCCGGTTGATATTATTTGTGGTTGCGATCATAAAAATCCTGTAATAGCAAAAGGGGTGATTGAACTGCTTTGGGATGAGTTTGGAGGAACTATAAATGATCAAGGGTATAAGGTTTTGAACCCTAAAATCGGCGCTATTTATGGAGATAGTATTACAATAGAAAGAGCCAGACAAATATGTGAAAGGCTAAAACAAAAGGGATTTGCCTCTACCAATATAGTATTAGGCATAGGCAGTTTTACCTATCAATATAACACACGTGATACTTTTGGTTTTGCAATGAAAGCAACTTATGTAGAAGTTGATGGTAAAGGCCGTGAAATATTTAAAGACCCGATAACTGATGACGGTACCAAAAAATCAGCTAAAGGGTTAATTACGCTGTTTGAAGTAGACGGTGTTATTAATTTAAAAGATCAGGTTTCACAAAAAGAGGAAAATAACGGGATCTTACGAACGGTTTATAGGAATGGCAGCTTACTAGTAGATGATAGCTTAGCTGCAATAAGAAACCGTATTTTTGCTTCAAAATAAGATCTATGCAGTCTTTTCACGAGTTTTCGCTATCCAAACAGTTACAATATGCTATTGATGATCTTGGTTTCAAAAAACCGACACCAATTCAATATCAGGCCTATTCTGCAGTTGCTTCAGGGAGTGATATAATTGGTATTTCGCAAACAGGAACCGGGAAAACTTTAGCATATATGCTACCCATTCTCCAAAACTTGAAGTTTTCAAAAGAAATCAATCCTAGAGTATTAATTATGGTCCCTACTCGAGAGCTGGTGGTACAAGTAGTTGAAGAAATAGAAAAGTTTACCTCATATATGAACACAAGGGTCGTAGGTGTTTATGGCGGGGTTAATATAAACCAGCATAAACAGCTCGTGGCGCAAGGATCAGATATTGTTGTTGCCACTCCTGGTAGGCTGTATGATCTGGTTTTATCAAGAGCATTACAATTAAAAGCAATTAAGAAATTGGTAATTGATGAAGTTGATGTGATGCTTGATCTTGGGTTTCGATTTCAACTGATTAATATTTTTGAGTTACTTCCTAACAGGAGGCAGAATATCATGTTTTCGGCTACAATGACAGATGATATTGAAAAGCTTATTCAAGATTTCTTTCGAGGGACTAAAAAGATATCGGTTGCAGTAAGCGGTACCCCCTTAGACAACATTAAACAGTCATGTTATGCTGTACCCAATTTTTTCACAAAGGTTAATTTGTTAAAGGAATTACTTCAAGATTCGAATCAATTTAACAAAGTACTCGTATTTGTATCAAACAAACGAAGTGCAGATTTGTTGTTCAAGGAACTGGACAATTTTTTTCCGAATGAAGTATGTGTTATTCACTCTAACAAAACTCAAAATTATAGACTTCGATCTATTGAAAATTTTGATGAAGGCGTTCATAGAATTTTGGTGACCACTGATGTGATGGCCCGTGGTATCGATTTAAGTGTGATATCTCACGTTATTAACTTTGATACCCCGAGTTTCCCTGAGAATTATATGCATCGTATTGGAAGAACAGGCCGAGCGGAGCAGGAGGGTACTTCAATATTACTGTATACTGAAAAAGAAGAAGAGTATAAGGAGGCTATAGAAGCGCTAATGAATTATACGATACCTTTTAAAGAAATACCTGAAACTGTCCAAATATCTACACAACTTATAAAAGAGGAGCAACCTAAAATAGCAGAACGCAATAATCCTCATAAAGTTCCCGCCGAAGAAGAACGAGGTGCTAGTTTCCACGAGAAATCTGAAAAAAATAAAAAAACAAATCAAGGTGGTTCATATCGACGTAAGATTAAACAGAAGTATAAAAAACCAAAAACCCGTGGTGATAAAAATTACAATCGAAGGAATAAAAAGAGATAAATTATGATGTTAGGATGATACAACATGAAAGCATAACAGCAATATAATCAATAGATGATTACTTTAATTTTCCCTTAAGAGATTCTTTATAGCTATCGCCAATAGGGATTTCAATAGTATTGATTTCAATATCATTTTTAGTGTAAGCAGTTACTTTATCTCTATTGATGATGTAAGAGCGATGCACTCTTATAAATCTAGCATCCAATTCGTTTAGAAAGGTATTCATGCTATTTTTTACAATATGATTTTCATCTTGTGTGATGATTTTTATGTAGTCTTTTATGCTTTGCACACACAAAACATCATCAAGAAATAATTTTACCTGTTTTCTATCTTTTCTTATAAAAATGTATTCCTTAGGAGTAACCGTATGAGGAGTATTCTCCCCTTTTAAATCTACCTGTTGTGGTTGAAGAGCCAAAAACTTCTCTATTGCTTTAAAAAAACGGCCGAAAGTGATAGGTTTCAGTAAGTAATCAACTGCGTTCAGTTCAAAACCATCAACTGCATAATCTCGATATGCTGTAGTAAATATGACTTTGGGTTTTTGTATTAAATTTTGGAAAAAATCAGTGCCTCTCAGAACAGGCATTTCAATATCTAAAAACAATAAGTCAACTGATTCTTGTTTTAGTATTTTGCTGGCCTCAATAGCACTTGTACAACTTGCAACGATTTCAAAATCATCCAATTGATCTAAGTGGTTTTTGATTAATCTTCTAGCTAGTTCTTCATCGTCAACTATGATGCAGCGATATTTCATATATTTTTTAGGGTAAGACAAACGGAATAGGTTGTTTCGTTATCACTTATTACAAGTTGATGATTATTAGGATAGAGCAGCGCTAGCTGCTCTTGTACATTTTTAAGACCTAAAGCATCTCGCCCTCGCTGTTCTGCTTTTGACGATAAACTTGTTGGTTTACTATTTACCACAGTACATGTAAATGTCTTGGCACTATTCGTTAGTGAAATATCTATAGTTGCGTTCTTTAAAGCCTGGCTAACCCCATGGGTAAAAGCATTTTCTACAAATGTAAGCAGTAGTAATGGAGCAATCTGAATATCCTGTTTAATCGTATTATCGAATTCAACCTTGACCCGATCTCCGTACCTTATTTTTTCTAGTGCTATATAATTATGTAATAATTCTACTTCCTTATGCAAAGAAACGAACTTCTCATTGCAGCGGTACAACATATAATCCAAGATATCAGAAAGTCTTTCAATTACTTCAGGAACACTATTTGATTTTTCTAAGGCTAAAGCATACAAATTATTAAGTGTATTAAATAAAAAATGCGGGTTGAGTTGATTTTTCAAGGCATTTAATTCTGCAGCTTTTTTCTGCTCACTTAACTTTAAAAATTGTTGCTGATTCTTATAAAACTGCAGCATCAACAGAATCGCCGCAGGAGTTATGAATTTGATAGCTTTACTGAAAAATGTTCTAACATCAGAAATCCGTTTCCAAAATGGCCATTCTGCATACACTTTTGCTTGCTCAGTATAGCTTTGATAGTATTTAACATCAAAATAACCCATTCGGACACTGGAGTAAAATGCAAAAAGTAGAGCCAAAAGCAAAATAGAAAAGAATGCGAACAATAGATATTTCTTTTGATCTAAGTAAACAGGGATAAATACATACAAAATGACATAGGTAGCGATTATTTGACAGCCAACTAAAAGCGCAAAGTTCTCTATTAAATGTACATATCCCGTATAAAATACTTGATTTGCAGTAAGTGCAAAATATAAGAATACCCCAACCCAGAAAAGTGAGTGTTTTAAAATAGTAGCCCCGGGAAATTTAGCGGATGTTTGCATAATACTCGATCAATAAAAATAGTTTAATATTCTTGAAACAGGTGATTAAAAGAGATCATCACATATTAAAAGTCTACCAATCGATTGATTTCGTCAACAAAACGGCTATTTCTTATTGATATACAATAATAACGGGTTGAGCTAAAATATAATTTAGCTGCTACTTACCAGTTTAGATTTGCCTCATCTAAATAATTAAAACAATGAGCGCAATCAACACTTTATCAATTACCGTATTCGTTTTTTTCTGTTTCATTAACACAGTTAGTGGACAAAATAAAGAGCAGGAACACAAAGCCATTAAAAAGGTGGTGAATCAATATTTAGTAGGCGATACACAAAAACAATTCGATACACTCAAAATGGCATTTCATGAAAATGCAATGATGAAATACGTTTCAAGTAAATCAGGGTATCAGGAATACAATGCACTCGAGGTGTTTAAAGGAGATATTGGTCGAGAACCTGAAAAGAATAGAGCCAATGAAATAAATTATGTTGATGTCACAGGTAGAGCTGCAAGTGTGAAAGTGACTGTAACATACCCCGATAGAGTGGTAGTAGATTATGTGAACCTCTTAAAGATTGATGGACGTTGGAAGATTGTGAGTAAGATATTTTCATTGAAAAACTAACGAACCAATCTCATTCTAAATCATTCTATTTTGAAAAACATCATCTTAATCACATCCTTGTTTTTTGTTTTCCTCGCTACCACAAATGCACAACAACCATCAATTCCCTATCACGAACAACATATCACGCTCGATGGAAAATTAGATGAAGTAGTTTGGGAAGAACTATCAGCATATACTAGTTTTCACAATTATCTACCCAGTGACGAGGGGTTAGCCGAACAACAAACAAAAGTGAAGATTTTTCATAATGGAGAGTTTCTCTATGTGTCTGTCGTTTATCAAGATAATGAGTCACGAACTCAAATAAGTTCTTTAAAAAGAGATGATCTTTCCAATACAGTAGTGGGTAGTGAAACCTTTATTCTTATACTTGACACACAAAATCAACGACAAAATGCTTACTATTTCGCGGTCAATATGGGGGCGGCTCAGGTTGATGGATTAATTGAACGGGTGAATGATGGGTTTTCTATAAACACCAATTGGAACACCATATGGAATGCCAAGACAACCACTAAGGGTACTAACAAGTACTATGAAATTGCTATACCCTTAAAAAACTTAAATTTTAAAAGCGATAGCGATCAATTCGGTATTCAGTTTTACGTGCGGGATATTAAAAAAAATTCCTGGACTATATTTAAAGATGTAAGTAGAAACTACCGCCTTTTCGATCTTCGTTTCACCCAGGCATTTGATATTGATAACCTACCTAAAAATGCGAATTCAAGATTCGCAGTAACCCCCTCAATCACCATAAATCACCAAGAAGAAATTTCAGCAAATACAAATGAAACAACGGTAGTACCTAGCCTAGATGTACAATACAACCTTACATCGTCCTTGAAACTAGATGCGACAATCAATCCGGATTTTTCACAAATAGATGTAGACCAACAAGTAAGCAACTTTACACGATTTTCAATCTTCTTCCCTGAACGACGTAATTTTTTTCTTGAAAATGCAGACTTGTTTTCTAATTTGGGAGTTGATGGGGTTAATCCGTTTTATTCTCGGCGCATTGGGAGTCGTTCTGCAATCCAATTTGGTCTTAAACTCTCTGGTAATATTTCACCTAAAACACGTATTGGAATTTTGAACGTGCAAACAGAGGAAGATAAAGATGAACCTTCTCAAAATTATGCTGCGTTTGTTGGAGAGCAGCAGCTATCTTCGAACTTTACGGCTACCACTTTTCTAATCAATAGACAGGAAACCAACAATTTCGATTTTCGGGATGATTACAATAGGGTAGCAGGTATTAACCTTAATTACAAATCGACAAATAATAAATGGATTGGGCTGGCTAATTTTGCTAAAAGTTATACTGACGGTGAGCGGGGTGATTCCGATTTTTATCATGCTGGGATTTGGTACAACAAACGTGGGGTGTTTTGGAATACCTCACTTAGAAAAATAGGTAGAAATTACATCGCTGACGTAGGTTTTACGCCTAGGCTCTTTAATTTTGATGCTAGCAATGAAACAGTCGTTCGAGAAGGGTATACACAAGCAGAAGCTCGTTTAGGTTTAACTAAGTTCTTTGAAAAATCTAAAAATATAAACTCATATCGCTATTTCTTAGCAAGAACTTTTGTCTACTGGGACGAGCAGGGTAAACTACAACAAACATCGTCTTTCTTTAATCAAGCTTTATTCTTTAAGGACCTATCCGCAATGTATGTAAGTTTTTATCATGACTATGTTAACTTGAAGTATGCTTTTGATCCTTTACGCAATGGTAATGTACTTGTTGCTGATCAATACAAATTTTTCAGAGGAAGAATTGGTTATAACTCTGCTGCAAATAACAAACTAGTGTATCGTACTTTTGTACAATTCGGAGAATTTTATAGCGGATACAACACTACCGCATCGGCTAGTTTACAATATAGATTATTACCATTTGCCAACTTGCAAGCGGCTTATGAGTTGAATCGCATTGACCTGGATCAACTTGGTAAAGACACCTTTCATTTAGCTCGATTTACTGGAGAGATATTCTTTAGTAATCGATTAAACTGGACCACCTATGTACAATACAATACACAAATAGATAACTTAAATATTAATAGTCGTTTACAATGGGAATACAGACCTTTATCCTACGTATATCTTGTGGTTACTGATAATTTTAATGAGCGAATTAATCGAACAAACTGGGGAGTTGCATTTAAAATGAACTATCGCTTCGATTTTTAATGTCAGATTTCTCAGTTAGTTTTTCTTAATAAGTATCTTTACCGGTTATGGGAGGACTCACGAACAACGATGTGTTTAAAAAGCTACGTGTGGCACATAAATTACGAGATGATGATATTGTTGCTATCTTAAAACTGGTTGATTTTAATATCAGTAAAAGTGAAATCAATGCCTTTTTCAGAAATGAGAACCATCCAAAATACATGGAGGTTGGTGACCAGATACTACGAAATTTTCTAAATGGCCTCATTATACATTTACGGGGGCCTATGCCTAAGAAAGAAGATCGTAAAAAACCTCAAAATTAGCTAAGTCAATTATGAAAATATAGCATGTTTGAGCTAAACCTTATTGGGTTTTTTAACATTGACGTTTTTAAACATTTACTATGCCTTCGTTCCTTGAGTGAGCTTATAACCTTCCTGATACATACGTCTGGAAAAATCATACCAATGACCGGAACCGTACATAATGACAATTTTGTTGTTTTCATCCGTTTGAATCGTACGTACAAGATGTTTATTACGATAGGTGATTAAAAAACTGCGAGTTGCATGTTTTTGCAACTCTTTACATTTAAACTTTTCATTTAAAGGCGTATTGAAATCACATTCGTTTAATTGAATGGTTCCATAGTCTTGTTCATATAGTTCGATTAAACGATTTTGAGGTATGTCAACCAATTTATCACCAGTTTTTAATCCGGTATTTTGTGCCGTTTGGTCTACATAGTCATTATTTCGAATATATTTCGGCATAGACTTATTGGTACTATCTTTATAACTTGATGTCAACGACCAGCCCAAAATTCTTCTCATTTTTCGAGCTATCGTGTCCTTTTTGGCCTCTGAAAGTTCAGTTTGATATGATACGCTTTCAAAATAAACGGTATAATTGTCATTCCGTAATGAGTCGATCATTGTTTTAATGCTTTCGTAATAGGATTTCTTTCCAACGTGGCTCACGGGCAGAAAAACAACACGTTTGGTGTCATTTTCGAGTACTTTAACCTTTTTCACGATGCTATCACTTTGTTTCATTTTAAAAATGACACTACATGAGGTAGTAAGGAAAGCAATTAGGCCACTTAACAATAACGAATGATATTTCATAGGAATTTGATTAAATTAGTTTGGCTTTTGAGATCAAAAACTATTCCGTTTTTTATTTATAACTACCAAGCTGAAGGTTATTAATATTTAATAAAATGAAGATGCACAATACAAAACTCAAGTTGTCAAAAGTGTTGGTTTACAAAAACCGGATACGTTGCACCTTGTATTTATTAATCATAAGTGTTACAGGAATTAGTTTTGGGCAAACTTCAGATTCAGAAGACATATATACCTATAAAAAGGGGAGTTATGATGGAACAGGAAAATGGTTTATGGGTAGAGAAATTGCATATGTCATGGGGTTTCAAGGTATGAGATGGTTAGAACGTAAGGAGCGTGAAAAGGAAGAAAATACGTCCACTCTAATCGCTAATATGAATATTCAAAAAGATGATGTCATAGCCGATATTGGTGCGGGTTCTGGCTATCACGTTTTTAGGATGGCTCCAATCGCCAATGAGGGAATGGTTTATGCCGTCGATATTCAAAAAGAAATGCTATCGGAAATCCAGCGTAAAAGATTAAGTAATGACATCATTAACGTAAAAACTGTTTTAGGCAGTGAAAAAAGCATCAATCTTCCTGAAAATTCGGTTGATAAAATATTAATGGTTGATGTATATCATGAGTTTAGTTTTCCGCTAGAAATGCTCCAATCTATTAAGAAAACATTGAAGCCAAACGGAAAATTATTTTTGATCGAGTATCGTGGCGAAGATGATAACGTCCCTATCAAAAAACTACATAAAATGACTGAAAAACAAGCTGTTAAAGAGCTTGTGTATGCTGGTTTTAAGTTGGAAAGGAATATTAATAATTTGCCTTGGCAACATTGTATGATATTTACTAAAGCTGAGCAATAATATTTTTCAGCACCAATGATCTAACAATTCAACATACTTTTACTACAGTTCAGTCAATACTTATTTATTTAACGGGTCAATGTTTTCATCTTTGAAAGCGAAATAAGTACTACATTATTACTTATTAACTTTTAACTAATGACCATGACACCAACTGAAGTTTTTTCTATAGTCAATACTGCTGTATTGCCCATGTGGATCTTGATGATCTTTTTACCGAAGTGGAAGATAACTAGATTTTTGATAGATTATAAAGTGATACCACTACTACTTTCAGTAGTGTATGTTATTTATATAGCAATATCATTACAATCAGGAGGTATGATGGACTTTGGCAGTCTATCATCAGTAATGAAATTGTTTACTGCAGAAAATGCCGTTTTAGCGGGATGGGTGCATTACTTAGCATTTGACCTTCTTGTTGGCATGCGGATTCTTAATCAAAATAAACAATTAAAAATTCATCAATTATTAATCGCACCATGTTTAGTAGGCACCTTTATGTTTGGGCCTTTTGGTTTTTTACTTTTCATGATCATGCGAGCACTTAAACTTAAGCAATCATGAACATCATCAATCAATCATTACGAACAGTTAAAAATGAAAGTCCAATTTTGTATCGTATCGTACAGCTTCATTTTGCTTCGGCACTAATTTGTTTCATAGCTCTTTTTATAGATGATAGAACATTAATGGGAGTAAACGTTTGGATAAAACCTCTAAAATTTTTCATCTCAGGGGGTATTTACATATTCACCTTTGGATATCTCATTACCCTATACCCATATTCAACTCTCAAGAAGCACATCATTAGAAACATTGTCGCTTGGACTTTATTAGTTGAAATTGGAATCATCGCATATCAAGCGGCTAGAGGGGTTCAATCGCATTATAATCAAAGTTCATTATTTGATGGGTTACTATTTGCCGCAATGGGAATATTAATTGCAATAAACGTTTTGATTATGGTGATGTTTGCTATCGATACCATTCGATTAAAACTTAATACTACTAGATCTGTTCAATTGGCAA
This sequence comes from Spongiivirga sp. MCCC 1A20706, assembly GCF_046524175.1. NCBI lineage: Bacteria > Pseudomonadati > Bacteroidota > Flavobacteriia > Flavobacteriales > Flavobacteriaceae > Spongiivirga > Spongiivirga sp. MCCC 1A20706. The sequence continues at coordinate 552,772 of NZ_JBEFZF010000001.1, forward strand.
TTTTCTTAGGCTGGATTATCGTAATATTTGGAAGTTGGGTAGGAGGGCAGATGATTAGTCAGATGGCTCACAATGTAGGTATTGCTGATGGTGGTGAAGGGCTGCCACTGGTAAATTGGAGCACTAACGGAGGTGATTTGAGAATTGCTCACTTCTTTGGATTGCATGCGATACAGATAATTCCATTATTTGCCTTGTTTCTCAACAAAAAATGGAAAACAAAAACAAGTAATCAATTAATAGGAGTCACTATTTTTGGGTTGCTATTTGCGGCATGGATAGGCTTTACGTTTTATCAGGCAAAACAAGGTGTTCCTTTAGTTAGTATATAAAAAAGGACTTTCCTAAATTTAGGGAAGTTGAATGATGAAATCAAAATATACAATTTAAGAATCGTTCCTGATGAACCCGTTTTTTCGGAAATAGAAGGTTTTAAAAGGAAATTCGAAAATAACTTTGGAAAACAGCCGCTTTCTAGATCAAAGCCACATATTACTCTTGCGCAATTTTTAATGGATAAATCGTATGAGAACGAACTTATTCAAATTTTGAATCAGCTATCAAGTTTTCCGCAATGTATGATTGAAATAGTAGGTTTTAAAACATTTGAAACCTCTAAAACACTTTATCTGGATGTGGTAAAGTCAGAAGAGCTAGCGGCATTGCATAAGCAGTTGCAAATAATTTTTATGAGGGACCTTCATAGAAGAAAGCATTTTAGAATAACCAATAAACCTCATATCACCATCTCTAAAACGCTAAATAAAGAAATGCTCTATGATTGTAAATCACATTATGATAGGCTGACATACAAAAGGCAGTTTGTGGTCAAGGAGATTAGCTTAGTAAGTCGTTTTCAACACAAAACTTGGAATATTATTCATAAGATACCACTAACTATAACGAGCTAAAAAATTCCCATATTACATCACAAGCTATGATTTCTCTGCTTGTTTTACCTACCAGAACCTCCGGTAAAAGCTCTTGCCCGCCAGGCCAAGTATGGCCCCCACCTTCAATACGATAGAGTTGTATTTTCGATTGATTGGTACATGATATGTACTCATATAGTTGAACAGTAGTACCGTCATCTTCATTATCCGGCAAACTACTAATTAGTGGAGTAGTTTCGCACCCATTTGCGGTAGCCAAGAACTGCATATAAGCCTCGGTACCCAAAACCAAGCCTCTTTCTTGTCCCAGAATGGTGACCTGTCCTCCTTCATAAGGAACTAATGGGTCTTCGGTACCATTGAATACAATTATTGAGTTTGGGTCATCTGGATTACAGTTATTAGAATATGTTTCAGAAAGGGTTGCTGTTATGATTGCTCCTCCTGAAAAAAGATCCGACCGATCACATAATAACCGCGATGACATAAAACCACCATTAGATATGCCTGATGTAAAAATGCGTCGCTCGTCAATATTAAAATTATCTGTAAGTTGTTTTGCAATTTCGGCTACATACCCTACATCATCAATATTTTCGTCCCAAGCAGTTACAATACCCGTAACATCCCTGCCATCATTCCATTGTTTTTCAAATCCCTCAGGATATACAACGATAAAACCATGAATCTCTGCTAATTCATTAAATCGATTGAGCGTACTACGCTGCATGTCGGTTGCATTGCCGCCCCCGCCATGTAATACAAACAATATAGGCATGTTCTGATCAGAGAATTCCTCTGAAGGAAAATAAATTTGGTAGGTTCTCGAACGACTTTCCCAAGACATTTCAAAAAATCGCAATCCCGCTACATAATCTGATCCTAATTCATTATTATCATTTTCATCACTCTCACAACTTGTACTAAGTAGGAGTGCCAGAAAAGTAAATAGTATTGGTAACACTTTCATGATTATGATGTATATGTAGCCATATAACGCTCCTAATCTTGATGAAATTGCCTTACAAACTGAATGAAAAAGTTGATTTTTAAGACTGACTACCCCCTAGAACGAATATCAGAATCTCCGGTTGCTTTTTCCTTTATCACTTTTGGATTACCATAATATTTAAGATAGCTATCGCCGCTTGCCGTTGCGTACAACGTATCAGTAACCTTAATTTCAGCATCACTATCACCTGAAAGATTAATAGTAAGATTTTTTACCGTTAAATTATGCGCTTTTAACTTTGTATCAGATTTGATAGTTGCATTAAACGTTCCTACTTCTCCTGATAACTGAATATCAGCATCTGATCGACCGTTTAGCATGAGCTTATCAACTGCCAAGTTAGCGCTAAATACTCCATCGCTTTTTACGTTTAAACTAACTTTTGATGTTTGTAATGTACCATTTGTTTTTACAATAGCGTCGCCAGAAATGTTAAATGCTTTAATATATGGAATGGTAATTTCGGCTTCTAAAACTTCTTTTCCGGTCCAATATGAACCAAAATTATTTGACTTTACATTTAAAATAAGCGTATTATCATCTTGTTCTACATGGACATAAGGCATTAAATTTTTATTGGCGCGGACCACTACCGGTTTTGCTGTAGCTGCAAAAGTAATATTCACTTTAAAGTCATCGGAAACATTTAGAGCTTCGAATGTGGTGTAATCAAAAGTTTTTGTACTAATTTCAGCAGAAAGTCTTTTTTGGGCATTTGCTAGATTTACGCAAATAATTAGTGCGAATAGGCTGGACAATAGTTTCATAATTGATCGTTTTTTAAATTGTTTGATGCTTTAAAGAGTGATTAATTATGTTATTGTTACAGTTTTGACTAACAAATATTGATCGGTTCATCAAAAAAAAACCAAGCTTGTAATTTTAAAATATATAGTCATCATAATTAATCCTTATCTTCATTCATTTCTTGATCATAATGCAAATAAATACGAGAACAGTTTCAAGGAAATAGTTCTAAAGCAAATAAATATTTAAAACTTAGTTGTTTGAAAGAGATTGTATTATACCAAAAAGGGAGTCATATAACTGACATAACCATACAACACAAAGGAAGAATTTGTATCATGAGCGGTGGTACCGGTGGCGAGCATTGCACTTACATCGATATCGAATCAGAAGAAAGTCTATTGAAGGCCTTACGTAAGAATCATTATGGTTGGTTTCGTAACCTTTTCCCATTTAAGCAAACTAGTAATACTAAAAAAGAAATAGTGGACCTTCTTGCCGTTATCTTCAAGTCGAACACAAAAGATCCAAGTGTTGAAATTGATCGCTTTTTCAAAAAGCATGGTATTAAGACAAAATCTGAGTATTGGCCAGATCGATGATTAATTAGACACTTTTTCATAACCATAATCATCATTATTTTGAATTTCTAAAAAGAGATTCTTACTGATAAAATGAAAAGCAAAATTTTAAAATTTTTTAGAAAAATGATTATTGCAATGAGTGTCGTTGTCGGCGTAATTCTCTTAGTTACCATTTTATTTGTTAGCATAAGCCCTCAGTTTGGCGGTAAAGCAACGGAGGAACAAAAGGCCAACTATCGAAAATCAAAACATTACCAGGATGGAATATTTGTAAACACCAAAAGGGTGCAGATGGATATGAGTTTGCGTGATATGGGAAAATCAATTATCGATTATCTTAAATCCCAACCCAACACAACACCAAAAAATGATATTCCGGTGGAAAAATCAGATTCTATAAGTATTGCTGATTATTCTGGAGAAACAAGGTTAATCTGGTTCGGTCATTCTACTTTCTTATTACAGATTCATAATAAAAATATTCTAATAGATCCGATGCTTGGTGATGTTCCAGCACCGCACCCTATGTTGGGTGGTAAAAGGTTCAGCAAGCAATTACCTATTGAAATTGAAAAACTTCCGCAGATTGACGCTGTAATACTCTCCCATGACCATTATGACCATTTAGATTATGGTTCGATAAAAAAACTGAAAGATAAAGTAAAGGCGTTTTATATGCCTTTAGGTGTTGGTGTACATTTACAGGAATGGGGAATTGAAAAAAGCCTTATTAATGAACTGGATTGGTGGCAAGAAATAGCTTTTGAAGAATTGCAATTGGTGTGCACACCTGCGCAACATTTTTCAGGAAGAGGTTTTAGTGATAGAGCCAAAACATTATGGAGCTCATGGGTAATACAATCGGATAAAGAAAAGATTTATTTTAGCGGAGATAGTGGATATGCTGACCATTTTAAAGTAATTGGTGACACATATGGGCCATTTGATTTTGCGATGATGGAATGCGGGCAATACAATGAAAAATGGCCTGAAATACATATGTTTCCTGAGGAAACAGCGCAAGCTGGCTTGGATGTGAGAGCTAAAAGAATAATGCCAATTCACTGGGGAGCCTTTAAATTGGCTATGCACACTTGGACAGACCCGGTTGAACGGGTCACTAAAAAAGCAAAAGAATTAGGCGTTGAAGTCATTACACCCAAAATTGGAGAATCAATCTTCCTAAAAGAAGGAACGAACGCAAATAATGATTGGTGGAAAGAGTAAAACGCCAATAAGAACATTTCATCTCGTATACTTATTTAATTCCACATGAAAAATATAGTCCTAATAGTCATTTTGATATTTAATGTATCCATATCGGTTAGCCAGGCTCAAAACACTCCTAAAACTCCTTTTACAAAAATGTACTTAAACGTATGGAATGAAGCTGCAGAACATTGCTTGGAAGTAGCGAAGGCAATGCCAGAGCATCTATATTCATACAAACCAACGGATGTAAGTAAAACGTTCGGAGAACAAATGGTTCATATCGGTTATACGGTAAAGCTACTAACAAAACGGTATGTGCAAGGGATGGATGTAAAACCGAATACCCCGGATGCTTCTAAAATGTCTAAGGCAGAGATTATTGTGCTCTTAGAAGATGGTTTTGCTTATACCCGAAATGTTGTGAATACAATAGAACAAGAGCAGTTAGATCAACTTTGTGTCATGTATCATAGCGGTAATACGGTAAGCCGGGCATTTGCTTTATTTTATGTTCAAGATCATATGACAAATCACAGAGCCAAGACTAATTTGTATCTTAGAATGAATAACATACAGCCCCCTGAGTATACATGGTAGAGAGTTACCTAATCTCAATCCCTTTTTTAAGCTATTTTAGTGATCAAGGTTAATTAGAGTAACTAGCTAATTTCGATAAGCCGCCCTTTAGATTCTGCATACTGAATTCCCCATTCGGTTATTTTTTTGATCACAGGTATGAAAGATGTTCCAAAATCTGACAGGGAATACTCTACACGGTTAGGTGGCTTAATTCCATAAACTTGACGTTCGATAAGTCCATCTTCATTCAATGCTTTTAGTTGAATACTAAGCATCTTTTCTGTAATATCTGGCATTAAACGTTTTAATTCTGAAAATCGCATTTCACCATTTCTCAAATACCAAAGTATCACACTTTTCCATTTTCCGCCGATGAAATGTAATGTTACATTCGTGCCGCAATGAAATATTTTGCCTTCTAGCTCATAGGCCTTTTGATTCCCATCTACAATCATCTTTATTTTTTTATACTGTCATCGATGACAGTTATTGCAGGGTAAATATATTCAAAATATCTTTATACTGTAAAAAGTATAGTTGAAGTAAAAATCGTAATTATGATGACTTTAGCCGACACCATAGGATACATAGCATTAGGGGTTAATCTGTACTCTATGTCTTCTAGAGATGAACACCGGCTGCGTGTTATTTCTGTTGTTGCGAATTTGATGTATGTTTTTTACGGATTCATAATCAGCGCTATACCTGTCATAATTGGCTGTTCGATTGCTGTTTTGTTACATCTATACCGATTATATAAAATGAAAACAATTACTTATGGAACAAATACGACTCGCTAACCCCAAGGATGCAATTCATATTGCCATGCTAGGTAGGATTACGTTTAAGGAAACCTTTGGTAGTTTATTTAGGGATCCTAATGACTTAAAAAACTACCTTAATGCAACATTTTCAGTACGGAAAATTGAAAATAGCCTTAAAAAGGCCAACAACATATATTGGATTGCTTTTGTAGATGCACTTCCTGTAGGTTATGCTAAGCTCAAACTCACATCTCCTTCGCAATTCCTTCAATCAGATAATGTAAGCCAATTACAAAAGATTTACGTGCTACAAGATTTTCTCTCAATGAAAATAGGTAAGCGATTGCAAGATCTCTTGATTTCAAAGGCATTTAAATTTGGTGCTTCAGCTATTTGGTTATCCGTTCTGGATAGCAACACTAGAGCGATCAACTTCTATCAAAAAAATGATTTTAAAAGTGTGGGGGTACATGAATTCAGCATTGGAAAAGAGACTTTTAAATTTAAGGCTATGGCAAAGTTGCTCAATTTAGATGGCAAAATTAGTTAAGGGTAGACATCATTTTTTTTAATAATTGAGCAAGTTGTTCGCGTTCTTTTTCATTTAAAGAATCTACAGCTTCATGCGCCTCCCGAAATCGTATTTCAATAGCACTGTCAATTATTTTGATCCCTTTTTTGGTAAGGGTGGCGCGTTTAATACGCTTATCCTTGTCATCGACTGTACGATAAATAAGCTCCAGCTTAGTCAGTCTATCTAATAAAGCGGTCATGGCGCCTGAGGTAAGTAGAACCGATTGCATTAATTGTGAAGGGGTAAGGGCATAAGGCTTTCCAGAGCGCCTTAAGGTAGCAAGCACATCTAGGTCGGTGTAATAAATACCGCTGTCTTTTAAAACGGCGCTAGCTCTTTTTTCTAAAGTTTTTCCTAAGCTTAGAATACGACCTACAATTGCCATTGGTTCAGCATTTAGTTCGGGACGTTCGTTTTTCCATTCAGAAATTAAGGTGTCGATAATATCATTTGTCATTTGTAGCGTCAATTTGAAACAAAAATACAAATATATCTTGACATAAAGATATTTTTATTATGTTTGTAAAGTATCTTTATGTAAAGATAAATATTTAATTTATAAATTATTCTTATGAAAACATTACTATATCCCTTAACCACATTCATCTTTTTGTTAAGTGTTAGTTGCTCAGGAAAGCAACAAAAAGACACAATACCAACGGTTGTATCCAATAATTTCAGCTATCAAAATGAAGAGGTTGACTTTAAGGGGACTGATAACCTAATCTTTCTTCCTGAAAATAGACTGGCTGAAAATTCCAGAAGAATAGGGGTTCAATATTTTAGGTTAAAAGCTAAAACCGATAAAGGATTACCGCCTGTATTGTATTTGCCTGGTGGCCCTCCTGGCAGCTTTTTTATAGATATGTTTAGTGGAAAATATGGTGGAAAGCATGGAACTTACTTTGGAAAACAAGTGTCTATTCTAAATAAAGACCGGGATGTACTAGTAATTAATCAAAGAGGGAATCATGCTATACCGGGGGCGCCTATACCAGACTTTACCTATACATATAATGTAGGAGACCCCAAACAAATATCCAATCCGGAGCAATGGAAAAAAAACCTGAAAACGGGTTTCCTTTCTTATTCCAAGTATTTTGAAGAGATTGGGGTGGATCTTCGAGGCTATGATTTTAGTCATTTAGTAGATGATATTGAAGCTATTCGAACCTATCATGGTTATCATAAAGTATCATTCATGGTTGGCAGTTTTGGTGCGCAATGGGCCTTGGGTTATATCAGCCGGTATCCTGAAAAAGTTGATAGAGCATTGGTGTATGATATAGAGCCATTAAGTCATTCATATGACGACCCCAAAGATGTTTGGGAAGTGTTCAAAAATATCGAAAAGGAAGCTGAAAAGTCAGAAAAACTAAAAGGAAAACTACCTAAAATTGGCTTGCTAAATGCTGTAAAAGTTATTGTAGAACGATTGGAAAAAGAACCGGTTTACATCAAAATAGATTCAGATTCAATTCTAATTGGTGCGGACGATTTTAAAAGAAATTTACGATATCCTTATGGACCTACTGAGGCATGGCCAAAATATATTACAGAGCTGTACAATGGTGATTACAGATTGTTGGCCTTATGGGCAAAAGAGCGTCGTGGTGGAAATGCAACTGTTGGGATGTTAAATAGTCTTATTGACGTTAGTCTGGGAATTTCTGAAGAGCGACATAAACTAATAAGCAGTAGAGAAGAGTTAAAATGGATGCGTCCTACAACCTTAAGCTATGATGCACTAAAAGATGTCATTCATACACCGGATGTTGGTGATAAAATGAGACAAATTAAAAGCAATACCATTCCTATGGTCATCTTACAGGCTAACATGGATGTCAATACACCTCTTAAAAATGCGACCTACGTAGTGCCTTACTTTAAGAACTCGCATATCATCACACTGAAAAATGTTGCACATCAAGGTAGAGTACATTTATGGGAAGAACACCCGGAATCGTTAGAATCTATTATGACATTGTTCTCCGCAGATTTTGATAAAATACCTTTTTCCGAATTCAAGAAAACATTGAAATCGGAATACACTATGAAGAAGTTTGATTTTATAGACATCGAAGGAAAATCATTGTACGAAATAAGAACTGGTAAATAATCATATGAAATTAATCTATTTCTTTAAAGAGCGATCTAAAAGGTTTAAAAAGTACTTTCTGGAATTTTTGATGCTGTTTCTAGCGGTATTTTTGGGTTTTTTTGCTGATAACCTGAGAGATGCTTATGTTGAAAAAAGAATTGAAAAAGAATATATAAAATCATTGATCAATGATTTAGAAACAGATAAAACGAATATTCAACTTATAGTGGAATTAAATGAAAGTAGAATCAAGAGACTGGATAGTCTTACTAGCCTTTGCTTTGACTTTAATTTAGAAAATAGGAATGATTCACAATTATATGAACATTATAAGATTCTTAATGTACGCCCTGATACTTTTATGCCCAACGAACAGACGCTACAACAATTAAAAAACGCAAGTGGATTGCGTTTAATAGAAAGTAAAGCCGTTGTTCATAAAATACTGGAATACGAACATCGTAAAAAAGAGCTGTCTAGTCAGCAAGCATATTACGAAACATATCACAAAAGCACATCGGATTTGGGTCTAAGACTTTTCACCCAAAAACCATTTAAAGAAATGGCCTCTTACAGAAAAAGAACTGGCCAAATATGGAATGCTGCTATTAAATACAAATTACTTCAAGATGCGCCTTTAGTTTTAAACGAGTTTGCAAATAGATTGTACAGTTACCAACAGATTGTCGAATACTACAACATTATGTTAAACGATACTCAAAAAGCTGCGGATAGATTGATACTACAATTGCAAAATGATTATCGTTTGAAAACGATTTAGATTCTCACGGAAAAACCGATCTTGAAAGTTAGCGAGTGCAAAGCAGTTAGCTATATATATTCCATTAATTTTCGCAAAAACTCATCTGTTTGATAGGGTTTTACGACGATATCATTAATGCCATATTCTGTTAAGTCAACATCTAAGTCTCCTTTTTCTACGGCTGTTAAAGCGATAATTGGGGTTTGTATTTTGTGTTCTCTAATTTTTTTACTGGCATCAAACCCATTCATAACTGGCATATTTAAATCCATTAAAATAATATCGAACGTATTAACTTTTACAGCTTCTACAGCTTTCTCACCATCAAAAGCGCTCTGAAACGTCATATCATATTGTCCTATTATTTTTTGCGTTACAATTTGATTGATCTTATTATCATCTACAATTAGAATATTAAGACCATTTAGAACCGATACATCTTGTTTTTTAGCCAGCGGAATCGAGGTATTATTGTTATTCTCCTTCCTTAATTTAATTTCGAATGAGAAAATAGAACCTTTTCCGGGAGTGCTATCAATTACTAGTTTACTTTCAAATAATTTCAACAACTTTTGTACAATAGAAAGCCCCAGTCCGGTGCCTTGGTAATCATTGCTATTGGTAAACTGAGTAAACTCTTCAAATATCTTGGCCTGATCTTCTTTTGAAATACCTATACCAGTATCCTGGATAATAAATCGGAGATGAGCAGTATCATTAGATTCAGATAAAGCATCTATTTTAACGTTAATCATTCCTTCGTTTGTAAACTTGCAGGCATTTCCAATGAGATTAATCAATATTTGTGAAAGTTTCATTTTATCGCCTTCAAACCTATCGGTTAAGCCTTCTTCAATATTGATTGAAATTGTATTTTGATTTTTGGAGTTCATGAACTCCAAAGAATCGGTTATATCACTAATTAAACTAGTTAATGAAAAAGGTTCTGTTATGAGTTGCTTGCCTTTAGTAGAGTCTAGTTTGTTAATTTGTAAAACATCATTCACCAAAGAAAGCAGGTAATCTGCTGAAAACTTTAATGACTGAAGCTCATCCGATCTGTTTTTCTCTTTTTTCAGCAGTACTTCGGTAAGGCCTGTAATTGCATAAAGAGGGGTTCGCAACTCATGACTTATTGTAGAAAAAAACTGAGTTTTAGCGACAGCTAATTTCTCTGATTTTTCTTTAGCCTCTAGGTATTGTTGATTTTTTAATTTTAACTCCTTTAATGCCTTATTTCTTGTAATTCTAGAACGGAAAATTAAGGCGGTTGATACTAATGAGATAAAAGCAATTAAACCCATTAACCAAGAAAACTTAGAGCTAGCATATGCTTTTTGTTCTGCTAGCTCTTTTTTTAATTCCTGTGCTTTTAGTTCTTTTTTTATCTCTTTTAGCTTGTACTTGGAAATTGCTGTTTTTTCAAGAGCTATTTTGTCTTCTCTATACTTAATTTCAATTAAGGAATCATATGATTTTCTGGCCTCATTAGCGAGTTCATACTCCTTAAGGTCATTATGGGCCTCAATTAGATTACGATACGTGTCAATCAACATTTCAGGATACAATTGCCCTTTACCCTTGGCAACAACCACGTTCAACTCTTCCAAAGCTTTTTTGTGCTTTCCTTTTTTCTGATAAATAGCACCTTGCAAATAATGAGTAGAAGCTATAAATCCCGGTCTATCTGTGATCTTTTGTGCAAAAGGCTTTGCTGTACTTAGAAAAATCTGAGCACTATCGTACTTTTTAATAGAATAATAACTTTCAGCTATATTATAGTTTGCCACAAAAAGACGAATGGTATCTTTTAGCCGTGTTACGATCTTTTTTCCCTCATTATAATGATAAATGGCTTTATTATGGCTGGCACCGTAATAGACATTCCCTAAATTGAAATGGGCGAAGCTAATAAGCGTATCATTTTTACTTTTTAGAGCCTTATCCATTTCCTTTTTAAATATACGTTCTGCACCCAACGTATCTTGTATGTGTAAGAACGACCCTCCGACCAAAGTAATTAGTTTTCGTTCCAACTCTGGTTCTTGATAGTTTCGCACAATCGCTAGCGCTTTATCATAATCCTCAAGAATTTTATAATAATCTCCTTTGTAGAAATAGGAAATCATTGTCGTCTGGATTGAGTCTAACTCTTTATTAGCCAATGGAGTTTGGTGTTGACTAAATAGACCAGTTATACCAATGACTAAAAAGGATAAGAAAAATAACAAATGACGTTTTAGGGCTGCCATAATTTGTTCAATTGGTTATTAAAACAGAATCATAAAATCTTATTCTAAGATTTTTGTTTACAAAAGGTTGAGAGAGGGTATTAGCGTGAATGGTCGCCTAAATATAGGCATTTTTGTCACATTCAGCCAATCTTATTTTTCTGCAACAAATAGTTAGTTAGCGCTTCTAGCGTATTCGATTTTTACTATTGCTACTTTCCTCTTAAAATATTAATCGCTTTAGTCCAATAATTATTTAATTTGAGTAATCTCTTTAATCATCTTTCCTGCCGGTGTACTGTCAAGCGCCATTTTTTGCATAAACTCATATGCCTGCGGGGCCATTACGCGACTCATCGGGGCTTCAATAATCGGCTTTTTCGTTTTTTTAGATTCCGGAAATCGCCATTTTCTAATATTGGCGTCATTGTTCTGTACACATTTATATAATGTCTCATAAATAGGCTTATTCGTCTTTTTTGAAATTAACTCCAACCCATAAATATCCTTAATGTCTTGGATATTGAATTGATGAGGAAGGTAGATGGTTTTAAAATCAATTGTTTGATGAAGATAATCTAGCCGTTCTAACTCCGTCTTGATAAAAATCGGCATCATTTCCGTCGAGGATACCGAATTCAAAATAGCATTTAACTCCGTGTTTGGATTGATTTTTTTTATACGGATTCCTTCCTTTATCCAATCTTGAACTGTTTTCTTAATATAGGCATTCTTATCATTTACAATACTGATAAATACATTGCGTTCCGGTAGGCAGTCCAGGTCTGCAATGCCGGGCTGATCATTAATCTGTCTAAATAGTTTAAACGCTGATAATAAGCCGGAGTTCTCATAGATACCACCATCATTAAAATGTCCTAAAGTTGGAATTTTAGCTGCTGGGCTTATTAAAGGAAATCTGTTAGAGGTAGATGCTGCATTATAATAGGAAATGGTCTTTTGCTCTACTTTTTTCGTATCGTCATCATACAACTCAAGTTCCAGAATATTGTCAGCATTTTGATACAATAAAGAAGGGGAGGTTTCAGTGGAATGAACGCCTCCGACACTAACAGCCATTCCTTGGTTACCCCTAACATTGGTACTGTTCGAAATAATAACAGGGTAGTGGTTTTTATTTGCCGTATAAACTTCTTTCCAAAATCCACGGTACGATTTACTAGAACAAATTGCCGCTTCGTTATCCGCTAATTTTGCATAGCGTTCCATGGCTTTCGATGAGCGATCCTGCCCACTTTTATCAAAATACGGAACAAACATATAATTCACTAAATCTCGTCCTAGTATATGGGTTAAATCCATTGATAATACATGCTCTGTAGCAATATCGGTAATCATTTTTGTGCGTGCTGGGTGATCTCGCTCTTCTTTCATAATCGCAGACCAATTGGTAATACCCATTGTACCGCCCGAAGCACCTGACATCACTACTGCTTTTTCTAGAAAAGAGTCATCTTTTTTATACAATTCATCTAGCACCGTCATGGTCCAGGCGTTCGATTTCATCCCGCCGCCATAGGCGCCGATATAATATTTTGTTTTGGTGGGCTTCAGGGTTTTTGTATAATCTTCCAAGGTCAATTCATCTCTTTTTTCTTCTCGATCTATGGGCGCTAAAACAAATAACTTATTAGGCAATTTAGCGGTCAATACATTAAGGACCAACATCAGTACAAATCCCATAATCAAATAGAAGTTAAATAACTGACGATTTCGTACCGCATATCTTTCTTTGGAAAATTTATAGAATATAAAGTTTTTAGTAATAACGACCAGCATCCCATAGTATAGGAATAGGGCCGAAAGTATAATGAGTGCTGCATTAAAATAAAATGGCAGTTCATCTACAAGATTGAGAAGCAAGAAAAAACCAGAATTGAACATTCCAAATACTGCTGTCGCTTGCAAAAAGAAAATGTTATTACTAAAAATTCCAATATTTAGTGTGTTCAATAACTTTAAAATCCCCTTTGGTGCTCCAAAAGGGTTAGGATTGTAAAAAGCGTTTAATTGATCTTCTTTTGCATCTAAATGGGCTTGAGTCAATTGCACTTCCTTTTCAGGGTCGACCTCAATTACACGCATCACATAAAAGGCATTTACAACCGTTTTCCTATCCTTATCAAAGAAAACTAATCTAAAAATCGATCGGAATGTGCGGTAGTAGATATAGCTTACTGTTTGCAGTACAATACATACAAGGCTTATAATGGCAGTCCACTCTGTATACAATGACTCATTAATTGTCGCATCTACCGTAATGTATTGATATAACAAATAGGCTATAAATGCGATGGTCAACACTACAGTTATCGTAATAACCCAGCCATAAACTCGAATATGGGGTATGATTTCCTTTAGGTTATTAATTTCTCCTTTTGTTAGTGATGTTTTGGCAATTTCTAGTTTTTCAAGATCATCGGCTAAACGTTTTTTAGCTTCTTCCTCAAAACTGTGATCCTCGGCTTCCTCCATATCCTCGTGCTCATCATTAAAATCGCCATCATAAAATGGAATACGAGATTTGAGTAGCGGAACATTTTTTTCTAGCCATTGCTGTTTTTCTTCCCGTAAATAATACAACAAATAAACGCCTAGCAACAACATTGATACTGAGATCACCGATGTCGCAAAGGGCCAATGAAAGTTGGTTTCAGATGTAAAAGCAACAAAATAGAATAGGGCCGCATAAAACAGAATCCCCAATATACGCAGCATGAAGTTGATGGATCCCTCCACAATGTGAGCGTTTTTTTCGTGTTTATCATAATCATTTTTATAAAAAACAGTGCTGATCAATTGCCAATGCCATTTAGCACGGTACCATTTACGCCGACTTTTATCGATATTAAAATAGGTAGGGTAGTGGGCCAGCATTACTGCATAAATAGGCGCTGCTACTAACAATAATATGCCTAAATTATAAGGTTCCATATATAGGTTGACGACAATCGAATTTACCTGACTAGCCTTTGGTAATAGCACGCCAATTATCATAATAATCACCAGACTATAAATGGCTGATTTAAAGAATCGCAAGATGGTGGGATAATATTGTTTGTAGTATTTTTTAATAGCAACCAACAACCAACCGAGTATGACTACTCCATATAAAATAGTCTTGATATCAGCGATCCGTTTAGGATATTCATAGGTACTCAGGTATAACACATTTTCCCAGACATCGAACACATATGCGGCGATTGTGATGACTCCAAATACTTTTAAAAGTGTTTGAATCCAGTTCCCGTAGTCTTCTTGATCCGATACAAAATTGCGTACAAAGACCCAGATAGATAATAATAAGATAAACGCCCAAATAAAGTCAATGATAAAAAAGGCCCAATACGACCACATCATATTGTTGCCCTTAAGGAGGTCTTTGACAAAAGCACACTTAAGTTCATTTGTAAATTGCGGATGATCAATAAGCCCTGGAATACGGCAAAAACTTGCCGCTAATAAAATAAAAACGGTGAATGCTAGTAAAAACTTGAACCGTTTTTCGAACACCCAATTACGAGGTGCCTCGCTTACTTCTTTTAGTTTTTGAATACTTAGTTGCATGCTTGGTTGGTTTATTTTGTGGTTGTGATAATAAGGGGAATTGTACTAATCGAAATGATGGCATTATTCATCTGAAAAATAGTTTGCACGCATTTTCCGATATACTACAGTCAGGGATAGATAAGTACAATAAGATATAGAATGCGTGCGATCAATTTTTTAATTCTCAATGAATTACGTTTTTTTTCGTTGAATTGAATGAATATTGAAAATAACATGATTTGAAAGTTTTCCCTTGACCGGAACTTTTGAAAGTATATATAAACAATTCAAGTATGGGGCTATTATCTAGTAAAAATCAGGGAAAACCCTTATAATATAATCAGTAGTACATCATAATTTTATGGACAACCATAAATCTGTTAAATCATGAATCAGTTGCCATGTGTAAATTTTCATTTCAAAGTAGATTGGGGGGGTACCCGTATTGGATTTACTGAAGTGTCCGGACTCGATTTTGAGACGAATCCTATTGAATATAGAGAGGGTAGTGACCCGATTTATCATCCTCGTAAAATCCCCGGACTTCAAAAGTTCTCAAATATTATCCTTAAACGAGGGATTTTAAATGGTGATAACGAATTTTTCGATTGGTATCGAACGATTCAACTAAATACGGTTGAAAGGAGAGATGTCACCATTTCATTGCTAAACGAGCAACATGAACCCAAAGTGATTTGGAAACTACGGTCTGCTTGGCCAGTACGACTTGAATCACCCTTGCTCAACAGTACCAACTGCGAAGTTGCAATTGAGACCTTAGAAATTGCTCATGAAGGAATTACCATCGAACACGTTTAGAATGTCAGATAACAATACATACCCGCCCTTAAACGTACATTTTACAGCAACCTTTCATACTAATAAGAGAGAAGAAGTTGAACCTTTTCAATCGATTAGTGGTTTGCAAGCAAAACTTGTAAAAGAAGAAGGCAAAAAACTGCCAGACACGGTATTCGAAAACCTGATTTTAAGGCGGGGGTATAATCCCAATTCCAAACTAGTTGCTTGGTGTATGAATGCTATTAACAACAAGTTATTTCAGGCAAAAGACATCACAATACAGTTATTAGATAGCCGGCATGAATTAATCAGTGCCTGGGCTGTTGAAAAAGCTATTCCGGTGGGTTGGGGTATTGAAGCATTACATGCTCAGGATCCTAAAGTGTTGATTGAGGTAATTGAATTAAAATACCAACGTTTTCATGTATTGAATAGTAAAGGAAGTAATATCGCACCCACAAAAATTGACCAGCAACGAAAGTAGAATGACTAAGATTAATGTTGGTTACAATTGTCAAAAATTTAAGTTGGATTGATTTTTTTACACCATTTGTTTTCCGCTGGGCGACGTTATATTTCATGCTTTAAAAATTAGTTACTATTTATTAATAATCCGATATAAATGATGCTGCTAAACCTTTATAGATATGTCTGAAACTGTTAAATTTCACCGTAGCCCCAACTTAACGCATAAAAGAGCTAGAGAAGAAGCGTATTATCGTGGCTGGACGCTAGCAACATCGAGCGATTTAGAACAAGCGCTTAATAACTTAAATTTTGAGCCTTTTGTTATCGGCTGGGTGAAAGAAGGGAAACTAGCGGTTCCATTGAAGACAAAATCAAGCACGCTTGATCAAGGAATTAATCTAGGAGCTATAGAATGGGAGATGGAAGCTCGAAATTCTTATAAGGAAGTTTATCCTTCTAAAGGTATTAACGAGGGCTTTTTTTATGTTGAAGGAAGACCACTGGATGAAAATGATAAACCCAATCCAGATGACTATGTCACAGAAGAATATGTTGGCGGAGGTAAAAAAGTATACACCCCGGAAGAATGGTTAGAAGAATCTAGACGACGTGATATTTTGGCTGGGCCTTTTCCTGGGCAGGCACGAACATGGAACTACGATAAATTTAATGTGTTTTTTGATGGCTGGGAAACAGAAGAGCGTGCGTTATTAGAATCAGCTGCTAAGGCCCTATTAAAAAAAGAGGAGAAACCGTATGGGGAAAGGGACATCAAATTACTTTCATTGGAAATTAAGGTTGATCCGGTAAGGAGATTTCAATATGCACCTTTCTTATTAGAAGAATTATATACCGCTTTGGCTGCAACGCAACCTACAGCCTCGCAAGCTGCATACCAACGAAGGTTTAATTATTTTACGAGTAGCAAGAAGTGGTTATACGCGAACAAATTATTAGAAGATTGGAAGACACATACCAATGCTCCGGATGCAAAGATTTCAAAACTTACCGACGGTAGTTATAAACCTCCAACATTAAGTGTTTGGAAAGAGGTCATGCATAACAGACCCAGTAAGAAAGGGTTTGTAGCTATGGATATTACTCATATGTATTTTACACCAAAAGGAAGCGAGCTTGTGGCGAAACTATTTGCCCCGACCTATGTAAAGGAATTTTCGATGTTCGAGGATAAAATTAATCTTAAATCTGCAGGAGGCAATCTTCAAGAAATACTAAAAGGTACTTTAGGAGTATCCGCATTTAGTTTAATGATGTTAGGAACAATACCCTTTATAAAGTTTAGAATAAGGGAAATAGCTAGAAATAAGCAAATAGCGAATGAAGCCGTAGCCTTTGGAGAAGATGCAGAAATAGCAAGATTACAACGAGAACTTGCGCAAGCCACTCAAGATTTGGTGTCCAGAGCGAATGATATGACCTTTGAACCACTTCCGAATGTAGTTCCCAGCGTTGACAGAACAGTTGAAGCGACAAATCGGTTAAATGAAATTATAGGCGAGATAAACGGACAAGCTGCTGAGGCAGTGAGCAGGGTGGCGACCAATCAAACAGCTAGAAACGGAGCTATCGAGTTTTTAGAAGAGTCCTATCATCTATATAATCAAGCCAAAGCAAAATTGGTAGAAGCGATAGGTGAAGCACTAGCAGAAACTTTTCCAAGAACAAATGCATTTAGATTAAATGTGTTAAAGGTACTTTCAAAATACGGACTAGATTTCATAAAGTTAAGCGAAGCAATTTCTGTAGTTGGAATATTAATTACGGCAGGACAAGTTTTGGGCGAGGAGCTAAGTGATTTAATTAGTGGCTTAGAATATGGCAAAGCTTTGCGTGAAGCTTCAGAATGGAAAAACGATAATGTATCCAAATACTTAAATCCAGACAAAGTAATTTCTAACAAAGTTATGGATGCGAGAAAGGTAGCTGTTTTGCATGAACTTATCCATTTTTCTATTTCAATTCCTGGCGAACGAGGCATTATTTCATTTGAATACCCAGAGTTGGCTACAGAATTTGGTAAGAAAAAAGGATTTCATGGTCAACAGTATTGGGATGTCAAATTTTTTAAAGTATATGATCAACCGTTTGAGCACGTGAAGAAAATGGCTGCTTCTCGAAACATGAGACTCGCTACAGAAGCTGAAGTATATGAAGCCTTATTTTATTTAAACTTGAATGGGCCTCGAGGTTATATTAGTAACGGTCAATTTGTATTACCGCTCACGATGATGTTTGCAGATCGAGGAAGAAGTATCCCGGCTGGCGTCAATAAAGGAATTACCGGCACCAATGATGGTTTTTATTACGTAGATATTAAGCCTGAACTTGGAGTTAATTATTCACCGATTGCCGCCTTACCAAACGACAGGAAACCAGATTATGAAAATGTTACGATTAAAAATGTGGCATATAATAGTTGCTTACAAAATACAGGTCCGAATAGTATAGGTTTAAACGTTCTACTCAATAACATTGCAACATGGAAGGTACTATATAAAAGTGAGTACATTTCACAAGGAAAAATCAGGATTCAGCACCTCTCATCTGGGCAATATTTAATGGCTCTTTATGATTCTGATAATGTTCAACCCAATGTCGGATTGGGACGTCCCGTAAATGATCCTACTTTTATGCTAATGGGTAATTATGGTTTTTGGATCCTGGAAGAAATACCAAATGACGAGCGACATGTATATATTAAAACAGAGGCTGGATTGTATTTGGATTACCATGATATGCAAAAGGGATTGCAATTAGTATCAAAAGACCCCAATAGTACTAGTCAACGATGGGAACTAATGGTGTACGGGTAGTAAAGGTAGGTTAAATCACTACCTAGGCTAAACAATAATCACACTTGTTTAAACCACATGCAATTGCAAGCGATGATCATATTAAAACACCAACGTTTTCATGTATTGAATAGTAAAGGAAGTAATGTCGCACCCATGAAAAGAGGGTTATGACAATCTTAATTGCACTATTAATCCGTTACTTAATAGGTCATTCTTTAGCTGTTCTTTTCAGAATATTTTGGCAATCCCCACTCCAAAAGTCACGTAGTTTAAATCCACCTCGGTTGTCATACTATTGATGGTTATATTTCTTAAAAGCGAATGATATCCTAATTGTGGGCGTAATTTCCAGTTATCGTTTAAGTTTAGTTGGAGCCCGGTCGAAACTTCCCACCCCAAGCCACGATCCGAATCGGCAATAATAGCTTCAATGATATTATTTTCAACTTCTATATGATTGTATACACCTCCTACTTTTATTAAATACGATAGCTTTCCAGAAGTTCCTAAAGGATGAATAAACTGCAGGCCAAACGAATACCCTGTTTCATTAAAATCTGTGTCTCCTGTTCCAGCAAAGGAGTTATTGTCAGAATTAAAAACATTATACCCCCAACCTACGTAAGCTCCTAAATGTTCTATAAAATTGTAGCTAACCGTAAATTCAAGTCCAAACCCATTGTTGAGGGTAGCATCTCCTAAATCCTGTGTTGAGAAATTAGCACTTGGTCTTAGCGCTAAAGACCATTTCTCTTGGGCATACGCGTACGAAGCAGTAAAAAATAATACTGTAATGATCAGCAATTTCTTTCTTACCTTTTTCATATTGAACAGATTTACAATGGTAATGCTAAAAGTAGGCTCGTACTTTGGTTTAGAAAATGATCTTAGTCAGCGTTGATTTGAATAATTGTAATGTGTTATCCTAAAACCCCTTTTGTTATTGCAAAATTGCACTTAAGTGGGGTAGCGTTTAACAGGAGTGATTATCGTATCATGATTTGTAAAAAGTGTTTTTAGTACCTTTTAGTATAGATTTAACGTTGCTCTCGCGGTCCTGAATACTATTCAATAAAAAAATGAATTATTTTCATGCCACCGATTAGTTTTTTTCACCTGGATAAGCCATCATTCATTTCCTTGTAAATTAACTTCGCTTAAAAATCATCACGTGGGCCAAATAGAAATAAGACACCTAAAACTTATTATTGCCATTGAAGAGGTTGGTACCCTAAAGGAGGCTGCAAAAAGACTATTTTTAACTCCATCTGCCTTAAGTCATCAGCTTAAAGAGTTGGAGTCGAGACTTAATACACGCATTTTTTATAGAGAAAAAGGCAAATTGCTGTTTACACCATCAGGAAAAGAATTGAGAGACGCTAGTAAGGACATCTTGAGTCGTCTTGATAAGGCTGATACGGTAATTCAAGAACTTAATCTAGAGCGATCCCAACGGTATATACATGGTTATTCAATGGAAGAAGCGAGCCGTTTGCAAGATCAAGCGAATTCAATTGCTGAAATATTACACTATGACTCAAAATGGAACGAAGGTTCTACGATATTAGAAGCTGGTTGTGGTGTTGGGGCGCAAACAAGAACCATCGCTACTATGAATCCTACCTGTAACTTTGTCTCCGTTGATATTTCAAAGTCCTCCTTAAAACTAGCCCGAGAGACCATTAACAAAAACAATATTAAAAATGTAGAAATACAGTTAGCTGATATTTTTGAACTACCCTATGCTAACAATTACTTCGATCATATTTTTGTTTGTTTTATTCTGGAGCATCTTTCCAACCCATTAGCAGCGCTTAAAGAACTAAAAAGAGTACTAAAAAAAGACGGGACCATTACGGTGATTGAAGGAGATCACGGATCAACATTTTTTCATCCGGACAGTGACGACGCTAGAAAAGCAATTAACGCACAAGTAATATTACAAGCCGAAACAGGAGGGAATGCCAACATCGGTAGAGAACTATATCCACTTTTATCAACATCAGATTTTAGGTCTATTAAAGTGTCTCCGAGACAAGTGTATGTAGATGATTCGAAACCAGAACTTTTAGAAAGCTTCATAAAGAATACATTTACCGCTATGATTAAAGGCATTTCTGAAGAAGTTGTATCTAAAAAACGTATGAACCAAATGAGTTTTGAAAAAGGAATCGCTGATTTATATAAAACTGCTGAGGGTGGTGGTACTTTTTCTTACACTTTTTTTAAGGCAGTAGGAGTTAAAAAATAGCCCAATGGAACATCGAATATTCAAACTAAATAATGGAGTAAAGATGCCTTCAATTGGATTGGGGGTTCTTTTTGCCAAAAACAATGGCGAAGTAGAAAATGCTGTTGCAACGGCATTGCGACATGGATATCGAAAAATAGATACGGCTTCCGGTTATGGCAATGAGGAAGGAGTTGGACAAGGGATAAAAGACAGTGGCATTGCAAGAGATGAAATATTTTTAACCACCAAAGTATGGAACACTGAACAAGGCTATGATGCGACATTACTATCGTTTGAACAAAGTCTGCAGCGACTTCAAACTGACTATATTGATCTTTATTTGATTCATTGGCCAGTAAGGAGCAAGTATAAAGAAACCTACAGAGCCTTAGAAAAACTGTATGCCGAGGGACGTGTAAAAGCTATTGGGGTTTGTAACTTTAGTATCCAGCAATTAGAAGATTTAATGGCCAATTTTCACACCGTACCGTCGCTGAATCAGGTAGAAATGCATCCACATTTAAATCAAAATGAATTACTAGCATTTTCAAAAAAGCACCATATTCAGTTAGAGGCATGGCGTCCGATTATGATGGGGGAAGTTCTGAAAATCCCTGAATTAATTGAAATTGGAAAATTGCATTCAAAATCTCCTGTGCAGGTAGCATTACGATGGTTAATGCAGCGGGGAGTATCTGCCATTCCAAAATCAGTAAATACCAGAAGGATTACTGAAAACTTCGAGATATTTGATTTTGAGCTTAGCAAAAAGCACATGGATGCTATCGATGCGCTGAATCGGAATAGAAGATTAGGCGAAGATTTATCACATATAGAGTAGCACCCTTGACATAGGAATTGTCATTAATTTTAATAACTACAAAACACGCTTACAAATGAAACATATATCACTAAAAGTCTTGGTAACTTTTTTGCTTTTTACAACAGTTGTCTGTGCACAAACAACCAAAGATACGCTAGCTATCAAACAAGTTGCATTAGATTATATTGAATCGCAGCACAATGTTCAGCCTGAACAGTTTGCACGCGCTGCACATCCAAGAATGGTGAAACGCACTTTTTGGTCGAATAAAATTACTGGCAAAGAATATTTGAGAGAAACGTTTACCGACGCGATGATTTTACTTTCCGAAACCTATAACACAGAAAAAGATAAGTTTCCTGAAAACCCTAAAAAGGAGGTAATCATTCTTGACATTTTTGATAAAGTTGCTTCCGTAAAACTCATTGCCGATGATTGGATTGATTATATGCATATTGTAAAACTGAATGGAAAATGGCAACTGGTTAATGTACTATGGCAATTCAATGATGCTGATAAGCATTAAGAAAATGGCCTAAAAATCAGTCATGCAATTGATGCTTTCTGCTAAAAAAACCGATTGCTCCTAAAAGCAGTATAGTAATTACAAGTGTATATGTATATAGCGAATCATGCTCATACCCACCAAAATAATCCAACTGCGGTATTCCATTAATATTGGCATAGGTTAGTATAAAAAAGAATACTTCAAATAGCTTTTTTCCTTTGGTGAGCATACCAAATAAGGAAGCTAATAAAACAATACCAACAGCACCTAATAATACCACACCTGTGGCAGTCATATTTCCTGTAGTCATGAGTCTAAACGCTAATGGAGATGCTAGACATATTAATAATACAATTGCTGAACTGAGTTGAGAAAAGAATACTCTACGCATTGGCTGATAAGAAGCAAAAGCAAAATAATGTACATTATGGGTCAACTCTTTCGTACTAATGTCGGATAAGCGATATACTTGTAAAAACCATAAAATCGGCAATATGACTTTGTGGGCTAAATCCAAAGGAAGTACGGCCAGCAATACCATTCCTGTTATATTCAGTAACCACAACCATTTTTTACCTTTTCTAAGCAGCATTGCAAACTCTATTTTCAAAAGTTTTGTGATTCCATAATTGGTGGTGGCTATGGGTATGTTTGAAAGTACGATGGCTTTTCCATTTCCCTCTTGTATTGCACTCGTATTTTTTGGTTTTTTATTAGACACCCTTTCCCGTAAATTAAAACGATGGAATAGGGGACCAAATCCAGCGATTAGACCAATACCGATCAATAGGATGAGTACTCTACTGATCACAAAGGATGCAGGGAAATCCAACCCATTAAATTCAAAGGTTGACGCCTTTTTGGTATTTCCTAGGACATAGCCGATATTCAGGTCTACACTATCGTCACTATGAATTAGAGTTCTAACGGTTTGTTCCAGCTCATGCATCACGATTTTACTACCAAAAACATCGAGAGAAAATTCTAGATTAGATTTTGGACTAAACGCCATCAAAACACAAAACAGCACAAAAAAGGCCAACTGCTGTAGGATCATGTATTTTTTGAAAATTACTTCAAAGACTACAGCCGTCACCGCTATGAAAAACATAGCGGGAATGGTAATGAATATATAAGGAGTTATAAATTGAATCAATTCAAAAGAAGAACCATCATTATATAAGAAAAAGAGCACGATACTCATTGCAAACACAATACCTACAATGGACAGTAACAGCAAAAAATTACTCAGCCCTTTCGCTAATAAATAGTGAACATTTGAAATAGGAGTGGAGGCTATAATATGTCCCACTTTGGTGTCAATATCTTTCTTGATACCACTATTCACCAGGTAATACCCAAAAAGCGACAGGAATATACTAGTCATAATGGCCGTGACATATCCAAACCAAGCGGAGTTATACGTTCCTACATGGTCAGCAATGCGAATGGTCGAGTAGCTAGCATTCGGTTCTGGTACAAAAGTATAGGCAATCGCTACACTGGCACAAAGTGTAATTAAAAATGCATAGCTTCGGGTACGTTGTAAATAATCCCCTTTAACAATGGTAAAAAATGAGTTCATATTAGTTGTTTTTGGTAAGGTATAGGTAGGCATCTTCCAGGTTTGGTGCTTGCACAACGGCATTTTCTATTTGCTTATCTGCGATATACCGCAAGTGTATTTTTCCATTTTTTCTGGCGCTACTGATGACGGTATGTATTTTCGAAAAATTGAGAACCGCTTCTTTTTCTAATGTGATTTCAAAGACTTTCCCTGTTACTCGATCAATGATGTCTTCCGGGCTGCCATACGACAGTAAAGTCCCATTTTTCATGACTGCTACCTGATCTGCAATCGTATCAATGTCGGATACAATATGGGAAGACAGGATCACAATGCAATCATTTGCCAAGTCAGAAATCAAGTTTCTAAAGCGTACCCGTTCTTCAGGATCTAATCCTACGGTAGGCTCATCAAAAATGACAATTTTAGGATTATTCAATAAGGTCTGGGCAATACCTACACGCTGTTTCATTCCACCAGAATAACTCCCAATGGGTTTCTTTGCCACCGCTAGTAGATTCAAACCTTCGAGTAACTCTAGAATTCTTGGTTTTAAATTTTTACCACCTAAGCCTTTAAGAGCCGCCATATAGGTCAGGAACTCCACCGCATTCAAATTAGGATAGACTCCGAAATCCTGCGGTAAGAAGCCTAACTGCTTGCGCATATAATTAGGGTCCTTTACGATATTGTTCTTGTTTAAACTAATAATGCCTGTGGTCGGCTTATTAACGGTAGCAATCATTCGCAACAAAGTTGACTTTCCTGCGCCGTTAGGTCCTAGTAAGCCAAGAATGCCTTTTTCAATGCTGATTGAAAAATCTCGCAATCCAAAGGCATTCTTATTATATCGTTTCGATACGTTTTGAAGTTCTAATTGCATGGTACTACTTTTTTTCTTCGACCCTTTTAAGAATGGTCTCGTATCCATTTTGAGAGTAGTGTAGTCCATTCGTATTACCAGCAATCAACGATAAATCGACACCTCGTGTTGGTTCGCAAAGTGTGGAGTCATTTTTTTGAATCAGGATGTCATTTGAGAACTCAGTAATGATGTACATCTTTTCTTCTTTTTGTACGATTTGCAGTTCGAAGTCACCTTCTACCAATAAAAAAGTACCGATGGCATCTTTAAATTTTTCTGTTTCAATAGTGGTTTTTGCTTTTTCCTGATTGGCATTCGCTTCTGCATTTTCTGTTTGACCAAATACCATAGCTTGTATACATAGAAAAGCTACTAGTGTAATGTGTTGTAAAGTTTTCATATCTATATGTTTTTAACTATTTGATTCAAAACTCAACCATTTCTGCGGCAGCTAAAAAAAAGAATGATCAATGGCTTCTAAAAAATGATATTAGATCGATTGCCCTATAATCATGAAAAACGGTACATTCAAATTGAAATGGTGCGCTTTTATCATTAAAAATTAAAGAAAAGCAGGTTAGATGCTATTTTTGAGTAGCTAATTGAATAAAGAATGTCGAAACTAGATTCGTGGATAGATAACAAAATAATACAGAATGCCTTTATCTGGTTTGTGCTGTTTTTAATACTGGCCGCTACCATTCAAGCTGATGATAGCATTTTGGTTTCCTTCTACATTATCTTATTATTAGCGCCGACCGTTTATATAAACAATCTGTATATCCTACCGTTCTTAAGAAAAAAATTTCCTGTCTTTATCAGTTTGTTTTTACTAAACACGACTGTGTTCACCATCATTTCAGTATTCATTATAAAATCTTCATTAGGGCAAACATTGGAGCTGAGTATGTTCGTAAACTTTTTTGGCATTTTATTATTAGCACTTGCTTTTGCCTCTGCCATGAAAATAGCGCGAGATAGCTTTGTACTCCGTCAACAAGAAAAGGAAGCGGAATTGAAGCTTTTAAAAGCGCAGTTAAATCCACATTTCTTATTTAATACGCTCAATAATTTGTATGGTTTGTCTGTAGTGAAATCTGATAAATTACCTAATTTGATGTTAAAGCTATCCGATTTGTTACGCTACAGTTTATATGAGACCAAAGAAACCTATGTTCCTCTAGAAAAAGAACTTAGTTATTTGAAAAACTATATGGATTTAGAAAAAATCAGACTGGAAGATAAAACTGAAATTGTATTTGAAAATAGGGTGAGTGACAGCACCATCAAAATAGCCCCTATGTTATTGATTGTTTTCGTCGAAAATGCATTTAAACACTTGGACATTGATCATGAAAGAAGCCAGGTTTATGTTGCTGTTTCAGCCAAAGATGGACAACTCGTTTTTAAGTCTCATAATACATTCAATATGAACGCCAAACAAAATGATCATTACCTAGAAAAGGGCAGAAGTGGAATTGGATTGCAGAATGTAAAAAAGCGATTAGCTTTAATGTATCCTAATAAACACCAACTTAGCATACTTGAGACTGGGGGGCGCTATGAAGTTGAATTAATACTAGATTTATAGCATGAAAGTACTACAATGCATCATTGCAGATGATGAGCCGATAGCCCGTCAGATACTCGAAAATTATATGGAGTCGATTCCAAATTTAGCATTGGTATCTTCTTGCAAAAATGCATTTGAAGTGATGGAAGTATTACAAGATAAGCCTATTGATCTTTTGTTTCTAGATATCAATATGCCAAAACTTACTGGATTAAGTTTACTAAAAACCTTACAGCAAAAACCAAGTGTTATTATCACCACTGCTTACCCTGAGTATGCTGTCGAAGGCTTCGAACTGTCGGTAACTGATTATCTATTAAAACCTTTTTCGTTTGAGCGTTTTTTACAGGCGGTTAATAAAGTGCAGCAAAAACCAAACCTTGCAATAAATCCCATTTCAGAGGACAAGGAAGAGGTAAATAAATCGATATTTGTAAAGAGCGACAAGAAGATCATTAAGCTTGATTATGATGCTATTACCCATATTGAAGCTTATGGGAATTACATTAAAATTTATGCTGAAAACAAGGTATTGGCTCCGCAAACCTTATCTGATTTTCTATTGAAATTACCCGATAATTTTCTGAGAATTCATAAGTCTTATGCCATTAATTTCGACCAATTAAAGCTTATAGATGGCAATCAGGTAGTACTACAAAACGATAGCAAACTACCCATTGGGAAGTCCTATAGAAAAGCTGTTTTGGATAGGATATAAATGAAACGTATATCACTAAAAGAGAGATCTCTACTGCGCTCGACCTGATCTTGTTATTCAAAAATTTATCTCAAGATCGTGTACTATTTATTCCGATTCATAAACTCCAACACGGTATCCGTAAACAACAAAGGTTCGTGTTCCATAGGGGAATGTCCAGAACGTTCAAAAATAAAGAGCTCCTTATCGGTTGATCCAATATTTTCAAAGGCCGTGACACCAAGTGATGGTGGTACTACCATATCATATTTACCCCAGAGTAACAGGGTGGGAATCGTGATTTCTGAAATTTGATCGTTTAGATTAAAGTCACCAAAATAATCTTGTTCAATGGACTGTATTTGGTAAATATTCCATAAGGCAGTCAGCAAGTTATAATCAAAAAAGACGTCACTCTGATTGGTAGGTCGATTGATGACACCGTCTGCTTCTAGTTTTTCTTGAGCAAAACCAGCCTCGGAATTTAACTTATTAAAGTCTTCTTGATTTCTAGTCGTATTGTCGACTTCACTTACAAGTTGTTTGACCGATTCCCAATAAGCAACGCTATTTCCTAGTGCTATTTGTTCATCAGCTACACGTACATGATTTTCAATATTGGCAAAATAAACCCCGTAAGGATGATTAGAACCACCAACTTCAATCCAACCTAAAAAGTCCTCTTGGCTTTTTAAAAGAGCAGCAGTCCCTACGGTGCCGCCATAACTATGTCCCATTAAAAAGAAACGTGAATCCTGACCGTATTTGGCTTTTAATACATTTTTTAAGGCTATAATATCCTCGCCAAGAAGCTCGATAGAAACATCTTCTTCAGCATAACTACCCTGCGCCATTCCAGCACCTCGTTGATCAAAATAAACAACGGCATAATTGGGTTCAATGCGATTTATAAAACTGGGATAACGCATTCCCAAGCCAAGTCCGCCGGGGCCACCATGCAAGGTGATTAAAAATATCTTGTTTGTTGCGTTACCATGAATATGGGCCGGCATATCGGCATTTTTATGGCGTACGTAAATGGTTTCACTTAAATTATTCAGACTATCATCATTTGAACAAGAACTATAGCAGATGACAACAAATAGTAGGATCAACGTTGCTATATATGTTGAACTCAGCTTTTTCATTATTTATGAGTATTCATAAAACGCAATACTTCAGCAGCAAAACGCTCGGTTTCACTAGAGCCGGGAGAATGACCAGATTGTTCAAATATGAGTAATTCTTTTACTTCTGAGCCATTGTTTTCAAATGCTCTTTGAGAAGAAGCTAGGGGTACTATCATATCATACCGCCCTGAAATGTACAATGAAGGAATGGTAATTTCCGAAAGTTGATCGGTAAAATCCACCGTTTGAAATAGCTTTTGATCATATATTAGTATGTCCGCAATCCGATCACTATTCCAGATTGCAGTTAAGATGTTATATTGAAAAATCACCTTATTACTTTCATCTGAAGCGCCATCAGGTTCATTTATAAAACCATCATCCTGTAATCGTTCCTCTAAGTCAAACGCTTTACTATTAAGTTCTAAGAAATCATCTATGTTTGACTCAGCATCTACTTCTGCAACAAGTTCTAAAACAGATTCCCAGAAATCAACGCTGTTCCCCAAGGCAATTTGTTCATTTGCCGTATTTGTAAATGTTTCTTTATATAAGTCATATAATCCTGCAGGATTATTAGCGCCGTCAACTTCAATCCATCCGGCAAAGTCACTTTGATCTTTTACTAGAGTGGCAGTTCCTAGTGTGCCGCCCCAGCTATGTCCGAGTAAGAAAAATTTAGAGTCACTACCATACTTGCGTTTTAACACCTTAACCAAGGCCAGTACATCCTCTGCCATCAAATCAACACTAATATCTTCTGCATCATAGCTGCCTTGTGACATTCCAGAGCCACGCTGATCGAAATAGACAACACCATATTGCTTTTCAATGGCATCTAAGGCATTACCTGTCAATTCCAAACCGATACCTCCGGGTCCGCCGTTTAAGGTCACTAAAAAGACTTTTTCAGAGGCATTTCCTCTAATGTAAGCCGGCATGTCTGCATTTTTATGACGCACAAAAATGGTTTCGTTCAGGTCATTTAGATTGTCTTCATTAGCACAAGAAGCAAGACTTAAAATTGCAATTAGCCCAACTGTTAATAGGTATATTTTTTTCATTATTTCTTGTTATTAAAATTAAACCGGAAACCATATTGCAATGAAAAGGTCGGGAGTGTGCCGGCGTTGTAGTTAAAGCGCGGACTATAGTTAATATTAAAGTAACTTCCTGAACGTACTTTTCCTTTACGCTGTTTTCCTATTCCAACAGATAGGGAAGGAGCGTAGTACCCTCGTCCGGGTAAAAACACCTTGTCTACATTATCGCCATTCACTTCAAAAGTCTCCGGTAAAAAGGAGCGGTAATACCCTAGTGGATTCAATTCAATACTAAATTGTTTTCCTTTTTTATTGGTACGACGCCATGTGATTCCGAAATTGGCGAAAGCTCCGGTATCTGTTTTGGATGCAAAATTGGTGGCAAATCCTAAATTTCCATTCAATAAAAACTGATGTGTATTGGTTCTTTGACTGCCCCTCCGTTCTTTTGTTTTATCATATTCTTTCCAGACATATTCTGCACCAATGGTTAATCCGTTACTCCAAAAAATAGTGCCTGAGTATCCTATTCTAAATTCGGTTCTGTCGAAAAAGGATGTAGATAGCTCCCTTTTTTGAATTCCTTTGTTTTCTTGATTTTGTCCATATCCTATGTCAAAGAAGAAAAGGATGAATACAGTAAGTGCGAGTAATTTTTGTTTCATATAGATTGTTTAGTGCCGTAAAACTATGTGGTAAATGTTCATGAAAATCTTAAGGTGATGGTAATAAAACGATAAAACTCTCACAAAAAAATAGGCTGACGTCGACTACATTTTATGATTGTTTGTTAAAGAGGAGTCAATAAATAGCGGTGATGATAAAGTGTACCTTGAGGTACTAGTATGTGTGCATTTCATTAAAACTCTTTTTCTATTTCTGAAAATAAAAGTATCGATATCAAAAAATACAACGCGTAAAAAAACAGCGGGAGAGGTGCTAAAAAAGTAACGGTATACAAATTAGGACGTTTGTTTACCCTTTCTATATGCTCCTGGTGAGATTCCCATATGGGTTCTAAAGGTACTATAAAAAGCACTCTTAGATTTAAACCCGGCTTCCAAGCCTATCGACTCAACAGAGTATTTGTTAAACACAGGATTGTGTAAGAGATTTTTAGCAGCATCAATTCGGTATTCATTAACAAATTGGCTCAAGCTTTTATTCATTTCCTGATTTAATATTTGGGACAGGTACACTTCACTAGTCCCTAGGCGAGTTGCTAGCTCGCTCCGACTTAAAAGAGGATTTTTATATAACTCCTCTTCATCCATTAACGCATAGAGTTGTGCACTGATTTTAGAAACGGTGGTTTCGTTTACTTTCTTTTTTGGTCTTGTATTAATGCTTCCTTGTGCAACAAGATAATCGTGTAGTTCGTTTTTTTGAATTGCTACCTGTAACTTGAAAATCCCATTATACAAAACCCACCATGAAAAAAGGGAAACTATGATTAGTAGAAAATCGATAATATGATCAGAATCGAAAAGATAAAACTCTATTTTAGATACAAGCCAGATTAAAATAAGGCAGAAAATATAAAAGTTGAATCTCAATAACCATCGTTTTTCCATTTTAGAAACGGCAGAACTCTTTTTTATTAATATTCTTCCCCAAAAAATAAGAATCACATTGAAAAGAAATGATGTGCTATCCTTAAGATAATATATCAGGGTATCGAAATGCTCACTATAAAAACCAAAAATGGAACTTGTGATAAAATAACATTCAATACCTACAGAAAGTATAAATGGAGCATACAACCATTTAAACCATTTTTTTGTTAAGTACTCATGCTTTATTTGAATAAGAAAATATGTGAACAAGGTAGCCGCAAACAGAAATTCTAATGTAATATTTAGAATAAACTCAAAGACGAAATTGTCTAGATCAAACCATCCTGCAAACGTAATAGTTGATTGCAAAAATAGAGAGGCGGCAAGATATTTATTAGCACGCCCTTTATAAAAAGTAACTGTTAGTAACGCAATACCAATGAAGTATCCTATAATACTACCCGCAATTATTGCGAAGTCAAATATTGTTTTAATCAATAGTTGTACAAATTTAGTCCACTAAAATAGCCGCCACGCATAGATACTATTTTATATATGATAACAACAAATACTTTAAGATATTTTTATAGTTGTATTGACTTTTTATTTATGTTCTAACTTTAGTTTAAATTTAAGGTTTAACACTAC
The DNA here is from genome assembly GCF_046524175.1 of Spongiivirga sp. MCCC 1A20706. NCBI lineage: Bacteria > Pseudomonadati > Bacteroidota > Flavobacteriia > Flavobacteriales > Flavobacteriaceae > Spongiivirga > Spongiivirga sp. MCCC 1A20706. The sequence goes on from NZ_JBEFZF010000001.1 coordinate 584,530, forward strand.
GACACGTCTTTTATGCAGCGACTAACATATCTTTATTTGTTACTGTTTTTAGTACTTTTTCTAAGCGCCTGTACTAATAAAACTTACAAAATTCAAGGTAATAGTATTTTAATTTCCAATACTGAAGGTATCAAACTTCGACTGATACCTTATGGTAATAAAATGATCAGAGTCCAATATGCGCAGTTCGACGAGGAGTTTTTTCCAAATGATCATTATGAAATGGTCGCTTCTCATGATTTTGATGGGGGGCTTACTATTAAGGAAACTAAGAACACTTATGAAGTAGGGATGGTTGGTCAAGAAAACTTACAACTATTCATAGATAAAGAAAACTTAACGCTCGATTATCATTATTTAGGGCAATCAATATTAAGAGAAAAGCCAGGTTCTATTGATAATGCAGACGACTTGATCCGATCATTTGTTAGCGACCCTAACGAGCATTTTACAGGTTTAGGACATAGTTATTATGGTCGAGAAGCAAGTATTGATCTCAAAGGAAAAAAACATGCCAGAAACTATGGGAGTGATTCACATGAACAAGCACCTTTAATTGTACCCTTCTTTATGTCGAGTAAAGGGTATGGTATATTTTTGAATAGTACTTTTGAGAATTACTTCAATTTTGGTGAAGATGGAGCATATGAATTTGGAATTAAAACTTCTGGTTTTGAAGGACAAATGGATTATTTTTTCATTCTTGGTCCAAGCCTGAAGGAAGTATTACAAGAATATGTCTCCCTAACAGGCAAGCCACGTTTACCCCAAAAATCTATATTTGGTCTTCAGCTTTCGGATAAAGGACATGATCATAATTCGGCAACACCATCCAATGAAACCTGGTGGCGAGGTAAAATACAGGCCCATAAAGCAGCGGGGTTTCCTTTAGATCACATTGTCAATGATAATAGGTGGCGTGCAGGCGGAGGAAAGCGATGCGAATCTTTTATTGAGTGGGACAGGGGAAGATACCCAAATCCTACTGACTATAAAAAATGGACAGACGAGCAGGGACTTAGCATGACGATCGATTTTAATAGGTGTATTGGACAGTTTAGTGAAGGATGGAAACCAGAGTTTAATATTCCTGTTACAGATGGGATCAATTTTAAGGAAAGTGCTCCTGACTTAACCAATGCTGAATTTAGAAATTGGTTTTGGAATATTTTTTACAAAAAATCACTAGATCCAACCCTAAAATATCCAGGTGACGCTCTTTGGATAGATGAGTTTGATGAAATGGGGAAGGCACCGAAAGATATGGTTTTAGCCAATGGAAGAAGCTCCGCTGAAATGCGAAACTATTGGTTCTTCTTAATTGCAAAAGCATTAGTGAAGGATGGTTGGGATAAACAGATTGGAGTAGAGAAGCGCCCCTATGTCTGGGTACGCGGCATGACTGCAGGTGCGCAGCGATACGCAACCCTTTGGAGTGGTGATATATATCCTACTTACGAGGATATGAAATTTCAAATACGGTCTATGCAACTGGCGGGGTTATCTGGCTTTCCATTCTGGGGGCATGATGCAGGAGGGTTTTATGATTGGGATAAGAATACAGGACCCGACGAACAACTATATCAGCAATGGGCCATGGCAATGGGTGCTTTTTCTCCCATATGGAAACCACATGGTATGGGTGCTTCGCGATGGCCCTTAGACAGATCGAAGGAATCACAAGCAGTGGCTCGAAAATACAGTGATTTGCGCTATGGCTTGATGCCATACACCTATTCAAATGCTTATTTGGCTCATGAAAAAGGAGTGCCCATGGTTCAACCTATGATTTTGGACTATGGTGATAATGAACAGGCATGGAATCGAGATCTTCAATATTTATGGGGTGAAAACATGTTAATTACTCCAAATATATCCAATTCTAACTTCGTTGATGTATGGTTACCAAAAGGAGGATGGTACAACTATTGGAATGATGAATATCATGAAAAAGAAGAACAATTGTCATTCAAAATAGTAGATAATGCGTATCCTATTTTTATAAAAGCAGGAGCCATTATACCAACAATCGCACCTTCAACTAGTATTGCCAGTGCTAATAATTCAGAATTGATGATACACGTTTATGCTGGCGCCAATGGTAGTTTTACGCTGTATGAAGATGATGGTATAAGTGAAAAATACCAAACCAATGAAGAATTGCGAAGAACACTTATGCAGTATGATAATACCCTAAAAAAATTGACTATAGAAAAGGCTAATGGTAATTTTGAAGGGGCAAGTATTTCTAGAGATTATACAATTGTTTTTCATGGGATAAAAAAAGCTCTCGAGGTAAAAGTCAATGGTCAGGCGGCTACGAGTATCTTTGATGAGGGAGCTCATACACTTACTATTGGCTTAGGTAATATGTCTATTAAGGAAAATATCACAGTTTTAATATATTAAAATACTAAATAGGTAGTTTATGAAAAAGATAGTTTTACTTCTAGTTTCTCTTTATTTCATGGTAGGTTGTACGGACGCAAAATTGAATCATCAAGATACTATTACGGCCTATTATAATGCTAGGAATAAATTAGACTTTAATGAATTGAAAACACTTGTGAATGATAGTATCACCATTATTTCAGGAGATTATGTTATGCCTTACAATACGAAGGGTTTTTATGAAGTCTTTAAATGGGATTCGATATTCAAGCCCTCTTACAAATTAGTGGAACTAGAAGAAAAGAGCAATCAGGTCATTGCCAATGTCAAAATAAATTCGGTTCGTAATACGTTTTTGAAAAATAGCGATATGACATGTCAATATAGAATCAGTTTTAGCTCAGGAAAAATTTCAAAAATAGAAGAATTGAACTGCACCAATGTTGATTGGAATACTTGGCGACAAGGAGTAGATTCATTAACCTCTTGGATAAAGAAACACCATCCGGAACTTGATGGCTTTATTAATGATATGACCATGAATGGGGCTGAAAACTACCTGAAAGCTATCGAGTTATACCAAGCCAATGTTGACTGAACCGTTTTTGAGATTAGATTACAACCACTTCGATTTGAGGTCCTTATATTTTGTTCTTCCAATAGGTATAAGCTGTCCATTTTTTAGCTCGGCGATATATTTGCTGCCAGATTCTACTATAATTTCCTTTATTTCAGACATTTTAACCAGATACGATTTGTGAATACGTTCAAAACTAGGCGATAACAGCTGTTCTAGTTTTTCGAGCGATTTATCATGTAACTCTTTTCTTTTATTTGTCATAAAGAGCTCCGTATAGGCACCGGCGCCTTTTATGTAAGTTACTTCTTCAATAGCTATTAGCTGTACTTTATGCCGCTTTTTCACAGCTAAAAACTTAACTATGTTGGGTCCTGTTTTTTCTTTTGAACCTGCTCTCATTAAAGCTTGGTCTAACCGGGTACTATTAAAAGGTTTTGGCACAAAATCGAGCACTCCATATTCAAAAGCAGTAATTGCTTGCTCTTTATAAGCTGAAATAATTATTGTATGAAACGATTCAGAAACAGCTGCAGTAAGTAGATCAAAACCATTTTCACCATTAAGGTTTAAATCCAAAAGAACGAGATCCAATTCATTATTCCCGATAAATTTCATTGCCTCATGCAGCGTGTTTGTATGATTTATTACTCGTAAGCTGTCCCCAAAAAAGGCACGAGTCATTCGTTCTATTCTCTTAGCTATCCTTGATTCATCTTCAACAATTAAAATCTTCATCTCTTTACAAATAAATTTTTATGGTGTTCTTCCATCCATGATGTACAGGTTCTGAGGTAAATTCCCATTGTTCATGATAACTCTCCGTGAGACGTGCCTTGATATATTTAAGTCCAGTACCTTCTTTCATATTGTTTGTTGCTTCTCTTGCAGAAGTTGCAAACGTTAAAAACGTAAAGCATTTAAAATCACTATTTGACTCGAATCCTAGCTTAAATCTTATGCTATTATCCTCTAGAGGCAAGCTATGCGTGATTCCATTTTCCAACAGCGTATGAAGAATTCCCGGTGGTATTTTTTCTTCGGGATCTATGCCTTCTTCCTCCCAAGAATAGTTAACCTCTTTTCTATATTCCATAATCTTTAAATGCGAACGACAAAGTTCTATTTCCTGAGTAATTGGTATTAATGTCTGGTTCTCAATCTGATTAAAAAGATCAAATTCTTTGGCTAATGCCTCTATGAACAAAACTCCTTTCTTTGGGGATTCTTCCACCCAATCTATTAATGAGGTCAAGGTGTTCATCAGAAAATGAGGTTGAATATTCTTTTTTAGTAATTCTAATCTCAGGCGCGTAGATTGAACTAGTGAATTTTCATAGGCCAAGCGTTGTTCTTTAATTCTAAGCGAAAGTAAATACAGCATGCTCAAAAGAATAAGGCTAAAACCTGCAAAAAGGCTGACAGTAAATGAAACCGAGTAACGTATGCCCACGCAAATAAGAAGGGTAAGCAAAACTAAAAGAGCTCCTTTGGCTTTTTTATATACTCCAAATATCGCTATCCCAGCAGAAAACACCCATAAACTCACCACCATATTATAAGCTGTGAAATTGAAAGAATGGTGTTTAAAGATGAATATGTATAATAAAATTCCAACATAAATACCTAAAAAAAGCTTCCGTTTAGGATAGGGAAACTGCATAGAAAAATAGAGTGGAATTAAAAAAGAAATACCAAACATTAAACTGGTAATAACCTCTAGTCTTATCACATGGAGACTGTAATGGATTGGCACGGTGGTCCTAATAAACTGGGTCATTGTCAAGGCAAAAAAGAAAAAACAACTAATGCTAAAAACAAGCATCGGATACTCTTTTTTGTTTCCTAAAAAAAGAAAGAAAAAATAGAAAGAGGCGATCAGAAAGGCTCCGGCAAAAAGGTGTATATAGGAAGTTTCGATTAATTGGCTGGTCAATAGATCATCATAATAATTGATATCCATAGCCCAAATACCAACGTGATCTGGAAAATGATAGAGACTTGATCGTATTGCTAATACATGTTCTCCTTTTGTGGTCAGATGTTCTGGGATACTAAACGTCGCCCATAGTTTACCTTCCGGTTCAAGTATGGCTTCTTGTCCCGGATTCCCATTTCTCCCGATCAAAGTGCCATCCCAAAAAACCTCATATTCACCGTATACTTCTAGCTGAATACCATAGGGTTGAAAAGTTTCTGGGGCTTTTAAAATATCAATCTCAGTCCTTGACCAGAAAATCAGTCCGTCAGGCACCCAATCAATTTTTTTTACCCAGTCTTGATTATTCCATTTTTTTGCTGCCCATTCTTGTTGATCACCTATTTTGAATACAGTTTCATACTTCTTGAAAATGGGAGATTCTTGAGTGCATGAACTCACAAATAACAATACTAAAAGAAAACAAGGTAAAGATCTCAAATTCATTTAATGAGGTTTTCTAACGCAAACTAACCATTATAAAATGGCTTCTTAGAGCAGTTTATTAGGGTATAGAGCAGTTGGCAAAATTTAGATTGAATTCATCAAAGAAAAATACATCTTTTGTAAGGTACAAAAACACATTCAACCCAATATTCAATGAAAACTAAAAATTTAAAGCAAATAAATGTCCTATTCGTATTGACTCTAATATCGGTCAATGCATATTGCCAGAATGGGCAACTATCTGAGTCAACTTCCAGTACAATTGCTTATTCATCAACTGAATCGGGTACTATAGAAATTCATCAAATAAATGCTAATGGTAAATCAACTATAAAAAGCACCAACGAGAAAGGTGGTTATTTGGCTTGGTCTCCTGACGGAAAACATTTTGCTTTTTATTACAAATATGATGACAAAAAAACATGGTCTATTCACACAATGAACAGGGATGGTACTAATAGGAAACGATTAACTCATGAAAAAAATAAATGGGATAATTCACCAACATGGTCGCCCGATGGAAAGAAAATAGTCTTTTCTAGAGCTTATAAGGACACAGACAAAAATTGGAAGAAAGAACTTTGGATTATGAATTCTGATGGCAGCCAACAAACTCAACTCAAATCACTTAATGGTGGTGGTCCTTATTTTACTCCTGAAGGTAAAATAGTCTTTCACTCTGAATTCAAAGACAAAAAAAATGAGATAAGTATATCAGATATTGATGGTAAGAATATCATTCATTTAACAGACAATGAAGCTGAAGATTGGCACCCTGAGGTTTCACCCGATGGCAAGCAAATAGCTTTTATGTCAGACAGAGATGGGAACCATGAGATTTATGTGATGAATATTGATGGTTCTAATCAAAAAAGATTGACAAATAACGATTTTGATGATTGGTATCCATCATGGTCTCCTGATGGTTCTCAACTAATTTTTTCATCAACTAGGAATGGAGAAAAAAGTATTTATATAATGAACATTGATGGTGGCGAAGTCAGAAAGTTAATACCGAATGCTACAAGTCCCGCATGGTTAAAAATCAAAACACAACGAAGCGATAGTAGCTTAGCTGATACAGCAGTTAAAGAATACGTAAATTCTTTCCGCGATATTTCTATTCTTAAAGAAGCTATTGTTCATGCATCTCCAAAAAATAGAAGTGATGGTATTCCTGTAGGTAAATTAGGTATTGATGGAGGAGATAAAGCGATGATTCTTAAGTTGTCTCAGGAGATAGCCGATAGTAAAGATAGTATCTTTGACAGCTTTCTTATTGCTCATAATGGCAGGCTCTTGTTTGAATCATACTTTAGACGTGGTCGCATCAATATGCCTCATCCACAAGCGTCAGCCACTAAGACGTATACCGGCTTAGCATTTGCACGGGCCATCCAGCTAGGATATCTAACTATGGAAGATTTAGACAAGCCTTTAGTAAGCTTTCTTAAAGATCTTGATTCCACAAAATTTGTTGATGGTGTAGAAAAGATCACCTTGAACCATGCACTAACTTCGCGAACAGGTATTCGAATAAGTAAAGAGCAGAAAGAAAAAATCGAAGAAACTCCAAGCTTATTAAAAGGCCAAGGTGAAGTTCAAGCCTTGCTCGAACATAGTACACCGATTACTGAAAAGTCCCAAAATTTTAAATATGGAGACGGTGTTGGTTTAATAATGCAAGTTATAGAAGCTGTTGTTCCAGGTTCTGCTAAAGACTTTATTAAAAATGAACTTTTCAATAAAATAGGCATTACAAATTACATCTGGTTGACTGATGAACTTAATGGTCTTCCCGCTGCCGGATGGAGATCGAGCATATCATCAAGAGATATGATGAAGTTGGGAATATTGGCGATGAATAAGGGTAAATGGAATGGCGAACAGCTAATTCCGGAAGCCTTTATTACCAGAGCAATTAGTAGAGTCGTCAATGTTGGGGATGATGATGTCTTTGGCGGTGGAAAAGATGTCTCTAATCAGGGATATGGTTATTTCTGGTGGAATGCAGATTTAAAAGTTGGTGATAAAAGCTATTTCAGCGCGTCTGCTCAGGGTGGTGGTAGTCAGTACATCATTTTAATTGAAGAGCTTAATCTGATTGTTGTTTTTACAGGGCATAACAATCATGGTAATGGGGCCTTGCAAATAACTGCAGAGCATATCCTGCCGGCATTTATAAAGTAATAAATTGTCATAAGAAAATCTAAATGATGGAAAGAACAAACTTCATTTTAATAGCTGTGGGTATGCTTTTTTTTGTATGCCTGCAATTCCAAAAAAAATCAAACAGCAGGCAATGACCAAATGTCAATAGAAGAACTTTATCTTGGACAAAGTCCTCCGGATGAAACGCCTGTTGTTTTTGCTCCCCAAGTAGTTACCACAGCAGGTTGGAAATATGGCGGTGTGTTCACTCCAGACCTAAAAGAATTTTATTTCATCAGAGAAGTTGGAGATAGTACGGAAAATAAAAAAGGAATCTGTTGTTTTTCAATATAAAAATAATCGATGGCAAGAGTCCGTTATATCGCCAAGGGTTGGACAGCCTTTCATCTCACCTGATGGTAAGTGCCTCTTTTTTAATAGGAATATGGGCTCAGGCGACTTCGAAAATATTGACATATTTTCGGTGGATGCTTAGATTATAGAAACACTAAGACCGTACTAAAACCAAAAGGACAATTATGAAAATCACCTATTTACCAATACTCACTATTTTCTTATCGCTTAGCACGGTTTTTGCTCAAAACAATCCTTTGAAAACTGATTCGACCGCTATAGAAAAGTCTTATCTAGAATTACCAAAAATCCAGGTAGTTCCTATAAAAGATAGGCAAGCTAATAGACAATACGAACTGTATATTAAACTACCTGAAGGATACTCGAAGAACAACGACAAACAATATCCGGTAATTTATTTTACCGATGCTATGTGGCATATCGAAATCTTATCAGGTGCTGCAGAATACATTTTAGAAGATGCTCTTTTGGTTGGAATTTCCTGGCAAAAAGACAACGATATCAATTTAATGAATGAGGTAGGCGAACATGTAAGTAGATTTCGAGATTACTCCGTAAGCGAACACCATAAATCCGAAATTCAAGCAAAATATCATTTAGGACAAGCCAAAAATCATCTAAGTTTTATTCGAAATGATGTAATCAAGTATGTAGAAAGTAATTATCACGTTGCCTCAAACAACCGTACTTATTTTGGGTACTCTCTTGGAGGAGAATTTGGTGCATATATATTACTCACACAGCCTGATACCTTTAAAAATTACATTCTTGGTAGTCCGACCATTAATAAAGACACACCATTTCTTTCGGATAACAAACATAAAAGCTTAAATTCCAACCTTTTTATTTCTTATGGTACTTTAGAAAAAGAGCTGAACAATTTTGAAGAATTGATTTGTTTATTTCGATCAAGAAACGATAAAAGTCTAATTTTAAAACACGAAACTATCGAGGGTAATCATCAAACAGCATTTCCCATGACTGGAGTTCGCAGTATACATTGGTTATCCAGCATTTTAAAAGAATGAAATACGCTTTGTTATTATTAGTATTCGTTATTATAGGCTGTTCCAAAAAAAAAACAGTTGATTTACAAGATAATTACAAATCTACTAACGAATATCTCATCGCATTTTTAGATACCATATATAGAACGGAGCAAGAACCTATTAGATTAAGGGATTCTCTTGCAGCAATATTTGGTATGGAATCGGAGAAGCGAAAAATTCAAAATGAAATTTATAAAAAGAATCACATTATAAACGAGGTAAAAATCAAAGATTTACTCTCTACGCATGGTTGGCCGTCAAAAGATAGTATTGGAGAACAGGGTAGTCTTACTATCTGTAATGTCCTTCAGCATTCAAGCCCAGAGGTTCGGGTAGCGTATCTTCCAATGATGCGAGAGGCAGTGATAAATAAAAAACTCGATCCAAGATTTTTGGTTAGGGCAGAAGATAGAATTGCCACTGACCGCGGAGATCTTCAAATTTATGGAGGCCAAATAAAATATTATAAAGAAACTAAAAGCTTTGATGTTTGGCCAGTATATGATCCTGTGAATATTGATAAGAGAAGAGCCGAAATAGGTTTAGGTCCAATTGCAGAGCATTTAAAAAATAGGTTTAATCTAGAATGGGATATTGAAAAGCAAATCAAAAGATCCGAAGAATTTGAAAAAAACAAGAATAAAGAATAGTACTAATTCATGATGGATAAAAAGAGGAAGAATTCTGCCAAACTCGGAATCGCAATCGGTGTATTAGGATTAATAACTGGAATATTGCTGTCATTTTCAGGCAATGCTTTTATTGGAGTGGCTGGTTCAATCGCTAGTGTGGGTGTTGCATTCAAAGGCATAACAGATCTGAAAAAGTGAAATCACTTCAGCCTGCCAAGTATAACTTGTTCTTTTGTCATTTTAAACAGTTTCGAATCATAATTCATTTGGCATTTCTTATTTAAATGATGATAATCAGTATCTTTAGGTTACAAAAAATCATATATAATGAAGCAGCTAGTAACCTACATCGTATTCTTTGCTATTGTTTTTACCACTTCTTGCAAACAAAAATCTGCAACAGCAGACAAGCCAGAAAAGGCTGTTGTAAAAGTAAAAGGAGCAGAAATTACATACGCTACTGACACTACTCAATTAAAAGGATATCTTGCTTTTGATGAAAATAAGAAAGAAAAGCGGCCAGGTGTGATTGTCGTGCACGAATGGTGGGGCCATAACGAATATGTAAGAGAACGTGCAGACATGCTAGCAGAGCTTGGTTACACAGCTATTGCTGTAGATATGTATGGTGATGGCAAACAAGCTAATCACCCAAATGATGCAGGAAAGTTTGCCATGAGCGTAATGACAAATTTACCTGAAGCGACCGCTCGCTTTAACGCCGCTTTAGATTTGCTAAAACAACATGAATCTGTAAATCCGGAAAATATTGCTGCCATTGGATACTGTTTTGGTGGAAGTGTCGTATTAACTATGGCCAATAGCGGCGCTGACCTTGATGCTGTTGCGGCATTCCATAGTGGAGTACAAGTACCGGTTATGCCCAATAAAGACCTAAAGGCCCAAATATTGGTATGTAATGGGGCTGACGACCCTTTTATAAGTCCTGAGTCAGTAACTGCTTTTAAAGCTGCAATGGATTCAATTGGTGCTACTTATGAGTATATATCGTATCCAGGGGTGAAGCACAGTTTTACCTCTAAAGCAGCGGATGCGAATGGTAAGAAATTTGACTTACCGCTCGCTTATGATGCCGAGGCCGATCAAAAGTCCTGGGCAAGCCTCCAACAACTGCTGAACAATGCCTTTAAGTAATAGCGCTGTTTGATAGCGGTTATTTATATTTTAAGTCCTGTGCTTTAATTTTTTTGGTCCAGAGTACTTTTCCGTTTTTATCAAATATATTGATAGTTAGCACACGTTCTTTACGTGGACCACTAACGTTTAATATTCCAAAATTATGTTGCCCAACTAGGGTTTCTTCTAATTTATAGACGTTCAATTCTTCCTTATTGTTATTAGATCCCGCAGTTAGGGAAGAGCACGTAAGATCATATAGCGGATACATCCTGTCACTTTCTTGCATACGACTCAATGCGGTATGGTGCCTGTCACCATCGAGAAAAATTACACCTTCAATTTTGGCTTCACGAATCTTATCAAGTAAATACTTTCGTTCTTGCGAAAAAGTGGCATAGTTTTCATACATCGCTTCAGAATTCAGTACTTGTCCACCTATCGCAACAAACTTAAATGGCGCACGGCTAGAAACCAGTGCATTAATAAGCCAATCTATTTGTGTCTTACCCAGCATTTCACGCTTGGTGGTAAAATTATTATTTGACGTTCTGAAATAACGATTGTCCAGTAAGAAAAATTCTAAATCTGCCCACTGAAATGAACCCGTAATACCTCCTTTATTAATAACATCGTAATTGGGATTTCCCCAAAAAAGTTTAAATACTTCAGAAGCCGTTTCTTTCAACTGAAAGCTACCATCGGCATTATTAGGACCATAGTCATGATCATCCCAAATCGCATAATGATGGGTAGAAGCCAATAATGGTTGCATTTCGGGTAATGATCTTGTGTGCGTATATCGGTGTAAAAAACCGGTTCTGGAATTCCAATCAACTTCTCTCAAATAGGTATTATCACCCAACCAAAGCATAAAATCGGGCTGTTTTTTATGAATCGATTTAAAAATGTCAAAATCACTTCCGTATGGTTTTCCCGGTCTGTCAAAGCGTTTTTCATTTACATAGTTACAGCTGCCTATAGCAAAATTCACTTCAGGCGGATCGGTTCTCCATTGCCAAAGTGTTTGCGATTGAAATTCCATAGGATAATCCTTTTCGACTTTCACCCCGTCAATAAATACTTCGTACCCATATTTTTTACCAGGTAATATTTGATCTGCTATCAGTTTCGCTACAAAACCATTGTTGGATTCCGTGGTAAATTTTTCGGTTTTTAAACGTTGATTGGGGTTTTCCTTGTCGAAATATTCGAAGTGCACTTCTGATGCTTTGGTAGTTTGCACCCAAAGTAATACCTCTCGCATCGTTGAGTAACACACCATAGGACCAGATTGCACCAAATTTTGCGCAAAGACAATACTATTAGTAATTAAAAAAAGGGCAATAAAAAGTAATTGCTTTTTCATAAAAAAATGATGTTAATAACAACGGTAAATTTACAAGTACTAGGGCAGTTAATATGAATAAAATGTAAAGAAAATATTAAATGTAGTGTACTGGTGATATCGCATGACATCTCTTAAGAGGTTTGAGTGTTTAAAAGCAAAGAATGGTATTTAGGACTTCATAACTATTTATAGGTCTATTAACACTCAATATTGTTGGAATGTTTTATAATTTTAGAACACTAACTAGTCTTGAAACTTCATCAAATGAAAAAACCATTTATTATAGCCTTAATTGGACTGCTATTCAGTAGTACCTCAGTATGCAATGCTCAGAAAAAAGTGATGCAACATAAAGACAAAGCACTATGGAACCGGATTCGTAATGTAGAAATTTCAAATTCCGGTGACTATATCATGTACCATCTAGAAAAAGGAGAACAAGATAAAACGCTGAAGCTTCTAAATACAAATGGCAATCTCATAATGTCCTACGAACGAACGAAAAGTGGACAGTTTTCTTTTGATTCTAAATACGCTGTTTTTACCGTCAACGCTCGGAAAGATAGTATTAAGGAAATGAAGCGAAGAAAGATCAAGAAAAAAGACCTGCCAAAAGACACGTTGGTGATCTATGATATTAAAAGTAGAACTACGCAAAAAATTCCGAATATTAAGTCATTTACACTACCAGAAAAATGGTCAGGTATTGTCGCATATTATCTAGCAGCACCCAAAAAGACGAAAAAAGATTCAACCAAGACTAAAGAAAAAGATAGTACAAAGGCTGAAAAGAAAATGAAAAAGGTGTCTAAGGACAATGGCTTTCACTTAGTCATTCGTCGATTAACTGATGGAGCAGAAGATACCTTGAAATATGTACATCAGCATAAAATGGCAAAAGAAGGCCGATTTTTAACCTATGCGACTTCAGGTGAAAAGAAAAATATACCTGGAGGAGTATATCGATATGATGTTGACAAAGGAACACGTACTAAGCTGTTCGAAAGTCATGACAAAACGAAGTATCCTCAATTGGGAATATCTGATTCAGGGAATCGCATAGGATTTGTTGTAGATACGGATTCTACCAAAAGCCTTATCAAAAAATCCAAATTGTATAGTTGGAAGCAGGGTAATTTGAAAGCCCAAGAACTTTTAGGTTCTGAGGAAAGTACTTCCCGATTATTGGTTTCTATGGATGAACCGCTTTGGTTTTCAAAAAACGAAGAGCGTCTATTTTTTGGTATGCGGACTGCTCCAGTTGTACAAGACACCACCTTGTTAGAGGAAGAAATCGTTAATGTTGAAGTTTGGACCTATGATGAGCCAAGACTATATACGGTCCAAGAGTTGGACGTGAAAAAAGACAAGAAAAAGGCGTACTTATCTGTCTATGATTTTAAAAGTACGAATTGGATTCAGATTGCTGATCCCACATACGATTTCGTGAGTTATGCCGATAATGGTAATAGTACCTATGCAGTTGTTGGAAATGGCACGCCCTACCAGCTACAAAGCCAATGGACTGGACAGCGACCTATGGATTTACAGCGTGTTGAGCTCAAGACGGGTATTCGCACGGATTTAGGAAGTAATGTTTATGGCGGATCGTCTCTAAGTCCTAAAGGCCAATATCTTTTTGGGTATAGCCGAAAGGACAGTACCTGGTTTACTTATAACCTAAAAACATTGAAGTACACTGCTTTGACAAAGGGTCGGCAATTTTATAACGAACTACACGATTATCCCGATGACCCTTATAGTTATGGCGCTGCAGGGTGGACAGAAGGTGATGCACAGTTCTTAATTTATGATCGTTTCGATATTTGGGCTTTTAATCCTGATACGGGCGAATCTAAAAACCTGACAAAAGGACGATCGAAAAATGTACGTTATCGGTATGTGCAATTAAATGAGGAGGAAAAAGGGATTTCTCGCAAAGGTACTTGGTTGTTGAGTACTTTTAATGAAACCACCAAGCATGGTGGATTCTCTAGCTATGACCCCAAAAAGAAATCCCTTAAGCAATTAATCGAAGGACCTTATTCCTACGGACGTCCTAAGTTGGCGCAAGAAGATAAAAAGCAGCGGCTGGTATTTACAAGAGAATCCTTTACAGAATTTCCTAACCTTTGGAGTTCAGACTTGTCCTTTTCCTCTCCTAAGCAAATTACTGACGCGAACCCACAACAAAATGACTATAACTGGGGTACTGTGGAATTGGTAGAATGGGTATCGCTGGATGGCAAACCATTAAAGGGAATGTTGATAAAACCTGAGGACTTCGATCCTTCCAAAAAATACCCGATGATCGTGAATTTTTATGAAAAGAGCTCTAATGGGTTACATCGCCATCGTGCTCCTTCCTATGGTAGAAGTACCATTAACTATTCGTATTACGCAAGTCGCGGGTACCTCATTTTTAATCCTGATGTACATTATCGTGATGGATATCCGGGCGAAAGTGCCTTTAACTGCGTAATACCAGGAATTACCGCATTAATAGAGAAGGGTTTTGTCAATAAAGATAAGATCGGAGTACAAGGTCATAGTTGGGGCGGGTATCAAATTGCTTACTTGGTAACTAAAACCAATATTTTTAAAGCAGCCGAGTCCGGAGCTCCAGTTCCCAATATGATTAGTGCTTATGGTGGTATCCGCTGGTGGACAGGTCTAAGCAGGCAATTCCAATATGAGCATACTCAAAGTAGAATAGGGGGTACTCCCTGGGAATATCCGAAGCGTTATGTAGAGAATTCACCTATTTTCAATATCGATAAAATCAATACCCCTTTATTGATTATGCATAATGATGCTGATGGTCATGTGCCTTGGTATCAGGGAATCGAGTTCTTTGTCAGTCTACGGCGTTTAGGTAAACCTTCCTGGTTTTTAAATTATAACGACGAACCCCATTGGCCGCTCAAATTGCAAAACCGTATAGATTTTAATTTGAGAATGTCCCAGTACTTTGATCATTATCTAAAGGGAGCACCCAAGCCGGTTTGGATGAAACGCGGGGTGCCAGCACTCGAAAAGGGAATTAATCAAGGGTATGAGTATGTTGGAGATAAGGAGTAAGTGGTGTTTTGAATTAATTAAAAATACTATCGAATCGAGTATAAAATATAAAAGGTGATCACTTAATGCAATCACCTTAATGTTTAGGCTACAGTAACCAGAAAAGTATGATCTCGGTTACATACACTATTAAAATAGGGGACATTTTAGTTGTTAATGTAGTTGTATAACTCTTGTATTTTTTCAGGTGTGTTAAATGCCCCACCATAAAATGATGTTACGGTAGCAGAAGTATCATCTTTGATGCCTCTTGATGACACACATAAGTGCTTAGCATCAATAATTACTGCCACATCTTCGGTTTCTAAAATCGATTGTAATTCCAACGCAATTTGGTTGGTCAACCGTTCTTGTACCTGAGGCCGTTTTGCATAATATTGTACAATGCGATTCAATTTTGAAAGTCCGATGACCTTTCCTGAGGAAATGTAAGCTACATGGGCTTTACCGATAATTGGCACAAAATGATGCTCACAATTAGAGTAAAAAGTAATGTCTTTCTCAACAAGCATTTGATTATACTGATACTTATTATCAAAAAGTGCAACTTTAGGTTTATTATCGGGGTTCAGGCCTGAAAATATTTCATCAATATACATTTTGGCAACTCGCTTTGGAGTTCCTTGCAAAGAATCATCCGTTAAATCTAATCCCATTACATCCATGATCTGAGAAAAAAGGTTTGCTATTTTTTCTTTTTTCTCGAAATCAGATAGTTTGAAAGCATCCGGTTTCATGGGTGTTTCGATTCCGGTGTATAAGTGGTCGTCACCAATCTCATCATGGGATAATCCGTTTAATACTTCAGTAGTTTCTAAGTAATGGTCTAGGACAAGTTCTTGATTTTTCATATGTTTTAATTCCAATGGAGTGATAGCACTCCCAGTTCAATTAACTATTATGATGTTAAAATTACATATTTTGTTTAATAAAATTTGTTAAAGTTTAAACAAATTGAATTTTACTCCTATCGATCTAATATTAATCAATTCCTGTTCCAAACATTCATGAAGTGCCGAAATGTTAGTTTCTTATATATTGTCTCGCTTTATAACGTAGACATATCAGGATATTATTTTTCGTGATACCCAAACTCAAACTATCCTTATTGGCCTACCGCATGTATAACAAAATAAGGGTTGGGGTTGAAAAATGGCATAATGCGTTAGGTGTTAAGCAGTAAAGGCTTAAACTTCTAAAAGGTCTTCTTTAAAATTTGATATAAAATCGTGAATGTATTTTTTATTTCGATTTTCACTTTTTACAACAAGGTAATGCCTCCGTTTTAACCCATTTTTCCCGATACGCTTAAATACCAATGCTGATGATAATTTAAAAGAGTCTAGTTGCCATTTAGGAGCACACATGATTCCCATGTTTGCCTCTAGCATTGATAAGGTAATTTCAGTAAAAGGGATTGCGGAAATCTTCGATGGATGAATTTTATTTGGTTTCAAAAAATGTTCGTAAACGGCAACACCTTCTATAGGAAAGGAATTGATTAGTAAATGAACAGTACTAAAATGACTGGCATCCAGATATGTTAAATCATTTAACACATGCTCCGTATGCATAGTAGCAAAAATCTCATCTTCATAAACAAAAATACTAGAAAGTTCATTGGATTCTGGTTTTGAGGTGACCACTGCAATATCTATTTCACCTGATAGTACCTGTGAGATCGTTTGATGCGTTGCTCCAAGGGTCACATCAATATCAATTTCAGGGTATAGTATTCCCATTTTTTGAATAAATGATGGTATCATAGGAAAAAACGATTGGCATTCTGCACTAAATTTGATAGTCCCTTGCGATCCTTCTTTGATATATTTTATAACATCAAAACTCTTGTCGATAGCATTAAATAGCGTATTAGCCAGCTTATATAACTCCGCACCTTCTTCGGTCAATTCCCATTTATTTCGTGATCTAATAAATACCTTAAAGCCTAATCGTTCTTCCAATTCGCGTAATTGATGACTTAGTGCAGATTTGGTCAAAAACAACCGTTCTGTTGCATTGACGAGACTACCTTCTTCAACGATGGTTTTAATCAGTCTAAAATATTTTAGCTCCATTAATCAAAGATACAATCTATCCAAACCTAAGTAGTTGAAAAATGATCAACGATCGTTTCAAAAGGATTCAACTTGACTTTAGCTGCTTTATCAAAGCTATCATTAATTTCACTTCAAATAAGATTAGTATGAAAACAATTGGATTAATAGGAGGCATGGGTTGGGAATCTTCTAAAGGCTATTATGAGGCTATTAATAAGAAGGTCAACCAACTACTAGGCGGTTCGCATTCTGCTAAGATTATTATGGTTTCGGTTGACTTTGCTGAGATAGAACAGCTAACATTTGCTAATCAGTGGGAGGCAATAGGAGACATCATATCTCATAGCGCAAAACAATTGGAAAGGGCAGGAGCAGAGATCATCCTATTATGCACAAACCTAATTCATATTGTTAGTGATCGAATAAAAGAGGATGTGGCGGTTCCATTTTTGCATATTGCTGATGCCACTGGAGCAACTATCAAACAACAAGGCCAAACAAAAGTGCTGCTTTTAGGAACAAAGTATACGATGGAGAAAGACTTTTATACCAAAATTCTTCAGGAAAACTATGAGCTAGATGTTGTAATTCCCAATGCTAAAGATAGAAATCGTATTAATGAAATCATCTATGGCGAATTACTAAAAGGTATATTCACAAAAACGGCAAAACAAGAGATCATAGAAATCATAAAAAATGCTCAATTGGCAGGTGCAGAGGGTGTGATTTTAGGATGTACAGAAATACCATTACTCATTTCACAATCCGATGTAACCATTCCACTTTTTGACACAGCTAAAATTCATGTTTCTAAAGCAGTGGCGTGGAGTGTAAGTAACTCCCATAAACTAACCCCTTGTTAAAATAAGTCACAACAATACAAAGTAATACGATTAATCTTCAAAAAATATACAAACTGTTATGATGTTCTCAATATTAAGAATACTCTTTTTTCTCACTTCATACGTTGCTGTTTCACAACATAAACAACTGAAAGATCATATTCTTTTTTATAGCTCTTTTGATGGGAAATCATCTGCTGATATTGCCGTTGGCGACAATAATATTTATACTGCTGAAAATTATAAAAAAACTGCAGCTGCTAAAGCAGGTCTACATGATACAAATATTGTTCTCGCGAAGCGACAAGGCCTTGTGGGTGACGCCATTCACTTCAAACAAGCGAAAACAGCTGCTGTATTTTACAAGGCCTATAAAAATGTAGGTTATAGCAGTAGCTCTTGGAGTGGTACTATCTCATTTTGGTTACGTTTAGATCCCAATAAGACATTGGCACCACATTACTGCGATCCAATATGTATTACCGATTCCAAATGGAGTGATGCTGGTTTATGGGTGGATTTTACAAATCATACTCCAAGAAGGTTTCGGTATGGAGCGATGGGAGATATTGGCGTATGGGACCCGAATAATGATAGTGATGAGACAGATTGGAACAAGCGCACCATAACGGTAGACCCCTCTCCATTTCAATCAGAAAGCTGGACACATGTGGCTATGGTTTTTTCCGAAGTTAATACAACAGCATCTGAATTTAGGCTATACTTAGATGGTAAATTTCAAGGTGTTATCAAGGGGGTTAATGATCCATTTACCTGGCAAGCAGAAAATGGAAAAATCATGCTGGGACTTGGTTATATTGGTTTTATGGATGAGCTTACCATTTTCGATAAACCACTGAAGTCTGAAGAAGTAAAAACGATTTTTGTGCTGAAAAATGGAATAAAAAGTATGTTCGAATAGAAAGAGCCTATTAACAAATATGCTGCTATAATGAAAGCGTGTAGACAAAGTGCGAATTAACTAGCAAACTCAAATAGAAGATTTTTGAATATCTAAAATCATTTAGTGCTATCATTTAAATTGCAATTACAAATAATACGCTATATTGGTCATAGAGTTACCGCTGGCAATTCATTGATTGTTTGAATATTAGAATAAGTGATACTTAAAATAACATGTTTAAATTATTCTTATACATTTTCCCAATCGGAATCACAAAATCAGCAATCAAAATTCTATTTCCTTCAATTTCGTTAATATGCTTTTTTGCCACTACAAATGATTTATGGACTTGAATAAATTCACTTTGAGGGAGTATATTAACAATATCAGATATTTTTTCTCTTACTTGAATTTCATCATTGGTAACCACTACTTTTATATAATTCCCTGTAGCTTCAACAAATAAAATATCATTCAATTTTACTTGTATGCGCCTTTTGTTGGAGCGTACAAACAAACTTTCTACCTCTTTTTTAATATGAGATATGGAGCTCTTTTCTTCAGCAATGGTGACTTTATTTATTGCTTTTATGAAGCGTTCAAAACTAAAGGGTTTTAATAAATAATCGACTACATTCAGCTCGTAGCCTTCAAGGGCATGTTCCTGATATGCCGTGGTAACTATTATTTTAGGCGGGTGTTGTAGTGCTCTTAAAAACTCAAACCCTTTGAGCTTTGGCATATTTAAATCGAGGAAAATTAAATCTACCTTATTGTTCCGCAGGCACTCCATGGCATCTATAGCATCATAACAATGCTGAACAAAAGTAAGATAAGGCAATGTATCACAATATCCTTTAATGATATCATGCGCAATATGTTCATCATCAACAATTATATAGCTAATCATACGGTTAGTGTAAGTTTTACTTTGTAATTGTCATTGTTAATCCAGTTTTTCAATGAGTGTTTTTTAGGGTACCCAAGTGTTAACCGTTTTTTTAAATTTTCTAATCCAATACCTTTTTTGGTATGTACTTCTATGTCAAAATTATTTTCAATTTGCAAAATAACTTCATTCTGTAGAGCGTGAATAGCAATATTAATGAATGCATGATCTTTCAAAACTTCTACACCGTGCTTAAATGCATTTTCTACTAGAATAATGAAAAGCAACGGCATTATTTTTACGTGTTCATTTTCTTCTATCCTAACATCATAATGTACGCTAATACTTTTATGATACCGCATTTTATGGAGCTCTATATAGTTGTTTATAAAATCAACTTCTTGTTGTAAGCTAACATACTCTTTTTGCCCCTCATAAATACTATAACGCATCATTTCGGATAGTTCTAAAATCAGTTTTTTAGCTTTTTCACTGTCTTTGTCGATCAATCCATAGAGGTTATTAAGCATGTTAAAGAAAAAATGCGGATTTACCTGGGATTGCAAATGTGCCAATTCGGTTTTGGCCTTTTCATTTTTTAAGTTCAGGATGAGTTTAATATTGATAAATAACCAATGAAATACTGCAACACAAACGGTTAAGAAATACAGAAAAAGAAACTCAATAAATCCTTCTAGCTTACCAAAAGTATCATTAAATACGACAATGATTAAGCCAATAACTGCCAGCGCGATGCGAAAAGTACGCATAGATAGTATCGTCTTCTTATTGGGAAATTTAAAATTCATCATTCAATGTTACTTAAATAAAGTTCCTTGAGCAAATTAGTTGACAAGAGGTCCAAAACTGGTTATCAACTTAACGAAAATTGTGACGTACAACTTCATCACTTCCTATACTATATAGGTCACTTTTATGAAGCAATATGTCCCCCTTTCTTTTAATGGTCGAGGCTTGGAAGTAGGTTTGGGAAATCAATTATAAAAATGACGGTATGAATCTTATTATCCAAAATTTGTGCAAAACATATGATAACGGTGTTCAAGCACTTCAAAATGTTTCGTTAGAAATTCCTAGAGGAATGTTCGGATTGTTAGGACCAAATGGCGCCGGAAAATCAACCCTAATGCGCACCATAGCGACCTTACAAGACGCAGACAGCGGTACTATTTTGCTTAATAACTTCGACTTACAAACGAATAAAGAAACGATTCGGAAACTTCTCGGTTATTTACCACAGCAGTTTGGGGTATATCCGAGAATGTCGGCCGAAGTGTTGCTCAATCATCTGGCGGTATTAAAAGGTATTACCCATAAGGTCGAACGAAAAGAAATCGTAAGAGCTTTGCTCTACAAAACAAATTTGTACGATGTTAGAAAACAACAACTTAGTGATTTTTCCGGAGGTATGAAACAGCGTTTCGGCATCGCCCAAGCACTGCTAAACAATCCTAAACTATTAATTGTAGATGAACCAACTGCGGGTTTAGACCCATTAGAACGTAACCGTTTTTATAACCTTTTAAGTGAACTGGCAGAAAACACCATTGTCATTTTATCAACACATATAGTAGATGACATCAAAGAACTATGCACCAACATGGCAATCATAAACCAAGGAAAAGTGATACTCACAGGAGAGCCATTACAGCTTATCGAACAATTAAATGGAAAGATTTACCAAAAATCCATTGCGAGAACAGAATTAGAAACGTATAAAAGTCAATACCATGTAATCAACGATAAGCTATTTCTGGGAAAACCGATAATTCACATTGTTAGTGATGTACCCCCAAACGATGGATTTATACCAATCAATGCAGGCCTAGAAGAAGTCTATTTCTCTCAAATAAACTAATAAACCGGAAAATCATGTGGTACGAAATATTCAAATTTGAACTTCACTATAGAATCAAACGCCCAGAGACTTATGCTTTTTTTGTGTTTTTATTGTCGTTTTCGATTGTTGGTGTTGATTTCATTTTTCAAGGGGTAGAAATAGGGGTGATGAAAAAAAATGCACCTTTAGTTATCGGAAAAACAATGGGGGCGCTTACCGGTATTTTTATGATCATGGTATCAATGATTATGGGTGTTCCGGTTTTACGCGACTATCAATACAATACTGAGGCACTTCTTTTTATCAATCCTATTAAAAAAAGTGACTATTTATTGGGCAGGTTTTTAGGTTCCTTTACAACAATGTTATTCATTTTTAGTGGCTTGTTATTCGGAATGATGATAGGTTCGCAAATGCCATGGCATCAAGCTGAAGACATGTTAGCATTTAATGCCTTTACCTATATTCAGGCATTTTTAATAATAGTAATTCCCACATTATTTTTTGGGTCTTGTGTGTTCTTCGTAACAGGGATGTTAAGCAAAAAATTGCTGGTGGTATACACCCAAGGTGTTGTGCTATTTGTGATATTTCTACTCACCAAAGCGATCACTAATGAGTGTTTGCAGGGCATTTTTGATCCCTTTTCACTGACTACATTAACGCAGTATGCTAAAGAATGGACCCCGATAGAACGCAATGCATTAGGCATTTCCCTAAACGGAATTCTATTACATAACAAGCTATTTTGGGTGGCTTTGGGTGGTATTGCTTTGCTCTTCGGTTATCATAAATTTTCATTTGCTACACTTGCCAAAAACTCAAAAAGAAAATTAAGAAAGGAGTACAATGCTAGTAGGACGCCTTTAACTATAAATCCAGTTATACCCAAAGTTGGAATACACAGTGGCATTAAATCTCAGTGCATACAGCTGTACGAACTCTCAAAATTCTATACACATTCACTATTAAAAGAAACATCGTTTTGGGCCATTGTTATCTGCGGCATCATCATCATTGCGATCAATTCTGTGAATTTAGGAACCGTATATGGCGTGGATAGCTATCCTGCGACGCATTTGATCATAGCAGAGCTGCAGGAAATGTCCATGTACTTTTTCATTATCATTCTACTTTTCTATTCTGGCGAACTAATTTGGAAGGAGCGCAGTGTCAAACAGCATATGCTAAACGATGCTACACCAATCAGCAGCCTTGTACAACTCACAAGTAAGTTTGTTGCACTTATCAGTATTTATGTGATTTTAATGTTGAGTTTAATCATCATAGGCATGCTATTTCAAGCCGTACGAGGGTATTACCATTTCGAATTAGATAGCTATTTTTCAGGCTTTTTCATCGAAATACTTCCTTTTTTAGTACTGTATACTTTCATCGCATTTTTCTTTCAAGTAGTAAGTAAAAATAAGTTTATTGGCATCTTGTTGACACTCATTTTTTTCATCGTCAACATGGGTTCAGAAGTATTAGGATTTAACCATAGTCTCTACAAATTTGGAGGCAAGACGCTTGGAATTTATTCCGAAATGAACGGATACGGGCACTTTTTAGAACCTTACTTGTGGATTAAAGCCTATTGGCTGCTATTTGGAATCATGCTTTTAATAGTAAGCGCCCTACTCATGAATAGGGGAGCCGAAACTCGTCTGTCGATACGTATCAAAACGATTCGAAATCGCATTACAAAACCCATTTTAAACAGTAGCATTTTTATATTGGTAGTGTTTCTTGTTCTTGGTAGCTATATTTTTTATAATACCAATGTTTTAAATGATTACTGGACCGATTCTCAAGAACAGCAGTTTAGAGCTGACTATGAAAAGGCACTAAAATCTTTTGAATATTTACCCCAACCAAAGATTACTGATGTGGACTTATTTGTTGAACTATATCCCGAAACAAGAAGCTACGAAATTCAAGGAACGTACATACTTAAAAACACTACAAACAAACCCATTACTGAAATTCATATTCAGAAATTAATAGCGTCTCATGTTGCATTAAACGATGTTATTTTTGAGGGTGGCACTACCAAAAACACGGCCTACCCACCCTATGATTATGTCATTTACGAGCTAAAAGAAGTTTTACAACCCGAATCTTCAATTCAAATGGCGTTTAAACAGTCTTTTCATCCAAAAGGGTTCGAAGATGATCATTCGAGCACACAATTCGTGTACAACGGAACTTTTTTCAACAATACTATTTTTCCTACCATCGGGTATAACCGAAAATATGAACTAAGTGATACGTACGAACGCAAAGCCTATAGGCTTTCACCGAGAGTGAGTAAGGCAAAAATTGATGACCCGAATGAATTGGTAAACGCCCGTTCTGGTGGTGATTCAGATGGTATTAATTTAAACATCACCATAGGAACAAGCAACAGTCAAAAAGCGGTTGCTGCTGGCACATTGATAAAGCAATGGACCCAAAATGATCGTAACTATTTTCAATATAAAACAGATCAATCCATCATCAACTTTTATTCGGTTGTTTCTGCTGAATACCAAGTGAAAAAGGATAGTTGGACACCATCAGGTTCATTAGCACAACCCGTGGAATTGGAAATTTATTATCACAAAAACCACACTTATAATATAGAAAGAATGATGGCTGGAATAAAAGCTTCATTGACATACTTCAGTACCAATTTTAGTCCTTATCAATATCAGCAACTACGCATTATGGAATTTCCGCGCTATCAAGAATTTGCACAATCATTTCCTGGCACCATTCCGTTTTCGGAAGCGATGGGATTTGTTCTAGATATAGATGATCAAAGGGACGTAGATATGGCATTCTTCATCACCGCTCACGAAGTAGCACATCAATGGTTTGGAATGCAGGTTGAAGCGGCAAATGTTCAAGGGCGTAATTTTATATTAGAAAGCTTGTCGCAGTATGCAGCCTTAATGGTTTTAAAAGCCAATTATCCAAAAGAGAAAGTAGACCAGTTTTTAGCGTTACAAAAAGAAGAGTATGATACCAAACGAATAAAATCACCATCAGAGCCTTCGCTTGCAATGGTAGAAAATCAGGAATTTGTTTACTATAATAAAGGTGCCATAGCGATGTATAAATTACAAGAACTAATAGGAGAGGAGCAAGTGAACATTGCATTACAGGATTTTATTAAAGACTGGCATGGTGCTCACGGGCGTTTTAAAATGAAAACCAATCGTTATGCTACTTCTAAGGACTTACTCGAATATTTTAACGCAGTAACACCGAAAGATTTACAGTATGTTGTTTATGATTTATTTGAAACTAATAAAGAACAAGAACTAAGTGAATAAAACATACAACTATGAACGTTTGATAAAAAGTGACGATCGGATCGGATTCTATATACTATTTAAAAAGTTGGTTCAATGTTTTTTTTGAGTAGTTCCAGACGCTCTTGCATTTCCTAGTAATAATTATACATTATTAGTCAACCCTAGCAATAAAGCCCCAGTTGGTATGTTGGTTTCTTCCCAGATATCTAAAGCCTTTTCCAAAAAAAGCCGCATCGCCTTCTGCAATGACCACAAGTTTATTTTTACCCTTTTTCAAAGGAAGCCCTATGGAAAAGGTACCATCAAATACCCGTTCAAATTTGATTTTCTTGTACTCGAAGAGCGTATTTCCGTTCAGAAGTATTTTGACACGTCCTACAAAATCAAAATGGAGGTTTTTATTAGATTTAGTATTAGCATCTATAGTAGCCTTGGCTACCAATACTCCTTGTGGGTGGTCAAAATATCTGGAAAAATTCACATAATGATCTCCTGCTGTATGAATAGTTTTCCAATTATTTAGCGCAGTAGCCTTGTTTAGGATATTGTTAAAATGATTGGCCGTTGTGTCTCTTGAAAACTGTTTGGATATCTTCCATTTTGTGAGAAAACCAGTATTGGGTAAAGCCTTATCTTCATTACTAGCATTGGTTAATGGTTGGTAGGTAACATTGGCGAAGTATGATGGTCCGAATAAACTTCTTAATAAGAGCTTTCCTCCAGAAATGGGATTTTTTAAAATCGAAATATCCATTTTTGGCTCAGGCTCATCATTGACAAAGACTTTCAAGTTATTCCCTCTCACCTCAAAAGCGGCATGAAACCACTCCAAAGATTGTACATCTGCAGTTTTCTCATAAATCGGATAGTTGTAGAATACCCAACTTAAGGCACCGTTATATATAGGAATGTACTGGATAGCCTCTTTGGTGCCACCCATGCCCGGTCTGAAGTAAATAAATTGATAATTCATCCCATCCTTGACATGAAATCCTAGCCCTGACATGATCTGTCCAGCGATATCCATTTCCACTCTAAAATTATCAGTGTCTATAACATCTAACAGGGCAATAGAACGGTTTTTACCATCTAATTTTATGGATTGCTTTCCCTTAAAAATGGTATCTCGAGAAGCTACCTTTTTATTATCTTCTGAATATATGGTGTATTCTCCTTGTTTAAAAATTGATTGCTGGGCACTTACAGCCGTGCATGACAAAGAAGCAATTAATAGTAATTTAGTGTAACGGATTCTCATTTTGATTATCTTTTTATATATGAAATCTAAACTATCAATACATAGGTGTATGAAATGGTCTTTTTCAAATCATTTTGCATTCATTTTTGATCCAAAAAATCAAATAACTGAAAATCAATAAGATGATAAAATCTGATTGGGCACTTTTAGAAGAGATCAAGCAAAAAATTGTTGCTGACGTTAATCTCCATGACGCTGCATTATGGTCTCAAAAAGACTTTGATTTTCTTTCCTATTTTATTGAGGAGAAAACAACTTGTAGATTAAGTATTTCCACTTTAAAAAGAATCTGGTCGAATAGCCACCAACGCCTTCCCCATATATCTACCTTAAATGCCTTGTCTAAAACCGCCTTTAACAAAGACTGGCAGACCTTTAAATCTGAATCGTTATCAAATAGCGTTGAGAAAAAAGATGGAGTATCTAAAGGTACCTTCGTTGGGCAAGGAAAAAAGATAAGAAAAACTACGATCGGATTGCTGTTGATAATCCCCATAATACTTATGCTACTTGGGGATGCAAAGACGCTGCAAAATAATCAGTACGCGGAGAAAAAGGTTGATGACGTTACTTTTGGATATAGAAAAACCCTAAAAAACCAATTACCAAATACAGTGGTTTTTACCTATGACATTGACGCTATTGATGCCGATCGCTTTTTTTTACAACAAAGTTGGGATACTTCTAGAAAGGTAGAAATTTTCAAGGGCAATAAAGAGCGAACGGATATCTATTACATTCCGGGGTATTTTACTGCAAAACTCTTTGCCGATAATCAAATTATTAAGGAAATGCCAGTTCATGTGATTTATGAAAACTGGTTCATAGCGGCTAGGCAGCCGATGTCTAGGATTGTGACCTTTGATAAGGAACTATGGTTAAGAAAAGACTATTTGGGTATAGACAAAGAAACACTAGAAAAGAAGGGAATAGATGTTCACCGAGAATTTCAATTGGCCTACTATTTTGTCAAGGACTTTGAGGTCGATGGCAATAATTTGACCTATAAGGCTTCATTTAAGATGGATCCCTTAGAAAGTGTGGACTGCCCTATTATGAATATCCATCTTCAGGGAACAAATGATTTTTATTGGATCATGATAGGAAATAAAGGTTGTGGCAGCGAACTAGCGGTGAGGGTAGGCGATGTGATGTACAATGGCAAAATCCAAGACCTAACCAGCATGACGACCAATATGTACCAATGGAATGATTTTGAAATCCGCACAATCGATAAGAATGTTATTATAAAATTGAATGGTAAGGAAGTTTTTTCAACGACATATGAGAACACTATCGGTGGAATCATGGAAATCAGTTATTTCTTTAACGGACTCGGTATGATAGATGATGTTGAACTTACCGATGGACAAGGTGAAATCAAATTCTCAGATGATTTGAAGTATCGTAGCGATCAAGTTCGGTAAACTGAGCTTTTACAAGTTACTTTAAGTATCCCTAAACCATCTTGTCCACAAGTACCACATTATTGATATATAAAATGTTAAAACCTCGCCAAATGAATCACTAGAAATAGTAGAGTTAAATATCTTTCCCTCTCCATATATTAATTTGAATACGACACGATGAAATCCTTGAAAACAACATCTAGCCTTTTTCTCCTTCTATTACCAATCATGCTATTGAACGCGCAAGGAGAATTAAAATCGGTTGAAGGGTATTCACCACAAATTGGTTTAATGGTCTATATGTTAGAAGATTTAAAAAACAGAATAACCGAACAAGTTAAGGATTTGGATCAATCGCAAACTGATTTCTTATACGATGCTAATGCGAATAGCATAGGATCATTGATCATGCATTTGGTGTCTACGGAATCGTACTACCAGATAGCAACTTTAGAGGGTCGGGAATGGACAGAAGATGAAGGAACTAGACTTGGCGTGGCAGGTGAACTGAATAAAAAGGTAAAAAACATACTGAAGGGTAAGCCGATTCGGTATTATTTAGATGTATGGGATGAAGTCCGTGCAAAAACCTTAAATGGACTCAAAACCAAAAACGATGCTTGGTTTTCATCAACTATGGAAGAGGGATTAAACTACCATTATATCTGGTACCATGTAATGGAACATTCCGCTAATCATATGGGGCAAATAGCAACCGTAAAGAACCGCTTGCCTAAATAAAAAAAGAATTGTTCATTTAAACATTCCTTATAGCTACCAAAGGGCGAAACCCAAATAAAATATAAACGAGCACATTTGTATTATAATGTTCTGCGCTTTGCTTTGGAACGGCCGAATGAGGAAGGTCTAGTAGACCTTTTGAAGTAGGAGCGAGGTGGTGCGCTGGCATTTATAAATAACTACTTTTCTTTTTAGATTTTTTATTTCCAAAAAAGTTTCGTCGGCAACTATGATGGAATACTCATTATTCATATTTCACACAATTATTCCATAAAAGACTTGATTTCAGTCAGCTTTAATCGTAATTTGAGTATTTATGAGTATACTCTTATTTCTAGTTATCCTATCATCAAGTTCTTTTTTATTTTTTGGGATAAGCTGCTTTTTTTCTTCATACATGAAAAAAGAATTTTTCCGCTATGGACTTCCAAAATGGCGTTCAACGGTTGGAACGCTGCAATTGTTGGGATCGATTGGCCTTTTTATTGGTTATCTCTACATTCCCGTGTTAGGTATTATCGCGTCAGGAGGGTTAGTAATTTTAATGATGTTGGGTTTTGCTGTCCGCTTAATGATAAAAGATAGTCTACTGCAATCTGCCCCGTCGCTCTTATATGCAGTACTTAATGCTTTCATCCTAATGATAATACTACAAAATAATGCCACAATTTAAGTGGCTATAACTAGATACAGACACAGACATAAAAATAGAAATGCAGGAAAGGATTTGATCAATGGGTCTTTAATTTTAAAATGCATCACAACTGATCCTAATAATAATGTTGCCAACCCCATAGCTGAAGACTTAAGCAAAATAGGAAACCAAATAGCGAGTATTAAACCAATTGCAAGCAGCACTTTTGAGAATCCTACTACGTACAAACTCCAATCAGGTAGTCCGTAAACACTGAATTCCTCCTTAATGGATGTTGCATCTCCGCCACGCCATTGCGTAGGTTTCTTATTTTGAATTAGCCAAACATTCAATATACTTAAGCCAACTATTAGTTGAAGGGTAATGGTCAAATAGTGCATATTCTTGTTTTTTAAGTTCGTACTCGCCCTGATAGCGATCTTGCTATTTTACCTTTTCCATTAGTAATGAGGGCGTTAATTTATAAAATTATACTGCTTTTACTACCGGGTTGTTTGAAGCCTTAAAAAGTTGCATAAAAGATAATGTCAACACGATCGAAGTTGCGAAACCCATAATTGCGACTGTAAAAAACGCAATAACTTTAAAATTTTGATTGTTAAACCATGGTGCCGATAATTCGCCTAAAAAGCTGGTGTTGATTTCCGTAGCATAGACTGCAAAAAATAAAGTAAATAGTAGTGTAGCAATAAAACCCGTAATGATACCTGTAGCGAAACCTTGAAAATAACTAAAATGCTCTTTTAATTCATGTCTTCGGTATCGTATGGCTTCATAAATGCCAAATCCAGTAATAAAACCATTAAATAAGCTATAGTAAATATTTACATGTAATTCAAATATTGATAAAACTAGAAAATAGGAAATTAATGCTATTGCTGTAGCAAGAGCAAAACGGATGGGTAGTGGAAAGTTTTTCATCGGTATAATAGATAAAGAATAATTAAATGTCATCGGCTTTTTAGTGCCAAAATCTGTGTACACCTCAATGGGGTGTTAAGAGTATAGGTAATATAGCAGGAAGACTAATACTCTAGGTCAAACTGTTTTATAACTATCAAAATGACATCGAACCGTTCATACCAGTCAAAAATGTTATTTTGTTTAATTATATTTGTATAAAGTTAAACAAAATATCGATAATCACAAATTAACACTTACAACATTTATAAATGGAATTAAACGTGTTAGGTACAAAACTCGAGCCTTGTTGCTTCGATCCAGCTACAGGTTACTTCAGAGATGGCTACTGTAAAACCATCTCCAAAGACACAGGAACACACACCGTTTGCGCTATTATGACTGCTGAATTTTTAGAATACACAAAGTCAATGGGAAATGATTTAACCACCCCTATACCACAATGGCAATTTCCTGGTCTAGTTGTTGGTTCTAAATGGTGTTTATGTGTATCCAGATGGTCACAAGCAGAAAAAGCAGGTGTTGCACCAAAAGTAATTCTTAAAGCCACACTTCAAAAAACTTTGGATTATGTCTCCTTAGAGCTTTTAAAAAAATACGAAGCTGTCGAATTGTAATTTAAATTCTTAAAGTAAGATATATGTTATTCAATACCACTTATAAAAATGAAGACTACCAAACTGAAAGCAAACACTTTGTAGGGAAAGCGTTTTCTTTTTTTGAAACAATAAAAATGGGCAGTATTGGGTCGAGTAGGTTGATGATAGCAGAATTTAGCCAAAAGTTACATCCAAAAAATCGTGTCGCCTCAGAAATCAACTATGCTAACATTGAATTACGACCTAAAGGAATCATAGTACATTTTACCAATCGATTAGAACGGTATGCTTGGGTGATTCCGTATTACCGGCTAGTTACTTACAACACGCGAACATTTAGTATTCACGCAGAAGGACATTTCATAAAGTTAGCAAAGAATAAAATGTACAAAAACAACAAAAAGTTCATCGATAAAATGATAGACTTAAAAAACCAGTCTTTGAACTTAGAATATTATGATGGATAATAGTACCATGTGAATAAATATAGGAGGCATCGGTGTTTCCCGATAGTCTTAACAGTATAAGCACTATGTAACCCGAATCTTGAACAGGTCTAAATAGCCAAGGGGTGACTTGACCGTTTAGTAGGGGTAAGTCTTGCATTGGCAAAGTTTGGACGGTAGTTACTGTAATGAGCATATTAAAAATCAATCCTTTGTAACTCTATAAGTAAAGTCTATTTAAACGACGGGTTATTAATTCTCGGCTTTCCTGTAAGAAGCAGTGGCGAATGGCACGAGTTCCTTATCTTTTAGAACAAAATCAATCACTGAAATTAAACCATTGTGATTAACGGTGTAAATGGTTTTCCCTTCTTCTGTTTCGGGAGTCCCCCAAAAAATTGTAAGAGAGTCTTCAGAAAAATTACCCTTTAAAGGGAATGTAATACCTCTAGAATCGAACCATATTCCCTTTAATTGCTCATCATCTTTTATTTGATAAACTCCTTTAGCTTTGAACTTGAACTCTTCTGATTGCTCTCTTTGATTTTGGAATGAGAGTTCCCAAAATTTGCCATCCAATATCATCTGCCATTGCATTTGGAAGGAGGCTTTGCTACCGAATAATTCTCCAGAACCTACCCATTTTTGATTTAATACTTTATCAAAAAAAGTCTGTGCATAACATAAATGAATACTAAAAGAGCTAAGTAATAAAAATGTAAAAAAATATTTCATTGTTCAATTTAATTGTGGTCTAACCGATCCGCTAATCTATAAACAAATTTGTGTCCGCTCCAATCCTGATCAATTGCCGCTACTTTCGTGTCTACCAATCCATTCGTTAGCCCATACTGCATTACATAAAACTTATCAATTTCTGTCACTATATTGGAGGATTTCTTTGGCCAGCTTATCCATAAAACACCATTATTTTTTAAGTTCGGTTTACCATTCAAAAAGCTAGATTCGAGCTCTAGGACTGTTGTTGCAAAGATGTGAATAAAGTCTACCTTCTCTTTTTCGCAACTATCTATTACAATAATATCTTCCGGTAGGTCAAAGAAGAATTTTAAGTAGGGTTTTGGACTATTAAATATCTGAATCTTGAACCCGGGTTTTATTCCTAGCTTTTTAGCCAAAGGTGTTCCTGAATAGCCGGCTGTTTTCATCATAGATGCTGTTTTAAAATAATTGAATTATTATCAGGATCATAACAAGCAATACTTTGATACGAGTTTTCCTGAGTAATTTCACCAAGCAAACCTCCTGTGGTTCCTTCTATCAATTGTACCGACTTTTGAATATCTTGAACGAGAATATCTAATTGGTGCCTGTTTTGCTTAGCATCATTATTTGCTATTTGAGCTGGGCATAAGAGAATGTTAAGTCCATTCCATTCTCCGCGGTATAGTGTAGTCTCAAATTGATTGATACGTTCAAAAGATATTCCAAAGACTTTTGAATAAAAATGTACCATACCGTCCATATTCGTTACTGCTAAAGTAAATCCTAAAATAGAATCCATTATCGTGCTAATTGGTGAGGTTATGTTTAATTTTTATATGGCTTTCAGACTTTTCTGTTAGTTGTTTTAACTTATTCATATTGATATTTTTCAAGGAATTTACGTACAGACATGAAGAACCAATACTACTCTTGTATTTTTGATTGATATTTATTCATTATTACTGGTATTAACTTTCGGCAAATTCCTTAAAAGCATCGACAAATTGTCTTGTTTGTTTTTTGAATGAACCCGGCATTAAAAAACCAATTACTTTCATGAATCCCGTTAACTTAAATGATTCATGGACTTTATAGCTTGTACTTGTATCGTTTATTTTTGAAAACTGCGTGGTCTGCGTATTAACCGTACCGTTCGATGTAAATTCTGCAATAATTTCGGTTAAATTGTTTTGCAAAATGGTTTCGGTTATGGTAAAATCTCTACCCTTCATATTAAATGTATAAATCGATTTACTACCGGGCTCTCTATTATGACTCGAAATTGTTTCGTGAGTTATAAGACCTGGCATCCATTTACTATTATTATTGATGTTATTATAAAGTTGGGTTACTTCATGTAATGGCTTTTGAATGATCGTTTCGATTGTATATTTCATGGTACTTAATTGTATTTATTGCTCGAGATATTTTTTTAGTGTGTTTAACATTTCTGGCCATGCCTTCGCAACAGCAGTGTAATACCAATCCCAATGTTCACCGTTTTGATAGCCATCTTGACACAAATGAACTTCAGACATACCGTTTTTCTGAGATTTTACTAGAATTTCCAAAGTCATCCCTTCTAAAATTGGACGACCCTCACATAAATATGTGAAGTTTTTTATTTTTAGTTTGTTTGTTGGATTAAAGGCATCAATTATTCCAGAAGAAACATATTTTATACTTCCATTGGGTGTTTGCCAGACAAGAAAGTAAATTCCATCTGTTTTTTTGGATATTGAACATTTACTTACACCCCACCACCTCTTTAATAACTCATAATCAGTAAATGCACTTATTATCATCTGTGGTTCAACAGCCATCGCCAATACCGTGTCTACTTTTCTGCTTGTCATTTTGTTACTTTCATCAGCCAACAAAAAAACTTGTTTTTTTGATACCAGTATTGTAAAAAAACGAAACGTGATATTATCATTAATCGCTACATTAGTATTTTTAACTTATGAAAGTTATACCGTTAAAAATTGATAAAACCCTTAACGTACTAGTTCGCCATATGTGGATTGTTGAGGAGACTAATGGTATAAACGTTAATGTCAAAGCATTTCCAACAGGATATCCTTACTTTAATGTTATTTGTGGAAATAGCTTCGCTATTAAAGATTGTAAAGGCAATTTGCTTGAAACCACATCGTATCTTTCGGGTAATTCAGTGTATCCTTTTGAATTGAGCATGCGTGTTATAAAAAGAGCGCTCACAATTCAATTACAGCCTTATGCTATACCGTATTTGACTGGAATTCCGGCCAATGAATTTTCAGAACTTAGGGTTCCAATTAATTGCTTCTCTAAGTATCTTGCGGAAAGCCTGGAAGAATTGATAGCATCGGATTTAGACAGCGAAGTAGTGTTATGGAAAGTGGCAGCTTTATTAAGAGATTACTATAAGAATAAACCTATTGATAGTCGGGTTATTTCATCACTTAACGATATACTTGTAAACGAAGGAAATATTTCAATCACTAGCATTAATTCAAAGCTTAATTTATCTCAACGAAGATTACAGCAGCTCTTTAAAACACATTTAGGTATGTCTGCTAAGTCTTATACAAAAGTTGTAAGAATGCAAAGCCACACTTTTAAGCTGCTAAATGGTATCAAGTTAGATAGTATTGTTCCAGAGGGCTACTTTGATCAATCACATTTTATTCATGACATGAAAAAACAAACCTCTATGTCGCCCACCGAGTTTCAAAAATTTATTACGTACTCGGGCCACCACGCAGCATATTACGTTTCTAATCTGTTCTTTGAAGGTTCGTTGAATCATTAATGAGAAACTAGAACTGAAAAGACTATTGTCAACGATAGTTGTAGTTCGTTCTGGTTTTATGCAACACAAAAAAAGTAGTAATACATAGCTGATATAACTGGCTGTAAATACATGTAAATGTTTATTCACCCCAACAATAATTTTAAAGATCACGTTAAGTCTGATTTCAAAAAGGAGATCGATGCGCTTAAAAGCATTGGAATTCTCAAAAAACTATGATAAAAATGAAATCATCTTACGTGAAGGGGAGTCAGGTGATTTTATATTCTTTGTTATTAAGGGAGCCTTTAGAGGACTCAGAGAAATCGATGCTAAAGAAGTCACTATCGGATTTTCTTTTGAGGGCGATATTGATTGCTGTCCTTTATCATACATCCAAGGTATACCTAGTCTTGATACCATAGAAGCTTTGTGCGAAAGCACGGTGCTTAAAGTTTATAAAAAAGACATTCAAACCCGACTACCAAAGAACCTAAAATTGGACGCTTTTACCAATTATATGCTAAGCAGCTATATAGAAACCCTGATTGGCCGGTTTTTGGAATTCAAAGCATTTACTGCTGAAGAATGCTACGTAAGGTTGCTGCATCGACATCCTGAGCATCTCGATCTAGTACCTCATATGTATATCGCTTCCTATTTAGGAATAACCAAAGAGCGACTTAGTAGGATTCGAAAAAAACTTCAGTTGACTTAGGTCAATTCAAAATTTCTCAGTTCCCATAGTTTTGTTTTAGAACAAGAAATATCCTATTTAACTATGAAGAAAAATGTGCTTTTCATTTGTCTAGTCCTGACATCCTTTATTCTTGGTGCACAAGAACCGGGCAAGGAAGAAAAGTTGAATAAGTTGATGACTTCTTATCTTAACTGCGATGGTAAAAAACCTGTATGCAGCTTTTTGCTTTCTCTTAAAAACCGAAAAAAAGGATTTATTTATGAAAATGGTGTTGGCATAGTGGGAAGAAGTGAAACGCCAGTAGATGCTTCGTATCAATACAATGTTGCGAGCATTACAAAAACACTGGTCGCTACTGTTGTGCTACAATTAAGTGAAGAAGGCAAACTTGACATTGAAGATCCTATAAAAAAATACCTAAAGCATTTAGACTTTATCAGGTATGATGAATTACATATTTATAACAAAAAAAAGTACCAGGATGTAATTACTATTGAAATGTTACTAAATCATACCTCTGGGATTGCCGATGTCTTTACCGATGCGGAGACTAGATTTAACTTAAGTGTCTTTTTTCATCCTAGAAGAAAGTATACTGCACAAAAATTTTATAAGCGATATTTTAGATATAATTTAAATAAGAAACCTAAAAATATCCCGGGCAAGGGCTACCATTATTCTGATATTAATTATATGTTATTGGGCTTTATTATTGAAGATATAGCGCAAAAACCGCTTGCGGCAGTTATTCGTGAAAGAATACTTACTCCTCTAAACTTACAAAACACCTATTTTGAATTCTATGAAAAAGAATATGGTGCCGGTAAAAGAATTGATGCTTTTTTCAATAAAATAAATATTACAAAACGCGTGAACACCTCGTATGAATGGGCGGGAGGTGGAATTGTCTCAACAACTAACGAAATGGCGATTTTTATTGAGGCGTTATTTGACATGCAACTATTTAAAAACGGTGAGTCCCTTAAAAAAATTCTCGATGTGTCAAAGACCTCACAATTTGGTAAGTCCTACGGACTTGGTATTTATAAATGGAAATTAGGAGGCGAAACCTTTTATGGGCATGGAGGGTTTTACGGGTCTATTTTGGCGTATTCACCCGAACATCAAGTTACGATTTCGGCGAATATTGGTCAATCGGCACCTCCTTTTGATAGAGGGGAATTGATTGACAAGGTAGTTGATATTGCTTTACAATAACCCATTTAGCTATAGTGGTACTCGATTTATCATAGACTTTGCTATAATGCTCTGCATATAGAACGCCACATACTTGATCCGTACTCACTGGAGCTTTTGAAGTAGGAGTGAGGTGATGCATCGGCAAAGTTTGGACAATAGTTACTATACAATGCTAATGAAATACGCTTTTTGTAGAGTAGAAGAGTAGTGGGGCAAAATGTGCATGGAATAGAATGATTGCTATTTTGAGTCAACTTTTAATCCACTTTTTAAAGAGTGTAACTTTCAGTTTGCTTATAATGACTTCAGAATGATGAGGAGGCGATAACACAAGTTTTAATTTTCTTTTATCCATTGTAGTAGCAGATCTGACAGAAAGCTTTGAAACAATGAATTGCCTATTTGCCCTGAAAAACAGTTGTGGATTTAGTTGGTTTTCCAATTTTTCTAAAGTCTTAGCTACTTGATATGACTTGTTTTCTTTTGTCCTACAATAAACCATATGATGTTCTAAATAGAAATACGCAATATCACCAACAGCTAATGGAATTAGCTGGTTTCTGTAGTTGACTAAAAGGGAGCTTTTATAAATAGTTGTTTTTGCAGATGCTTTCATCTCTTTTATCACCTCCATCAACCTCCAATTATGGTCTATGATGGTCTTATCTTGTGAATACAGATGCTGATATTTCAAAATCGCTTTTTCCAAATCTGTCCTTTTAATTGGCTTTAACAAATAGTCAATACTATTATATTTAAAGGCTTTAAGTGCATACTCATCAAAGGCCGTTGTGAAGATGATGGGGAAATTGAGCTGCGTTTTTTCCAATATTTCAAAAGAACTACCATCTGCAATTTTAATATCAAAAAAAGCAATATCAGGAGCATGATTGTCAGCAAACCAACTGATACTGCTTTTTACCGTTTCTAATACCCCTAATACGTTAATTTCCGGATTAATTTCAAATAATAAATCACACAAATTTTGTGCAACTCTGGTTTCATCTTCTATGATTACAACGTTCATATTAATAAAGGGAGTTCTACCAAAAATACATCTTGTGTCTTTTCAATCCGTATTTCGGTATTAGCTATTAATTTATAGCGATTGTTCAGGTTCATTAAACCAATACCGAAGCTTTCAACATCTTCCTTTTCATTCAAACTGTTTACAACATAAATATGGTCTTTTTCATTATACACCCTAATTTCTAAAGGAATTTTGGAAGTAATTACATTGTGCTGTAAAGCATTCTCGATTAATAGTTGAATCGACATTGGCGGTATTTTGTTATGGTAGGTTTCTTCCGATACGTTTAATGTAATCTTAAGCTTATCCCCAAATCGTTTTTGCAATAAATCCGAATAGGATGTAATAAAATCTAATTCTTCCTTAAGCGTTACTAAATCTGCTTTTGTAGAGGATAATGAATAGCGATACGTGCTTGATAGGTCATCAATAAATTCCAGACTTGCCGCTTTGGTATCTTTCCTAACAATTGCGCTTAGGGTGCTCATGGTATTAAAGAAAAAATGTGGACTTATCTGTTCCTTTAGCGCCGCTAGTTCTGCTATAGATTTTTGCTCTCTTAGTTGTATTAGGTTCATCTCCATTTCCCTTGCTTTTTCCATGCGCAACAGCATATAAGGCGCAACAATGGCAATACAAAGCACCAAGGAGTGGTTGATGAGATAATCTTTTAAATAAAACCAATTGAACACTAGATTTGGATGGGTTTTTACAACATATTTAAAGATCACCATATCCATTACAATAAAAAGTGCCAGTAAGACTACATTGCTTAGTACTATAAAGAAGATATGATCTTTCTTAAAAAAATGGTTTTTCCATGTGTAATTAAAAAACGAAAAAATAACCAGCATCAAAAGTTCACTGGCAACACCAACAAACCCTATTCTAATAGTAAAGTAATACTGCTCTATGTTCTCTGGTGTTGGATCCTTGGTCGTATGTAGTTTATGAAAGTGGTTAAACAATCCTATATTGGCAAGTATTGTAATTACGATTGCGGCCACCACAATATGCCATATGTAACCCGTTTTATCTTTCACACTTTTGGTATTTTTAAGTAATTTAAAAAAATTAGTGCTTACCCCTTAAATTATCTATACACTTTGTGGAAACCCAATATATACTGGCGCCTCGGTTAAAGAATAAGAATTTTCCATCTGGTGATAAACGTGGTGCAAATTCGATGGTATCAGTATTTATTAAATCACCCATGTTGATGGCCTTTTCCCAATTTCCATCGCTATTCTTAAAGCTGATATACAAATCAACCGATCCAAAACCATTTTCTCTATTAGATGAAAAAATGATATAACGTTCGTCAGGTGCAACAACAGGATCGTAATCTCTACTATTTGAATTTACTAAAGGACCAAGATCTGTAGGTTCGGAAAAAATACCATTTTTAACGCTGGCATAGACAATATTGCTCGAACGGTCAGGCCCAGTAGAAAAATAGAGCAGACCGCTGTTAGAAAGGGTAGGGAACCAATCATTATGATCTTGGCTATTCACTTTTTCGCCTAAGAATATCGGTTTGCTCCAAGAATCATTATTGCGCTTTAGCATCCACAGGTCACTATTATTGCGCACAGAATCTCCTTCTTTAATGGGTCTGTTAGTACAATAGTACATGGTGTTATTATCTTTAGACAAATAGGGGTCAATTTCTCTATAATCGCCATCAATATCGATGGGTTTAGGTAGGGACCAAATGCCGTTAACTTGCTTGGTTCCAAATATGGTCCCACCATGATAGCGCCAAGATTCCACCGTATAATAGAGTTCGTTTCCATCTGAAGAAAATGTGGGACTATGCACAAAGTTCTCCGTAGAAATAAAACTTTTGGCAAACACCAATGGAACACTATCCGGCAACTTTTGACCCAAGTAGGCACCTGTTAATTGATATGTTGGCACCTTTTTAAGGTCTGCGCCTTTGGTAATAAGAAATTCGGCTATCGCTGGATTATCTTCTCTAATAGCAAGTGCTAATGGTGTATTGCCATAGTCGTTTGTAATCTCCATATTAGCGGTCTTATCGACCAGTTTTTTAACCACTTCTAAACTGTTATTGATGACGGCTTTATGGAGAAGCGAAGCACCCAAATTCACATCTGCATTGGCATTTAAAAGTATGTCAACCAATTCTTTATTATCCGACTGTACAGCATTGTATAAAGGTGTTAAATTATCACGATTCACCGTATTCACTTTAGCACCTTTAGCAATAAGGGCTTTGGTCATTTTTACGTTTCGTCTGAGTACCGCATACATTAGTGGCGTGTCGCCATAGGTATTGGTGTGATTGATATCAATTTCTTTTTGTATGAGATAATCTAAGGCTGCATCATTGTTACAATAGGTGGCAAAATGCAGGAGATTCGACCCATTTTTACTGGTCTTGTTAATCGTGGTTGTTTGCAAAAGAGAATCCAAGACCTCGACATCACCTTTACAAGCGGTTTCAAAAATGGTCTTGGATTGCGAAAAGGATACATGGTTGATTACAATCACCATGGTACAAAATAGTGTTTTCATGTTGTAGATAGTATGATACGTTCAGCGAATAAAACTATTGTAATACGGTGTAGATGCGGTGAAGAATTTTGTGAAGTGGACAAAATTCAATCTTAAATTTCCTTTTTTTAAGTGGATCGTTGCAACAGAACTGATTTCATATCAGTTTCTTCACTATCTTACTGGAACACTCTTTTTACACAGCGACAATTGGAGCGAAGTGAAATGTGTGTGCAA
This sequence comes from Spongiivirga sp. MCCC 1A20706, assembly GCF_046524175.1. Classification (NCBI taxonomy): domain Bacteria; kingdom Pseudomonadati; phylum Bacteroidota; class Flavobacteriia; order Flavobacteriales; family Flavobacteriaceae; genus Spongiivirga; species Spongiivirga sp. MCCC 1A20706. The sequence continues at coordinate 624,772 of NZ_JBEFZF010000001.1, forward strand.
TGGATATTTATACTAGAAACTTATCAATTATTTAATGAAGTATTTAAGACATATACTTTCTAATGGCTATCGCCACCTTGATGAGATAATATACATTATTCTGCGAGAACGATAAGTTTTATGTTGGGCATACAGTAAATCTATTAAACAGAATGAAATATGGGCATTTTGGAAGAATCAACAGTAGGAATCAATTTCTAAGGGCAAACCCGCCTATAGATTTATTATTTTTTATTAGTACCGGGGTTGGGTACAGAGATCATATTAATATCCATGACATTGAAGATTATGTGACCGTGATTGTCAGCAAAAAGTATGGTGCTGAAAACGTATATGGAGGTTTTAGACATCTGAAAAAAGCTGAAAGAAGAATAAAGTTTGTTGAAGAATATAACTATTCTACTAATGACGAGATAATGGATTTAATCGACCCATTGATTGATTTCGAATTGCCCGAAATAGATGAAATCAAGAGTTTTATTTTTGACAAATACGATTAGAACTTATCATAAATAATCTTCAATAAATTATTACTTAATAGGGCCTCAAGAAATAGAATATCAGAATAATATGTATGAAAATGCGTATAACTGAGGTAAGTCCATAGCTAAGGATGTAAGAAGGAGATTGCCGCAAATGGCTTTGACATAAAATCGGTATCGTTATAGCACTAAAGCGCTAGAACTGATTTTATATCAAATAGCAAAGCTATACGCCATTTGCTATAAATGTACTATAATGTACTTGCGTTATGTTTCTTTGCTTTGGAAAAGCAAAGCGTACTCCACCAAAGTTCATTGAAAAGTTCTTCTAAAAGCTTCCCAAAAAAGGTAATGGAATACTTATTGACCGAGCCGTAGCCTGTCCTGAACATAGTGAAGGAGAAGTAGGGGAGGGAAATGTGTATGGAATGGCGAAATTAAGCAGTATTTATTTTTGACCACATCTTCTTAGGCACCATTTCTAGAAGTCTTTTCTCCACATGTTCAAAAAAAGAATAAAGAGTATTACAATAATATGATGGGTTGTTAAAATCAATTCCATCGTAACGATGTGGAAGATATCCTCCTCCGCAGCTAGTAAAGTGCTTACAATTCAGGCATTTTGCGCAGGGTTTTTGAATTTTTTTAATATTGAAAAAATCTACATGTACTCCTAGAGGATATTTAGAAATGTTCATAAAATCTCTATTATAAATACCCCCATTTATTCTCATAACATCATGACAACCAATGCTACCGTCTGATTCAATTACGCTGATGGCAGAAAGATCTCCTCCCAATGCATCCAAATTCGGTTTTAAGCCAGTTTTACTCCTAATAGCATATTCGAAAAATCTTACCGAAGGAGCTTCTTTGCCAATTTCCAACCATCTGTCAAAAGCTTTTATTAAAAAACGAGATGTTTTTTCAATTGAAATATTATCAATTTCAGTATGGTTTAAATCTGGTAGAAGTAAGTCAACCTTTTTGAAGTTATTATCATAAAACCAATTGAAAATATAATCACCTTCACTTTCAGGGTCAATTACACATAGATAGCCGTGGCACAGTGAGTCAAATATCTTATTCTTTTGCAATCTGTTCAAAATTGAAAATAACTCATCAAAGGAGCCCTTACCATTCCGATAAACTCGATTTTTATCATTGGCAATTGAAGGACCGTCGATACTAATAGAAAATGGAATGTTAAAATCATAAAATAATTTCAACCACTCATCATTTAAAAGCAAACCATTCGTTTGAACAAAAATATCAAGGTTTAATTGTGAGCATTCACTCATTATAATCTCAATATGCTTCCGAAACTTTTCTACACCTAGAAGTAAGGGTTCGCCTCCATGTATCTCTAAATAAAGTTGTTTTAAATTATGACGATAATAATGTTCAACTATTCGAGAGCATAATTTTTTGGTTACCTCAAAAGAAGCTTGTTTTGGTCTACTTTTCCAAGAATCATCGCCTTTATTGTATACATAACAATATGTGCAATTTAAATTGCAGGTTTGAACAATCTTGTATATGATAACATTTTGGGCATAACTATTTACTAGCATGCTAATCTTCTATCGTAATGACTAACTTTTCAATAGTTTGTGATCTAGGGTCAAAAAGGGTTGGATTAAACTTTGGAGCAATTGGGCCGTCTTTTATCATATCGCCAACACTGATTCCTCCTTTTGCATGCTTAGAAAAGTCAGCTTTAACATGAAAAGAGTTGTTGCCTATCGAGTCAGGTGTCCATGAGTTTTTTATTATTTCTTTGACTAAATCATTTTTTATTTTGTCAAAATCATCCTTCGAAATATTTTTTCTATCAATTTCAATATTAAAAGTTTGTTTACCCATTACTTAGATTGTTTATGGTTTGTTTCAGTAATATAAAAAAATATCTCCAATAATTGTAATATATTTCTTATAAGTATTTGCGATTTATTTGTTAGCCTTAAATCAATTCATATGAATTTTTTTGTTGCGGTGTGATAGGTTATATTAAAGCGACAAAACCTAGTTAACTACGTTGATTGTAATAGATTTCCAGAACAGCTTCCTTAAGCTCCTTCAAAACATGACAGCAATTTTGCCTTTCTAATTCAGAGAGTAATCTACTAGTATAATGCAACACATAAACAGCTTGGTTTGGCCATTCCGATAACGATAACTTAATACTCGTTCATATTTTAACAAAGTGTTTTTCTCGTAAAAATCACCATCTTGGAGTTAGTAAATAATCAATAGAGTTAAATATGAAAAAAAAGTATATCTAGGTATAGATACAAATATGATAGAAAGTATGTATAAACATCTTTCTTATCGTAATTACAGCAAGCACACCGTAAGCAATTACATCAAAGAAATGAACCATATCTGCTGTCATTACCAATGTAGTCCAAGAGTTTTAAATCAGCGTCAAATACAGGATTATCTTTATCTCCTTGTTTCTGATAAGAAATTTGGGCCAAATAAAATAGCAGTTGCAATAGCTAGTTTTACTTATTTCTATCATAACATTGCTAAAACTCCAGAAAAGATAAAGCTACTCCGAAGCCCAAGAATTCCAAATAGGGTGCCATTTGTTCTTTCCCCACAACAGGTTTACCAATTTATTGAATCATTATCTACGCTTAGGGATAAAGTAATTGTTCAAATGTTGTATTCCACCGGAATTCGAGTAGGGGAGTGTGTTGGATTAAAAAGGCAGGATATACACCCCAGTCGTATGGTAATACGAATAGTAAAAGGAAAAGGTCAAAAAGACCGTTACGTTCCACTTAGTCCGATGCTGTTGAGGCAATTGGAACAATATTACAAACAATATGATCCTAAAGATTATATTTTTTATGGTAGGAGTAAAGAGGAACCAATGAATAGAATAACGGTTAATCGAGTTATTTGGAAGGCAAACTTTATTCTAAAAACCAAGGAAAAGATTACACCTCATACTTTTAGACATTCATTTGCTACTATGCTCACCGAAGAAGGAGAAAACTTGTTCACGATACAAAAGATATTAGGACATAAAAGTATTAATTCTACCTTCCGATATATTAAAGCATCTAAAACAAAACTGAAATCATGTATAAATCCGTTAGATAAGATATACAGCGATAATATTGAATCTAAACCCTAGAAAATGTGTATGGAATGGAAAGCTAGACTAAATACTCTTTTCTATGTTTAAGTAAATTTCCATAACCGCCTCTTTGAGTTCCATGAGCACATGACAGCAATTTTGTCTTTCAAAATCGGTAAAGGTATCTTGGGCCAGAAAGTGGAACATAAAAATGGACTTGTCCAAACTTTTGGTTAGGGAGAGAAGGTCGCCCTCATGGCATTTTTCTAAATAGGTTAGGATTGGGGATAAATCTAGTTCTTTCATTTGTTTTTAGTTCACAAACTTCATATAAACATTTTCTTACAGTTACTTTTTAGTGCTTTTTAAGCATAAAATGCATCTTAATACGATGCATAATCAATTTAAAACGATATTTATAAATCGTTTAAAGATATATAAAGAATACAAATTAGAGAATTAAATTTGATTAAAATGCTATTTGTTTAGTGTAAAACGATTCAAATGAGGACTAAAAAACCTATAAATAGAATACGAGTAGTTCTTGCTGAGAAAGATAGGACAAATAAATGGTTGGCTGAGAAAGTTGACAAAAATAGAACTACAGTTTCTCGTTGGTGTACTAATGATATGCAACCCTCTTTAGAGTCTTTGGTTAAAATAGCGCAAATTTTAGATGTTGATGTCCGTGAGCTGTTAGTTTCTACCAAAAAACCAAGTAATGCAAACTAAAAATTACTTAACACTTGTTCAAAAAATCGAGGATAGTGACTATAACGATTTTATTGGTAAATACTACCATTTTCCAGGAACTAGCGCCAAATCTTACCTCAATCAATTTAAAGATCTTCCTGTAGAATTCGTCTACTTTGACCCTGTAAAAGAGAGTGGTAGTTTTTTTGGTTGCGGAAAGATAACAAAACCTCCATTTGAGGATAAAAGGGAGCCAGGATATTACTTTGCTGAAATTGAAAGTTTTCAAAAATTTCCTAAACCAGTCTTTTATAAAAATGAAAAAGGAGAAGTAATTGAAAAAATTGATAACCCTCAATACAATGCTCAAAACGCTGTACGGGCGATACCGCAAAAGACGTACGACGGGATATGTTTGGATGGTGGTGCACAACTTAATTTTAAAGCTGACGCGCATTTAGTACAAGTTTTAGGCGAGCAACTTATTGCTTCAGAAAGAGTTGGCATACTTGAACTAGTAAAAAATGCATATGATGCTAATGCTAGCAATTGTACTGTAAGATTTGAAAAAGTACCTGATTTACCCCCATCTGAAGGTGATTACCAGTTTAAAACTTTCGATGGCCCCGTGATTGTCATTACTGACGACGGCGACGGTATGAACAAGAACATAATCGAAAATGGATGGCTACGCCCCGCTTCAACAATCAAAACAAACGTAAAGGAAGAAATTAAAAGGCAGAGAAAGCAGGCCCTGGAAAGTGGAGATATTGGAATTTATGACCGCTGGTTGAAACAATACAAGAAAGCTAATAAAGGACGATTACCCCTAGGTGAAAAAGGTGTTGGAAGGTTTGCAACGCATAGACTAGGTAGAAACCTAATCATAAAAACAAAAACGGCAGATATAGATTTTGAATATGTACTGACTATAAATTGGGATGATTTTGATATTGTGGGGGGGCTATCCAAGGATTTAGACTCTGTTGCTGTTGATTTAATTAGGCAAAAACCATCGATTGATTATGGTTCTGGCAATAGTGGAACTCAAATCATAATATATGGGGGAAGAGATGGATTTAATCTAAGCAAAGATATAATTGAGGAAATTTACGCCTCCATTCAGAAGTTGAACTCTCCAAACCTCAATAATCTCAAAAATAGAAAAGAAGGAAAAAGTACTGGATCAAACTTTAATGCATTTGTCGAGTGTCCCCAAATAGGAGAATTTGTTTCCGAATCAATTTATGATTTAGCAGATCCAATTTTCACCTTGGATGGTATTGTTGATGAAAAAGGTATTTTAAATTTTGACTTAAAGTTTAATCCACCTAAATCAAATCAAATCCCTTTTCCGAGTGAGGTTCTGGCTGAAGATAATTATTTGGATTTGAGAAAAACAATAGACGGTAAAAATCCCTTCAAGATTGATTTGGGAGAATATCGCAAACCTGAATGTGGAGGCTTTTACGTTCATCTTGATTTGTGGTATAGAATATCACCATGGATTGACACAATAAATACAAAGAAAATACAAGAATTACTTGATGATTATGGTGGGATTTCTATTTATCGAGATTCGCTTAATTTGTTTCCCGCAGAGTGGGGGGCTGAATTGGATTGGCTTAACTTAACTAAAAGACATATAAAAAAGGGTTCGAACATATCATATTACAATATGATGGGATATGTTGAACTTGAACAAGGAAAGAATATCGAATTAGTCGATAAAACTGATAGACAGGGTTTAATCGAGAATACAGCTTTTAATGATTTGTCACATTTAGTAGCCGCAATAGTGTTCAGAGTGGAACTGGATTACAAACTAAAAAGGGATAGCCTGACTGACATTCGCAGTACAATTATCAAAAAACCTACTGTTATACATGATGTGTCAAATCAAACTTCCAGTTTAGTTGAAAACATAATAGATAGGTATGACATAGTTAAAGACCCTATGGAACTATTCGATTCAATTTCCTCTTTAAAAGAACCTAATCAAAGAGAAGAAAAACTTATTGATTTGCAAAGGTCTCTTAAAGAATTAGAAAAAAGCGCTAAACAAATGGCGCAAATTGAAGAGCAGTTAGTTGAAGAGGCAGGTTATGGTAAAGCAGTTGCGGTCTCAATACACGAGCTAGCTAAGACAACGACCAATCTTTATAATGGTATTATAAGAGTTCTTAAATCGGGAAGGCCGAAAAAGTCAGAGTTAGAAGATTTACGGAAGGCATCAGGTTCATTAAGATCTGAACTAAAGAATCTAAGCCCTTTAAGAACGATAAGGAATGAGAAAAAACAAGAGTTTGATATTATTAAGTCAATCAATTTTGTAAAAAGTGTTTTTAAACGCAGGTTAAGTTCATCCAAAATTGAATTAACTGTTGAATCTGACAATTCTTTTACAATTTATGCAAGATATGGAGCTGTTAATCAGATTTTGTCTAATCTAATAGATAACAGTATTTATTGGCTAGATACACTAGAAAAAACAGACCCTAATTACAATTCAAAGAAGATATATTTGAGACTGAACAAAGAATTCAGGGAGATTGTTGTTGCCGATAATGGACCAGGAATTGACAATGCGATTTTGCCGTATTTATTTAAATCTGGAGCCAGTATGAGAAATCCGCCTAGCGGTCTGGGCCTGTATATATGTAGATATTACATGAATCGGATGAAAGGTGATATATATCTTACTCCTGAAAAAGACAAAGTAGATTTTAAAAGTGGAGCTCAATTTACCCTTGATTTTTCAAGAACTCCAGGCAATATAGAAAAGGATAAATGAAAAAAACAATAGCGTTAATTGACGATAGTTTTCCAGAAAAAGGGGATTCTGTTATTAATTCAGATAGGCTTAGCCAACTGATAAACCTATCAGACTCAGAATGGAAAAGTGAAGTAAATCTAAAATCCTTAGTAGTTAAACTAATAAACACAGACATATTTAAGAATGGCGATATTCAAATTTTTGGATTTACCCACCCTGGTATACTGTTGAACAAAATTGAAGAAGATTCTTTTAAGCCTGATGTAGTAATCTATGACTGGGAATATAGTATTGGAAGTGGGGATTCTGGGGAAAACCTGCTCGAAATTTTATCTAGAACTGATACTTTCACATTTGTTTATTCGTCATTCTTTGATGCAATCCCTCCAACTCTTAACAAGAAGGAATTCGATAAATACGCCAGCCAAATTCAGTTATTGGAAAAAGGTGAAAGAATAAGTTCAATTTTTAGTTCTGAGCAATTTATTATTCAATATGTTCTTGGGCTTTTCAGCAAAAGCAATGTTATCGAAATTGCTAGCCATGAGATTAAGTTTAATCCATCTGGGTATTTAGAAGACGCTTCCGATATTCTTTATTTAGAATCAGTGCTTGGTAAGGCTTTTTTGATTCAAAACTTGGATAAGCTTGAATATGAAATCTCTAAAGAGAAGATTGAGCAGCTATTTTCTATGGTGGAGGAACCTTTGTTTCTGGATAGGAATAAGGAAAATTTGCTATCAGAAAGTAATGAGCTAAATGAAAAAAACTATGGCCCCTTACATCAAATTTCATATTCAGATGCCTTGAAGTTAGTAGGAGTGAAGGGTATAAATCAAGTGCTTAATTCTGGAATAAAATACATTAAAAAATAAAATTTTATGCCATTACCTAATGAAGAAGAAATCAATCAGTTTGGGCCACTTATTCCTCCTTTCGGAAGAAATACTCGTACTGATAAGGCTAAGGTTTTAAATAGAGGAGAAGATATATTATACGACTTAGATTCTGGTGCATATGATGCAACCTCAAATGGCCTTCCTGAAAACGTAGTTTTAATAGAGAAGAAATACTTTGAACTACTGATTAAAGATTGCGGAAAATATAGAGACGATTTTGAAGAGCAGAAATACTTATGGGTAATAGGCACCTGGGGCTTGCGAATGATATTAGAGCATACAAGGAATACTGCTAGAAGACCCAAACAATATGTTTGCCATACTAATTTAACTGGAGGCATGGAAGCATATCAAGGTGGGGAATTATGGTTTTGTGAGGATGGAAGAGTAGGGATAAATTGGTTTTCGGACCGGTATGGCGCAACATCTATTGATCAGTGGAAAACTGTTGTTAGTCATTTCAAAAGAGTTAATTACACCAATCTGGTTGAATTGAAAAAAATGGAAAGTTAATTATGGCAAAATTTAATGCAATTGACTTATTCGCGGGTATTGGGGGACAATCCGTAGGTCTGAAGAAGGCTGGCTTTATTATCAAAGCCTCAGTAGAGATTGATAAGAATGCGGTCAAAGGATACAGACAAAATCATCCAAACACTAAAATATTTGATTACGATATTCGGCAAATTGACACTCAGGAAATAAAAAAACTTTTAGGAAACCAACCACTTCACTTGCTTGCGGGTTGTCCTCCATGTCAGGGGTTTTCTTCAGTAAGACGATTAAATCGAAAACAAAGCGTTCGTGATGATAGGAATAGTTTGATTCTTGAATATTTAAGGTTTGTTAAGGAATTAAAGCCTTTGACAATCATGATGGAGAACGTGCCAGGACTAATCAACTATTACCTTTTTAAAAAAGTTGTCAATGAATTGACCGAGTTGGGTTATAATCCCAAATTTGACATTCTTAATGTGAAAGATTATGGAGTGCCTCAAAATAGGAAAAGATTAGTTTTGGTTGGTTCGCTATTTGGCGAACTTGATGTCAGCAGGGTGTATGTCCAAAAGAAAAAAGTAAAGCATGCTATTGGTAATCTACCTAAAATTGACGAAACCACTGACGAGGCTCATAAAATAGTAGCTAATCATATTCCGAGAATTCAAAAAATGATTGAACTAATCCCAAAAAACGGTGGAAGCAGAAAGGATTTACCTAAAGAGTATGAACTTGAATGTCATAAAAAGGAGAATGTAGGTTTTAATGATGTTTATGGCAGACTAAAATGGGAGAATTATTCTTCGACTATAACCGGGGGGTGTTTAAATCCATCCAAGGGTAGGTTTTTACATCCAGAAGAAAATAGATGTATAACAGCACGAGAAGCGGCACTTCTCCAAACGTTTCCAAAAAACTATAAAATTCCAACGGATATTTCTAAAACTGCCACCGGCCTTCTTATTGGTAATGCATTACCGCCAAGATTCAGTTACTATCAATCAAAAAACATAAAGAATCACTTGATTCAGAATCTGGGTTAATAATAAAAAGAAATGGCCAGAAGAAAATGCGGGCCGGGGGGAGGGCGTGAATTTGTGGCTTGGCACAAAGAACCATTGCCCTGGGCTTTGTGTTAAGGCGTGAAACGCCTAAATAGCGTAGCTATTAAGACACAAAGGGAGCGTGGAAGCATATTTTCTTCTTGAATTTTTGTTTCTTTTGTTTAAAGACAAAAGAAAAGAAAGAATAACAGAGGCTTCAATCTTATTTGACATAATATTTGAAGCACCCACAAAAAAAAGCTGATTCGGAAGAGGAAGTGAGCAAGTGCTTAGAAATTTACGCTTCAGCTAAATTTTAAGCTTTTGCGGCAAGCTGGCAACAAAGTTTCTGAACTTTTCTTCTTGAAGGTTTCAAATAAAGCGCATAGCTTAATCAGAAGAAAAATACTTTGCTTTATGCTGTGGGCAAGCGTTGGCAAATTGTGTGTAAAATAAATTGTGACAACAATTTGATTTTATAAAACAATCGAGCGATTGCGCGCGGCAATTAAACATAATGACAAATTATGAGTACAAATAAATGCAGTGCGCAGCACACCGCTTAAAAAGGTTTCTTGTATAGCGCAAACGCAAATTTTATTCTTTGTAGAATTTCTCCGCGATATTTTACATAATAGAATTATGACTTACGAATATTAAAAAGCCTTTCAGTAAAACGGCTTTGACATAATATTGGTGTCGATATAATTCGCTTACGCGAAGTTATATCTGATATTATTTCAAATACGCTGTATACGCCGTTTTACACAAACAACATATTTGTATCATAATTTATATTATGTAAAATAGAATATTTCAAGATATACTACTCTTCCAGTAATTCGGTTAATAAAACCATTTCTTTTCGAATCTTTTCCTTAAAATCCTGTAGCTCCCTTGAATACGCTTTATATAATACGATATCCATATAGGCTGAGCGATTTTTAAAATCACTACTGCTATTAAAATACTCTTGGCATTCGTCATCACATCGTTCATTCGAAATCAGATTGGCAAACCATACCTTATTATTCTGTAAATACTTTAAGTTCTCCGTGAGCGCATCGGTAGTGATTTTATCAAAAATCAAAACAGCTTGCACCAATCCTTTATATCTTTTTGATATCTCTCGTAGCCTGAAACCAAGTTCCGAATCAACCGGATCATCCGCTTCTATCAGTCTGATTACATCATCCCCCAAATTCGGCAGCGAGGCGTTTAATATTAAATTTGGACAGTAATCACATGGGGTGGTCGACTTGGTTACATTCGATTTGGATAATACAATTTCTAATTGCTCCTGTACAACTCCCCAATTTTTAAACACATTAGATATTTCAGTAGTATCGAGCGCTATCTGGCGTAATACGTTCTGTGCGGTACGCTTTGTTTGCTGTTCCTTTTGTTTTTGATTACTGAAATTGTTGACCGCCAATGCAATCAGAATTCCGATCACGACTAGCATGATCTCCCCAATCGCATATGCAAGGTACTTCCCTATCTTGTTGTTGGTCAAAACGTCTTTTCGTAGTTTTCTAAAAAATCGCATGTGCTTTCGAAAGTACTAAAATACGATGCTTTACCCAGCAAATTTTTAATACAATTCTACTATTTTGAAGATAAAAGATGAGATTACTACAATCCGCTAATTTCCGTATCCAACCATGTTAACCGGTCTCGTATCCATTCTTTTAAATACGATACTTCTTCATTATGTGTTTGCCCAACAAAATTATTAGGCCATACATAGGTCCCCAACACTGGCCATTTTTCAAAGTTATTCTGTAAAGATTGGTTTGATTGTATGCCACTTACATAAGCATCAATGGTATCATTTATCGATTGCTCTGCGAATGTGCCTGCTCTTAATTCAGCCCATCGTAATTGTAAGGCTACTACAAAGGCTGGATCTTCCAATAAGCGTTCCCACCAAAACGGTACAACCCATGTATCTAACGGACAACGCTCGTTAAAGCGATATGCCCACACATTCGTTTCACCACCACTGCAATAATCAGCATTACCAAATGCCAAATTAAAATCCCATATCGGACCCATTTGTAGCTTTTCATTTTTGTCCTTCACAATCCACGTACTCAAACGATACCCATCCACATTGTTCGATAGTTCATTTAATAAGAAAAAATCAATAAAACTCGCTGTATCAATATAGTTACGATATCCTAGGTCAGGATCGGTAAAGTCATCTGATTTTAAGGCAGATTCAAAATCATTCATATAGCTCGCGATATACGTTCTCTGTTCGGGAGTAATTTCATCCCAATCAGGATCATCATATAAAAAGTGTATTTGCTGCTGATTCCCAGCATTCGGCGGATCAAAAGCCGACATAAATGAATTGTTATCGGTATATAACGATTCATCAACCCCATCAGCTTTATCAAGCTTTACAATATATCCTCCGGTAAGATCTTCCCCTGCTATCTCGTCATCTTTAAGCTTATTGATATCAATTCGGTTGTCATCGCGTTTTAGTTTTTCCATAAAAACATAGATGCCATTGTATTCGCCATTGATAAAAACATCAACAAACTTCGTTCTACTAGCATAGCGACCCATATCTCTTGAAAGGTCATAAATCAGGTGATTCCGAACCAATGATTTATCACTATACGGAGCGTATAAAATCCAATCTTCTTCTTCTGGATATCCAAATAAGGCTACATCGATATCTTCATTGTTTTCATCCCATGTTTCAAAACCATATGATTTTTTAGGGAAAAACTGAGACGAAGACCCACGTATTTCGATTCCTATGCGACCATTAAAGGCCTCATTACCATCTTCAATAATGGTAAGCTGAGCATCTACTTTGGGTTCATCGACAATAGTATTACCATTGGTATTGATCCTAAATTGAGGCAATGCTACTTCCGTAATAACCTCCTCCTCCACTTCCTGAGCAGGGTTTTCAGGATCATCACTACAATTCAATAATAAACCGGATAATAAGATAACAAGACACCATTTTTTTCTGCACATATACCGCTCTAATTAATAGATTACCAACGTATTAAATATACCAATTAATGAGCGTTTTGTGAAAAAGCCATTGCCTTTACTATTTACCTAGCGCGTTCATTCTGTTTTTAGCAGCCGTGGCCAATGTACTTTTTGGATCTAGATCAATGATATGTTGATATGATTTTTTAGCAGCATCCAGCATTTTAGCTTGTTCTTGAGCATATCCAAAAGTATACCAGGCACTCTGAGATTTTGGAAAGGTTTCCGTTACCAAACCTAGTACCATCAAACCACTTTTGGTATCCCCTATTTCGAACAAGCGTGTTCCCGCCTTGGTAAATTCCCCTTCAAAGTCATAATAACGATATTTGGGATTCGAGGCAATTTCTTTTGAAGTACTCCGTAGTTCATCAAACTTCCCTTCCATAAACAATTTTGTCAAATGGTCTAACGGGTCTAGAATAAAGGCGGTATTGGTATAATCTAATGCTGCCTGTAAAACCGGGTCTTGATTTTTTACATATTGTTCAAAACTCATTTCTATAGCTATATGGGGTAAGGTCCAATCCATATTTTCCCATTGAGGCATGTCTTGCCACCATGCGTATGATATCAGCGCTCTTAGTTTTGAATTGGGTAAGGTAATCCATTTAGCATCTCCGTAAAAGTTCTTGTTTTCGGCGGTGGGTTCCCCTATTCTAATAGCTTCGGTATAATTCTCAATTTCATTGGTCAAATTCTGGCAGGCTGAAAAAGTATTTCGGCCAATAATGTAAAAGAATTTCCCTTGTTGATTGATCTTCGGCCGGGCCATCAGCCCTTTAATTAATGTTTTATTATTGTAGTTATTTCCGCCACCGTTCAATCGTACATCATAAACCAGTTTTTCTACATTATGAGTATCAATAAAATCAAACATACGCTTATAAAAATCTGCTAATGGCTCTTTTTCATCATTAAAAACAGAGCTCTGTCGAACGTATAGCGTTTTAGATCCTGGCAAGTACTCAAAAAAGTAAAACTTCTCATTTAAATGTTTTAAGTATAGCGGTGTCTTCGATTGATCTCTGGCACTCACCCATCGTTCATTAGGTTTGGTAAGGCAGTAATCAACTGATCTGTTTTCTAAAGGCTGAGCGGTGATTTGCTGTTTAAAGGTTTTTCCATTTTTAGATACCGTAAATTCAATGCTATTTTGTAGTTGTTTCGTTATTCCCTGCGCATGTAATACGGTGGGCAGGCTTACAAATCGCATTCCATAGGCCTTGAAGTATTGATCATTTTCAACCGGAACCACAGGCCTGATCATTTGCAAGGCTTTTTTAATAGGAACCCCCTCAATTTCTAACACCTTCCCTCCTATAGCTTCTTGGTATTGTTGATCTCCTCCCTCGATGTAAACGCCATCAGAAAACTGATATAGATTAATGGGCAGAACCTGATCTTCAGCCACAGTGCTAAAAGTAATTTGGGTATGACCATATTCAAATAGCGAAACGATTCTGGCGAGTCCTACCTTAATTTCATGAGTTTGCAGATTTGGAATCTCTTTGTAAAATTTTTCGACTGCTGTGTCCCATTTTTCCTGGGTTATTTTCTTGAATAAAAATGGAAAGTTAGTATGTATTGTTTTTTGAAGATACCTTAGGTCTTTCTGGTACTTTTCTGCACTGACAGCGTCCTGAGCATGAAGCGAAGTAATCGTCGAGATACAAAATAAAGCAACTAAGGCAATGCTTTTTACAAATGAAAATTTCATGATTGGTTAATTTTTAATTGATGTTTTATTGACCCCAAAGGTGCTATTAAAGAAACAAAACTCGATAAAAAATCAAACTGAAATGTCGTTTTACAGGGCTGGGTTGTAAAACGACATTTTTACTTCTACTTTAAAATGTTTTTTAGAAAGGTCTCGACTGCGCACGACCTGACATTTTGAACCAAATCGACAGTATCAACAGTATTTAAACAACTACTGTAATTTCTTAATAGCCGCTTTTCCGGAAGGACTTTCAGGATTTAATTCCAGTGATTTTAGATAATAACGCTTGGCCTCTGTCTTCTTGCCTATTATTGCTAATGCTTCACCTAAACTATCGTACACATTCCAACTATTCGGAAATGCGGTTACATTTAACCTAAATACAGCAATGGCCTCATCTGTTTTTCCTGATTGCAAATACAGATAACCCAGTCCGTTTATTTCATTTTCATCTACAATGTAATCAGCATTATCTTTATTCTTTTCAAAATGCGTTTTTCCTGCCGCTATTCCGTTATTCAAGATTTCATAGTACAATGATAATCCCAGGTACTTTTTAGTACTCGGAAAGTTCTTTAAACAAAATTCATAATAGGTGTTTAATACATCAAGCTTATTATCTCTGATCAAACCGTAGGACGTATTGGTGATGGAAGCAGCATCTAATTCAAATTTTGCTTCGGGAAAATGAGATTTGTATAGCGCATAGGACGCCATTGCTTCTTCGATCTTATTGCCGTTAAATAATTCTTTTGTTACTTGTTTTAATTCACTGATATTTAATTTTTTATATTCTTTATTATCAATATTTACTTTAAATGATTTTTTTGCTGCATCAACTCCGCTATTCAGTATATCTTGCATGTAATCATATGCAACTGAACGCTTCACATCAACAATTTTCCCATCCTTAATGATCGTTTTTTCACCCAGAAAATGTTGGGCATCATCAAATGGATTTTTCTCGAATACTATAAGATCGGCGGCCTTCCCTACTTCAATGCTCCCATGTGTGTGATCCAATTGCATCGATTCGTAACCGTTTATCGTCGCTATTTGTAGCACCTCTCCTATTGAAAAGCCTGCATTGTTCAATAATAGCAACTCAGATAATAACGCTCTTCCTCCGAATCGGCAATCGGTACCTATTCGTATTTTCACTCCTTTGTCGTGAGCTATTCGATAATAGGCCATCATGGCGTTGTAGGCTTTATCTAGTTCTTGTTGCTGGGCTTCAGAATAATTGACCATCGGTGTTTTACGAATGGGATAATACTCGAAGGAAGTGAAAAAATCAGATTGACCTGCTGATGAAGCAACTACATTTAATGCAGTGCTAAGGGTCGCTCCATTGGTGGCCATACTATCAAATAACGCCATTAACTTCGCTTCCATTTCTGGATGCGATTTGATGTAGCCGAAGAAATATACCATTTGCGCAGCGAACTCATCAATGCTCGAATTCATTCGAATGCCATACTGCTCGTTCATCGCCGGCCAATGGGTATCATAGTCTAAAATACTCGGTGTAAGCGTAAAAAAGTGTTCAAAATTCGACACGCCATAGTCCATCGCTTCTGCAATGGTAACCACATTATTATCTACATGCGAATTCACTATAATACCCTGCTTTTTTGCTTCGTCGGCCATGGCTTCATAATCAGGCTTACGAAGCTTGCTGTAAAACTTCATGTATTTTAATCCCTTGGCTACATAATTTCGAACCTTTTTACGGCCGTCTTCTGGGCTCATTACTTCTATATGATGTGCGGGCTGTTGCCTATCGGCATCAGAAACAATTGATCCACCATTAATATAGAGGTCGGAGTATTTTGGAGAAGGGTTCTTTTGCCAGCCAAGCGTGATATCCATCCACTCTTCCGGTTGGCCCATGTCAATAATTGTTGTCACACCATGATTCAGGTAGTGATAGGTCGTTAAATCTCGTAGCATTTCGAGCCCACCATCAGCCTCGTATTCTTCTGGTAAAGCGGCGTCTACTCCGTAGTTTCCAATTAAATGAACATGAGTATCAATGAAACCAGGCGTAAGCAGTCGGTCTCTTCCCTCTATTATGGTTGCCGCATTTACCTTTCTATTTGAATTGACAATAGCAGCAATCGTGTCAGCATTGATCAATACTGTTTGATTCTCCTTAACCGTTAATGTCTTACTATCGAAAACCTTTACATTGGTTATTGCCAGATCATAATCTGTTGATTGGCTACAATTTAGGGCGCAGCATGCTAGGCATAGCAGCAGTATGCATTTTTTCATAATTTTATTTTTAAGGTGTTTGTCCTAAAGGCTAGTTTCCGTAAATATGCTGTGCTCCTTTAGACAGCAGATAATCAACAACCTTTTTATAACCATTCTTAGAAGCCTGAGCTAAAGCAGTGCCCTGACCTGCGCTATACAGATTTACATTAGCCCCTTTTTCAACTAATAGCTTTACAGTCTCTAGGTGTCCATTTTTTGCAGCATTGTTTAAAGCGGAACCACTGCCATCATTTTGAAGGTCAATGTTTGCACCCCTATCTATAAGAAGTATTATGACATCATTCATTCCGTTTTTAGCGGCATTACTTAATGCAGATCCGCTACCATCGGTTTGTCCATCAATATCGGCACCTTTGTCTAATAGAAATTTAACTGTATCGATCAAGCCGTTATTGGCCGCTGCGGTCAGCGCAGAGCCGCTTCCGTCAGTTGCTCCATTGATGTTAGCGCCTTTTGACAATAGTAATTCAATCGTGTGATTATGACCATTTTTTGAGGCTGCAATTAAAGCTGAGCCACTACCATGAGTTTGGGCATTTACGTCAGCACCCTGATCAATAAGATAGCTTACGGTTTCATTTATCCCATTTTTAGCTGCTGATATTAAGGCCGATCCATGGCTGTCCGTATTTACGTTTACTGATGCACCTTGTTTTATCAGGAACTTCATAGTGGTCATATGACCATTATTAGCGGCGGCATTAACCGCACTACCCTGATTAGGCGCATATTTGTTAATATCGGCCCCTTTTGCCACCAAATATGCTACTGTTTGTAAATGACCGTTATTTGCTGCAGCTATTAAAGCAGTACCTTGATTTGAAGATATCTTGTCTATCTCTGCGCCTTGATCTATCAAAAATTTTACAGTTTCAAGCTGGCCATTATTGGATGCTGCAATCAGTGCAGTTCCTTGATTTGGTGAGATTTTATCAATCTCGACTCCTTGTGAAACCAGATATTTCACTGTTTCTGATCTACCATGACCAGAGGCCACAATCAAGGCATTTCCTTGGCTGGGCGAAATAAAACTGACATCTAAGCCTTTAGAAACTAAAAATTTCACGGCATCTACGTTACTACATCGGGCGGCTGCGATCAGTGCATTTCCCTGATTAGGAGAATAATAATTAACATCCGCTCCTTCTGAAACTAGGTATTTCATAACATCTAGATGTCCCCTTCCTGAAGCGGTGATAAGCGCATTACCTTGATTTGGAAATGTTTTATTAATATCAGCTCCTTTAGATACTAAATATTTTATAAAGTCTAAATGTCCGTACTCGGCAGCTGTGATTAGGGCGGTTCCATCTCCTGGGACAATTAAACTAACATCAGCGCCATTGGCAACCAGCAGCTTGGCAATTTCTAAGTTCCCATTCTTTGCTGCTGCGAATAAGGGCGATTTTGGTCTTGATAATCTCCAAGAGTGGCCATTGATTACCATGTTTTCATAGCCTGGATTTTCTTCAATACAATTCACCAAATTGGTATTAATCAATGCCTTCACCCTTAACATATCATCCGTTCTAATCGCTTCTAAGAGTTCTTTGCATTCTGATGTGGCTGTTGCAGCAGCGATGTTTGGGTTATCAGTATCTTGGTTAACAATTGGATTGGTTTCTTGCTTTTCCGCTATGTCTACCCCTGGGGCTGTTTTAGCATTGGTTTCTTCTACAAAATCGGACTCAATTGTATTTTGAGAAGCTGCTACTAAAGGTTTGTTCAAGAATAATAGTACTGCGAAAAATAAAGGCATTGTAAATGCATATTTCCAGTAGCTGTACGGATTTGATTTTTTACTATTCATTTTTAAAATTCGTTTTTTGATTAATGACTGATTGTAATTTGTGGTTATTGCAAGTGGCTTATTGAAGGTTGCTATCTTTAAAAGATTCATCTGATAGCTATCTCTTTCAGCCTTTTTGGTATCCAACACCAAGTGATCAGTTTGATATTCGACATTTTTTTCTACTTCCTTTCTGAATAACCAAATGAAAGGATTGAACCATAGCAAGATTACCGCAATTTCTGCAAGTAAAAGATCAATGCTATGACGCTTTTTAACATGAATTTTCTCATGAGCGATGATTTGCTCATAAATTTCAAATTCATACTGTTCGGGATTGATGAAAATATAGTTGAAGAACGAACACGGTTCTTTAATTTTAGTCGAATTTACAATGATTCCATCAAGGTCTTTAATTTTGTCATTGCTTTGAATCACCTTAACAAGTAAACCAACTATTTGGGCTATTAAGTTGAGACAAAGTACTCCTACGCCGAATATGTAAATGATCCATATCCAATCCATTAAACTTCTTTCTGATCCTGATATGTTGTCGGTTTCTAGTAAACTAGATTCCTTAGAAGGTTTTTTTGGAGGAATCGCATCAACAGATTCTTCTTGTTGTATTGTCGTTGGTTTTGTTCCTGTTACCAAAGGCTGAGAAGCAGTTTCGGGTTCAATCAAGCTGGCCACAACACCTTGGTTTTCTACTAGTTTAGGAATGCTGATAAAAGGAATTGAAAATGCTAGTAACAATCCAAGAATAAGATAAACCCTATTGGTAGCAAAAAAACTCTCTTTCTCAATAACTAACTTGTAAAATAAGAGTACGACCCCAATAATTAGCGAGGCTTTTATAAGAAGTACAATCATGATTTCTTCGATTTATTTGATTTGATTAATTCAACTAAATCAGAAAGCTCCTCTTCCGACAGGTTCTCTTCTTTGGCAAAATAGGCCATCATTTTTGGGAACGAATTCCCAAAAAACTTCTTCTTAATATTAGTCAAGTTCTTGTCCCGATATGATTCAAAATCTAATACCGGACTATATTGGTGCGTATTACCGATCAACTCCGATTTCAACACTCCTTTCTTAACTAAAATTTTTACGATAGTTGCAACCGAATTGTAATGTGGCTTGGGCTCCGGTAATCGTTCAATAATATCGCGAATAAAAGCAGTTTTTAGCTCCCATACGATTTGCATGATCTGATCTTCTCTCTTAGTCAATTTTTCCATACCTACAACTTTACAGGCTCAAAACTACTAACTTTTTAGTATATCTACTAATTTTTTAGTAGATAATTTTAAAAAACCCAGTATTCATACGGGTTTAAATCATTAAAAATGATACAAATTAGTTAGTAGAAGAAGAAAATAGATGCCTTTTTACTCCATTCTTTGAAGAATTCTAATAATAGTGAACTCAGCTGGGTGCATTACCGCCATCCCGATTTCAACAATCATTGTACCGTCATCAATATCAGTCTGGGTCATTGTAACTCCTAAACCAATATTGACAAAGAATGCATCGCGCATAGTCGCCCCAGCCAATGCGCCATCTCGATATAATAGAGTTAAAAAATTTTGTAGTCCAGCTTTTACAGTAGCCCATGTATTATTATCATTAGGTTCAAATACTAGTTGCTCAAGAAAAGATTTAACAGATTCCTCCACCCATGAAACAAAACGCCTGACATTGATATATCTAAAATCCAAGTCGTTACTAGACATTGTTCGTGCACCCCATACTAATATGCCTCTTCCCACAAAAGATCTAATGGCATTAATAGAAATTCCCGAAAGACTAACATTTAGGTCCTCTTGTAATGCATTTGAGATTTCAGCTGTTAACCCCATTACTGAAGTAACGGATGTGTTCGCTGGTGCTTTCCAGACACCTTCACTACTGTCAATTCTTGTGTAAATACCTGCTATTGCCGCAGAAGGTGGCAACACTACTTTAAGCTGTTTTATCGCTTTTTCTGCTTGAATAAATAGCGCCGGTTGCTGATTTTTTAAATCGGTTCCAGATCCGCTATGATTCTCCACACCTGTAGGTAATGGGTTAGCAGTACCAGCAACATCTTGAAAATGGTTGATTGTAATAGTGTGTTCCGCGTATCCGCATTGAAATATTGTTGTAAGATCTGGGGCGTACGCCGCTCCATAATTTAGGTTGTCTCCAACCATATGTGATCGAAAATCCTGAACGACCTTAGCGTTAGAAATATCACCTTTAAAGTCTACTAAGACAAATCGATTTAAATCGGCACATTGATTTAATGCGGTTTTTACAATAGTTGTATACTCAGCCAATTCTAAATTTACCGCTTCCGGAAACAATAAAAGTGTTGGTTCTCTTTCTTTTTTTACGACTTCGAGCCCACCTAGAAATCCGCTTGACGAATCGCCCACTATTAAATCTCTTTGATAATCGCCAATAGAAATAATGTAACATGACCCACCTCCATTATCAAAATAGTGCTTAATGCAATGAAACAAAAAGTAATTAGATTGTGAGTTGGTGAATTTGGCATCCAAAACCCGATTAACAAGCTTGCTATCAACATCAAAGCTGTCTTTTATGTCAACGGTTACCGCTTCATTAACGGGACCACCAAAAAAGCTTTCATACGCTACTAAGGAATTTATTCTTTTAGGTTTCAGTAGTAAACTAGCGGTTGTTTTTTCTGTATGCCCTATAAAAACCGGCACCGCGGTTTCAACTTGTGCAATGGCAGGTATTTTGGTACTGGTTTCTTCAATATAGACCCCTGGAGTTTTGAACTTTGGCATTGTGGAAATCTTATTTTGGCATTTGAATTTTGCCTGTGGATCTCTTTAATATCTGAGTATTTTTAAGCACATCTGATTTTTGCTGTAATACTTTATTAGTTCTCATAATGATGCCCAATTCTGTATTGAGTTGTTGGGCATTCTCTCTTGTACTTGGACATTCCGCAATACTATTTTCAAGATTGGTTTTAATCTCCTCTAGTTTAACAATATGTTTTTGTTGTTCCTCCATTTGAATATTAAAGTCATCTATTTCTTTCTTATAACGCTGAATAGCTATTTCTAACTTGGCGGCTTTCTCCTTCCCTACTTTAAACTCCATCCCAAATAAAGACACCTCTTCGGCGCTACTTAATAAGCTTTTCAATTCGGGTTTAAATAGAAATAAAGCTATTAAAGCTAAAACTGCCCATATTAGGGTTTTGTACGGAAAACTTGTTTTTTTTGGTTGATCTTGATCTGGCATGACGACTCATTTTTAAATTGGCATGTTTCAATATAGTGCTTATCGTCAATTATTTAGCAAGGTATTTCTACCTTTTAAGCAGGGATTTTAACCCTATCCAATTTTAGATCAATAAGCTGTATTCTCGATTTTAATTAGTCTATTTTTGCAGCTTGAAAAGAAAATCACAACTCGAATTTATAGCCTTAATGGCTTTTTTAATGTCTATTGCCCCTCTTGCATTAGATGCGTTATTGCCCGCACTTGATGTTATTGGCTTGGACATTGGCATTAAAGACGCTGTTGACAATCAGTTATTAGTGGTTGTTTTTTTCTTGGGCTTAGGTGTGGGTCCATTGTTATTCGGACCTCTTTCTGATGCAGTTGGGAGAAAACCAATGGTTTATTTTGGATTTTTGGCGTTTATAGCGTCTAGTTTTATTTGTATTTATACCAAAAACCTTGAAATAATGCTTATGGGTCGCTTTTTTCAAGGTGTAGGGTTGTCAGCACCAAGAACAATTGCGGTCGCTATTGTACGCGATCGATATAGTGGCGACTATATGGCCCGTATCATGTCATTTATTGTGGTAGTTTTTATTCTTGTACCTGTAGTTGCTCCTACGATCGGAAAGCTGGTAATGAACTATTATAATTGGCAAGCCATTTTTTACGTGCAGATATTTTTTGCCATTTTGGTTGGAATTTGGTTTTGGAGAAGACAACCGGAAACTTTAAAACCAGCGCACAAAAAACCGTTGGATCATCAAGCGTTTCTTGTTGGTTTTAAAGAAGTTTTTAGTCAAAAACAAACGATAGGGTATACCTTAATTTCTGGTTTTGTTGTGGGATCATTCCTGGTGTATTTGAGCACATCACAACAGATATATGAAGTGCAGTATGGAATGAAAGAAGAGTTCCCCTATATTTTCGCCGTAACCGCTATAGCAATTGGTGCAGCGATCTATCTTAACGGATCATTAGTATTGCGATTTGGGATGAAAAAATTGGTGCATACTGCCCTGGTTATTTTCTTATTAGTTTCCGCATGCTATGTCGTGTTATTTCATAATGGAGCGAATCCAAATGTAATTGTATTGGTCACTTTTTTTTGTGTACAGTTCGCAGCAATCGGATTTTTATTTGGCAATCTTAGGGCGTTAGCTATGGAACCGCTTGGTCATATTGCAGGTATGGCTTCCGCCATAACCGGACTTATTTCAACCTTAATGGCTGTACCAATTGGTATCTTGATCGGGCACTATGTGGTAACCTCTTCCCTCCCATTATTTATTGGATTTTCTGTATGTAGTATGCTTTCTGTTTTTATTATTCTTTGGATGCAAAATTCGAACAAAAGCCAAGTTTCTTCTTCTTAAATCACTTTTCTAATCGATACTTGATGCATCATAAACAACTACTTTTGTCCAGAGGTTTTTCGATTCTTCAATAAATTGTAAATGCGCTTCTTCTTTTTGATACTCATCCTGTGCTTCAGCAGATTCAAAAGAAACAATCAGATTATAGGTAAATGAGTCGTCTACAACTTCGCGGGTCGCTTTTGGTGGTGTGCCTATAAAATTAGTTTTGGCGAACTTAGAGTTATCAAGAAATTTACGAAGCGATGTTTCGAAGTCAGTTCTGTCTTGTTCACTATCCGGATTTTTAAGCCAGAAATACACAACATGTGCATAATTAGGATCAAAGTTCATTGCTTTATCATTTTGATTGTTGCACCCCATGGCTAATAAAAGTAGTAATGCAAAGCCAATAAGTTTTCTCAACACGATAAAAAGTAGTTTTTGTTAGTATTCACGGAAATTACAAAATCCATTTTTTATTAAAGAATGAATACAATCAGTTCTTTACAAAGAAAACCTGCGTTTTTTAAAGGCTGATTTAGATTCAGCCGAATCTCCTTTTTGGGAAATCGGTTCATCAAACAAATGATTTAGATTGTTCCCGGCTAAATCTTCAAGTTTTGACGCTATTTCAATAAAATAACCACCGGAAATCCAGTTTTCGTCAGGAGTAAATATTAGTTCATTTTTATCGTGACTAATTGCGTATTGCCCCTTTATTAAAACATCTTGACTATTGAAGAAGGCAAAACTTTCTTGAAGGAGCATAGCGTCCAAGGTTTCGTTTAGTTTAATTACAACAGGTTCTTGGGTATTTGCTTCTGGCAGTATTAGTTTCCAGGAATTCCAATCTGGTTTTTGTGTATCCCGATCTCCAACAATAAACCTTCTTGTATAGTTCCTGTCTAAAGGCATCCCATTAGCAGCCTTCCAATTTTTATCGATATAAACTTCGTAGCTATTTCCCTTTAAAATAGGAAGTCCCTTTTGCTTATTTGGTACTAATCCTGTTTTAATACGACCAGGATCCAGCCATAAAGTAAGTCCAGTATGTTCTTTATTCCATAATTCAGTTTGCAAATCGAGAAAAATATCAACTTCTTTATTGGTTGTTGTATTTTTTACGGTAATATGATCTAGGGCACTCCCTACTTCTTCCATTGGTTGTGAAAAAACCAAGTATATTTTTAATAAATTCTCCGGCACTCTCTCAGTAGCGGGATATAAAGCCAGCAGTTTATTTGACTCATTGCTAAAAGTATCAATGATAAAGGTACTTATCAGCTGATCCTCCTTATACAATACATATTCTTTTCCTGACGAGAATGGCACTATGGGCGTAAAACTGATATTGCCATTACTTTTGGTGAAATCGCCTAGAACAGCAATTTTCAAATTATCATTTCGATAAACGCTTAGATCAGAAATATCGTCACCATGTTTAAAATCTATGCCGATGGCTTTTTGATCATCATACCTTATATCGACCGCAACTTTTTCTGAACTATTAGAGCAGCCAAAAAGAAGGTTTAAACAAAAAAAGATCAAGACAAGCCTGATCTTTTTATTAAATATATTGTGACGCTTTACATCCATCTAGTAGGTCGACTTCTTAAGATTAACTCCCCCGAAGCGGTACGTTGCATATAAATCACATTCTCTTTATCTAAATTATCAATTTGTAACACATTTACCATGGGCAAGGACACGTAATTAACCCCAGTCGCAACAGCAAATTCCGTTACCGGTTCAGTTAATGATTCTTTGAAATTGGCAATAGTTTCATAATCAATTCGCATTGCTGAACGATTGGTATTAGTCATAACAAAATAAGGCTTCCCTTCTTTTTCTAAAGATATCATATCTATAGGGGAATTGCCAGCACCCAATTCAGCAACAGTACGTCCCTTAGTATGCTTTCCATTTTTAAGATCATTCAACGGAAATAACACTAATGGCGTACAAGTATAACTTGCCAAAACATAATCGGTATTGTCCATGTTGATAATACTGAATGTTTTAATTGGCGCATGCGTTTCATATTTTCCGTGCGCGGCGTGATAAATCTCTAAAGAAGCGAAGTCTTGCGTATCCTTAAATGGAAAAGGAATGCTCCTAAAAGTAGAACTAAACTCCTTATTCGAAAGTCCACTTACCATCACTTTTCCGTCATGATATTTAAGGTCTGAAATGGCCCATACGCGTTGAGAGCGGCCTCTTCTATCTTTTTTATCTGTGGCTACCGCATTCGTCAAACCGATTTTTGAAAAGCTTGCATTCGTAAGCGATATGCTTTCAAAATTTTCTCCATTAAGTTTCAATAAAACGGGAGTTCCATCGGCTGTGTTCACAGAAAAATACACTGATTTTGATATTGGATTGACGGCCATATCAGTAATCTTGATATTACTAACATCGGTACCTAATGAAGCGGCAATTTTTTTATCAAACTCTCCTATATTAGCCTTGGTGCCCTGTTGCTTTTTATCAACATCTTTGGTATCGAGGGCATAAATAGTTGCGTTTTTCGAATCTCCAATAAATAAAATTCCTTCTGGTCCAAAACTCATGGTGTTAATCGATGCAATTTCGGGATTACCAGTTACGAAATTTGCAGTAAGGGTCTTGTCATCTTTTTTAATCAGTGAGGTAGTAGTGAATGCAAGTATGCATAACATTATACCCAAATGTAGTTTTTTCATGGTTGTAGTTTTAAATGAACAAGGATAGTTGCAATGCACAATTTACAAGATTCAACGAGTAGATTATTATAAATAAATCTTAAAACTCAAAAGGATGATCGATATCAACAATTAAGCATTGAAAAAGTAATACTTTCGCGTAATTTTATTTTATGGAAAAAAAGCTATCTCATATTCTCTATGACTATCTAATTAAAATTGGAGCAAATGAATCGACCGCTTCTTATTTCAATATGGCTGCACTGTTTTTGTCGATGCTATTGTTGGTTTTTATATGTGATTATGTTATTTGGAAGCTATTAAGATTTATTTCTTCTCGCATTGCAAAAAGATCTAAGACTAACTTTGATGATTTATTGATCGCCAATAAACTCCCCCGTTTTCTAGCTCATATTTTCCCGTTGTTATTAGCTATTGAAATGATTCCATGGGTATTTATCGATTTTCAATATGTAGAAAATGTCATGATCAAGATTGCCTACATACTAGGAGTTGTTTTGGTACTTAAAATTGTTAGAAGCCTATTAAATACCATAAAAGATCATCTTAAAACGCTATCATCGTTTAAAGACAAGCCAATAGACAGCTACATACAAGTATTCATGATATTCGCTTGGGTTGCGGGCATCATGACCGTTTTTGCCATTATAACAGAAACAACCATCTGGAAGTTTTTCACTGCACTTGGGGCGGCTTCGGCAATTATCTTACTCATTTTTAAAGATACTATACTGGGGTTTGTAGCCAGTATTCAAGTATCAATTAATGATATGGTACGAATTGGTGATTGGATCACTTTTGAAAAATATGGTGCTGATGGCGATGTGGTTGAAATCAATCTGGCTACGGTAAAAGTTCAAAACTTTGATAAAACCATTACCACCATTCCTACATATGCTTTAATATCAGACTCTTTTAAGAATTGGCGTGGTATGAACGAATCAGGTGGCAGGCGTATTAAGAGAGCCTTAATCATTAAACAAGAATCAGTAGCTTTTTTAACCGACGAGCAGATTAACGAGCTTAAAAAAATTCATTTGATCTCATCGTATTTGGAAAGTCGAGGGGCCAAAATTTCGGAATACAACGCGGCGCATCAAATTGACAAATCAATCGCAATTAATGGTAAAAACTTAACCAATCTTGGTGTTTTTAGAAAGTATGTCGAGACCTATGTTGAAAATCACTCTGCCATCAATAAGGACATGACGGTAATGGTCAGGCAATTACCTCCATCTACTCAAGGGATTCCAATAGAAATCTATGCTTTTAGCAGCGATAAACGTTGGAAAAACTATGAATATATCATAGCTGATATTTTTGATCACTTGATTGCGTCTATTACCTATTTTGATTTAGAGTTATTTGAGCTCCCTTCAAAGACTTATATATAAAATATTGGCTAGTCTTTCCAAAATGGAATAGATAAATAAAAACGATCACCTGTTTTACCATTCCATCTTGTTTTATGAGAAACATTAATAACATGTCGCTTAAAATTCATCGTATCTACTCGTAAGTAGGTAAGGTATCCCTCTTCTTTTGTTTTCGGATGTTTATATCGAATCCATTTAATAGAATCTATGGGTTGATCATCAATTTCAACGGTGAACATCGTATTTAATAACGTTTGATACTTTCCTGTTCTTATTGAGTCAAAAACTTGCCGTTCTTTGATAGTTTTAAATCTCGGAATTTTCTTTTGTAGTTTTAAACTATCTATTCCGAAACTTAAATAATCATCATATCGTGTCCAATGAACCAAAAACAGTTTCAAGTAATTACTCTCAATGAGTTCGCTCTGAATACCACCTTGAAAAAATACATCTCCTTCTTTCAAATGTTCCTCATATCGATTTGAATTAAGATTATAAAATCTGGGGAGATCATAGGTAGTACGATCATCAAACAAATCAACATTGATGGTTCCTTCGGAATAGAACTCTCCTATTTGGTTAATAGAAAACAAAAGTGATAAAGCAAGATACAGGACGGCGAAGCCTCTAAAAACCCATTTATTACCATTTGTTAGTAATACATGTAGTTCAGGTCGAAACAGAAAAACACCCGTGGCATAATAAAAAAACGAAGTAACCACATTAAACATCCTTCCAAAGAAACCTTTTCGCTTCCATCCAATTCGCAAAAAATCGAACCCACCAAGCAATAGCAGCAAAACGAAGGATGCAAACACATAATTAAAGGTAGGACTATAAACAAGATCAAATAAACCAAAAACTTCCGCCAAAACAACAAAAGCCAAAAGTGTTACGATCAAACCAATTAAAACAATAAATCCAAAAATAATAGCGAACGAAAAACTCAGGTTTGCCCATTTATCAAGCCTTATCAAGCGTTCTCTAGCGGTCTCACGTTTTTGCAACCTATTTTTGTAGTGGGTTGAACCCGACAATTTTTCATAATTAATACCCTTAGGATACCAGTATGTTATTGCGGTGTATCCCAACCAAATGGTTCTTAGAAAAAGTGTTGCCCCAAAACCGATTAATAGTGCCCTAGTAAGCGTATAGCTGCCAAAAAGTATGAGGGACTGCCAATAATCAAAATCGATTATCGGGTATTTTAAAAAATAAAATTCCTGAAAAAAGTCGGTACTAGTGTATAGGGTAAAAATAATACCTCCGGCAATTAATAATTCAAGTTGCCATTTCTGATCTTGGTACCCTTTTATAAACTCCGGTAAGTCGTTTTTGGAAGAATTCAAATTGCTTTTCTATGTTGTCTAGCCGATTTAAAAATACAATTTTTTACCAAAGCTAGATAACAAAAAACAGCCCGTTTGCTTAACACCTAACACTTTATCTACAAACGGACTGCCTTTTAAAAAGAATTTTATTTTTATATCCTTTTACTTCGATAACAACTCAGAAATTGATTTTCCTACCTAAACAGGGTATTTTATTTTTGAATAAGTCCATATCCATTATCTCCTATCATCACTTTTGCAAATTATAATTAAATTGAGCTATGAATAAAAAACTAACCATCTGGGCAATTACGGTTGCCCTCGCCGGCTTTTTATTTGGCTTTGACACCATAGTCATCAGCGGCGCCGATCAACCCATTCAAAAACTTTGGAACACCACTCCCCTTTTTCACGGAACGTTTATTATGAGTATGGCATTATGGGGTACTGTACTAGGTTCTATTTTTGGCGGCATCCCCACGAAAAAAATAGGGAGAAAGAAAACGCTTTTTTGGATTGGCATCTTATTTTTCACTTCGGCTATAGGAAGCGCTTTTGCCCCTGATCCGTATACCTTTTCATTTTTTAGGTTTATTGGTGGCGTTGGTGTTGGTGCCTCCTCCGTGGCGGCACCTATTTATATCTCAGAAATAACGGGAGCGAATAATCGTGGAAGATTAGTAGCCTTGTATCAGTTTAATTTAGTTTTTGGTATTCTCGTGGCTTTTGTTTCTAATTGGCTTTTAAAAGGAATAGGTGGAGAAAATGACTGGCGTTTGATGCTTGGCATTGAGGCCATTCCGGCATTACTATATACAATTATGGTGCTTAAAGTACCGAATAGCCCAAGATGGTTGGCCCTACAACGAAAAGATGATCAAAAGGCATTAGAAGTCTTAAAAGTGATTTATCCCGAGGAAGAAGCTATAGGCGAATTGAATAATATAAAGGAAGATTTGAATCAACCTAAAACTAGTGAACGCTTGTTTCAAAAGAAATACAACAAAATAATATGGCTAGGGTTTTTAATCGCATTTTTCAATCAGCTTTCAGGGATTAATTTTGTTTTATATTACGCGCCCAGAATATTAGAGCAAGCGGGTTTAGGCGGGCAAGATTCACTTTTCAATGCCATCGCTATTGGTGTAGTTAATTTGATATTTACCTATGTCGGTATTCGGTTAATAGATAAATTAGGAAGAAGACAATTAATCATTATCGGTTCTATTGGCTACATTATTAGTTTGTTAATGGTTGGCTACTGCTTTCAGGCGGAACTGAGTCCTACGATACTCATTACTTTTATTTGCGTATTTATTGCTTCCCACGCTATTGGCCAAGGTGCTGTTATCTGGGTATTTATATCAGAAATATTTCCGAATAGGGTTCGAGCATACGGTCAATCATGGGGTACAGGAACGCACTGGGTTTTTGCAGCAATCATCACATTAGTAACTCCATTTTTTATCGATGATAAAGAAGGAATATTTAAGGACAATTTGCAGCTTATTTATTACTTCTTTGCTGGAATGATGGTATTGCAATTACTATGGGCGCTATTTAAAATGCCCGAAACGAAAGGGGTATCTTTAGAGAAATTAGAAAAGCAGCTAGTTGATGAAAACTAAACGATCCGTTTGTTGTTTTGGCGAAGTTTTGTGGGATATGTTTCCTAGCGGCAAGCAAATTGGAGGCGCACCTTTGAATGTTGCGCTACGACTTTCTTCTTTTGGTGTTAATACCACAATAGTAAGTGCAGTTGGCAAGGATGCTCTAGGAAATGAAGCCCTAGAATTTATTGACGAACGAGGACTTACCACATTGTTCATCCAACAAAATGAATTATCAACAGGTAATGTCCCTGTGGTTTTAGATAAAAACGGAAGTGCGAGTTACACAATTGCCAAACCCGTCGCATGGGATCAAATAGCCTATGACAAGTATGCCGATCATAAAATTAGGGAGGTAGACGCACTTATTTACGGAAGTTTGGCTTGCCGCGAACAAGTGACAAGAACTACCTTGGGTCGCTATTTGACAAAAGCTCATTTTAAGGTTTTTGATATCAACTTACGAGCACCACATTATGAGAAAGAAGTATTGTTTGATCTTATGAACGAAGCTGACCTTATTAAGTTTAATGATGAAGAGCTGCCTCTTGTATGTAGTATGCAAACGAATACATCTAATATTCTTGAAGATCAAATTAGGTTTATTGCAGATGCCACGAACACCCCAACCATTTGTGTAACCTTAGGTAACAAAGGTGCTATTTTGTATATGAACAATAACTTTTATAGACATGAAGGGTATAAAGTAAAAGTAGTAGATACAGTTGGTGCCGGCGATTCCTTTTTAGCAGGTTTAATTTATAAGTTATTAGGAAAATGTAGTCCTGAAGAAGCTTTAGATTTTGCTTGTGCTATTGGGGCTTTGGTTGCCTCAAAATCGGGAGCGAATACTGTATTCTCATTAGATGAATTAGAACAAATGAAAAAACGATAATAGAACAACCTAATGAAATCCTTTCGTCCAATACTTATAGTTTTCTTATTAGTTCTTCTAATCATAGGTGGGTTTACCTTTTGGCTTTATCATGCTGTACATAGTCCTGTAACACATAGTAATGCAACGAAATATATTACGATCCAACAAGGTGCATCAACGAATAGTATTTTAAAAGAACTGGAAGAATATGATATATTACAAGAGCCTCTTGCAACCAAGATTTATTTGCGATTTATAAATAAGCAGGCTAAAATGCAAGCTGGAGATTACAAATTTCCATCTCCCATCAGCCCGATCGAGCTAATAAAACAGCTTGAACACGGGACAAAGCGAACAAAAACAATCACTATTCCAGAGGGATGGACCCGCTTTGAAATTGCAAAACGTATTGCAAAAGAGTTCCACTTAGATTCTCTACTAACTGAAAAAGGGGTTTTTGAATTGATGAATGACACTAGCCTCATCCAAGAGATTGATCCTACAGCACAAAATCTTGAAGGTTATCTTTATCCTGCTACTTATGAGATAGAATTGGGTGCCCATCCGAAGGAAGTTATTGCTAAAATGGTACAAGAATTTAAAATAATTTGGAAACCCGAATGGGAAGCGTTAGCTATACAAATGGGAAAAACTCCACGAGAAATTGTCATTATTGCCAGCTTAATTGAAAATGAATCAAAAATAGCTTCAGAACGTGATTTAGTTGCTTCCGTAATTTACAATCGCCTAGAGCAGGGCATTCCATTAGGAATCGATGCAACCAATGTATACATTGCAAAACTACTCGACCGTTGGGATGGTGTAATTCATAAAAGTGATGTCGAGGTAGATCACCCCTATAATACTAGAAAGGTTCTTGGTCTGCCACCAGGTCCAATCAGTTCGCCAAGTAAGTCCGCCATTGAGGCTGCACTCCATCCGGCTAAGACAGATAATCTTTATTACGTTCTAAATGTAGAAGCAAATGACGGTTCACACCATTTTTACGTAAGTAATGCTGAGTTTAGAAAAGGTAAAGCGGCCTATCAGAAATGGCTAAAAAGTCAACGAGATAAGTAAATTGATCTATTTGAAATACCAATTACAACATTTTGTAACTTAAACACTTAAACTTTAACCAATCATGAGCAATACAATAGATCGGAGAACAGTAATCAAAAACTTATCTATTACGGCTGGAACATTAGGACTTGCTGGAGTAAGTGCTTCCTGCGTAATATCTGTTGATGATAAGGAAGAAAAAAAACCTAAAACAGAGACTGAATTAAAAGGCAATATTAACCATACTGCTTGTCGCTGGTGCTACCAAGATATCCCCTTAGAAACCTTTGCCGAAAAATCTGCAGAAATTGGTCTTAAAGCTATCGATCTATTAACACCTGAGGAATGGCCTATGGTTGCCAAATACGGATTGAAAAGCTCATTAGGAACTGATGTTTTTGCTGATATTCAAAACGGATTCAATACATCTGAAAATCATGCTTCGTTACAACAAAAATATATGCGCCTAATTGATAAAGCTTCAGACAATGATGTAAAACAGGTCATTGTTTTTTCCGGTAATAGAAATGGAATGAGTGATGATCAAGGTCTTGAAAACTGTGCTATCGGTCTTGACCCTTTAGTGAATTATGCCTCTAAAAAAGGGATAACCGTGATAATGGAATTATTGAACAGTAAGGTCGATCATCGGGATTATCAATGCGACCGTACACCGTGGGGAGTTCAATTAGTTGAAAAAATAGGTTCAGATCATTTTAGATTGTTATATGACATCTATCACATGCAGATCATGGAAGGCGATGTAATAGCTACCATTCGTAAATATCACCAATATATTGCGCATTATCACACCGGCGGTGTTCCCGGGAGAAATGAGATTAATGATTCTCAGGAGTTAAATTATCCCGCAATTATGAAAGCTATTGTGGCTACAGGATTTAAGGGGTATGTAGCACAAGAATTTATCCCGACCTATGAAGATAAGTTAGCTGCTTTAAAAGAAGGAGTACTTATTTGTGATATATAACTAAGGTAAAGCACAAACGAACGAGGGTTTTTACTTCAAACTCTTTAAAATAAAATCCAGCTGTTTGTTTAGATTGTCATTGTGTTTAAAGGCATTTGAAAGGTATTTTGATGGATTCGCCAAACCTCGTGCTTGTAGCTTTTCGATCACCGGCAAATATGCTAAGGTAACCTTTCCAGTTAAGAGATTATTCAAATCTTTTCCGCTATGGTAGTGGTCATATACTTTTTTAAGGCCGGTTAGGTAGAGATAATCTTTTGTAAATCCCCCTCCACGATGGACTCTTAAGGTAATAGTAAATGCCTCTTCCTTATTTACTTTATATTGACTATGCAATAGATCGAAGGTTTCACAAAAATTATAACCCTTTAGTAAACTATCGGCTGCTAATACACGATACGCCAGTTCTTTTAATCGATGCATGGTTAAACTTCCTGACATATACTCGCTAAAAACAGCTAATCCCTCTTGGGTTTCCACATTTTTTGGAAGTCCGTTTGAAAAAATCTTTAATGGTTGATTTAAGCCGTTAAAGGTGGTCACCATATGAACGCCAATCTCATGATTAGCGAGCACGTTAAGCATATTTGCACTAAACATGGCATTCTTTTTTAACACCAATGTTTGTGTATTGTTAAGCACCATTGCAGATGCGCTAAGTTTTGTGGATAGTTTTATATTAAAATCAAAACCATACTCTTTACCATACTGCCTGAAAAAAGCTTCTGCTTCTATAGCATCGTAAGCCGGAATCATAGTAGGATCATCACCATCATCTTCAAAGTGAAGAATAAATCGTGCATTCTCTACATCACGTTCCGTAGGTGTCCCGAAAGATTTAAGGGAGTTATAATAAAAATCCTTTCCCTTCCCAATGGTATCAATACATTCTATAAGTGCAGAATAATCATAAATAATATCACGGTATAAAGCACGAATGTCATCATCATCTATTCGCTCAAGCCGCATGGAGAATAGCAATCGCTGTAATTTATAAGCATCAAACTTGAGCTTTGGATATTTAAAAACAGGATTTGTCCTGTATTTTGAAGCAAAAAATGCTCTTTTTTCTTGTTCAATATTAATGGGATTGACATAGTTGAGTAGTTCAATTTTTTGAACCAATCGATGAATGCCATTATCAATATCAAAAAGATCGGAATTTGTGGCTACATCATAATCACGCTTCATAATTCTACCTATTGAAATTCTTTATAAAAGGAATGTGCAAATGTAGGAATCATTTCCTTTAAATGTGCCTCGACCGAATGAACTACATCTGGATAAATAACATACTTTTCCTCATCACAATACACCTTTGCAATTTCTGTTGCCAATACTAGAGTATTATCAAAGTTTTGCGTAATATACTTCAGAAAATAACCGTTTCCTTGGAACGTATTATTAATATCTGACGAACTTTTTATCCCATTTGGTAAACGCATTTCACCCAATGTTCCACTCCAGTCTTGCGTGGTTTTTCCAAAACGACCATTATCAATATTAGCAGTACCTAAATTCCAAGTAGGTACTTCCCTATCCCATCGTTTCCAATTATACGAATGCATGTCATAGACCAATGCTAAACCATATTTATTCTCAATAGTTTCAACAAGTGCTTGCACTACCTTATAAAAATTATAATGCTTTTGTAGGCTTAGGTTTTTTTCTTCGTCAGAAAGCGGATTTTTCCAAAGTTGCTTGCCCCAAGCATCCGTGTAAATAGCACTTTCTGGCGCGCGGTTAAGATCGTATTCAAATCTCGAATCTAAACCAGCTATAACAATAGGGTGTGATTGCACCATTTGCTTTGTACAAGGGTCTTCTTCATACCAACGCTCATATGTTGTATGCAGACAGTTGTTCCACAATGAACTTCTAAACTGATGCCCATCATGCACCGCCCCACATATATAATGAGAATAATCGGCTATTTTTAACGTAAACGAATAGTCATCTGAGACAGCTTCAAAGGTTTGCTGCTGCCTGATCTTTTCAATAATATCTTCAACCGATAATTTAAGCATCAGTCATACTACTTCTTAAACGGGCACGACGATCAAATGCCTTTTGACGCACGGATACTTCTTCCTCGATATAATCAATAACTTTTTCTTGAAGGCGTACTTTGTGTACTTTATTTATATAGTTGATACCTCCTGGGCTCATTACGTTTACCTCTACTAACATCCCATTGATCACGTCAATGCCTACAAAATGAAGTCCATCTTTGCGCAACTTAGGAGCTATTTTTTTACAAAGTGCTTTTTCTTGTTTTGTGAGCGAATGCTTCTTAAATGAACCGCCGGCACTTAGATTCGAACGATGGTCGCCATCTCCAGGAACCCTGCGTATTGCGCCAATCGGATCACCCCCTAACAAAAGAATTCGAACATCCCCCTGATCGGCACCAGGAATATAATCTTGCAGGATCACGTAATTAGAACTACCGTCTTTATTATCGATATAAAAATCAAGCAAGGAGCTAATATTGCTCAGTGCGCTTTTTTCTAATAAAATAACACCACTACCGCCAAAACCATTTAATGGCTTCATAATCATTCGTTCATGTTCACTTTCTTTAATAGTTTGCTTTAAATATTCCTTGTTTTTAGAAACATGCGTTACCGGAATGATCTCATTATTCGGATCATCAAAAGCGGCTGTATATATTTTATTGTTTGCTTCACGGAGCCCTTCGATATCATTTACGATAAATGCATCTTCTTTAACCGAATCTAAAAAGTTTAGAACAATTGGATCCAAAGGTGGGTTTGCTCTCATAAAAATCACATCAAAACCCGCTAGCGGAAGCATTTTTTCTCTGAGTTTTGCTGTTTTATAAAACAGTCTTGGAGTATTAGAAAATTTTTCACCCTTGCCAACCAGTTTACAGAATGCATAAGCAACACTGTTACGTATCGTCAAGTTTGCTGGTGTGGCAACCGCTACTTTATGATTTCTTTTAAGGCATTCATGAATTAGTGTCAAGGTAGAGTCTCCATCGGGTTCAATACTTTCCCAAGGATACATTAAAAAGCAAACGTTCATTTGTTATGGTTAATGATAGCAACTAAAAATACGAAAAAAGCTTATTACTCGACAATCGAGATTTAAATGCCTAGAAGCTTGCCTCAAAATTAAAATTTTGTTTCCGGTAAACGGCTCGGGTAACTTGCCTAAGATAATCTACTTTACTTCATCATAATGATCATCCCACTCTTTAGGTTGAGGCTCGCCTAATTTTCCAACCGACTTGGCCACCACAGTAGAAACAGTTGCATCTCCAGTGACATTGATTACAGTACGACACATATCCAATGGTCTATCTACCGCAAATATTAATGCCAGTGCTACAGGATACAAATCTTTGGGAAAGCCTATTGCCTCCAAAACAATTACTAACATAACCATACCTGCACCAGGTACTGCCGCCGATCCTATTGAAGCCAATAATGCCGTTAGGACTATATAAATTTGATTGCTAAACGTTAGTCCTTCTGGCCACAAGACCTGCATAATAAATACCGCAGCTACGGCCTGATATAAACTAGTACCATCCATATTGATGGTTGCACCAACAGGTAAAACAAAACTGGACACTTCTTTATCTACACCTATATGCTCTTCAACCCTTTCCATAGTAACGGGTAAGGTGGCAGCACTTGAACTGGTAGAAAACGCAAGCAATTGAGCCGGACTTAGTTGCTTTAAAAACCATATAGGATTTTTCTTTGTATATATTGATACCACTAATGCGTAAAAAACTACCATCAGTATAAGACCAGTAACAACAACTAGCGAATACGAAACTAATTTCGCGAGTATTTCCGGGTCATCTGCCGTAACCACTACTTGTGCTAATAATGCAAATACAGCAACTGGTGCAGAAAGCATAATCAAATCTACCATTTTTAAAACGACATCATTCAAACTATCGAAAAAGTCTTTTAAGGGTTTTGCACGCTTCTCTCCTACGAGTAACATTGATATCCCTAAGAAAATAGTAAAGAAAATAACTTGTAGCATCGACCGATTATCACTCATAGCCTTAATGGCATTATCGGGAACCATGTCTACTAAGAATTGTAGTGGTCCGCGATCTTTAGACGCTTCAGCAATCTTAGACTGAAGGCTAGAATTATCGGCATAGGTTTCTGATAACTTTGCTACCGTAGCCTCAGAGATTCCTTCTCCGGGTTTAATAATGTTGACAAGAAGAAGACCAATGGTAATTGCAATAATGGTAGTACCAATATAAATACCAATAGTTCGTAAACCAATATTTCGGAATTTAGATATATCCTTTAAGTCTGATATTCCTTTAATCAAGGATGCCAAGATTAAAGGTATCGCAATTAGCTTTAGAAGATTGACAAATATTTTACCAAAAGGACCGATCCAGTCAGAAGTAAATTCCTTTCCCCAATCAAAAGATGTCATTAAGAAACCAAATCCGATTCCTAATAACATACCTATCAAAATTTGCCAGTGTAATGCTATTTTTTTCATATTTTTCATTCAGAATTAAGCCTCTCAACTAGGTTCGAAAGGACATATCTTCAAATTATTGGGTTATCACATTTTATTGGTTCTCGCCATTAACAAGTAATCCGCCAACACCATCGCCGCCATCGCCTCTACTATCACTACTGCTCTTGGCACTACACAAGGGTCATGTCTGCCTTTACCTTGCATTTCTACCTTTTCGCCTTTATCATTTATGGTTTCCTGTTTTTGCATGATGGTCGCTACAGGCTTAAAAGCTACATTAAAGTAAATATCCATGCCATTGCTAATACCACCTTGAATACCACCGGACATATTGGTTTGAGTGCTGCCATCTTCATTAAAAAGATCGTTGTGTTGGCTGCCTTTTAGTTTACTACCTTCAAATCCGCTACCATATTCAAAGCCTTTAACAGCGTTAATAGAAAGCATAGCTTTACCAAGTTCAGCATGTAATTTATCAAAAGCCGGCTCTCCAAGTCCGACCGGAACATTTTTAATCACACAGCTAATCACCCCGCCAACGGTATCCCCTTCTTTACGAATTTGTTTAATATAGTCTTCCATTGTTTTTGCCATTTCAGGATCAGGACAACGAACTATATTAGTTTCTGAAAGACTTAAATCTAATTCCTGATAAGGTTTGTTTAGCACAATATTACCAACTGCAGATACATAAGCCTGAATCGTAACTCCTTTTAAAAATTGCTTAGCAATTGCGCCTGCTACTACCCTACTCGCTGTTTCTCTTGCCGAACTACGCCCACCACCACGGTAATCGCGTACTCCATATTTTTTATCATAGGTGTAATCAGCATGCGACGGCCGATATTGATCTTTAATATGACTGTAATCGTGGGATTTTTGGTTAGTGTTATGTATGGCAAAGCCAATTGGGGTTCCGGTAGTTTGGCCCTCAAAAATTCCTGAATAGAACTCAACAACGTCTGGCTCTTTTCTTTGGGTTACAATCTTAGATTGACCAGGTTTTCTTCTATCAAGCTCTTTCTGAATATGCTCAAGGTTGAGCTCAATTCCCGCCGGACAACCGTCAATAACGCCTCCGATTGCTTTTCCATGTGATTCTCCGAACGATACAAGTTTAAAAAGAGTCCCGAAAGAATTTCCTGCCATTAAAATAGGTTTTACAACAAATGTAAATCTTCTATTAAACAATAAAAACAAAATGTATGCATTTTACGATTCTTACAAGCGTTTGGGAAAAAAGATGTTTACAACAACTTTTCTTAAATATTTGGTAACATTTGGCACTTAATAACTTACAAAGGTTAATTGACAGATAAAACTGTGATAACAATTTTGTTCCAATCGTATTAGACATTTGTTTTCAAAACTGATGCATCTGAAGAAACGTAAGTTAGAGCTGGTTGTACTCTCCGATATTCATCTAGGAACCTATGGATGTCATGCCGAAGAAGTATTATCTTATTTAAATAGTATAAAACCCAAAAAACTAATTTTAAATGGGGATATTATTGATATTTGGCAGTTTAGAAAGTGGTATTTTCCAAAATCACATTTGCTCGTCCTAAAGAAAATAATAGATCTGTCAATAAAGGGTACTGAAGTTATTTATATCACGGGGAATCATGATGAGATGTTGCGAAAGTTTGCCAATTTGACCATAGGTAACATTTCAATAACCAATAAATTGGTTTTTGACTTGGACGGCAAAAAAACCTGGGTATTTCATGGTGATGTTTTTGATGCTTCAATTCAACATTCAAAATGGATCGCTAAATTGGGTGGTTGGGGTTATGATATTTTAATTGTATTGAATAAAATCATTAATTGGTTTTTGTTAAGAATAGGCCGAGAGAAATATTCGCTGTCTAAAAGAATTAAAAACAGTGTAAAAAAGGCAATAAAGTTCATAAGTGATTTTGAACAAACCGTAGTGAATCTAGCAATTGAACAAGGGTATAAAACGGTAATTTGCGGTCACATACATCAGCCACGATTAGTTAATAAAGTCAATGAAAATGGTTATTGTATGTATTTAAATTCAGGTGATTGGGTTGAAAACTTATCCGCCTTAGAATACAAAAACAAACGTTGGAAGTTATACTACTATCATGAGGATAAGGTGCAACCATTTTATGCTGATCAGGAACTTAAGGATATGGATTATAAAGAACTCTTGGCAGCGATAACAATTACCAGCAAGCCGTCTTAAAATCTGTTCATTGTTTTCGTACGTATATTGTTTAAAACATTTTTGTTCCAATGAAAACACCAACCATTGTATTCTTCGTGTGTCTTTTTATACTTATCGGATTTACCGCATGCGAAAACGAACGAATAGACCCCTTATTAGAAGAATCGATTGAAAATCCATTAGATAATGAATCTGATGAAGAACCTGAAGGCGAAGAAGAAGGTTCAGGTAATGATGATGAAGGCGGTTCAGATGGGTCGGGTGATGGAAATAATGACGAAAATGGAGATGGAGGAAACGACGGCTCTGGCGACGGAAACAACGATGGTAATGGAGATGGAGGAAATGATGGTTCTGGAGACGGAAATAACGATGGCTCAGGCGACGGCAACAACGATGGTAATGGAGATGGAGGAAATGATGGTTCTGGAGACGGAAATAACGATGGCTCAGGCGACGGCAACAACGATGGTAATGGAGACGGAGGAAATGATGGTTCAGGAGATGGTGGTAACGACGGGAATGGAGATGGTAACAACGATGGCTCCGGAGATGGAAATGGAGGTGATGGAAATAATGACGGTTCAGGAGATGGAAATAATGATGGAGGCGATGGCATGGGTGACGGAAATGAACCTACAGTTTCGGATTATTTTCCTTTAACCACTAGTAATCAATGGAACTATAACGTTGATTTTGACGACACCGTGAATAATGAAACTTTTAATCGATCAGATTCTTATAGCATATCAGGAACCACTACTATTAATGGGCTTCCTTACTATACGATTACCGCAGCCCAGCCAGCATCTGGTATTATGACCAATATTTTTGACAATAGTAGTGTGCGAATGGCTAACGATCAACTATTTATCGATGGCAGCATTACATTTCCTGCAGAGGGGCTTGAAGATTTTGAGGTAAACCTATCCAATATAATGCTATACGACAAAGCCATGGCAAATGGTACAGTGCTTTCCACATTCAGTGATACTTATGAGCAAGTTATCGATGGTGGTATTACATTAACGTTTGATTATATTGTTGAATCTGTACAAGGCAATCTTGTTGATACTGCTATGGTCAATGGTGTAAATTATGAAGATGTAATCACTTCAACGCTTACTGTGTTTTTAAGAATAACAGCATCTGGTACAGTCGCAGGAATTCCTATTACTTTAGAGCTTTTGAAACCTAAAGACGTATTGGTAATTGAAAACATGTATGCTAATGCTGTTGGACTGATTTCGTCAAACAGTACACTCGATTATCAATTAGAAGATTTTTCATCTTTTGGAGTAAACCTTCCTTATAACGAAACGGTAAATGTACTTTCTACACAGGTACTTAGCTCGGCAACGCTTATAGAAAACTAATTTTTTAGGGCTCTTCTTAAAATAGTAACGGGATGCAGCGCCTCGCGGCCAGTACCATCTTTAATTTGATGCCTGCAACTGGTTCCGTTTGCGGCGATTATCGTGTTTTTATCTGCTTTTCTAACTGCAGGAAATAGTGTTTGCTCTCCTATTTTTATGCTCACCTCATAATGCTCTTTTTCGTAACCAAAAGAGCCAGCCATACCACAACAGCCTGATGGAATAATTGTGACCTTATAGTGCACAGGCAAATTCAAAATGTTAAAACTACTTAGTTGATTACTTAGCGCTTTTTGGTGGCAGTGTCCATGAAACTTTATCGTTCGAGGGGCGTCAGTAAATTGATCATTTGTAATATTTCCTTTTTGTATTTCTTGGTCTAAAAATTCTTCTACTAAAAAAGTGTTTTTTGCAATTAAAGACGCCGCAGCTTTATCATCAGCGAGTCTAAGGTATTCATCTTTAAACGTTAAAATAGCTGAAGGTTCAATTCCGATTAAGGGCGTATCATCATTGATTAAATCCTTAAAAACTGCTACATTTTTATTAGCAACTGCTTTTGCCTCTTTCAAAAAGCCTTTTGATATGAGTGCACGACCACTTTCATGGTGTTTTACGGTGTTCACTTGATATCCAAGATCTTGTAATAAGCGATATGTGTCAACCCCTAAGTCAGTATCTAAAAAGTTAGAAAATTCATCAATAAACAAATAGATTTTTTTGTTTTTAATACTTTTATTTTTAAATGATTGTATTCTTTTATTTAAATTTTTACTTGAAATAACAGGTAGGTTCCTTTTTTCAGCAATTCCAACAGTTTTTTTAATCAATCCACCAAAGAAAGAACTCTTTAAACCGGCATTATACAAGGTTGGGATAAACGCGCCTATTCTGTTTATCTTATCGTTGTAAGCAAATAATTTACTACGCAAACTGCGGCCATTTGTTTTTTGATATTGATATTGAAATTCTGCTTTTAAAGACGAAACATCAACATTGCTTGGGCACTCGCTGGCGCAAGCTTTACAACTTAAACAGAGATCAAAAACTTCCTTTAATTCTTCATGATTAAAGCTATTTGATTTCGTACTATTGGTAAGAAAATCTCTTAAGGTGTTCGCCCGTGCTCGGGTAGTATCTTTTTCATCTAAGGTTGCTCGATAACTGGGACACATGCTTCCTCCTGCGCTAGGCAACTTGCGACAATCTCCCGATCCATTGCATTTTTCTGCAAGCCGAACAATTCCTTCAGAATCAGAAAAGTCTAATACGGTATCAAAATCCGGTGTTCGTTTATCCGTGTCATACCGTAAATTCTCATCCATTTTAAAAGGGTCAATAATTTTACCTGGATTAAAAATATTTTCTGGATCAAAAAGCTGTTTTATATCCCTTAGCAAATTGTAGTTCTTCTCACCAATCATTCGTTCAATTAACTCTGCTCGAACAATACCATCGCCGTGTTCACCACTCATCGAACCTTGATATTTTTTAACAAGATCTGCTACATCAGAAGTGATTTTTCTGAATAATGTAACGTCTGATGACTTTTTAAGATCTAAAATGGGTCGCAAATGTATCTCACCTGCCCCTGCATGTGCATAATAAACAGCTTCTTGTTTATATCTTTTCATGATTTGACCAAATTCATAGATATAATCAGCTAGGTCCTCAATGGCAACCGCTGTGTCTTCAATACAAGCGACCGCTTTTTTATCACCTACCATATTTCCAAGGAGCCCTAACCCAGCTTTTCTCAACGCTAATGCCTGATCTAT
The DNA here is from genome assembly GCF_046524175.1 of Spongiivirga sp. MCCC 1A20706. Taxonomy (NCBI): domain Bacteria; kingdom Pseudomonadati; phylum Bacteroidota; class Flavobacteriia; order Flavobacteriales; family Flavobacteriaceae; genus Spongiivirga; species Spongiivirga sp. MCCC 1A20706. The sequence continues at coordinate 667,465 of NZ_JBEFZF010000001.1, forward strand.
TTGATGAGCATATAAAACTGGATTCGCATAGCTTTTGGTCCGTTTGTTAAGCGTTACTAATAGCTTTTCAACCTTGGCCTCGCATTGTAACTTGGTATTTCCTCTCACTTCCAATAACAAAATTGCTTTGGGGTCACCGTCAACAAAAAACCGATTCTTAATTTGTAGACTGTTGTTTTTTGTGCAATCTAAAATTACCTTATCCATCATCTCGCAGGTGTATAAGTCATGTTTCATCACCTGAGTTATTGACTGCATACAATCATCAATACTATTAAAATGTGCAGCAACCATAAAAGCTTCTTCAGGCGGCAGATCATCTAACTGTAAGGTAATTTCTGTACTAAATGCTAAAGTACCTTCACTTCCGCACAATAACTTGCAGATGGTAAAATACTCCTCGGAGCCGCCGTATCGATTCGCTTTTAAAAGCTCATCAATCGCATACCCTGTATTTCTTCGATGAATACTATCCTTTGGAAACTCATTTTTTATTTCAGTTTGAATACTTTCATCACCAAACCACAGGTCAATTTTTTTATAGATATCACCCTCTAAGGTGTTTAAAATCTTTTTTTGTTTAAACCCAATATTATCCAGTTGTTCAAATACCACCTCGCTACCATCTGCCAATATTGCTTTAATAGCAAGTACTTTATCACGGGTCACTCCATACTTAATTGATGTAGATCCAGACGAATTATTCCCCACCATTCCACCGATCATACAACGATTAGAAGTCGATGTATTAGGGCCAAAAAATAAACCGTATTCTTTTAGAAACCTATTGAGTTCATCCCGTATTATTCCAGGTTCTACAGTGATCGTTTTGTTTTCTTTATCAAAATGAATTATTCGGGTGAAGTATTTGCTTACATCGACAATAATACCATCGCCAACGCATTGTCCTGCTAATGAAGTGCCTGCTGTTCTTGGTATGAGCGAAGTATTATTTTTTTTTGCAAACGCTACGATGTGTTTAATATCATTGACTGATTTAGGATAGGAGACGGCAAGGGGAATTTTGCGATATACTGATGCATCAGTAGCATATATGGTTTTATGAAGCTTATCAAAATGAAGACTTCCCTCAAGTCTGGATTGAAGGCCTTGTAATTCATTTTTTAATTCATTCATAGTAATGGTAACATTGTGTTAGTTTTGGTCGATCTTAAATCCCTGATAATCGAATTTACCATAAAATTAAAAGTTTTTACTAGTCAAATAAGATTAAAATGGCTCCCTTTGCGCTGTAGCTTTACGTCCTTTAAATGAAAGTACACCTATTAGATCTTTTTAAGATGCAATTTACCGATATGATTGGTCATAAAATTGCAAAGTTTTTAAACCTCCCCACCTCGTTTGAAGAGGTAAATGAATACGCAGAAAATTGCGCATTTCATCTTATTAAAGAACTATCTGTTTTTAATCATGACAAGGATATTTTTAAACTGTTGCAGGAATTATTAAATGACACACCTTACATTGATACTCCTTCAATTTTAGATGATACAGATCTTGCAATTGATAAACTTGTAAGAAATGGTAAGTATTTTGTACATGCAATTTACGGTGTAGAACATCTTAGCTTTTTAAAGCTTATTGAAAGTAGTAACGCTCTTTCTAAAAACCAACGCTTGAATGTTTGGTATTTAAGCGGCAGCATTATTCTTATGTTAATAAGGTCTTTAACAGCCAACGAAAATAGTTTAATCGATTTGCTGAAGGCTTTGAAAAAAGAAGTTGAAATATCTTCAAATAAACGCCCTTCTTTTTTCATGAATTTACTGAGTTTTTAGAAATCTTAACTTCACGTTAAAATTCTTCTTTTTACATGTTTTATGCAATGATCGTAGTTTTCCATGCGTTAGTATTGCTAACAAGATAAAACCAATGATACACAAAACTTTTTTAGGCATTATTTGCCTTTTTGCCGTTGTAACCACAAGTGCGCAAACCATATCAGATAATGCACTAGGGCTGAGATTAGGCGCCAGTAATGGTTTTGGAACAGAAATATCATACCAAAGAGCAATTGGGAGAACCAATCGAATTGAAGCGAATCTTGGATGGAGGGACAATAAAAATTTTGATGCATTTAGACTAACAGGTCTATATCAATGGGTTTTTCCGTTAAATATTGATGAAGGTTTTAACTGGTTCGCCGGAGCCGGTGGTGGTTTAGGCAATGTAAACTTTAATAGTGATGGTCAATTTGCCAATGACGAAAATGAGTTTTTTATTTTTGTTGCAGGCGATGTTGGTATTGAATATAATTTTTCGATACCGCTGGTAATTTCGCTCGACTTTAAACCGGAAATTGGCTTTAATGAGTTCAACGATGGTATCGAGTTTGATATCGGGCTGGGAATTAGATATCAATTTTAACACATTAGACACCAACTTCCGCGCCTACTTTAGGTAGTTTTTTATAAGTATTAATTAGATTTGTGGTTGTTTAACTCAATAAACAAGCATGAAAAAAATTGTATGGGTATTTGCGGCAGCACTTGTTATTATAGGTTGCAGTGAAACTAAAAAAGACGGGTACTTTGTAAACGTTTCGTTAGCTGGAATGGCGGATGGGAAAAAAGTATTTCTCAAAAAATTTGATAAAAATAGTCGCTTTGTAAACGTAGATACTTCCGCAATTGAGTTCGAAAGTGTTTTTTTTGAAGGGATTTCTGCAACCCCAGAATTGCACTATATAGTTGTAGATGGTGTCAAAGGTAACATTCCTGTTGTTTTAGAAGAAGGGAGCATTACTGTTGAAGCATATAAAGATAGTATTGCATTGTCTAAAGTAAGTGGAAGCATTTCGAATGATGAGCTTACTGATTATACAACAAATACACGCAAGTTGTATAAAGAACTACAAGACTTACAAAATGCTTTTGCAGCAGCGTCACAACGCAAGGATATGGATGCTGTTAATAGTATTAGGCAGCAATTTAAAGAAGTGCAAGATCGTGGCAAAAATGCAGATCTTAACTTTGTAGAGCAAAACCCGAACTCCTATGTTGCCTTATTAATTCTTGAACGTATTTTAGATACAAAAGCACAGCCCACTGCTCGCTTAAAAGAACTTTATGAGCGTGTTCCTGACCGTTTGAAAGCATCTCAAAACGGAAAAAGCCTAAGTGATAAGTTTGCCGCACTTGGCGCTACTGATGTTGGTATGATTGCACCTAATTTTACTGGCAAAACTCCTGATGGAAAAGATATTGCTTTGAATGATGTCATAGGCGACAAAGTAACTGTGGTTGACTTTTGGGCATCCTGGTGTAAACCCTGTCGTGTTGAGAACCCAAGCATTGTTAAAATGTATAATGAGTATCACGAACAAGGGCTAAATATTTTAGGTGTTAGTCTAGATAATAATCAAGAAAAGTGGACAAAAGCCATTGAGGAAGACCAACTTACTTGGAGTCACATCTCAAACCTGCAATCGTGGAAAGACCCCATTGCAAAAAAATATAATGTGAGTGCAATACCACAGACTTTCATTTTAGATGAAAACGGAGCAATTGTCGCTAAAGATCTTCGTGGCGAGGCTTTACAGCGAAAAGTAAAAGAGTTACTGGGAGTAACTGAATAGGTACTCCTAACAAGGTAAAAAACAAAACCCTGACAACGTTCTTGTCAGGGTTTTTCATAGCAATTAAGCTGCTAGGTATATGTTAAGGGACTTTGTTTTAGGCTATTTAATTATAAAACAACCTGTTAGCCAAAAACCCTACCTTTTTAATCAATTCAAAATAAAAGTAATGTTTACTTTAGCCGTTATCAACATCTCTCCTACCGAAATAGTTTCTGCTGCACCATCTGAAGCCGCCATGGATCGCAACTCAGCCTTATTTCTAAAATCAACAGGACTTGGCGCATTATAATTCGTTTCGCTGATACTTATCGCCTTCCCAACCGATTGACCTAGAACTCCGGCATATTCCATTGCTTTTTTCTTGGCATTTTCTACTGCTTTCTTTCTAGCATCACTTAAATAAACATCCATTTTAGACGATTTAAAATTCACCCCATCTATTCGATTGATTCCCGAATCTAATAACCCTTGCATTAACGATTCGTAATCCGATAGCTTTCTGAGCTTTATGGAAAGTGATTGGTTTGCATTGTATTTATAGATTTTCTTGTTGTAGTCGTAGTTTTTGTTAAGTCGTATATATTCGGTTTGTATATCTTTATTTGCTATTTTCTTTTGATTACAATACTTTAAAACAGCATCAATTGCGCTATCGTTTGCGGCCTTAACTTCTGTTGCAGAGCTACCTTCATTTTCAACTCGAACCCGAATAATTACTTGGTCAGGCATTACTTTTACAATTCCTTCGCCGGTTACAGAGACATAAGGAGTATGATCATTTTTTTGTGCAGTCATAGCGCAGCTGATAAAAAGAAATAACAATAAATAGGCAACATTTTTCATAATGATTGAAATAAAAAATTCAATAAATTTTGAACTATTGCAATTTACCCGTTTTTTCTAGAACAAATAAAATAATAATTGGTATTGCTAGAACAACTACGGTAAACACGTCATCAGTTAACAATGAAGGTTTCATAAATAAAGCCAAGACATATCCTCCAATCGCACCACCAAAATGCGCTGAGTGTCCTATATTACCTAATCTATTCTTCATGCCGTAAATAGAAAATAATAAATATAGTATACCAAATATCCAACCTTTAATCGGTATAGGAATAAGTATTAACATTAGCGGCATATCTGGCCATAATAAAATAGCAGCATATAAAACACCAGTTACAGCACCACTAGCGCCAATTGCACTATAATGATATTCATTTTTATGAAAAGTGAACGAAAGTAAATTCCCTGCAATTAGACTCCCAAAGTAGATTAATAAGAAATTTACCCGCCCTAAATTATTGATAACAACAGGTGCGAAAAAATACAAGGTAAACATGTTAAAAAAAAGATGCACCGTGTCTGCATGCAAAAAGCCTGAAGAAAGCATTCTAATCTGTTCACCGCGCCTAAGCGCTCCAACATTAAATTTATAACGTTCAAAAAAAGAGAAATCAGAAAAGCCTTTAAATGAAACCAAACTGGTTATTGCGATAATGACTATTGTGGTAATATCTATATTCATGTAACTGTATAGGTTGGCATCAAATATAACTATATTTGCAGAAGAATTTTATTGAATGCAACTTCTCATTTATATCATTGCATACCCCCTTTTATGGGTGATTGCATCCCTTCCATTCAGACTTTTTTACATTTTTTCTGATTTCGTCTATTTTTTAGTATATCGTGTTTTTGGGTATCGCAAAAAGGTAGTAATGGATAATATTAAAATGGCATTTCCTGAAAAATCGGACATTGAGGTAAAACGTATTACTAAAAAGTTTTACAAGCATATGTGCGATCTTTTTCTTGAAATGATCAAGTCGCTTCGCATTAGTGAAAAAGAGATAAAAAAACGTTTTTTTGTGACGAATGCCGAAGCAATCGATAAGTACACAAAAGCACACCAAAGTGTGCAATTAATATGTGGGCATTTTGCAAGCTATGAGTGGGCCATGTCATTGGAGTACCATATTGCGCACAAGGGCTATGCGGTTTATACCCCTTTAGGTAATAAGTACTTTGATAAATTGGTTCAAAAAATTAGAAAACGGCATAATGCTGAACTGATTAGTCGCTATCACTCAATGGAGACGATACAAATGCATCATGACACCAAAGTTTTGGCAATGTATGGTATGGCGAGTGATCAATCACCAATGCCTATGAAAGCTAAATATTGGCGCTCTTTTTTCAATATCAATGTTCCGGTTCATACAGGGGTGGAATACATGGCGAAAAAATTTAACCAAGCTGTTGTATTTATTGACATTCAAAAAGTAAAGCGTGGTTATTACACCGCTACATTTAAGGAGATTACGGATAGTCCGAATGACTATTCGGACTATGAGATTACCGACATTTTTACTGAAATACTAGAGAAACAAATCCGGGAAGCACCTGAATATTATTTATGGACGCATAAGCGATTTAAACATCGGGATAAACACCGACCCGGGATCGTAAAATAAGTGCCAAAAATCTTATTTTTTTAGCTTCTTCGTGCGTTCATGATTTTTCTTGCCAGAAAAAACATAGGTATATAGCCATGTCAAAGTAAAAGTAGGAACTACATCTAAGCCCGGCAACAACTCCTCAATTACAGATACGGTTCCGGCAATTTTACCCGTTCGCCCTTTGTACATTTTGATCATAAGATATCCTGTAAGTGGAGCCCATACAATATCCGTAAAATCGCCAATCACAGGAAATACCCAGCTCGAAGACAATAGTCCAATGCCGTCTATGGCCAATCCCAGCAATAATAGTTTATACTTTTTTTTCATACACCCAAAATAGGCGTAAGCAATTTAAAAAGCAACAATAAATAATTTATGATAGTTTTTCACTGATAAGTTTCAAAAACTCATTCCGGGTTTCAATTTTTTCAAATTGCCCTCGGAATCCGGAAGTAGTTGTAACTGAATTCTGTTTTTGGACACCTCGCATCATCATGCACATATGACTGGCCTCAATAACAACAGCCACTCCTTTGGGCTTCAGGGTTTCATTAATACATTCTAGGATATCATGCGTTAGGCGTTCCTGAACCTGCAAACGTCTTGAAAAAACATCTACAATTCTAGGTAATTTACTTAAACCCACGATATAACCGTTAGGTATATAAGCAATATGAGCTTTGCCAAAAAAAGGCAAAATATGATGTTCACATAAAGAGTACAATTCAATATCTTTTACAATCACCATATCATCATAGTCTTCCTTGAACATGGCACTTTTTAAAATTTCGGAAGCATCCTGATAATAACCTTGCGTTAAGAACTGCATTGCCTTAGCTGCACGTTCTGGTGTTTTAAGAAGTCCTTCTCGATCAACATTTTCTCCAAGATCTGTAATAATACTTTTATAACGATCTTTTACATCATCCGTAACGTGGATATTGTACTCTTCAAATTTTTTATAAGGCATGTGTTGCTTCTAGCTTAAACAGCTTCTTTTTTCAGTTTATCAGAAAATTCTGTTGCTAACTTACGTAATTTAGGATTAATGATCACCTGGCAATATGGCTGTTGACTATGACTCTTATAGTAATTTTGATGATATTCCTCAGCATCATAAAAAACCCCTAATTGGGTGATTTCGGTGACAACAGGTTTGTCATAAATATTGCTTTCATTTAAGGTATTGACAAACTTTTCTGCTATCGATTTTTGTATTTCGTCACTATAATAAATTGCTGATCGGTATTGGCTGCCAACATCATTACCCTGACGGTTTAAAGTTGTCGGATCATGAGTAGCAAAAAATATGTGAAGCAAATCCGTGTAATTTACAATATTGGGGTCATAAAATATCTGAACGCCTTCAGCATGGCCTGTTCTGCCGGTGCAAATCTCCCTATAGGCAGGGTTCTTAATATGACCACCTGTATATCCAGAAACTACTTTTTGTACCCCTTTAATCTCATTAAAAACTGCTTCCGTGCACCAAAAACATCCACCTGCGAAGGTGGCAATTTTAATACTATCCATAAATTTCATTTTGTTTAATCAAATTTAATATTTATTAAACAATAATAAAAGTGATTTAATTAATTAACATTTCATCAGTCTTTTCCCATAGAAATTGAAATGAACATCCAACGATTTGAAAAGATTGATTTATTTTCACGTTTTTATTTTGTCGTGTATGATTGAAGCAACTAACATCAGAAAGTCATTTGGCACCTTAGAAGTACTAAAAGGCGTAGATGTGTCTATAAAGAAAGGAGAAATTGTTTCTATTGTTGGGGCTTCGGGAGCTGGTAAAACCACGCTATTACAAATTCTTGGTACGCTAGATTCTGTGTCTAACCCTAATGATAGTAGTTTGATCATCAATGGGACTAATGTATTGACCTTAAGTGACCAAGAAATGGCTCATTTTAGAAATACCAATTTGGGATTTATTTTTCAGTTTCATCAGCTTTTACCTGAGTTTACTGCTTTAGAAAACGTATGTATTCCCGCATATATTAAAGGTACAGACAGAGAAACTGTTGAGGCCGCAGCCAAAAAATATCTTGATTTTTTAGGCCTCACAAATCGGTATCACCATAAGCCAGATGAAATGTCTGGCGGTGAACAACAAAGAGTATCGGTTGCCAGAGCGTTAATTAATAATCCGGGGTTAATATTCGCTGATGAACCTAGCGGTAACCTAGATTCTGAATCTGCAGAAAAATTGCACCAATTATTCTTTGATCTTCGTGACACTTTTAATCATACATTCGTAATTGTAACGCATAATAAAGAGTTAGCTAATATGGCTGATAGAAAACTGACCATGGTCGATGGTTTAATAGCACAATAATGATAAAAGAAATTATTCAATTTATTAAAAGTCCTAAATCTAAATGGGATGAAGAACTCTCTTCTGGAGAAAAGCTTGGTATCTTTTTCAAATTACTTTTTTGGTCAATATTCATAAGTATTGCATTGACACCTATTTCCGCAGTTTTAGAGGAGCTGGAAATAATTGATTTAAGTGATCATGCGGTTAATGATTTGTTCGAAAACATGTCGCCTTTAATTGTGCTATTTGCAGCAGCAATTATTGCACCATTACTTGAAGAACTTATTTTTAGAGCGCCTTTATTAGGTTTACGAAACTCAAAACACTTTAAAATTTGGGTGTATGTATTTGTGGCTGCATTTGGTTTTGTGCACATCACTAATTTTAATATGACACCAACCATATTACTATTATCTCCTTTATTAGTATTACCACAAATTAACCTTGGTATTTTTGCTTCTTATATATGTGTGCGATTCGGATACTTTTGGGCGGTATTGCTTCATGGTAGTTACAATTTTATATTGTTAGGTAGTGTGTACCTCTTAAAACCATTCTTTCCTGATATTGTATGAATAAAGGTGAATTAAAGGATTTTCTCAATGAAAAAGCTTCGTTTTATGAGCATCCGAAGTTTATTGAAGATGATCCCATTCAAATACCCCATCAATTTACGGTAAAAGAGGATATTGAAATTGCAGCTTTTTTAACGGCTACTATTGCTTGGGGGAATCGAAAAAGCATTATTAATAATGCAAAACGCCTCATGGATTTGATGGATAATAGTCCGTACAACTTCATTTTAAATCATGAAGAAGACGAACTAGATTCGTTAAAGAGCTTTGTACATCGAACATTCAATGGTGACGATCTTATCCAGTTTATACGGTCATTAAAACATATTTATACCAATTACGACGGACTGGAAGCAGTTTTTGGAAATCAAGAAAATGGGGTAACTCTTCAACACCGTATTCATTATCTAAAAACAATATTCTTTGATATTCCCCATCTAGAACGAACAAAAAAACATGTTTCGGATCCTGAACGAGGTTCAGCAGCAAAACGCATTAATATGTTTTTACGTTGGATGATACGACCAAACGACTCAGGAGTTGATTTTGGGTTATGGAAAGAAATATCACCGGCCCTACTCTCCTGCCCACTAGATGTACATTCCGGTAATGTAGCTAGAAAATTAGGACTACTAAAACGGAAACAAAATGACGCCAAAGCATTATTAGAACTGGATCAAAGTTTAAGGAAAATGGATGCTGATGACCCCGTAAAATATGATTTTGCCCTATTTGGACTTGGGGTTTTCGAAAAATTTTAAGTCTTCCCAGCGCGCTTATTCCTTCCTAAAAAAGCGTATTGCTAAATCTAAATACCGGATTACAATTAAGAAATATAGCTAACCTTTAGATTACTTTTTCTTAATAATCTTACCATATTTCTATAATATAGAACAATAGCGCATGGGGTAATTTTAAGCAACATTTTAAACCAAACAAAAAAACAAATGAAAACGCTTTCAAAACTAGTACTTGGCGCTACGCTGTTGGTCACCACTTCATGTCAACTAATTGATGATTTACCATTACCGGGAGGAGATGATAATGATAACCCCGCTCCTTCGGTAAAATTCGAAAGTCATTCTACCACACCATCATTTTTAAAAGTCACTCCTTCTTTTCCGAAGTTGCAAGTATACTCGATGCTCTCATCAGAAGATGTGTTACCGGAATCACCAAAATTTGTTTACGGTAGTATGGCTGATGGTGCAGGTCTTTTAAAGAATGATGATGGCACATATAGCCTAATAAACAATATTGAAGCCGATTATTCAATTGCCAGAATCAACTTTGATGAAACATTTAAACCCGTCAGTGGAGAGTATATAATGAATGCTAATGCATCCGCAAATACGGCTCAGTGTTCTGGTTCATTAATAACTCCTGAAGAACATGGATTCGGGCCTTGGTATCTTTCCGGTGGCGAATGGGGAGGTGACTCCAAAGGTGTATACCTTGCAGATCCCAGAAAAGACGTCACTGATGCTGGGTCTGCTGAAATCTTAACTGCATCCATGGGGCAATGGTCTACTGAAAATGCCGTAGCGATTGGTAAGGATGCTTTTCCTGATAAAACAATCATCTTCATAGGTGATGATAACAGCAACAACGAAATCCCTTCAGGTCAAATAGGAATGTACATGGCAGATAGAGGCGACCTTTATGGAGGGAAACTACATGGCTTAAAAGTACTCAATAAAGGAATTGATTTTGAAATGGACATGGAAGAAGGCAAGACTTATGAGGCGGAATTCGTAGAGCTTGAAGAACGTACTTTAGCTGAGCTTGATGCTGAAGCGAAGGCGAAAGGTGTCATGGGCTTTTCTCGCGTTGAAGACATCGATTGGCGACGAGGTTCTGCTTCAAACCAAAGAGAAGTATATGTAGTAGTAACCGGCAGAAAAAAAGACGGCTTAGTTGGAAAAGGAACTTTATATGGTCGTATTTACAAAATAGTATTAGATAAAGATGATCCCAAAAAAGCGACAATCACACCTATTTTAGATGGTGATAATTTAAACGGTGTTGCCAGACAATTTCACAGTCCAGATAATATTTTAGTCACTGAAAACTACGCTTATATTCAAGAAGATCCTAATGGATATTTTGATACAGCAGACAAGACTCATTTTGCGTATTTATATCAATATGACCTTCGTTTCGGAACTTTAAAAGTCGTGCTTGAATGTGACCAAGAAGCTGCAGCAGCGCAAGGATATGGCACCATAGACCGCACTTGGGAAATTACAGGCATGATCGATATTTCTGATACTGTTGGTAAAGACAGAAGTTTTGTGCTTATAACCCAAAATCATGGATGGGAACCGTCAGATGGCACGGCTTTTACCGACCCTACTGCATTTCCGGATTTAGATGAAGCGCAATTAAATGAAACACGTAAAGAAGGTAGTATGTTGTACGTATTAAAAGGGCTGCCCAGATAATTAATATTCTATAATTTATGTTGTTAGGAAAATTTAAAGGGGCTTGTGTTATCATAAGCCTCTTCATCTATTGTATTAGTTGCAAAAAAGCTACGGAAATGCCTACCGTTAAAGCGCATGCCAATCAAGAATTGCATGAGTACTACGATATACATTTAGTAAAATGTATTAATGCTCTGACTTTGATTGAGGCAACAGATGATATTGATAGTGCCAGTATTTATTACAAAAGGGCCAGAAAAGAATTTAAGCATGTAGAACCCATTTTAGCCTATGTAGACTCAGAAAACTATAAGTTTTTAAACCAGCCAAATATCACAAAGGTTGAGGAAGACGATTTTACTGATATTAAGATAAAAAAGCCGTCGGGATTCCAAGTTTTAGAGGAAAATATATTTACAGATGAACCATCATTCACCGAGATTCATTCTCATGCAAGCAAAACAAAAAACAGGCTAGTTTTTACTAGAGACAATGCTGATTTATCATTTTTAAAAGACTATCATCTACTTTGGATTATTAGAGACGCGCTCATTAGGGTTTCCTTAACTGGAGTTACGGGTTTTGATTCTCCGGTACTTGAAAATTCTTTAAGTGAAGGGCAATGGGTATATCAAAGTTTAAAAAATATCATCTCAATTTATGATAACCGCTTTATTGATAAAAACTTAAAAACTGAATGGGATTCACATTTTGATCATACGCTAAAAAACCTATCTGGAGATTTTAATAGCTTTAATCGATATAACTTTATGAAAAAACATACTTTCAAAGGCCTAGAACTATTTAATAAAACAGTTGAGGACTGGAAAGTATCTTTTCCATTTAATAGGGCTTTAAAAAATGATATCACTTCTCTGTATAGCAAAGAAACTTTTGATTTAAGTTATTTCTCAGGAGAAAAATTCGATTCATTAAATCAAAATAAAATAGCATTAGGCAAACAACTATTTCACGACACAAGACTATCTCGAGGAAAAACAATGAGTTGTGCCACCTGTCACGACCCACAAAGACAATATACTGACGGACTAAAAATTGGCAAAGGGGTAGTACGAAATACTCCTACACTTTTATACGCCTCCTTGCAAAAAGGCTTTTTTTACGATAATCGCTCAGGAAGTTTAGAAGGTCAAATTATATCAGTTGTTGAAAATGAAAATGAATTTCATAGTAATTTGAAATATATTGAAAGGGAAGTTAATGCAAATAGGCAATATGCTGATCAATTTAATAACATTTACAAGCAGGGTGTTAACGACCTAAACATAAGAAACGCGATTGCAACATTCATTCGAAGTTTGACCCCATTCAATTCTAAAATAGATCGGAATATAAATGGCATTGAAAACACTTTAACAAAGTCAGAAATTAATGGTTTTAATCTATTTCACGGGAAAGCAAAATGTGCTACTTGTCACTTCCCTCCTACTTATAATGGCACCGTACCCACCCTATATAAAGAATCTGAAATGGAACTAATAGGGGTGCCAAGATTAAATGATACTGTCAACGCTATAATTGACAGCGATTTAGGAGCTTACAATGTTTACAAAACCGAAGAACGAAAATATTTCTTCAAAACTTCAACGGTACGAAATATTGAAATAACCTCTCCCTACATGCATAATGGCGTTTACAAAACACTAGAAGAAGTTGTTGCCTTTTATAACCGTGGTGGTGGTGCAGGTATTGGTATTCAATTAGGTACACAAACACTTCCATCAGATCAACTAAACTTAAGTGATGCTGAGATGAATGATTTAGTAGCTTTTATGAAAGCACTTAGTGACCCTATAGTGTATTAACTCATAACTTTAGAAGCCATTTTCTTTATTATTCTGCTACCACTTATAAGAGTATTGAAGATAAGATGATTTTTAAGTTGCCTTTGATTGTAGTACTTTTAAATGCATAATCAAATGCAATTTCTATGTTAAAATTAAAAATAGCAGCATTACTTATAAGTACAGTCTGTTGCTTTGCTTTATCTCAGTCTCGTCAATTACCAGTTGATACAACCATCGTAACCAGCAATACAGTTACTATTAAAGGTAAGGCAATCTCTTACAAAGCTATCACAGGTACCCAGCCTGTTTGGGATGAGCATGGTATGCCGATTGCTAGCTTATACTACACGTATTACCAGCGTTCTGGGATTAAAAACAATACGAGCCGACCATTACTTATTTCATTTAATGGCGGACCAGGTTCAGCCTCTGTCTGGATGCATTTAGCGTATACCGGACCAAAAATATTGAAAATTGATGACGAAGGCTTTCCTATTCAACCATATGGTGTTAAAGACAACCCACACTCTATTCTAGATGTAGCTGACATTGTTTTTGTAAACCCTGTGAATACAGGTTATTCAAGAATGATTCCTGACAAAGAAGGAAAAATGCCAGACAAAAAAATCTTCTTTGGTGTCAACGAAGATATCAAGTACCTAGCAGATTGGATTGACACCTTTGTAAGTAGAAATAATCGCTGGCGATCTCCTAAATATATTATTGGTGAAAGTTATGGAGGTACGCGCGTTGCCGGATTGTCTCTTGAACTCCAAAATCGTCAATGGATGTATTTGAATGGGGTGATCATGGTATCCCCGGCCGATTACAAGGTATTGCGTGTTGGTGGTCCCGTGTCCGCAGCGTTAAACTTACCATATTACACAGCTGCTGCTTGGCATCAAAAAATGTTAGACCCTTCATTGCAACAAAAAGACCTTAACGATATATTACCCGCGGTTGAAGACTACACCATTAACACCTTGATTCCAGCAATTGCTAAAGGAGGCTTTATTGGCGAAACCGAAAAGAATGCTGTTGCAAAACAAATGGCTACCTATTCGGGTTTATCAGAAAAATCAATTTTGCAGCATAATCTAGTCGTTCCAACAAGTTTTTACTGGAAAGAGTTAATGCGGGATAAAGGCTTTACTGTCGGCCGATTAGATTCTAGATATAAAGGTCTAGATAAAATGGATGCTGGCGTACGACCTGATTTTAATTCAGAACTAACTTCTTGGTTACATTCGTTTACCCCAGCTATTAACTACTATACCAGAGAAGTTTTAAAATTCAAAACCGATTTAAAATACAATATGTTTGGTCCTGTGCGACCATGGAATTTTGATAATGATGAAACTAGAGAGAATCTAAGGCAGGCTATGGCACAAAATCCATACTTGCATGTTCTGTTTCAATCGGGTTATTATGATGGTGCCACCACGTACTTTAATGCAAAATATACCATGTGGCAATTGGACCCAAGTGGAAAAATGAAAGATCGTTTGAGTTTTAAGGGATACCGTTCAGGACATATGATGTATTTAAGAGCGGAAGATCTTAAAAACGCAAATGATGATATTCGTTCCTTTATTCTGAAAACAACAACCAATGGCGAATCAGCTAAATATTAAATAACCAAACTTTATATTTTATGAAATCTAAATATCCCGATTTAGGATTATTAATTTTACGTGTTGGCATTTCAGGCCTTATGTTAACGCATGGTATTCCCAAATTACAAAACTTAATCAGTGGTGAAATCAAATTTGGAGAGGTCTTTGGATTACCACCTATTGTTGGCTTAATAATTACCGTAATTGCTGAAGTTGTCGCCCCGATCCTTATTATTATCGGCTTACGGGCTAGAATTGCCAGTATTGCTCCGGTAATTGTTATGGCTGTTGCCGCTTTTGTGATTCATGCAGCTGATCCTATTGATGTGAAAGAAAAGGCACTGCTGTATTTATTCGGTTTCTTGACCATTTTACTTGCTGGACCAGGAAAATACGGTATTGACAAAAAGTAATACATACAAAGCAAGACCGGCTGTCGATACTGATTTGCCGGTTTTAGACGCCTTTTTACAGGGAATTATAGAAGCCGAACGCCCTATGGACCCAACGCTAAAAGACGATCATATCATTTATTACGACCTCGAATCCTATATCGATCAAAATGATACGTACGTAGTAGTGGTTGAAACGGAAGGTGAAATTGTTGGAAGTGGCTATGGCCAGATTAGAAGGAATAAAGACTACTTTAAATACCCATATTATGGTTATATCGGTTTTATGTTCACCAAGGTCACCCATCGAAGCCAAGGAGTTGCCAAAATGATTATTGACTACATCAACATCTGGTTTGCTGAAAGAAAAATTAGCGAAGTTAGGCTAACGGTATACGACAAAAATTCACCGGCTATTCGAGCCTATGAAAAAGCTGGTTTTAAAAAGCATTTAATTGAGATGCGAATGAATCTTGATGAACACTAAGGTTTCCATACTGACTCCTTTTAAGAATACGGAGGATTTTATCAGTGAGTGTATTCAATCAGTCATAGATCAAACATATCAAGAATGGGAACTGCTGCTAATTAATGATCATTCTATTGACAATAGTAAAGAAATTTGCAAACAATTTGCTCTTAACGATACCCGGATAAGAGTAATTGACAGCCCTGGAGACGGTATTATACAAGCGCTCAGAAAGGCTTTTTTAGTATCGAAAGGAGAATTGATTACGAGAATGGATTCTGATGATATTATGGCCACTCAGAAATTAGATTGCATGATAAATGATCTTAAGAATCATGGCAGAGGTCATGTATCACTAGGATTGGTGAAATACTTTTCTAAAGATGGTATAAGTGATGGTTACGATCGCTATGAAAAATGGTTAAATAAGCTAACCAGAGAAGGAAGTAATTACTCTGAAATATACAAGGAGTGTTCTATTGCTTCGCCTTGTTGGATGGTCTACAAAGACGATTTGGTTGTATGTAAAGCTTTCGAACCGGATGATTATCCTGAAGACTACGATCTTACCTTTCGGTTTTATAAAAACCAAATAAAATGCATTCCTAGTAATCGAATACTGCATTATTGGCGTGATTACCCTACGAGAACCTCACGAACACATGAGCATTATGCCCAAAACTATTTTTTAGGTATTAAGCTTAAATATTTTGTTGAGTTAGATTATC
Organism: Spongiivirga sp. MCCC 1A20706; assembly: GCF_046524175.1. Classification (NCBI taxonomy): domain Bacteria; kingdom Pseudomonadati; phylum Bacteroidota; class Flavobacteriia; order Flavobacteriales; family Flavobacteriaceae; genus Spongiivirga; species Spongiivirga sp. MCCC 1A20706. The sequence goes on from NZ_JBEFZF010000001.1 coordinate 683,880, forward strand.
AACAGAATCGACCTTTAGCTATTTGGGGTGCAGGATTCAAGGGGAAAACTGTAGCAAAGAAATTAATTGAACGTTCCATTCCTTTTTATTGGATATGCGATAATCCAAAGAAAATTGGCAAGCATATTTATGGGCAAAAAATGTTACCTTTTCAATATTTAGAAAAACTAAACAACCCTCAAAGTATCATTACGGTAGCTAATGAGTTAGCACAAGAAGAAATTAGAATGTATATGACCAAGCAACATATGAAACCGATGCAGGATTATTTCATGTTTTGCTAATGCATATAATTTGCGCTGTTAAATGTTAGATTTGATACATTTATCGAGTTTACATTTCGCAAAACTTTGTATCCTTTTCTTTGAACCTTTTCTACTTATACTCGATTCCCTACCCCGACCATATAACGAGAGATCTATTTCCCAAAATTATTGTAAATCCCAACCTACCTATTCAATTTATATTCCCATTCATTATATTTGTTTTAAGACCATTAATCTGTATGCAGTTTAAAAACCCGGACCTTCTTTACGCACTTTTTCTGCTGATTATCCCAATTATTGTTCATCTATTTCAACTTAGAAGGTTTCAGAAAGTACCCTTTACAAATGTTCAGTTTTTAAAGGAAGTTACCTCACAAACCCGAAAAAGCTCACAACTTAAAAAGTGGTTAGTGCTCACCACACGTTTGTTGGCGATGGCTTTGTTAATTTTTGCTTTCGCTCAACCGTTTATTGCAAATAGTCTTTCTACAACTAACGCTAAAAATCAGGTAATTTATTTAGATAATTCCTTTAGCATGCAAGCTAAAGGTGCGAATGGCCCTTTATATGACCAAGCCGTTCAAGAGTTATTACGAAACATTCCAGAAGAAGAAATCTTTACCTTATTCACCAATACCGATACTTATAGAGATGTCAGTATAAAAGACATAAGAGATCAACTTTTATCAAGAAAATTCAGTAGTTCGCAACTCGACTATAATAATGTGGTTTCAAAGGGTAAAACACTCGTCAATAGATCAACTCAAAAGGATAATAATCTTATTTTAATTTCAGATTTTCAAGAAAAGGATAAGAACTTTGATGTTGCAAATGATAGCTTAAATCCTATGAGCCTTGTCCTTTTGGAGCCCGTAAACACCAATAATTTAGCAATAGACACTGTTTTTGTAAAGGGTGTTAGTTCAAATTCTTATACATTAGCCGTTAAAGTTATCAATCAAGGAGATGCAATTGAAAACATCCCGGTTTCATTATTCGACGCGGATAAGTTGTTAGCCAAAACGGCCGTTTCAATTGGAAACAATGATACTGCAATCACTGAATTCAGCATTCCCAACAACAAAAACATAAAGGGGAAAATCAGTTTAGAAGATACTAACATTTCGTTTGACAATGAGCTTTTTTTTAGTATCAATGAGCCAATGAAAATTAAGGTACTTGCTATTAACCAAGCTGATGATAATTTTTTGAAACGTATTTTTACAGCAGATGAATTTACATTACTATCTACCGATTTAGATCAGCTTAATTATAACGTAATAACAGATCAAAACTTGATAGTTTTAAACGAACTTGATCTAATTCCGAACTCATTAACTACAGCAATTAATCAGTTTATTAAGGATGGTGGTAAAATTATAGTGATTCCATCTGCTAATATAAACCTAACGAACTATAACAATTTCTTAGAGCAGATTTCACCCATTGAGTTTGAAAGTTTTTATCGACAATCAAGAAAGCTAACAACCATCGCTTTTGATCACCCTTTCATGAATAGTATTTTTGATAAAAAAGTAACGAATTTTCAATATCCTACGATCAATACGCATTATAAGCTCAGTACAAACAATGCACTACTCTCGTTAGACAATAAAAATGCATTTTTAACAACACTTGGTAATTCAGGATACTTATTTACGGCTGGGCTGAATTCAGAAAATGGAAACTTCAAAAATGCTCCGCTGATCGCTCCTATTTTTTACAAAATGGGAAAACAAAGCCTGCAGCTATCAGATTTATACTATACAATTGGCAAGAACAACAATTATGATGTACTCACAACAATTTCTCAGGACCAAATCGTAAACTTAGAGCGACAAAATGAAACAATGATACCTTTACAAAGGGTTTTTACTAACAAAGTGTCAATAACAACGACGGCTCAACCCAGTGTTGCTGGTATTTATCAACTAACAAATCGGAGAACTCCGTTACAAGATGTAAGTTATAATTACGACCGTGCTGAAAGTTTATTAAGATATGTGGATATTGATGAAAACCAATTCACCGTCTCTAATTCTGTTACAGAAGCACTTCAAGAAATACAAAATAAGTATGAGGTCAACTCACTTTGGAAATGGTTTGCTATTTTTGCGGCGTTCTGCTTATTGTTAGAAATGATAATTTTAAAGTACTTTAAATGAATCTACTTATAAAATCGGCTACAATTGTTGATCAAAACAGTAAATACAACGGTAAAAAAGTAGATATTTTAATTGAAAAAGGGATTATTAGTTCGATTAAATCCCAGATTCAAAATTCTCATAACTATAAAGAGTTTAATAGAGATAATCTTCATGTCTCTTTAGGGTGGTTTGATAGTAGCGTTAGTTTTGGTGAGCCAGGTTATGAAGAACGCGAAACACTTGAAAACGGATTAAAAACAGCGGCTTTTTCCGGTTTTACCGACATCATCTTAAACCCGAATACGAACCCGGTAATAGATAGTGCAACCGACATTAATTTTATCAATACCTCCACGGCTAATCATGCTGTTAATGTACATCCGCTAGGAAGTCTAACAAAAAGTGCCAAAGGGATTGATCTTGCTGAAATGTATGACATGAAGAAATCGGGTGCTGTCGGATTCTATGACTACAAAAAATCGATCGAAAATGCCAATTTAGTAAAGATTGCTATCCAATATAGTCAAACCTGCAACACATTAGTTTGTGTATTCTCTGAAGATGAAAAAATAGCAGGCACCGGTGTTGCAAACGAAGCAGCGTCAAGTACCCACTTAGGTTTAAAAGGCATTCCAGCTTTGGCTGAAGAGATACAGGTGGGAAGAAATATTTATTTAACCGAATACACCAAAGGTAAATTACACCTTCCTACAATATCTACCCAAGAGGCAGTAACACAAATCAAGAATGCCAAAAAAAAGGGGATTGATATAAGTTGTAGCGTAGCGATTCACAACCTTTTCTTAGATGACAGTTTGCTAGCTGAGTTTGACGGAAACTTGCGCGTTTCCCCTCCGCTTCGTACAAAAGACAACAATAAAGCTTTAATTAAAGCTGTCAAAGAAGGAGCGATCGATATGGTAACTAGTGATCACAACCCTATTGATATCGAAGATAAGAAGGTAGCATTTGAACATGCTAAAAATGGAACTATCGGATTAGAATCTGCCTTTGGTGCACTCAATATGCTCTTTGGCTTTAACATAGCCATTACACTACTAACAAAAGGGCGAGAGCGTTTTGGTATCGAAACCCCTTCTTTAGAAATAGGAAGTACTGCAAATTTAAGTCTTTTTAATCCTGATGGGGCTTATATTTTTAATGAAGATAACATCTACTCTACTTCAAAAAATAGCGCTTTTATTGGTCATGAGTTAAAAGGAACTGTTTATGGAATAGTTTCCAATAATAAACTTGTTCAAAATAAATAAGTCATTACATTTTTATCCTATTTAAAAAAAATTGCCCTGATCAGTTTGATTTAGGGATTATAACGTTAATAAGCTAAATGGAAACATCACTCTCTCTAGATCATTTAATTAGAAAGCCCAAACGTGAAATTGAAAAAGCACCTTTATTAATTTTGTTACATGGATACGGTAGTAACGAAGAAGATTTGTTTTCATTTGCTAGTGAACTACCTGACGAGCTCTTCATAGTATCCGTACGAGCACCGTATTCCCTTCCTCCTTTTGGAAACGCATGGTACACTATTAACTTTGATACAAATGGAGGCAAATTTTCAGATGATGATCAAGCGATTAATTCTCGAGATCTAATTGCAAAATTTATTGACGAATGTATTGATAAATACCCTGTAGAGGCAACAAACGTTAATTTATTGGGCTTTAGTCAAGGGGCGATACTAAGCTATGCCGTAGCACTGACCTATCCAGAAAAGATAAAAAACATAATTGCTTTAAGTGGCTATGTAAATGTTGATATTCTTCCAAAAGAACGTGCATCAGAAAATTATACACATTTGGACTTTTATTGCTCTCATGGTAGTGTTGATCAGGTAATCCCTGTGGATTGGGCGAGACGAACTCCAGGATTTCTTAACAAACTCGGTATAAATAATAGTTTTTCTGAATTTCCTGTTGGACATGGCGTGGCTCCTCAAAATTTTTACGAATTTAGAGATTGGTTACAAAAACGGCTGTAACAATTACATTTCCTCTAAACTCATCCAACGTATTATTTTCGGGGTATATAATAGAAAATGAATACGTCATGAAAAAAGCAATATTCTTATTTCCCTTTCTTCTATTAACAAGCTTCTATGTCTATAGTCAGGATATCATTGAGCTGGATCCTTTGCAAAGTATGTCAATAACCGGAAAAGGACCTGGTCAGGATGCAGCTATAAACCCATTTGTGAATACTAAAAGTACCGTGATAGTTGAAAATATTGGCGAAAATGATTTTTCCATTCGCATTCAAATAGAAAAGGAAGTAATCAAAGAAATCACTATCAAACCAGAAGAAACGAAAGAAATCAATCTAAAAAAAGAGTATCAGGTGTACTTTGATAGTAAACGTAAAACCAAAGCAAAAGTTAGTTTTACCAAGCAAGAATAGTCAAAAAACATAACGTAATCTATCCAGCGGCCTAATACTATTCAGCTTCGGAAACTAATGATTTCAGCTTAGTCCTGGCTCATTAGTTTTATTTTGGCAGCGGTATAACTTTTAGTTTTTGAATTGTTCTTGTTGAATAAACAAACAATAACATGACCGTAAAATAAAGTACCGCATAAATCTTATAAGTAAATATTCCACCTATTTTCGGAGATACTGGCAATAAAATAAGAGACATATTCATCATAAATTGCAATATCCAAACACAAATTCCGCTTTTGGTCTCGCTATAAACTACAGCACACATGCCGGCGGCGCCGGTCATGCCTAGCAATAGTGGCCATAGAGGAAAATCCGGAATAACACCCTCATCAAGATATACAGCAGGTATCCACCATAAAGTCCATACCAGGCCAACAATTAGAATTGCAAAAAAAGGATTCACTGTTTTAGCAAGTTCACGAAGACAATAACTTACCCAGACAACCTCGCCCATAAAGGCCCATATCAATATTATAAAGCTACCCCAAAGTGATGTCGCCGCAAAGTCTAATTGTAACACAGAAAGTAATTCAATATCGTTGTAGTACGTTTTTATCACAAGGGTCAAAACTGCAATTGTCAAGGCAAATAACAGACTAAACAAATACCAAAACGGATTAATTTTCCATTGCAACATTGGCCGGAACATATCCTTAACTCCTCGACTACCTCTGGTGTATAAAACGATACCAATTAATAGAAATAAAAGAAGAAAGAATCTGCCATGAGTATATACAAAACCTTGAATATATCCTTCCCTTCTAATAAGAACAAAAAGGGTATGTGTAATAGGAGCCAGAACCAAGAATATCCAAATCTCATTTTTCTTTATAAAATCCTTCATATATTTTCTATTGATAATTGTTTGATAATTATGCAAGAAAGTTCATATAATAATTTTTAAAAACACGAGACTTTGGTTGAATTCGAACATAATTCGTTCAACGAAACAAATTACTGCATAAAGTTTAAGCTTAAGTCAATTTTGAAAAGGAAAAGAGGAACTAAAAAGTAAAAAGTATCTCATCGATACGCTCAATGTCAACTTTACGAGTATCATTATCATAAAAATAGCGTAGTAGTACTTCTCCCCAATATTTACCGTCACTAAATTCGGCGATCATCCACCGATGATTTAGTATATTGATTGAATTGATTTTCATATCCCCTTCCATCCCTTCGTAAGGAATCAGCGGATTATCTCCTTTAACCTCATTGTATTCATAGACCTTGTCTTTTAGGTATAACTCTAAACTGTCAATATATAAATCGTCAAAATACTCTTGCGCATCTGTATTCCCTTTTAAAGTGAACCTGATTAACTCCTCGTTTTGGTTAAGTAGTTTTTGAATAGAATCTTTTAAAACATAAGAGCGTTCAGCTGCATTTAAAAGTTTTTTTTGCTGACTCTTCATTGCATTGTTACCATTAACAAATAGAAACAGTGCCAGCAAGGCTGTAAATACAAAAAGATAGAGAAAAATTTTACTTTTCATTTAAATAGTAATTGAAAGATTATCGTATGCTAAAAAAACATTTTTAGGTAATTGCTGTTCTACTTCTGCATGGAAACCTAACAAATGACTTATATGAGTTAAATACGCCTTCTTGGGCTTTATTTCTTCAATAAAAGCCAATGCCTCTTTTAAATTAAAATGAGATGGATGTTCTTCAATTCTTAAGGCATTCACAACCAAAACATCCAAGCCATGTAGCTTTTCTTTTTCGTTTTTATCAACGGTTTTGACATCTGTTAAATAGGCAAAATTATCAAAACGATAGCCAAATACTTTAAGGTTAGCATGATTAACTATAACTGGAATCACTGTCATTCCATCTAGCAAGAAGGGGTAGTTTCCAATCTCATTTTCGCTCACAGCGGGTGCGCCAGGATATCGATTCTCAGTTGCAAAAACGTAGTCAAATCTTCTTTTAAGTGCTTGCAACACCTTTTTGTTCCCATAAATAGGAAGATCACCTTGCATAAAAACAAAAGGTCGGATATCATCTAGTCCAGCAACATGATCACTATGTTCATGAGTGAAGATGATGCCATCAATATTCCTTACGTTATTGGCCAACATTTGTTGACGAAAATCAGGACCACAATCAATAACATAACGGTATGAATCCCATTCAATCATGACTGATACACGAAGTCTTTTATCACGAAAATCATCACTTAAACATACGGGGTGCGTACTCCCGATAATGGGAATTCCTTGAGAGGTTCCTGTACCTAAAAAAGTAACTTTCAAGTAGAAATTGTTTAACACAAAAATAGGTTGATTTTTTCTTTTTGGTTGCACAAATAATTATTTTTGTAACACACTAATTCTTTAGAAAATGGCAATTACGTTAAAGGGAGATAAGTCCATAGACATGATCCCCTCTATTAAGGATAAAGCACTAAGAATCAACCTAAACGAACATATTTACGGCACCTTTGCAGAGATTGGTGCAGGCCAGGAAACGGTAAGGAGCTTTTTTAGAGCAGGTGGTGCTTCCGGAACAATTGCAAAGGCAATGTCTGCATATGATAAAGATTTTAGTGATGCTATTTATGGAATCGAAGACGATAGACGTTATGTAACTGAAAAGCGTCTTAAGAAAATGCTTGCTCATGAAACGATGCTTATCGAAAACAGAATTGTTAGAGAAAAGCATCCTGACAAAATGTTTTTTACCTATGCTAATACTGTAGCGACCATTGATTTCGCAAAAAAATATATGGGCCATGGTTGGGTTGGTATTCGATATCAAGTCGATTCTAAAGAAGATTATAATGAAATAGTACTTCACATACGTTTTAAAGAGAAAGATGCGAAGTTACAGCAGGAAACATTAGGTAAGTTAGGTGTTAATCTTATTTATGGCGCGTTCTACAAATACAACAGTCCAAAAAAGCTGCTTAAATATCTTTATGATCACTTAGACAAAGATCAATTAGAAATTGACACCATCAACTTTTCAGGTCCACGTTTTGAGACCGTCGACAATAGATTAATGAGTTTACAGCTAGTAAAGAATGGATTTACTGAAGCTGTCATGTTTGGTCCCGACGGGAACAATATTTTGCCGGCTAGTTTACTTTACAAAAAGAATATACTGGCGTTACGAGGTAGTTTTAGACCTGTTACCAAAGTAAACATGGATATGTACCAAAAATCATACGAAATGTTTATTCAAGAAAGTAAGGTTGACGAGGCAAAAACGGAAGTTATTTTTGAAATTACCTTATCCAACTTACGTGCGGAGGGTGAAATTGACGAACAGGATTTTATGGACCGTGCTCGCCTACTCTGCTCACTCGGTCAAACGGTTATGATCTCAAACTTCCAGGAATATTATAAGTTGGTCGAATATTTCAGCCGCTATACAAAATATCGTATGGGTCTGGCTATGGGGGTCAACAACTTTGTGGATATTTTTGATGAAAAATATTATCGCAATTTAAGTGGTGGTATTTTAGAGGCTTTTGGTAAGCTATTCTTTAAAGATTTAAAAATCTTTTTATATCCAATGGCAAGTGAACAACCTGGTGAGCTGATTACCAGTGAAAACCTGAAAGTGCATCCTAGAATGAAGGAGCTTTATAAATTCTTCAAACACAACGGAAAAGTGCTCGACATCAAAAATGCCGATGAAAGTATAATGAACATCTTCTCTCGTAAGGTTCTTAAAATGATAGAAGAACAAGATGAAGGTTGGGAAGAAATGTTACCAGATGGAATTGGTGTTTTAATCAAAAACAAGCGCTTGTTTGGTTATTCTAACCAAGAAGTTGTGGAGCGATAGCCTTCTATCAAGTAGCTATTTAATAATCTGTATTTCCCGCTTTTTAAAATAAAAAATCCACTAGGATATCACCCAGTGGATTTTCAAACTTAGATTTTTGGATGTTTTATCCTAGTATTTGAGCTGCGTGCTCCTTAGCTTTCACTTTATCGATTACTTTTTCGACCACACCTTCCTCATTAATGACAAAAGTAGTGCGATGTAAGCCATCAAACTCACGGCCCATAAATTTTTTAGGACCCCAAACACCAAAGGCTTCAATAACGTTGCGATCGGTATCTGCCAACAACGGGTACTGAAACTCGAATTTATTACGAAAGTTAGTTTGTTTCTTCTGGCTATCGTCGCTGACCCCAAGAATCTCATAACCCGCATCTGTTAGATCTTTATAGTGATCTCTAATATTACAGGCTTCTACTGTACAGGTCGGCGTATTTGCTCTTGGATAGAAAAAAACAACTAATTTCTTTCCAGCATAGTCTGACAATGAAACGCTATTTCCGTCTTGATCAAAAGAATTGAAATTTGGCACCTTGTCTCCTACTGATAATGTATTCATATTTCCTATTTTTATACTTTAACTATTGTTTAATAATAATGACATAAAATTAAACAAAAATGACCAAGAAAGAAAGTGTCGAATTCATAATTAATACGCTTGAATCTATTTATCCTGAAATACCAATTCCGTTAGATCATAAAGATCCGTATACATTACTTATTGCGGTTTTAATGTCTGCACAAAGTACAGATGTTCGCGTGAATCAAATAACACCCTTACTGTTTGAAAGGGCTGATAATCCTTATGACATGATTAAACTCACTGTCGATGAGATTCGGGATGTTATTCGTCCTGTGGGTTTATCTCCTATGAAATCAAAGGGAATACATGGTCTTTCACAAATTCTAATCGACAAGCACGATGGTAAGGTCCCTCAAAATTATGAAGATTTAGAGGCACTTCCTGCGGTAGGACATAAAACAGCAGCGGTGGTATTATCACAAGCCTTTGGTATACCTGCATTTCCTGTTGATACTCATATTCACCGTTTAATGTATCGCTGGAATCTTACCAATGGTAAAAATGTGGTTCAAACCGAAAAGGACGCTAAACGATTATTTCCAAAGGAAAAATGGAACAATCTGCACTTACAAATAATCTGGTATGGTCGTGAATACAGTCCTGCAAGAGGATGGGATCTTGAAAAAGATATTATCACTAAAACAATAGGCAGGAAAACAGTTCTAAATGATTATTATAAAAAGAACAAAAAAAAGCCCCTTAGTAAATAAGAGGCTGTTTGTAACGTCAAATTCAGTTCAGAATAAGATCGAAAGTCATCCGTTTGGTCTTGACCACCTTCAGTGCTTTCGAATAACCTAACAAGAAACTTAGTGTTTCTCGTTTCGGTTTAAGGTTTTTCATTTCTGAAGAATTCTTAGAGTAAATGTTTGGCATAAAATGTATTTAGTGCTATTAATATACACCAATAACGCCAAACTATCTAATTTATTATTTTAATTGGTTAAAATTATGTTATGCTTCTCAATTACCTTCCTAAGGTTAATTAAGGCATAACGCATTCTACCAAGGGCAGTATTAATACTAACTCCTGTCTTATCGGAAATTTCCTTAAAACTCATATCTTGATAAATACGCATTTTAAGAACGGCTTTTTGATCATCTGGTAATTCTTCAATCAAACGCTTTACATCATTCTCCACCTGATTCTTAATTATCTGTTTTTCAGCGTTCAATGAACCATCTCCTAAAACAGAGAAAATGCTAAATTCACCGTTATCCTCAAATTTAGGCATACGATTACTTCTTCTAAAATGATCGATTACAAGGTTGTGAGCAATACGCATTACCCAAGGAAGAAACTTCCCTTCTTCATTGTAACTACCACGTTTTAGTGTATTTATAACCTTAATAAAGGTATCTTGGAAGATATCTTCGGTTACATCTCTGTCTAAAACTTTTGAATAAATAAAACTGAAAACTCGCTGTTGATGTCTATTAATCAACTCTTCGATTGCTAATTCATTTCCTCTGATATAATCAGAAACTAGCGTGGAATCAAGAACTTCTTTTCCCATATCACATTACTTTAAGTTAAGATGGCGTTTTGAGGCGTGCCAATAATTATTAATTGCTAAAGTAAATGTGCTTTATAGGCTTATAAATTTTATTGATATGAACCAAATATAATAACATTATTTTTAGAAATACAAATATGAGCGGCTTTTTTTCTGTTTTTTAAGATGAACTACACTTTTTATCGAATATGAAATGATGTACCTTTGAAGCTTATCTTTTTTGAGAAATGCATCAAGAAATTTCGACAGTAGACCCTAAACAAAACATTATAATAAAGGGAGCAAAGCTCCATAACCTTAAAAATATAGACGTTGTTATTCCCAGGAATAAACTAGTCGTTATTACCGGTTTATCAGGCTCGGGTAAATCTAGTTTAGCATTCGATACCTTATATGCAGAAGGTCAACGACGTTATGTGGAGAGTTTGTCGTCATATGCTAGGCAGTTTCTTGGCAGACTTAACAAACCAAAAGTCGATTATATCAAAGGAATAGCCCCTGCCATTGCCATTGAACAAAAAGTTAACTCAACAAATCCAAGATCTACCGTAGGAACTACAACAGAGATTTATGATTACTTAAAACTGTTGTTTGCTCGTATTGGTAAAACCTACTCTCCTATTTCCGGAAACGCAGTGAAAAAGCATACTGCTTCAGATGTTTTAGATTTTGTAAAAACCTTTGACCAAGGCGAAAAGCTTTTACTGTTGGCACCCATTAAATTAGAGGAAGGAAGAAAACTTGAGGAAAAGCTGAAAGTATTACAGCAGCAAGGCTATGCGCGTGTTTTATTCAATAATGAAGTTTCTCGAATTGAAGAGTTTTCTGCTGATAAAGTAGATATTTCAAAATTGTCATTGGTAGTTGACCGTATAATTGTTAGAAATGAAGAAGATTTTTACAATCGATTAGGTGATGCCATTGAGACGGCATTTTTTGAAGGAAAAGGCACTTGCGTTATTCAACAATTAGCAGATAACTCGACTAAAGAGTTTAGCAACAAGTTTGAGCTTGACGGCATGCAGTTTTTAGAACCTAATGTGCACTTGTTCAGTTTTAACAATCCTTATGGGGCCTGTCCTAAATGCGAAGGATACGGTGATGTCATCGGTATCGATGCTGATCTGGTAATTCCAAACACCGGTTTGTCAGTATATGAAAATGCGATTTTCCCTTGGCGTGGAGAAAGCATGAGCTGGTATCGTGACCAGTTGGTTAATAACTCTCACAAGTTCAACTTCCCAATTCATAAACCCTTTTATCAACTTACAGAAGAGCAGAAAAAACTTGTTTGGGAAGGGAACGAATACTTTGAAGGACTGCATCAATTTTTCGCGTTTTTGGAAGAAAAAAGTTACAAAATACAAAACCGCGTGATGTTGTCGCGCTATCGTGGTAAAACTAAATGTGATGTCTGTTACGGTAAAAGACTTCGTAAGGAATCACAATATGTAAAAATCGCAGATACAACAATAACCGACCTAGTGGAAATGCCAATTGCTGATCTAGCAGAATTTTTCAAAAACCTTGAACTAAATGATCATGATCAACAAGTAGCAAAACGGCTTTTAAAAGAAATAAACAATCGTATTTCGTTCTTGGCAAATGTTGGTCTCAGCTATCTAACATTGAATAGACGATCTAACACCTTATCCGGTGGAGAATCGCAACGAATTAATTTGGCAACCTCCCTAGGGAGCAGTTTAGTTGGGTCAATGTATATATTAGATGAGCCCAGTATTGGATTACACCCCAAAGACACTGAACGGTTAATCAATGTGCTAAAATCGCTTCGAGATCTTGGCAATACCGTAATAGTAGTAGAACATGATGAAGATATTATGGCTGCGGCAGATACCATTATTGATATCGGTCCTGAAGCCGGGACCCATGGCGGTGAGGTTGTAGCGCATGGAACCTTTTCTGAAATCAAGAAGTCCTCTTCGTTAACAGCAAAGTATTTAGAAGGGTCAATTGCTATTGAAATCCCTAAAAAAAGAAGATCTACCAAATACCATATTGAAATTCAAGGTGCTAGAGAGCATAATTTAAAGGACATTACTGTTAATTTCCCATTGGGAGCCCTTACGGCTGTAACTGGAGTTTCTGGTAGTGGAAAAAGTACTTTGGTGAAAAAGATATTGTATCCTGCTATTTTGAAACAGGTTGGTGGTTATGGAGATAAACCCGGTCAATTTACAAATCTTGATGGTAACTTTAGCAATATTAAAAATGTTGAATTTGTAGACCAAAATCCTATTGGTCGTTCATCTAGATCAAATCCCGTTACCTATATCAAGGCTTATGATGATATTAGAGCCTTGCTATCCAATCAAAAACTTTCTAAAATACGTAACTACAAACCAAAGCATTTTAGTTTTAATGTAGATGGTGGTCGGTGTGAAACCTGTAAAGGTGAAGGTGAAGTGACCATTGAAATGCAGTTTATGGCCGACGTTCACTTAACGTGTGAGACTTGCAATGGAAAGCGATTTAAGAAAGAAGTGTTAGAAGTTGAATTTAATGGTAAGAATATTGATGATGTGCTATCGATGACTATTGATGATGCAATAGACTTCTTTTCTGAACATAAACAGGATAAGATTACGAATAAATTAAAACCACTACAAGATGTTGGGCTGGGTTATGTTACTTTAGGCCAGTCGTCCTCGACACTTTCTGGTGGTGAAGCGCAACGAATCAAACTTGCTTCATTTTTAGTAAAAGGGAATACTAAAGACAAAGCACTTTTCATTTTTGATGAGCCGACTACTGGGCTTCATTTTCATGATATAAAAAAGTTACTAAAATCATTTGACGCACTTATCGAAAAAGGTCATAGTATTATCGTTGTAGAGCACAACATGGACTTGATAAAATGTGCGGATCACATTATCGATCTAGGACAAGAAGGTGGTGAAAAAGGCGGTAATCTTATTGCCTTTGGTACTCCTGAAGAGTTAGTTAAAAATAAGGAGTCTTACACTGCAAGTTTTTTAAAAGAGAAGTTAGTGTCATAACTGATATGAATTTTTACCTCGGTTATCCTATTAAAAACCAACGGATCAAACTATACTATTCCTTCCGTGCGCTTTTTAACACGATAAACAATCCGTAAGACGCAATTAAAAATCCTAAAATACAAGGCGATAAATAAGCCCAACCAGGAAATTCACCAAGCATTAAAAACATTCCTGCCGTAGTGCACAACATACCGACTATGGTATAAATTAATCCTGTTTTTGAAGATTTATTCATTATAAATTTTATTGGGTTAAGTCAATAACACCTGGGTTAACACTATCTAATTGTTGTAAAGGAATTGAATCACCTTGAACTTCATTACCAGGCATTGGCATTACTTTTGGATCCTCCTTAAAATCCCTTGACGCTCTCCAAGTTTCACCCAATTGATCATACAATGCTTTTTCCCATTGCGAAGGGTGTTTGGCGTCAATCCAAACCACATCGCGATATTCCGCATCAACCAATGCCAAATCTGGTGTTGCAGAGCCATCGAACTTTACATTGTCCTGTCGTTTAGCCGCAACTGTGGTTAACATAAACATTCTTTTTCGTCCGGCGATTTCTTTTATATAAGGTCTAAACTCAACAGGTTTATTTACCGTCCAATCAAATTCCTTTTTTGATTCAATAACTTTTAGCGGCATTGCCGAAACTCCTGCAAGACCTTCTTTGGTTGTCGCATGATCATAATAAAACAGTTTATCTCTACCATCTGCTGGAACAAAAACGCTATAACTTAAACTAGTACGCTCTTCGCCTACCGGTTCTAGACCAAACCAATGATGTAAACCACTGTATTCATTTGAGATGCCATTAAAATCAAAATCAGTTACGAAGGGCTGTTGATTTTGATCATCAGCCAAAACAGGAATTTTGACCGCAGTTTCCATATTCCATGGTAGCGGATCGGAAAATCCACCTAAAAATTTGAGTGATTCTGCTTGCAATTGTGAAACCTTTTCAGCTAATGTGTTTTGCCCCTGTAGATACTCGTATTTTGACATCTCTTCGGGCTTAATATAGGTTCCCTTTCCTATTAAAATTCGCTCTACATAATCATTAAAGTCGTGTTCACCCGAATCAACCACCATCACCCCACCGAAAGACGGGTACGGAAAAAAGAAACCCTTCCATTTAATTAAACTAACCACTTGAACCCAATTGTCTTGGTCGTTTTTCATATAAAAAACGTCGCTGGGTTCCATATTGAATAGTTGAAAGAAATTAAAACGCTGTACAACTGCGTTGTATGTATTTCTGCTAAAGGACAGTGATTCCCCTATAGAAAATGTAACTGCAATTCGATTGTCCTTTGAAAAACGTGGTGAAGGGGTTGTACTTGATACTGAAAAAATCTCTTCGGTATTATCATTTATGCGTTGCCAAACATATTCCTTAGCAGGTTGTACTGCCATGGTCCATTGATTAGTTCCATCTACCCGGACTAAGTGTGGTAATGAGACTTCCTGCGTCTCTCCAATTGATTCATACGCCATTGTCACAATGTTGTTTAATGGTTGAATACGTTCATTCTGCGTTAAGGGTAGTTCTTTAATTTCTTGAAGATTCAGGTTTTTAAATACATTATACGTTTGCATGTAACGATACATCCCCATATTCCACCCCACTAAGTAAATCAATCCTCCAAAGGCAAGCAGTCCTACTAAAATAAGTAGTCGTTTTCCCGTACTTGCTGATTTTCTGAATGATCGAATTCCCAAAAAAAGAATGAAGCCTACAACGAGAATGACAAAAAGGTATTTGCGCAGAAAGAGCAATCCAGGCTGGTAGTCATCTCGTAAAATAAACAAGCTAATTAAGACCACCAGTGACAAGAGAATGGTAATAAACTTTTGCTTAGTTCCTTTTTTCCAGTATCGTTTTATCATGTGTCTTTATAAATTAGTGGTTGTCATGTGTGTCAATGTAAATATAGCATAGACTACTTTATCAGTCTGTAAATTTGTAATTTGTTACTAATTTAAAGGATATATTTATGCAGCATGAAAAATAATTGTAATCACAATAAGATAGTATTCATTGCGATTAACATTTTTAAAAATAAACTAAGCAAATACCTCTTAGCGCAGCTCGAAGAGACATTGAGTGCTCATATTTTAACATAATAGCACTAACACTATACATTGAATTCATTCGCTATTTCCGGTAATAAATTCAACAAGATACCTAGCTAATTCTTCTCCTTTATCTTCTTGAATGAAATGACCAGCGCCCTCAACTAATTTATGCGGTTGTCCCTTAGCACCTGGAACCTTAGATTGAAAGAACAAATCACCTTTTTTCATGATATCATCAGAATCACCGAACAAAGTAAGAAATGGCTTTTCCCATTTTTCTAGAATTCCCCATGCTTTGTCACAATTAGGAATTTCGCCTGCAACATCATGATCGTCAAAGGGAACCAAAGCGGGAAATATCTTAGCGCCATCTTTATAGCTGTCATCAGGAAATGGTGCATTGTATGCTTTCAACACATCTCCTTTAATTGTATTTACCGTTCCCATTTGCAATACACCAGCACAATCAAAAAAGGGAGTATTTTGCGAAAAATCTCTCCATCTTAAAAAAGCGGGACTTGCCTCAATACCTGTTCTTGGCAGAAAAGTATTAGACACCATTACCGTATCAAACCAATCAGGAAAATCTGCCACCGTTCTCAACCCTAAAAGACCACCCCAATCCTGGCAAAAAAGATGAATATTTGATAGTGATAAGCTCTTTAAAAGCCCTTGCAGCCAATATAAATGGGATTGAAATGAATAATGCTCCTTACCTACAATTTTACTGGATTTACCAAAGCCAATTAAATCCGGAGCGATGCATCTGTAACCATTCTCAACTAATATTGGAATCATCTTTCGATACAAATACGACCAACTTGGTTCACCATGAAGCAATAGCACAACAGGACCATTCCCTTCATCAACATAATGCATTCTAAGGTCTTTATCAACCTCATAATAATTCGCACTAAAAGGATAATCACTTAGATTATCGAAATGTGAATCCGGGGTGTTTTTGATTTCCATTGATTTTAATTTACCAATACAACATAGCCTTTGCTAGGATCTACTTTGCCATCTAGCATATTCAGATATAAATCTTTTATTCCTGCTTCAAAATGCACAAACTTTAGATCGATCCAGTTTTGAGCTAGTTCTGTAAAGTTCTCTTGAGTTTTGTTTATTTGTTCATTTGCTACATCTGGCCCTAGTTTTTGGAACAACTTAGTAGCATAATCAGGTGCAAAAAAGAATTTTGAATTAGGAACTTGTTTCATATCTCCGGCCGATTTCCAATCGGCCAAACCTATTAATGAGGTGAACCTTAGATGTTCATTTAATTGGTTAGTGATTTTTAAAAGCAGCTCGATATTACCACCTAAATCTACCATTGTTGTTTTTAAAGAGGGAATGTTATCTAATTCATCATATGAAAAAATCTGATCGTACAAGCCTGTTTCCTGAAGAAAAACTTTATTCTTAGAAGATGTCAATCCGATTATTTTCTTGCCATGTTGCTCTTTATTCGAAAACAACATATAGGCAATACCCAATGCAGTTTTTGAGGAAGCACTTGTTAGAAGTATTTGATCAGCTCCAAAGAACTTTTCGTCCTTTAAAAATGAATAGTTTAAATATGCTGTGGTAAATAAAGGCTTTATTATGGAGTAATATCCTTTTTCGACATCAGAAAAAGACGCTGGTTTTTTTGCATAAAAGTTATAAATAGGTGGCAATGGTTTTCTATGGGTAGTCCCATCAATAAAACCGAAGGGCTTAATATTCTCCGGTTTGACTATTAAGTAACTACTCATTGGCCAATAACCATAAAACTCATCTCCGATCTTCAAAGATTCGATTTTGGACTCGACTACCTTTGCATATCCCCAGCAAGGAATAATTCCATTTGGTTCAGTTGCCCTAAAAAAATTCCAATATCCTATTTTATCTCCTACCACAGCATACGTAACATTATTACTGGTAAACGAAAAACGTTCTATTTCAAATAGAACTTCTTGAGCTTTCAATTCTGGTTTTTCTAAATGGAAAACCTTACTATCAAAAAGATTGGATTTATTAACTAAAAATGTTGGATTGGTATTCATTTTCAGGAATTGTTATTCAAACATTAAAGATACAAACTCTGCGACGCAAGCAGGCTTGTCAACTCCTTCTATTTCAACAGTACAGTTCCAGGTAATTTTAACCCCTGTTTCTCCGTAGGTTTCTATTTTTTCAATACTACCATTTAACCGAAGTTTACTGTTAACCACAACAGGGTGTGGAAAACGAACTTTGTTCAATCCATAATTAACTCCCATTTTGACACTACTAACTTCTATTGCATCACCCAGCATTTTAGACAGTAAAGAAACTGACATAAAACCATGTGCAATTGGCGCCTTGAACGGTGAATATTGTTTCGCCTTTTCTACATCGATATGAATCCATTGAAAATCATGAGTTGCTTCCGCAAAAGCATTGATCATTTCTTGGGTAACAGTAATCCAATCTCCCAATGGCAGCGATTGACCTTCATAGTCTCTAAATTCTTCGATATTAGCAAAAACAAGTTTATTCATAAGGTTTTCATTTAGCACGTATTAACGAGAGATTCCACCATCTATAGTTAGACAAATACCTGAAACATAACGCGCTTCATCAGATGCCAAATACAAGTAACCATATGCTATATCAATTGGCTGGGCCGCTGTTTGCAGCGGAATTTGTTTCTTAATATTTTCCATATGTTCTACCGGAATTTTCTCAACCATTTCGGTTAATGTAAAACCAGGTGCCAATGCATTTGCTGTTATTCCATATTTACCCAATTCCATTGTCCAGGTTTTAGACATTGCAATTACACCTGCTTTGGTGGCCGAATAGTTGGTTTGGCCAAAATTACCACGTAGACCTACATTAGAAGCGGCGGTTACAATTCGGCCATATTTTGCTTCTTTCATGTACGGAGCAACGGCCTGGGTACAAATAAAAACACCTTTTAAGTTTACATCTATAACAGCGTCCCATTCATCTTCGCTCATCTTCATTAAGGTTTTATCCTTAGTAATACCGGCATTATTGATCAAAATATCAATCTTACCGTAGTTTGAATGAATATCGGCAACAGCCTTATTCACCGCTTCCTTATCGGTAACCGAAATTTTATGAAACTTGGCTTTTCCTCCACTTTCATTTATTTCTTTGACTGTATCAACACCTGCATCCAACAGATCCCAAATAATAACCGTCGCCCCTTCATTAGCGAATAAGGTTGAAACGGCTTTTCCGATACCTCTGGCACCACCAGTTACAATAGCTACTTTGTCTTTTAATCTCATTTTTATTATTTATTATTAGCTAATTAGTTATTGCGATGAGATGTTGAAATAAGTTCATCATAACAATCCAAGTAACTATTATTTAAGAGCTTACTCCAATGACCACTTTTCCCTTCACTTCCCGGTTCATCATCTCTTCTAGAGCATCGGGAGCATTTTCTAGGGGATATATTTTATGAATATGTGGTTTCAATTTACCTTGGGCGTACCATGTCATTAGTTCCATGGTATTTTGCATATTCTTTTCCGGAGTTTTCATGGCAAAGCTTCCCCAGAATACGCCTACTATAGCACATCCTTTCAATAAAGCTAAGTTGAGAGGGATTTTAGGAATGTCACCCGCGGCGAATCCAACCACTAAATAGCGTCCTTCCCAGGCCATACCTCTAATAGCGGGTTCAGAATAGGAACCGCCAACTGGGTCATATACGACATCAGCACCTTTGCCTTTGGTAAGTTCTTTAATGCGTGCTTTTAGATCTTCTTCTTTATAGTTAATAACTTCATCTGCACCGAATTTCTTACATAATTCGAGCTTGTCTTTAGAAGACGCAGCAGCTATTACCCTAGCTCCCATTAATTTACCCAATTCTACCGCAGCAAGCCCTACACCTCCAGAAGCACCTAGTACCAGCAAGGTTTCATCTTTTAGAAGCTTTGCACGATCTTTTAATGCATGATACGATGTTCCATATGCCATCATAAACGAGGCTGCAATCGGAAAGTCCATCTGCGGGGGCTTTTTAAAACAAGCATTTTTAGGAACAATAACCTCTTCTGCAAAGCCCCCATTTACTACAAAACCAAATACTTCATCACCAGGTTTGACATGTTTAACTCCTTCTCCTACTTCTTTTACAACTCCTGAAATATCGCTACCAGGTGTAAATGGTAAGTCTGGCTTAAATTGATATAAACCTTGAATAATTAACGTATCAGGAAAATTAACACTACATGCATTTACTGATACCAAAACCTCGTTTTCCCCTGGAGTTACACTCGCAACTTCTTCAAAACTTAGTTCAGACGGAGGACCAAATTGCTTACAAACTATTGCCTTCAAGGTTTAATCTTCTTTTACTTTTAATACTAGTTTTCCTTTTTTATCTCCGGTAAACAGTCGCTTAAAAGTATCATGAAAATTTTCAATGCCTTCATACACATCTTCCCGGCTTTTTAGCTTGCCTTGCATCATCCACATTCCCATTTCTTGAGCTGCTTTTGCGTAGTCTTTGGCATAATCCATCACCACCATACCTTGCATAGTGGCTCTGTTAACCAATAACGACAAATAGTTACTCGGTCCTTTTATTGCCGTTTTATTGTTATATTGTGATATCGCACCACATATAATAATGCGGGCATGCATTCGTAATCTTGTTAAGGCTACATCTAGAATCTCACCTCCAACGTTATCAAAATACACATCAATCCCTTTAGGGCATTCTCTCTTTAAAGCGGTTGCCAGATTTTCTGATTTATAGTCTATTGCACCGTCAAAACCAAGCTCATCAATAAGATATTTACACTTATCCGCACCACCTGCAATACCTATAACCTTGCAACCTTTAATTTTTGCGATTTGACCTACGATACTTCCAACAGCTCCGGCCGCGCCCGAAACTAACACGATATCTCCTTCTTTGATTTTTCCAACTTCTGTAATTCCAAAATATGCGGTCATTCCGGGCATACCTAGTGTACCTATATACATTGGCATTGGCGCTAAGTTCGTATCAACTTTATACCAGTTCTCTCCATTAGTCACCACATATTGTTGTACACCACCCCAGCCTGTTAAAACATCACCTTCTTCAAACTTAGGGTGATTATTGGACTTAACAACTATACCAATAGAACCGGAACGCATAACTTCGCCTATTTGCACAGGAGGGATGTATGACTTTGTATCATTCATCCAACCCCGCATAGCAGGGTCTAGTGATATATAGTGATGCTGTATTAAAACCTCTCCTTCACCTGGTTCAGCAATAGGATTACTTTCAAGTTCCCAGGTGTCAGCCTCTGGCATACCAATTGGTCTTTTCTTAAATATTAGCTGTTTGTTCATTTCTGATTGTTTTTAGATTTCGTTTCGATCAGTTGTGCTTTACAACCTTCGAATATTTACTGAATATTATTTCTTTTGAAGGCTTTCAACAAAATCTTTCATTTTACTTCTTATTTCAGGGCTCCACCATAATTCTATTGCTTCTCCTAAATCCTTGCCTCCGTCAGTTTCTAAGTTTCTAAGCCAACTTTTACGTAATTTTTGCTTTGTATTTACTAAGATAGTTTCATTTGCTTTTAGAAACTGTTTCATTTTTCTTTCAGCCATTGGCAATACTTCTTCTAATGCGACTACTTTATTTACTAAGCCGCAAGACAATGCCTCCTGCGCTTTGAATAATTTACCATCAAGGATTGCTTCATGTGCCTTTCCTCTACCTATCCAAAAAGAATATGCATCGATAAGGTTGTTCGATATCTGTATATTAACGGCAACTTCGTTTAAGCCTATGGTATACTTATCTCCTTCAGCCATAATCCTATAATCTGCTGTTATGGCAAACACACAGCCCCCTGCGGGAGCATGTCCCGTAATGGCGCAAATCATAGGTTTTTTAAAGGTCGCCATTTGAATATGAAGTTGGCCAAAAGCTTTAAAAAATGCTTCGATTTGTTCTTCATCATATCCGTAAAGCTCAATCACATCAAGTCCGGCGGAAAAGAAATGAGGAGTTCCTGTTAATATTACTCCTTTTACCTCATGATCATTTTCTAGCTTAGTAAATGTGACGGTAAGTTCTTTTACCATCTCGTGATTAATAGCATTTACCTTACCACGATTTAGTTGAACAATTGTATAATGTTCCTTTTTTTCAATTTGAATAGTATTCATTCTGTTGTCCAAATTAGATATCAACTACTTACAATGATGTACCACCGTCTAATGTGATCGTTTGTCCTGTAATAAACTTGGTGTTATCTGATGCTAACCAAACGATTGCATCAGCTATTTCTTCCGGCTTGCCATAGCGATTCATCGGGATAACACTCTTTAAAATAGTATCCATATCTTCTCTGGCTGATCTTAAATAATTGAGCAAGGAAGATTCAGTATAACCCGGACAAACAGCATTTACTCGAATGTTTTTCGTTGCATACTCCATGGCAGCTGACTTCGTCATTCCGACCACCGCAAACTTACTGGCACTATAAGAAATGTTATTTGGTGAAGCTTTCAAGCCTGCCAAAGAGGCAACATTAACGATATTACCATGACCTTGTTTCATCATTTGCTGTAATGCTGCTTTCATACCATAAAAAACCCCCGTTTGATTAACTGCAATGACCCGATCCCAATCTTCTAAAGAGGAATCTCCCACTCTAGCAAGATTTTTGGGGCCAATACCAGCATTATTAACGATCACATCTAATTGGCCAAAAGCATCGACTGTTTGATTCACTAAACTTTCTACTTCATCAAATTTGGCCACATTTGCTTTTATAGATATCGCTTTCCCTCCAGCTTCGGCTATTTCATCTGCAACAGTATTTGATTTCTCAAGCGAGTAATCAGAGACTATTACCTGAGCTCCGTGATTTGCAAAATGTCTTGCTGTTGCTGCACCAATTCCCGATCCTGATCCGGTTACAATGACTACTTTATCTTTTACTTCCATGTAATGTTTGTTGTTTTTCTCTAATCATGAAAAGAGATTTATGATATTTTTACTTACAAAAAATTAGCTTAGAATCTTTTAATGCCTTTTTCCTAATATGACTAGGATAACCTTCCATGCTTACCATAGCAAGAAAGTCTTTTTTGCTGCCATAGCTTACAACAAGTACTTCATCCCACAAATCTTCTTCAACAGGACCAATAATCATGATACTCGGCTTGGCTTTAAAGACAATTTTAGCCTTTACTTTTGCAAAAAATGGCATTGCTTTTTCCATATATTCTTTATATAGTGCTTTACCCGTTTTTCCAGAATCACCTACCATATCATTGTATTTTAAATAATTAAGCATATGCAATGGTTGATTATCTGGTAGCGCCATTAGCTGTTGAATGGCATCGGTACTTGGATCTAAATAAGAATCTTTCATTCTTTTATTAGTCTATTTTATTCGTTTGAATTGATTTGAGAGCCAGTTTGCAACATAAGTCGGCTGCCTTATTCAAATTTGCAAAGCGTGGATCGGTAGTATAACCATGTTTATATCGGTAATATATTTGTTGAGCGATTACCGCTATTTTAAAAAGACCGTACACATAGTAAAAAACGATGTTGTTAATGGGTAATCCACTTTTTTGGGTATACATCTCAACTACTTCACTCCTGCCAGGGTTACCTTCAAAAACTGTTGGAGAAGGAATCCCTTGCTTCACAAAGTCGTTATCAGAAGCCATTGTCCAATAACCTAGTGAAGTACCTAAATCCATAAGAGGATCACCCAAAGTGGCCATCTCCCAATCGAGAATGGCACTTACTTCACCCCAACTATTATCTGCAAATACCACATTATCGTATTTATAGTCATTGTGTATTAAACTGTGATCATAAGAAGTTGGTTGATTATCTTCCATCCATTGCATCACCTTATTTGCTAGTGTAATATCATCAGTCGAAGCTTTAAGATATTGTTTTCCCCAGTTGGTTACTTGTCGTTCT
The DNA here is from genome assembly GCF_046524175.1 of Spongiivirga sp. MCCC 1A20706. Classification (NCBI taxonomy): domain Bacteria; kingdom Pseudomonadati; phylum Bacteroidota; class Flavobacteriia; order Flavobacteriales; family Flavobacteriaceae; genus Spongiivirga; species Spongiivirga sp. MCCC 1A20706. The sequence continues at coordinate 707,728 of NZ_JBEFZF010000001.1, forward strand.
ACATATCCTTCCGGTTTTCCCAAATCATGTAAACCTGCCTTTTTATAGTCCACTTGATGCAAGCTCACAAAGGTATCCATCCAAGAATTTGCAATGGTTTTAAAATCACCAGCGGGAATATTCAATTTTTTCGCTTGCTGAAAACTTAAAATAATTCCCTCAACTTTTTCCATTAAATAAAAAGAAGAACCGATAACCGCCTCATCTTCAGTATAAGCATACATTTTGGGAACTTTTGAAAACACCGAATTTAATCCGCTTTGAACCTTGTACTCACGCCCCATATCATGGCCACGTTTAATCGCTCCAAACGGAGGTCGCCTCAGGACATACTCGTTGTTTTCAATTGATATTAAATATGTTAAATTAGAAAAACCATGAGTAAATTGCTTTACTCCTAATTCGCTTTTTACATTGTTAATGATATTATTTTCAAAAAGGAACTGTTTTAAATTACCCTCATTTAACTCCTCTCCTTGCCTTACCTGTTGCTTACTCATTTAACTCCAAAAACTAATTAGCATATTTTTTAATAACACTTTTACCCAATTGATACATATGCACCTCGTCAGGACCATCGGCTAATCGAAGCATGCGGGCAGCTACAAAATAGTGTGCAAGTGGTGTATCTGGTCCTACACCTTTCCCTCCATGAATCTGTATCGCTCGGTCGATCACCTTAAGTGCCATATTGGGTGCAACAATTTTAATCATCGCAATAAGATCTTTAGCTTCCTTATTTCCCGCCTTGTCCATTTTATCAGCAGCAGATAGCGTAAGTAATCTAGCCTGTTCCACATCGCATTTTGATTGTGCTATTTCTTGGCGAATACTACTGAAATCTTTGAATGTTTTGCCAAAGGCAATACGCTCCGCAGCTCTTTTAGACATTAATTCTAATGAGCGTTGTGCCATACCACATAAACGCATACAATGATGTATTCTACCCGGCCCTAAACGCCCTTGCGCTATTTCAAAACCTCGTCCTTCACCAAGTAACATATTTTCTTTAGGCACTCGTACATTCTCCAGAATGATCTCTGCGTGCCCTTCAGGAGAATCATAAAAACCAAAAACAGGTAATGGACGGATAATTTTTAACCCAGGCGTATCCATAGGAACCAAAATCATACTTTGCTGTTGATGTCTTGGAGCATTCGCATCCGTTTTTCCCATTACAATCGCTATTTTACAATGAGGATCCATACCACCGGAAGACCACCATTTACGACCATTAATCACATAGTCATCACTATCAAGTGTTATAGATGTTTCTATATTGGTTGCATCAGAAGATGCGACTTCAGGCTCTGTCATCAAAAAAGCGGAACGTATTTCGCCTTTCATTAAAGGATCTAACCACTTTTTTTGTTGATCCTTAGTCCCATATTTAGCTAATACCTCCATATTTCCAGTATCAGGCGCACTACAATTGAATACTTCAGAAGACCATAGTACACGGCCCATAATTTCGGCTAGAGAAGCATACTCTAAATTTGATAATCCTGGACTTAGTTCACCATAAGATCTTGGTAAAAACAAATTCCACAAACCTGCTTTCTTTGCTTTTTCTTTTAAGGCGTCAAGGCCAGGCCAACGTTTCCAATAGTTTTCAGGATTTGTGTTGAAAGCATATACTTCATGTTCTACGGGAAGAATATGCTCTTCCATAAACATTTTTAGGTTTTGTTGAAGAGCTTTCGACTTTTCTGAATATTCAAAATTCATTAGTGGTTGTTTTTTATTTAACCTGCAATCATATAACCTCCATCAGCTGTATAAACACCTCCTGTCATATATGTACCCGCGTCAGATGCCAATAAACAGACTATTCCTTCCATTTCTTCTGGCATCCCCATACGACCCGATGGCAATGCGCGCTCTACCTTTTGTAGAATTTTCTCGTTGGACCATAATGCTTGGCTAAATTTTGTCTTTATTAATCCCGGACACAACACATTTGCTCGCACACCATGTTGCCCCCACTCTTTTGCTTGATTTTTGGTAAGCATTAACATTGCAGCCTTACTAGTACTATATAAGCCTAGTCCCATACCAGGAGTTAGCGCTTCAACAGATGCTATGTTGATAATACTACCGCCTTTTCTTTTCCGCATACTGGGCAATACCAAATTTGACAGCATCCAAGGAGCTTTTACATTTACATCCATAATTTTATCAAAGACACTTTCATCAGCTTCTTCAATCGGTCCAAAAACAGGATTAATGGCAGCATTGTTGACCAAAATATCGATCCCACCAAGCTGTTCAATAGTTTTATCCACAAGTGCTTTTCTCTGGTCTTCTTTTCCAATATGACAGGCAATACCAGTTGCTTTTAGCCCTTCATTTTTAAACTCATTTGCTACAGCCTCACAAGCGTCTTGGTCTCGACTGCTTATGACTACATGAGCTCCGTTTTCTGCTAATCCTTTTGCTATTGCTTTGCCAATACCTTTACTCGATCCCGTTATAATCGCGATTTTGCCATGAAGGTCAAATTGTTGTTTTATATTCATTTAGTATGATCGTTTAATTTTAGATAAAGACTTTTTTATCTGTCTTCACCGTTAAGGTTTCGTCATCCATTAATGCTTCCGCTAAACTTGTAGTTTTGGTAAGCTCATATTTAAAATAGAATTTCATCGCATGAATTTTACTCTCATAAAACTCAGCCGAATGTGAAGTATCACCAGAAACAAGACTTATACTAGCTTGAGTTGCCATATCAAGCCATAACCAGCTAATGGTAATATGACTAAAGAACTCCATAAATAAGTTAGCATCCGCTAAATAACGTTCATAATTTCCTTTTTGCGCATATCGCATTAAAGAGCCTATTACTTCTTGTGCCAATTTTAGTTTTTCACCTAGTTTCTTCGCATAAGGAGCCAACTCGTTGTAATTTGCCGCTTTACCAATAGTTTCCATTATTTCAGCGGATAATAGTTGCAGTGCTTTTCCATTTTCCATTGGCACTTTTCTACCTAGTAAATCTTGAGACTGTATACCGGTAGTTCCCTCATAAATAGAGAAAATTCTAATATCACGATGGTATTGCTGTAAAATAAAGTCTTCACAAAAACCATAGCCTCCTAGTACCTGAAGTCCGTTTGTTACACTTAGTGCACCAGCTTCCGAAGGGAAGGTTTTTACAATGGGAATAAGAATTTCTAATAAGAGTTTGGCTTTCTGTTTTTCATCTTCGTTTTTAGAAGATTCTAGTATGTCCTGATATCTTGCAGCTAATAAAATGAGACTAATAGAACCTTCGGCAATTGATTTTTGAAGTAGCAACATTCTACGCACGTCAGGGTGCTCTATAATTAGGCTTTGACCTTCGTTAGGGTTTTTCTTACCGGAACTTTGTAGCTTACGTCCTTGTGGTCGTTCATTAGCATACTGCAATGAAGCCTGATATGCAGCCATAGCAATCGCAGCAGCACCTCGACCAACACCAATTCGAGCCCCGTTCATCATCATAAACATATATTTTAAACCTTGGTTTGCTTCTCCTACTAACCAGCCTTTACAATCGCCAGAATCACCAAAGCCTAAATGGGTCGTACAGTAACCTTTTTGACCCATTTTCTGAAAATCAGCTACTGTTGTTACATCGTTTGACTCTAAATTACCATTTTCCGTTATTCGATTTTTAGGAACCACAAATAATGAAATTCCTTTTGTTCCAGCAGGTGCCCCTTCTATTCTAGCAAGTACTAAATGCACTACATTTTCTGCATATTGATAATCACCTCCTGAAATAAATATTTTTTGTCCGCTAATATGATAATGATCATCAGCAGCGGGTGTGGCTTTTGTTACAATATCTGATAATGAGCTTCCTGCCTGTGGTTCTGTTAAGCACATGGTTCCGCCCCATTGTCCGGATAACATATTAGGAACGTAGGCTTCATTAAGCTCTTTATTGGCAAAGTGGACAATTAGCTCAGCGGCTCCTTGAGTAAGACCAGCATAACCGGGTAAATGATTGTTAGCAGCATCCTGGATATACGTAGCTGCTGTGTGAACCATAAACGGTATTTGTAGTCCCCCAGCTTCATAATCGAATGGAGCAGCAATCAAACCCATTTCACCTCCTTTTTTCATCATGACATCAACCTGTTTATGAACGATGACGGTACCATCTTTATGATGAGCTGGAGTTTCATCCATTTCCTTAAAATATGGGAATAACTCTCTGTCAGAAAATTCTTTGACAGAATCAAGAAATAAGTCTAATGATTCATGGTCGTGATCAACAAATCGATCATTTGATAAGATGCTTTCTAAGTCGTGAACTTCATAAAGTAGAAATTTCAACGTCTCCATGTCAATATAAGTAGATGCCATAACAACGCTTTTTATTAAGTATTACTAACTAAACAATAAAGTAAAGGATATTTTGTTGGATTCTTATTAAACCTGTTTAATAAATAACGATTTGATATCGATGATGGTTTCGAATCTCGATAAGTGTCTTTGCTTTATTTTAAAAAGGAATTTCTTGTCTTAGGGGCACTGACACTAATTGCTTATTTTCTTGCTACTCGCTTTCTAATTTTCGAAAGTCCAACGGGAGTGATTCCTAAATAAGAAGCAATCAAGTATTGGGGTAAACGCTGAAAAAGATCCGGTCTTTTATCTAATAATTTTATATAGCGTTCCTGGTTCGTAAGTGTTTTCAAATCATTTGTTTTTTGAAATATCTTTACAAATGCTTCTTGCATAGATATTCTACCAAAACGTTCTAGATCATGTGAAAAATTGTAAGATTTAATTACATCTTCTTTCAAGATCATTTGAACAATACAATTCTCCGTCGCCTTTACATAATTTTCAGAAGGAACATTCTCTATATAGGAGTATAAGTCCGTAAAAAAAGTATTATCTGTAAAAAATTCCATTACATGAATTCCCAGATCATCCTCTGTGTAATAACATACACAACCTTTTTCAAGAAAGTAAAAATGATTCACAAACTGACCAGGTTTGATAATGAACTCTCCTTTTTTAAAATGTTTTTCTTTATAAAATTGAAGACCATAGGTAAGATCCTGATCAGAGACCGAAGTATAAGAGCGTATTTTTCTTTTTAAATTATCCAATTTGAATAGATAGTAGGACTTGAAAACTGCCTTCTTTAGCGATCCTTAAAATACGATTTTAAAAATCTAAATATTTTGTAGCACTATTCCATTCTGATGTAGCAAATCATATAAAGATTTCTCGAAACTGTAGCGCATTTCTGTGAAACTAACTTCTAGGTAAAGCGGGTTACCCATATAATCTTTGTACGGTGTGTATGACATTGTTTTTGGTGATGGGGGTTATACTGTCAAAGTTTGACAATTTATAACTCAAATCCAAATCATTTCATAATTCTTTCACACTTAGTTATTAACTGTACTTAAGAGTTATTTTGAATAGAAAAAATATTCTTTTTAGATCTATTTTTGAGAGTTTGTTCCATAAAAAAGGATGGTAAGTTGATTTGGGGAACACTTACCATCCTTTCACAACAGGTTAAGTTGGGGGATTATTGTTAACGAATACGCTCTAACATTTCCATCATTTTTTTTGCTTCCGTTTCATCAATACTCGTTTTATAAAGTTTAGACATGATCATTTTTATTTCAGGAATAAGTTTTTTGATCATATCATAACCAGTTTTAGAAAGAACGACATCCATTTTTCTTCTGTTTTCTGCAGAAAGGGTTCTTTTAACCAATTTCTTTTTTACCAATCGGTCGATCAACCTAGTTATGTCCGAATTAGTATGCGGAATTTTCCTTTTTATACCTCCAACTGACATTGGAGACGGATTCGATCTAAACAACATCTCAAGAATGTTATACTGTGTCATTGTAAGACCATATTGCTTTAAATGATTTACAATTTTAGCTTCAATATAGCTACCGGTTCGCATAATATGCGAAGCAAGCTGCTGTTCAATTTTATGGGGCAAGTTGTGTTTCATAGGTTAAACGTACTAACTTTTATTGTTAGCTACAAAATTTGTGACTAACAATTGGATAAAAGCATTTAATATTTAGGTGAAATGAAAAATTTTATGTAATCAACTGATTTAAAAATATTTAAAAACAAAACCTTAAGTTTTTATTTAACAAATTGTTTAACCAAACTTTGGTGGTTTCGCTTTCAACTCAGTTGATAACAATTTTTCGGTTTTTGGAGTATAGCCATCCGCTATACTATCGGGAGCACAAGATGCAAACAATAGCAGGGCAACTACAGTAAGCGAAATAAGTGCGATCAATTTTTTTACTCGCATAAGTTTGTAATAGGTTAAGATTAATTGTTGAAAAAGAATGGTGAAACGATTTGGGAGTGTCTCACCATTCTATAACAGCACTGGTCAAGATTGGTAATACAAAAGGTTAAATGGTTGGGTTTAACCTTGTGATTAAGTTTCTTCCAAATATTGAAAGGCCATTAATCGAATTCACAGCAAAGTTCTTTGAATATCTCTTGTATGCTTTTCTAAACTCTTTTGTGAAAATTAGCATTGCCGCGTAGAACACAAAAGAGAAGGCTGCCAATAAAAACAACGCAAGCATATTAGATAAGAGCACTTCTAGGTAATACATTATGTTTGATTTAGGGTTTAGTTTGTTTTGTTTTGCAATGATTTATTACGACTATCTTAAAGTATTAGTTTAAATAAATATTGTTGCAAACACAATTCAAACATATCCGATAAAATGTCTGCTACAAAATTTGTGTCGAACATTTAGATGAAATCCCGTCAATTTTCGGTGAAAAACTCTTTTTTGAAGAAAATAAGGTGCGATTTTGAAAAATATTACCTTTCGAAATACCTATGAACAGTGGGATTGAAGAGTTATCAACATGTTATTAACCGATAAAATCTTGCAGGATATCGGATTGCATAACTCGATAAAGCAGATTAAAGTTGATTCTATTTTGGAAGCGAATACTACTTAATACAGTTGTCCTATTTAATAATAATATCCACGTGCTGTAGTAGGCTTACATAACAAAGTGAATCATCTTTTGTTCGAATGACACTATTTATGCTAGTGTTCTAACCAAAACCATTAATTCATATACCTCCAACCAATGCTTTCAGGAACTGTGAAGAAAATATAGTGGTTACAGAGGTGAAATAAAAAGAAGAAATGATCTTAAAAAAATAAGCGTCCAAGTAAATGTACTTAAGTATAAGCAGATTTACCTGAACGCCTGACAACTAGAAACGGACTACATTAGTCCTTTGTAGATGACGAGCAAAGATTTGGGATCAATCTCGCCATTGTTTTATTTGTTTCACAAGCAGCGCTCCGCTTAAAATAAGCATGGCTATGAGAAATACATTATACACAATCATTGTCTTATTTTTTTAATTAAACTTTTGGTTGATGGTGGTGCCTCATTGTTTTGCAAACTTTCAAAAAGAACGTTTACCAATTGCTTCACCTCTTTATTTATTCTTTCAATGACTTCTTTACCTTTAACTGATAATTTTATTTCCATCTGTCGTCTGTTAGTTACGGACAGATCTCTCTCAACGAGTTTTTTGGCAATCAACCTATCTACCAAGCGAGTAATATCTGCATTACCATATGATATTTTTTCCTTTAACTCACCAACATTCATAGGTCGTTCTCCTACTCTTGATAACACATTTATTGTATTGTACTGAATATAAGTAAGGCCGTAATTTCTTAAATGCGAAGTGATTTTAGCTTGAATCCAATTACCGGTATTCATAATATCGTCAGCTAACTGCAGGTCAGATTTTGGGGTCATAATTTGGGTTAGTTTGGTTCAAATGTATAAATTTATCTGTGTATAACAAAATTTGTGTTAAACAAATTTTAAAATTCAACTTTGAACAACAAAAAACGACGCCCTCGAAGTGAGCGTCGTTGCATACCTAATTATTGAATTATGTCTTTGTTTTAAATTATTATCAGCTAAAAAGATCGCCCCCTGTTTTGTTAGGAGACTGCGGAACATGAAGATTTAAATTAAACTGCTCGTTAATTTTTTTAATGAAATAAGTTGCCAATAAAGGGGATTCTTTCTCTACGTTTTGATGAATAAAGAAATGGATATTGGTTAGCCCTTGTTCAACCCACTTCTCTAATCTATCAACCCAATCATCTAATCTAGGATAATCTGACGGGTGATTTGCTCCCACATACCTAACAAAGGCCTCGTTATTAGTGAGACGCATATGCATGATATCACGCCTTCCTGCAGAATCGACCAATACATTGGCAATATTATGGGCTTCTAATAAGTAATAAATCCGTTCTGCGATATCGTCATCACTAAACCATTTGGTATGTCTAAACTCTATTGCTAATGGGATGTTTTTGGGCCATTCTTCTACAAATTTTTCAACCCGATCGATATCCTTTGGCGTAAAGTTGTTATTCATTTGCAAAAAAAGGGTTCCTAAATGATCCTCTAAACGTACCGCAGCATCAATACACTGTCTTACTGGTTCTTTTACCTCATTGAGGCGTTTCCAGTGGCTAACCTCTTGATTTAGTTTAGGAAAAAATTTGAAACCGTTTGGCACTTTACTTTTCCATTTTTCAAATTGATCCCCGTCAAAAATGCGATAGAAAGTAGCATTCAATTCAATACTATTAAATTGAGTGGAGTAATATTCGAGCTCGTCTTTTGTGCCTCTTGGGTAGAAATTCTTAAGATCCTGTCGGTTCCACTTTGCACAACCAACATATACTTTTAATTCTTGACCTTTTTTTACCCCTTGCAATACCTTTTTAGTATCAGGATGATCGGGTGGTAAACTAAAATCGATTATTGAAGGATCCTCTACTTTTCCAAATTTCATAAGATTATTTAGGTTAACTGTTCTTAAGTGTTAGAACTTCTTAGTGAATAAAGAAGGTTAAAAGTACTAATTCATAAAATGTACCGCAACTGTGTTTATAAACTCGTTAAAAACTAATTCAACTTCAAAGTGAGACCGAGCCTTTATTGGGTAATTTTAGACAAAACGTTTTACTATGAATGATCGACCAAATGACATTATGCGTATTCGCCCAGAAATATTGTCGGCCAAGATTTATGAGAATATGAGTGTGGGAGAGCGTTTTCAAAATGAAACTTTGCGCCCTATTGTAAAGTTACAATCACCTCTTTTCATCGAAGTTTTTAGAAACTACATTAAGAAACACAAGAACTTGTTTTACGATCTTTCTCATGAAGAAAAAATCAACTACATAGAGAATGCGGTGCAAAAGGATGTTAAGTTCAGAAATTCATTAAAGGGGATGGTAATAGGACAATTTACTATTATTGAATATCAAAAGTACGCTGAAAACTCTTCTGCTTTAAACAAAAGAATGATGAACCTGGTAAAAGAGCGGCTTATCAGTAATATGCAGTTGTTAGAACGATACTACGCGGACTAATATCCCAATTACAATCGATATGGAAAAACTCATTAAAGTACCAATAAGAACATACTCCGTTTGTTTCCGAGCATTTACTTCTTCCTTATTGCTAAACCTAAGAATCGATTTTGCTGCAATTAAAAAGCCTATTGCTGCCATTTGATTGGTAACCACAAATGTAAAAACAAGAATACGCTCAAAAATTCCAATATAACGACCGGCTTTTTCAAGGCTTGCCTCCTCGCCTGCTACCTCCACTTCTTTTCGCCAACGTTGCGTTGCGCGACCTATGATGAAACCAACAGGAAAAATTACAAGTATATAACCCAATATGATGCCTACAATTTGATTTGATTGAAGTACGGTTTTAAATAGCGGAAGTACTTCTTTAAACCCATTAATTACTAACAACCAAGAAACGATGATTATCAGGATATGAAATAATTGATCCAATAGAAAATATTTCAAATTATCATTGTTCTTATGAAGCTTCCATAAATCGATAAAAAAATGAGTGATACTAATGATTAAACCCACATACCAGTACTTAATGTCCATTAGAAATAAAACACTCAATACACCTGCCAGAAGAGCATGTACCCACAAAAACCACGAACGAGCTCGATACTTTTTTTTATGATCTATCAACTTCTGCGATTGCAGTGCAAAATCAGTAATCACATGAGCAAGAAGTAGTTGTAACAGAATATTCATAAGTTTGGTTATGTTATTAAATCGCTTTAATTACTTGTTCATAACGATTTAGCAGTGATTGAATTTCATCCCAACCAGCTGCCTTTTTTCTTAGATTTACAGCTGCTTGACTTATTCCTAACATATCGGCTATTTTAGTTTCGGTAAAACCCTGTAATAAGTAATAAACCACTTCAGCCGAAGCAATAGACCATCTATCTACCAAGTAATCAAAAAACTTTAAGCTTGTTTTAAATTCATTATTTACATTGTTATTTTCGGTGTTCACTAAGGTTTTTATATTACTATTTTTTATAAAGGTATCAAAACCCCGACCTGAATAATGAAAGGCCGGGCCATTAGATTCACGTACTAAGTCTGCTTCATAATCGATGGCACCAATACCGATTGACATACGAATATCGACCATTTTGCTAGCTGATTTTGATTTTTTGGAGATCAACACAATTTTATTAATTGCAGCCTTGATACGTATTGCTGCTTGCAAAGCTTTATGTGCATCATTAATAACCAGCTGAAAACTGTCACCCCTGTAAATTTCAAAATGGACCTCAGCTTCTTTAAAGTCTTCTTGTATGAGACGTGCTTCTGCTTTAAGTTGGCCAATAATAAATTCGTACGATTGTGGGTCGTAAGTTGATGAATCGATTATATCAGCGGTTATTACCGCACTTTTTGGCTTCATTTATAAGCTTTAAAACTAATAATAATCAAATATAAGTATAAAAACTTATAATAACCAAATATTAGCAATTTTACTTATAATTAATCTTTAATAAGAGAAACACCATTAAGGTCTGTCGTCAATACATCGCTCATAAAATCTAAATAAGGTCGAACAAGCTTAAAAGCATTATTCACTACATCTAAAAAATCAGAAGACAATACCTCTTTATCGGTAAACTCTTTAGTGAAAATAAATTGCTTTCGTTTAATAAGGTCGATCGCAGGATGCTCTTTACTAAATCCTTTAGGTGCAGTTTTGACAGTATCACCTACAAAGCCTCCCCAAACATCCTTAAACTTCTTATTGGCCAATATACTCCGTATTTCTTCATCATCAGTTTCAAACTCTTTTCGAATTCTAAACAAATCTTCCTTATCCGGATCCCAAAATCCAGTGGCTATAAACGATCCGCCAGGTTGAAGATGCAAATAATAACCGCCTCTTAATCGAGCAGTAGCACGTTTAAAACTACCCCCGAAATGTGTTTTGTACGGAGCCTTATTTTTTGAAAACCGAACATCTCTATAAATACGAAACATTTTCATCGATTCTATATCGTCATGTGAACGCATTTTTTCCATTAGCTCAGCATAACATGCTTTTACCTCTTTTTCAATATCCTTAAATTCCGGCTTATGATCGTTAAACCAATCTCGATTATTATTTTTTTCTAGTTTCTTAAAAAAAGAAAACGTGGTCTTTGGTATTGCGGTACTCATATAATTATTTAAAACTTGAAAATACAAAATGAAATTAAACCAAAACCAATACGACAAAAGACATATGTTTCATTTACAACAAAACACTGATGATTTATCATTTTTAGCGAGACTATTTTACCATTTTCATAACAGTTTCATTTCTCATTATAACTACTTTTATTATTACAAAATAAGATTATGAGCTCGCAGCAAATCATTGAACAAATACGCAAGCATAAACAACAACCTAACCTTAATTTTAAGCTAAAAACTACTACAGAGGCATTTACCAAAAAACTATTTTTAATGCTCTTTGATACGCAAACCGATGTCGAAGAAGTTTTTGAAACACTAGGTGTTGAATTTTCTAATTTAGTTTCGCTTGCATGCTGGGAAACCAATAAACCGTGTAACGAAGCATGGGATACCTATATACATCAACTTCCAACAATACTAGAAAAACTTAATCTTGACGCCTCAGCAATTGTAAAAAACGATCCCGCCGCGAAATCAATAGAGGAAGTATATATGGCCTATCCCGGGTTTTATGCGATTGCTATATACCGATTAAGTCATGAATTATATAAAAAAGGATTTCCATTGGTCCCCAGACTGATGACTGAGTATGCACATCGCGAAACGGGAGTCGATATTAACCCTGGAGCGATTATTGGAGACTCGTTTTTCATAGACCATGCAACAGGTGTAGTTATTGGTGAGACTACAGTAATTAAAAATAATGTAAAACTATATCAAGGTGTTACACTAGGAGCTTTATACGTTTCAAAAGAACTAGAAAATACGAAAAGACACCCAACAGTAGAAGATAATGTAACTATTTACGCTAATGCAACAATTTTGGGCGGTCAAACCGTTATTGGTGCAAATAGCATTATCGGTGGTAATGTTTGGTTAACCGAATCAATTCCTGCTAACTCTATTGTCTCTCATACTCCGGAAATACGAGTAAAAACTCAAATTAATGAATAATAGTATTGCTCAATTAATAGGAAATACGCCATTAGTAAAATCAACCTCTTTAAATACCAACCCTAAAGTAGCTTTATACTTTAAGTTAGAAGGAAATAATCCTGGTGGTAGTGTAAAAGACCGTGCTGCTTATAACATGATCAAAAGTGCACTTGACCGAAAGGAAATAGATCAAGACACAAAACTTGTTGAGGCAACTAGCGGAAATACTGGAATTGCTCTAGCCATGATTGCTGGTATTTTTAGGTTAAACATCGAGCTAGTAATGCCAGAGAACTCTACCAAAGAACGTGTTCAGACCATGAGAGCTTACGGCGCAAAGGTCACCTTGACTTCTTCTGATATTGGCATTGAGGGTGCACGTGATTATGCCGAAGCAAAAGTGAAAGATGAAGGTTATGTAATGCTTAATCAATTTGCAAACGACGACAACTGGAAAGCGCATTATAAAACAACAGGGCCTGAAATATGGAGGGACACCAATAAAACCATAACGCACTTTGTATCATCAATGGGCACTACCGGAACAATTATGGGGACTTCTACTTACTTAAAAGAGCAAAAATCTGATATCCAAATTGTAGGTGTCCAGCCAACTGACAACTCCAGAATTCCAGGAATACGTAAATGGCCGGAAGCATATTTACCAAAAATATTTAATGCCTCAAAAGTTGATCGTGTTTTAGAAGTTAGCGAAGCAGATGCGAGAGTTATGGCGAAAAGATTGGCAACAGAGGAAGGCATTTTCGCGGGTATGAGTAGTGGTGGAGCTGCCACTGCAGCTTTGCGTTTATGCGAGGAATTAGAGTCTGGTGTTGTAGTATCAATAGTTTGCGATCGAGGTGATCGCTATTTGTCATCTGATCTTTTTAATATTTAGTAGTATTAATCTAATTCTATCTTATTAAGAATAAGCCCAGAAGCTGGAGCGATATAAGAGATTTTTTCTTCAGAATCAGGAAGTAAACTGCGTTTAATAAAGTCAAGATCAATCTGATTGGCTCCCAACTTAAATAAGGCACCCATCATTAGGCGAATCTGATTTCTCATAAACCCTTTCCCTCTGACTAATAATAAATAACTTTTTTCAGGAAAAAAGTTAGCAGCATACTCATTATTTTCAACGATCTTGCATTCCAGTATTGTTCTGATAAAATTTTTATGTTCATTAGCTCGAGCGCAATACGACTTAAAATTATGGTTACCTATAAATAGCTTTGCTCCATTTTTCATTAAATCTATATCCAATTTTTGGGGATACGATACTATTAAGGGTGCCGCAAAAGGGTGCAACTTTTCTCCATAAGAAAATACATATATATACTCCTTTAATTTGGGATGCTGTATAATATTAAAAGTAGCATCAACCTCTTCAATCGCTAATGCTTTAATGTCAGGAGGTAGATTTTTATTTACTACTTCTAAAAAATCGCCAAGTATTTCTGGTAAAGGTTCATCAACAAAAAGTTCAAACAAGGCCTCATTGGCAGATACTTTTGCATCGGTTCTGCTTGCACCAAGAACTTTAAATTTTTTTTCAGCCAACACAAATCGTAAAGTTTTGATTATCATACCCTCAACCGTCTTCAAACCGCCTGGCTGTTTTTGCCAGCCATGATATCGAAAGCCTAAAAATTGAATTTTTATGAGATAGTAAAACCGTTGTTTCATAAGGGTTTGCAGTGATTAGTTGACAATTATGGGGATAAATTGCTGTTAATTAGTCGTTAATTACTAGGAAATGTCGATTTTTTAACACAATATTGCGCAAAATTAATTAATATAAGTTATGGGAAGACCCGCAACAAAACCAACCAAATTAATGGATGGCTTCTATATAGAGCTACGTAACCGAGGAGCATCTAGTGGCGTAAAGATTATGCGCGAAACTGAGGCTCAAATGTTACAATCTGCCCAACAGTATAAAAAGACGAAAGACGTCGTTATCTTGGGAGAATCTAAAAACGGTAAATTTTTAAACGACCCTAAAGTACTAAGTGCTTAAACCAATAGAGGTCAAAAAAAGCCGGAGGTTTCAATATGAAATTTCCGGCTTTTTTATTCAACGATGTCGTTCTTTTAATACGCTTACGATATCATTCAAGCTAAACCCTTTGGCTTGTAACAATATCAAATAATGAAACAACAAATCAGCGGATTCATTTACAAATAGTTCATCATTATTGTCTTTTGCTTCAATCACCACTTCAACTGCCTCTTCTCCTACTTTCTGCGCAACCTTGTTAATTCCTTTTTTAAAAAGGGAGGCTACATAACTATTTTCCTGATCTAAATTCTCCTTCCGGTCTTGAATAATGTCTTCCAAACTTGATAAAAATCCATACTGCAGCTCATTTTTGCTCCCCCAACAAGTATCTGTACCTGTATGACAAGTTGGACCAACGGGATTAACAAAAACCAACAAGGTATCTTGATCACAATCGAGTTGCATATTAACTAAATTCAGAAAATTACCACTTTCTTCTCCCTTTGTCCATAATCGTTGTTTTGTACGACTGTAAAACGTTACTTTCTTGGTTTCGTAAGTCTTATCAAACGCTTCTTGATTCATATAGCCCAGCATGAGAACATTTTTAGTATCCGCATCTTGAATGATCGCGGGCACCAGACCATCAGTATTTTTATTAAAATCTATTTTCATTAGAGTCTTACGGGAATCCCGTTTTCTTTTAGTTCTTTTTTTAAATCTATTATTTCAATTTCTTTAAAATGAAACACACTTGCTGCTAAAGCAGCATCAGCCTTACCCTTTTCAAAAGTATCGGTAAAGTGTTGCATATTACCTGCGCCACCAGAAGCAATAATCGGTATGTTCAGTGAAGTAGATAGTTTTGCCAGCGCGTCATTAGCAAAACCATCTTTGGTGCCATCATTATCCATTGATGTAAACAGAATTTCTCCAGCACCGCGTTCCTCTACCTCTTTAGCCCATTCAAAAAGATCAAGTTCTGTTGGTACCTTCCCTCCTACTAAATGTACTTTCCAATTATCATCTATTTTTTTAGCATCAATTGCTACAACGATACACTGACTCCCAAATTTTGCAACGAGATCGTTAATTAATTGTGGATTCTTTACAGCAGATGAATTAATTGATATCTTATCGGCTCCGTTTTTTAGCAAAACATCTACATCTTCGACCGCACTTATACCTCCACCCACAGTAAAAGGAATGTTCACTTTCTCAGCAACTCGTAATACCAAATTAGCTAAAGTTCGTCTTCTTTCCTCGGTGGCCGAAATATCTAAAAACACCAATTCATCGGCTCCACTTTCGGCGTAAATTTCAGCCAACTCGACCGGATCTCCTGCATCGCGTAGATCTACAAAGTTAACACCTTTAACGGTACGCCCGTTCTTTATATCTAAACAAGGAATTATTCTTTTTGTCAGCATCTAGTCTTCGTTTTTAGTATTTAAATCCATTCCATCATAAAAACCTAAATCGGCCCCATTTAGTTGTTTTATCCAAAAGGCTATTTGCCCTGTATGATAGGAATAATGTTCAACAACGTGCATAATAATGCCAATTCCTGAAAAATTAAAACCTTGTACTTCTCTCTTCTTTATCAGTTGCCCAATGGTAGATTTATTGATAACGTCTTTCGCTTGTTGGACCGTATTGATAAGTTTTTTTAACAATTCATCTTTGGTAAAACCTTCCGTAGCATTAAATTCAGCATCCCGATCACGTACATCTCGCGTTTCCCCTAAAGAAGAAATGGCATATTGAGTAATGTTTCCGCATAAGTGTAAAATCAGATTTCCAACACTATTAGAAATGCCATTAGGACGAGTCCATAACTGTTCTTCTTTAAGGTTTTCAAAAGCAATAGCAACCATCCTGTTGGATTCGTTTAGTCGAAAAATGGCATTTTCTTTAAATTCCAAGACTACTAATTGTTCCATTTTAATTATTTAAAATAAATCCTTCTAGCTGTTTCATAGAAATACGGCCTTCATAAATGGCCTTCCCTATGATGGTTCCTTCACAACCCATTTCTTTAAGCTTAGGCAATTCATCAAAAGTTGATATCCCGCCAGAGGCTATGAGTTTTATAGTTGAATTATTATTGCATTGCTTTATGATCTTATCATAAAGATCAAAACTAGGTCCTTCTAGCATCCCATCCTTACTAATATCCGTACAAATAATATATTGAACTCCTTCCTTTTGATACTGTTGAATAAAAGGAATCAATTCTTCATCACTTTCTTCTAACCAACCAGAAACCGCGATTTTTTCATTATTAGCATCAGCTCCAAGAATTATTTTATCTGTTCCATACTGTTGTAGCCAATTCTTAAAGACATCTGGATTCTTAACAGCTATACTGCCCCCGGTAATCTGATTCGCTCCGCTTTCAAAAGCAATTCTCAAATCATCATCAGTCTTTAACCCGCCACCAAAATCGACTTTTAGACTTGTTTTTAATGCAATTTGTTCCAGAATTCCATGATTGACTATATGCTTACTCTTTGCACCGTCCAAATCAACTAAGTGCAAATATTGAATACCGCTTGCTTCAAATTCTTTAGCAACTTCAAGCGGGTTTTCATTATATATCTTTTTAGTGCTGTAATCTCCTTTAGAGAGTCTAACACATTTACCTTCTATAATATCTATGGCAGGTATTATTCTCATTACTTGATTTTTTTAAACATCCAAATTTCAGGATCTTCTACAATATTAAAACCATACTTTTTATATAAGCCATGTGCATCAAAAGTCTTTAATCCAATGCCGTTAACCTCAGCTAATGATGGATGACTTAGCATGTTTTTTATCAATAGTTTTCCAATACCTAACCCCTGATAGCGTTTGTCTACAAAGACGTCCATTATCCAGGCAAAAACAACTGTATCTGTTACCACTCTGGCGAATCCTATTTGGTTTTTATTGCTATCGAGTACACTAAAACAAATAGAATTTTCTATTGATTGAATAACATCTTCCTTACTTCTACCTTTCGCCCAATACGAAGTTTTTGACAAGTATTGATGAACATATTCAACATTGACGAGTGATTTGTCGTTTGTAATTTCGATACCACTTTCGGTCATCATAGTTCAAAAAAGTTGCTTAATATTTTCGAACCTGCTTTACTGCTCTTTTCCGGGTGAAACTGCACTCCATAAAAATTGTCTTTTTGCAAAGCAGTAGTATACGATATCCCATAATCAGTAGTGGCTACAGTATCTTCACAAATTGGAGCGTAAAAACTGTGCACCAAATACATATATTCTTTATCATTTAGATCATAGAATAATGGAGATTTTAAGTTCGAAATAAGATTCCAGCCAATTTGTGGGACTTTTACACCATGATTAAACTTCACAACATCAATATCAAAAATCCCCAGCCCTTTGGTATTTCCTTCTTCAGATGAATTGCACATTAACTGCATTCCTAAGCAAATACCCAATACTGGCTGTGTTAGTTGCGGAATTAGTTTATCTAAGCCGGTAGCTTTAAGTTTTGACATTGCGCTACTTGCCTCACCGACTCCTGGGAAAATGACTTTATTTGCTTTTATAATCTCGTTAGGGTTATCACTCAAAATCGATTTCCATCCCAACCTTTCAATGGCAAATTGAATACTTTTAGTATTACCTGCCCCATAATCTATTATTACAATTTTCATCACAACATTCCTTTAGTACTGGGTAAAATCATTTTATCAACATCACGCTTTACTGCTACTTTTATTGCTTTAGCAAACGCTTTAAAAATAGCTTCAATTTTATGATGTTCATTTGTACCCTCTACCTTTATATTCAGATTTGCTTTGGCACCATCGGTAAACGATTTAAAAAAGTGATAAAACATCTCAGTGGGCATTTTTCCAATCATTTCTCTCTTAAATTCAGCTTCCCAAACTAACCAGTTTCTACCTCCAAAATCTATCGCAACTTGTGCCAAACAGTCATCCATTGGCAAACAAAATCCATATCGTTCAATACCTAATTTATTACCCAAAGCATCGCTAAATACTTCTCCCAATGCAATCGCGGTATCTTCGATTGTGTGGTGTTCATCAACCTCAAGGTCGCCTTTTACCTGAATGTCTAAATCCATTTGACCATGCCTTGCTATTTGATCTAGCATATGATCAAAAAAAGCGATTCCCGTATCAATATTACTTTTCCCAGTTCCATCGAGATTCAGCTTAATTTTAATATCTGTTTCATTTGTTATTCGCTCGATTGAAGCCGTACGCTCTTGAAGTTTTAAAAACTCATAAATTTTTTTCCAGTCATTTGTCTCTAAAGCAATAGTTTGTTGTAGCTCTTCCCTTTTAACTGAAAGTTCTTCACTTCCTAAAGCTTCATGATCATTTATGAAAATGCCTTTTCCTCCTATATTTTTGGCTAATTCCATGTCAGTTAAACGATCACCGATTACCAAGGAATTTTCAAGATCATAATCTTTATTGCCTAGGTATTTTCCCAATAAACCGGTTCGGGGCTTACGGGTAGGAGCATTATCTTCCGGAAAGGATTTATCGATAAATACCTCATCAAAAATGACTCCCTCGTTTTTAAAAGCATTGATAATAAAATTTTGAGTCGGCCAAAAAGTTTCCTCTGGAAAACTTGATGTTCCCAAACCGTCTTGATTGGTGATCATTGCAATTTCAAAATCAAGTTCGGAAGCTATTTTAGCCAAATATTGAAATGCTTTTGGGTAAAATTCTAGTTTTTCTAAAGTATCTAGTTGATAGTTTTCTGGTTCGAGAACGATGGTACCATCTCTGTCTATAAAAAGTACTTTTTTTGACATTATATAAGTGCTTTTAAAGCTGTGATTAGTGAATTATTTTCTTTTTCTGTTCCAACCGTAAAACGAAGGGTTTCTTCACATAAAGGTTGGGTGCTTCTGTTTCTTACTACAATTCCTTTATTGAGTAGTTGTTGATAACGAGTGTTCGCATCATCAACTTTAGCAAGAATAAAATTGGCATCAGAAGGATATATTTTTTTTACAAAAGGAATTTGAGATAAGCTCTTTTCAATTTTTATTCTTTCCTGTAAAATTGTTTCAACTTCCTTTTTAATACTATCAAGATCAGTTACTCGTTTTAGTGCGCGCTGTTGGGTCAGCTCATTCACATTGTAAGGCGGTTTGATCTTATTTAAAACCGAAATTATTTCAGCTGAAGCGAAGCATATTCCAAGGCGTATTCCCGCCAGGCCATAAGCTTTGGAGAGTGTTTGTGTTACAATTAAATTAGGATATTGATTAAGTTTGATGGCCCAACTTTCATTTGGTGAGAAATCGATATAGGCTTCGTCAATTACCACTATCCCATCAAATTCATTCAATAGCCTTTCAATTTTAGATGCTGAAAAACTGTTCGCTGTTGGATTATTAGGCGAACAGAGAAATAGCAACTTAGACTTTTCATTAGCCGTTTGAAGTATAGCATTAACATCAGGTTCAAAATCGGATGTTAATAGTACTTCTTTGTTTTCAATATCATTCGTTTCAGCCAATACCTTATACATGCCATATGTGGGCGGTAAGGTGATAATACCATCTTCTTTGGGTTCACAGAAAGCCCTAAATATTAAATCCAACACTTCATCTGAACCATTGCCTAGTAATATTTGATTCGTATCTACATTTTTCTGATCAGCCAGTACGGACTTCAAATTACGTTGTTGAGGATCAGGATATCTGTTAACTCCATTTTCAAAAGGATTCTCGTTGGCATCTAAAAACACCATATCCTGATCAAAATCCTTGAACTCATCCCGAGCTGAACTATAAGGTTGTAGCTTTGCAACATTTGATCTCACTAAGCGGTTAACGTTAAAATTTAAGCTCATTCTTCAAGACTTTTTAATCGTAATGTTACTGCATTCTTGTGTGCATGCAAACCTTCAGCCTCTGCCATTAATTCAATAGCATTACCAATATTTTGAATCCCATCCTTCGATATTTTTTGAAAAGTCATACTCTTCATAAAGCTATTTAAGTTAACGCCACTGTATTGTTTAGCATATCCATTCGTGGGCAACGTATGATTCGTTCCTGAAGCATAATCACCTGCACTTTCAGGCGTGTAGTTACCAATAAAAACAGAACCTGCATTACCTATGTTTTTTACATAAAACTCATCATTTGCGGTACATACAATAAAATGCTCAGGACCATATTGGTCTATTAATTCCATTGCTATTTCATCTGACTCCACATAAATAAGCTTTGAGTTTTCAATGGCTTTAGCGGCTATTTCTTTTCTAGGAAGCTGTTCTAGTTGTTTTTCGATTTCAACTTCTACCTTTTCTATTAATTCTTTTGAAGTAGATACTAAAATTACTTGGCTGTCTTCCCCATGTTCTGCCTGACTCAATAAATCGGAAGCTATGAATGAAGGTTTAGCAACATCATCGGCCACCACTAATAATTCTGAAGGACCTGCGGGCATATCGATTGCTACACCATACTTTGTAGCTAATTGCTTAGCAACTGTCACGTATTGATTTCCTGGTCCAAAAATTTTATACACTTGGGAGATCGTTTCTGTACCAAAGGTCATTGCACCAATTGCCTGAATGCCCCCTACTTTATATATTTTTCTTACACCACATAAATAGGCAGTATATAGTATTACCGGATTGATATTTCCTTCAACATCTGGCGGGGTACATAAAATAACTTCATTACAACCTGCAATTTTTGCAGGTACTGCTAACATTAATATCGTTGAAAATAAAGGTGCAGTGCCGCCAGGAATATATAAACCGACTTTTTGTATAGGTCTTTTTTCTTGCCAGCATTCCACTCCGAAAGTAGTTTGCACTCTAACTGGTGGAGCCAGCTGAGCCTCGTGAAATCGTTCAATATTTTGTTTAGCGAGCTGTATTGCTTCTTTCAATTCTGTCGAAACTTCTTCAATTGCATTCTTTATTTCCTCCTCAGAAACAATAATATTTTCTAATTCAACCTTATCAAACTGCTTAGTATAGTTTAATACCGCTTTATCACCATTCTCTTTAATATCATTAAATACATTGGTCACTGTACTTTCTATATCTGCAACGGTTTTAGTAGGACGAGATAGAATCCCACTCCATCTTTCCTTTTTCGGATTATAAATTTTATTCATTACCTACCTTTTAAAAAACCATTTTTTCAATAGGACAAACTAAAATGCCCTCTGCTCCGGCTTGTTTTAACTCGTCAATTACATCCCAAAAGCTATCTTTATTCATGACAGAATGCACCGAACTCCATCCCTCTTGGGCTAAAGGCAATACTGTTGGGCTTTTCATTCCCGGTAATAATGATATAATTTTTTCAAGTTTATCATTTGGTGCATTTAATAAAACGTATTTACTACGTTGGCCTTTTAATACGGATTGAATACGAAATTGAAGCTTATTAAGAATGGTCTGCGCCTCATCAGAAATTTTTGGTGAAACAGTTAAAACAGCTTCACTAGTAAGCATGACCTCCACCTCTTTCAAATTATTTTTAAATAAGGTGCTTCCACTAGAAACAATGTCGCAAATAGCATCTGCTAAACCAATGTTAGGGGCGATTTCAACGGATCCGTTTATTATATGTAGATCAGCTTTAATGCCTTTTTCAGCTAAATAGTCCTTTACGGTATTGGGATAGGAAGTAGCTATTTTCTTTCCTTCAAAATAGGTTAAACCATTATATGCTGTTCCTTTAGGTATAGCAAGCGAAACTCTACATTTTGAAAATCCCAAGCGTTCAATAATACTTAAATTTGCACCTTTCTCTATTAAGGTATTCTCCCCTAAGATTGCAATATCAACTACACCATCTCTTAAGTATTGTGGTATATCACCATTGCGTAAGTAAAATACCTCAAGTGGAAAATTTCGAGCAGCTGCTTTTAACTGGTCCTTTCCATTTTCTATAGATACACCACAACTTTTTAATAGTGAGAGTGATTCTTGATTCAGCCTTCCTGATTTTTGTACAGCAATTCTAATTTTTGTCATTTCATTTTTTTTGGTTAAACTGAGAAACCAAGCATTTTTTAAATAAAAAAACCCGCTTGATATCTCAAACGGGTTTAATATGTTAATTTTAAACATACCAAATTCACCTCGCTTGAGAGCAAGTATGAAAATGGTGATGATGTAAATTAGTCTTTCTCATTTAAAAGACAAAGTAAGTCATTATTTGGTTGAATCACAAACTACCCCAAAGACAATTTTCTTAAAAAAATCCAAAAAAACCATAACAGGTTCGTTTTTAAATAATTACCTTGTGGTCAAGTAATGAATTTAAGCCAGTATTCACCTAACAATACTTCCTTGTAATGAGAAATTTTTTATTAGCTTTTGCAATATTCTTAGGCTGGTCAATCTTTGGAATATGGTACTACACATGTAAAACTAAAAATCTCTGTATTGAACGCCCAGTTCAGTTAGAAGAAGCCGAAACAATAAGATCAAATCAGAATTTGTCGGTTCTAGCTGACAATGGAGACATTATTTTTCAATTTGATGATCAACTTCAAATTAATAATAAAAATGGTTCCGTTTTTATCCCTCAGCGCCTTATGCGCTTTAAGGATTCGATATTTCATTATTTAAATAAGAATCAAGATAAAGAGTTAATTATAAAGGGCTTTTATAAAAGTCGGGAAGCCGATAGCAATGGTTCATATGGATTACAGCGAGCATCATTTATAAAACGACTGTTGGTTGATCATGGAATAAATGCTGATCGCATTTTGGTAAAAGCAAATCAGGAAGGTTACGAATATAGCGACGAGGGTACTTACAATGGTGGCATTGAAATGCTAGTCAATACCATCACTAAAGAACGTAAGGTAGAAATCGATAAAAGTATTACCAACAAGACACTGTATGCTGACTTCGGATCAAAAGAATTTGTTCCTGATAATACTTTAAAAGCGTTTACCGCTGAGTTAAAAAGTTATCTCGATAGAAATCCTGATAAAACAGTTAACATTATTGGACATACTGATAACGTTGGTAGTGCAGAATCAAATACTTTTTTTGGTGCTCAGCGTGCCTTAAACGTGAAGAACTACCTTATTTCTCAGGGAATCGATGCCAATAAATTGAAAAATTCCTCTCAAGGAGAAGCCGTTCCGATAGCATCTAATGACACAGAAGAAGGACGAGCGAAAAATAGAAGAATAGAAATTATAGTTAATTAACTTTCCAACCATTATATTATGCTAGATCAATTAAATCCAGTATCCACCTGGGAATACATAGTCTTATTTATTCTCTGCTTAATTTGTTTTTTAATAGGCTACTTCTTTGCCAGAAGGTATTATAAAAGAAAATTAAAAGCAGCTATTGATGATTGCGCTTCTGAAAAAAAGAGTCTTAACGATCAGCTAAACATAAAGCAAGCTGAAGTGGAAGCAGAACAAAAACTTCGTAAAAAGACACAGGTTAAGGTTGAAAAAGATCCCGAACCAATTGCTATTCAAGAAGTAAAACCTCTAGAAGTTGCTACCGAAAAACCTAGTTTGAACTTTGAAAGCTTCGGCAAAGCCGACGAATCTCAAAAAGATGATTTGAAAAGAATAAGCGGTGTTGGTCCATTTATCGAGAAAAAACTTAATGGCATTGGTATTTACACTTTTGATCAAATAAGTAATTTTACCAAAAAGGATATCGATGATGTTACCGATCTTATTCAGTTTTTTCCGGGTAGAATCGAACGTGATAATTGGGTGGATCAAGCAAATAAACTAAAAAATAGCTAAGCCTTTTTTCCTGATCTAATACTTTCAATAATAACGGTACTTAGTATAAGTAAGCCGCCTAAAACAGTGGTGATACTTGGTATTTCTTTTAAAAAAATAATACCAATAACAATACCATAAACGGGCTGCGCGCTGCTAATTAAACTAGCCGTTGTTATTGAAAAATGACGGAAGCTCATCAAGAACAAAGTGTGCCCGATACTTGTCGTTAGCAGTGCCAGTAGCACAATTGCCCACCATTCATTGGGTTCGGGTTGCTCATTATGAAAAACAAAAAGAGCCGGTGTCAACAAAATACCTACAGCCAAAATTTGATACCACATTAATACCGACCCATTGTAAACAGCTATCTGTTTCTTCATTAATATGTTCCTTATTGCGTAACATAATGCAGAACACACACCAAAAGCAACGGCTTTTGTATAGTCATTCGAAAAATCAAATTCTGGCACTAGGAAATAAATTCCAACCAAAACTAAAAGTGCAAGCAGCAAATGAATAAGTTGTAATCTTGTTTTTAATAACAGTGGTTCCAAAAAGGCCGTTATTACAGGATATGTAAAAATAGATAACATCCCAATTGCAACATTACTATATTGCAAGGCATAGAAATAAGTAACCCAATGCCCTCCTAAAAACAGCCCCCCAAAAAAAATTGTCCATCGATCTTTATTTGAAGGAATATTAAAAGAAAGTTTTCGAAATTTACAAAACAGATATAGAATACCAATTGCAAAAAGTGCACGGTAAAAAATGGTAATTGGTGGCGATAAATTAACAAAGCGACCTAACGCACCAGAAGTGCTTATTAAGAGCATCGCCAAGTTAAGTTCGGCAATACGAGTAAAATGACTGTTGGAATTAGCTCCCATTATTTATTAAGCGCCAGCGCTTTTTCTCTAATAATGTCACCTACTGATTTGTTCTGAATTTTACTTTCTAACCAGCTGATAATATCTAAATATAAAAAGGCTCTCTTTTCATAAGGATGATTTTCGTACTCCTTTAGTTTAGCATGCAGCTTTTTGAACTCATTTTTAAGATCTTGAGGGTAAAAATCTCCGAAGCTGCGAAGAAAACGAATCATTTCTTTCTGTACCTTTTGCAAATTGTCCATTTTAAGTAAAAACTTATACGTAATACGTATTTGCATTTCTAAATTGTAGTCTATTCCAGCATCATAATGTGCAACCAAATTAAGTACTCGGGCAAAACACATCAAATCTTCCCGCATCTTAAGCGATCTGTTGCTAATAATTTTCTGCAAGTATTTTATACACGTTCTGCCATCGCCTGCACCAAAATATAAACATGCAATTTTGTAATAAAACACCATAATATGATGTTCATCAATGCGTGATCGGTACTTTTTCAATCCACTCAAAATTTCATCAACGATAGGTACTCCTTCACCAAAGGTTCCGCTTAAAAAGTGATAGTTAAGCTTATTACTATAGGTATACAAAAACAAGAGTGATTCGATATTATCATCAACAAGAAAACGTTGATTATCTCTTAGCCTTTCCAGCTTTTCGAGTACCTCTTTAAACTGAGATTGGTTTTTAATAAAAAACAACGATTCTAATAAATAATGGTGTCCCTTAAGGTAGAAAACTGGATTTAGTTTGATCATTTTTGGTGACTCGTCAAAAAGGTCGACCCATTTCTTAGCGTACCGATAGGAGGAAAGGAAATCCTGAGTTAAAAAGCTATACCATAAATGTGCCTTAAATAGCCACAATTTTTCTCTAAATCCAAGCAAGCTACTATCATAGTTAGGCAGTTTATCGCTAAAAAACTGCTTTACTACTCGCAATTCTTCATCATTCTTTACATAACCCGTTTTTAACATCAGCCCATACAACTGCAATGACACATTTGATAGCCTACTAGTCAATACATTTTGCCTACTTAATGTTTTTGCTTGCTCAACCAACTCTTCGGCACGATTACTCATACTTCTGGTAATATACTGCGACTCTATTACCTTTTCGAGTTCTACAATCTCATAGGCAATATTTTTCTCTTCGTGTTCTAATGCTGCAGTTTTAGCCCTATCGAGCATTTTTAAACTTTGCTTATAAAGTCCTTTATGATATAGAATTGATGCAAAATCAAGTTGTTCTCGCAATTGAGATCGAATATTCTGATGAACAGGGTTTAAGCGTAAACTAATTAAAACTTGCTTGTATAAATGTGCTTTTAGATTTGATAACTGTTGTTTTTTGACAATTCCGCTATCTAAAATTTGCTTTTCATCATACTGTTTTAGTTTTTCTAACAGATTGAATAATGCCAAAAACTTTGCATCCGCATTCATACCAAGTCGATTTACATACAATTTAAATTGTCTCTTTTCTGACTTTGAAAGCGATTTTATCAACGTAAATAATGCGTCTTTTTGACCATTAGTCATAATGAAAATGTGTATTTATAAATCTGATAATCAATATATTACATTAAAATACTATTGTTTTAACGTTGTAAAAGATTAAAAGTGTTTTCATTTATTCGGGTGTCCAAAGTATAAATTAGTATTAGAAATAGAAAATATATTTTCCTGATGGCAAAAGACCACGTTCAAATATTTGACACTACACTTCGAGATGGAGAACAAGTGCCAGGATGCAAATTAAATACTCCTCAAAAGCTAGAAATTGCTGAACGGCTCGAAGCACTTGGAGTTGATGTGATTGAAGCGGGATTTCCCATTTCGAGTCCAGGAGATTTTCACTCCGTCACAGAAATTTCCAAACTTGTAAAAAACACTACTGTATGTGGACTTACAAGGGCAGTTAAAAAGGATATTGACGTTGCGGCAGATGCTTTGAAATATGCAAAGCGCCCGAGAATTCATACTGGTATAGGTACTTCAGAGTCTCATATTAAGTTTAAATTCAATTGTGATCAAGATGAGATTATTCGCCGAGCGGTTGCTGCCGTGACTCATGCTAAAAGCTATGTTGAAGATGTAGAGTTTTTTGCAGAGGATGCAGGTCGTACTGATAATGAATTTTTAGCTAAAGTTTGCGAAGCGGTAATTAAAGCAGGAGCAACCGTTTTGAACATTCCAGACACCACCGGTTACTGCCTACCTGCTGAGTATGGTTCGAAGATTAAATATTTAAAAGAAAACGTACGGGGAATTGACAAAGCAATTCTTTCTTGTCATTGTCATAATGATCTTGGCCTTGCAACAGCAAACTCAATAAGTGGGGTTCAGAATGGTGCCCGACAAATTGAGTGTACAATAAATGGTATTGGTGAACGTGCAGGTAATACCTCATTAGAAGAGGTGGTGATGGTACTGCGTCAACATCCATATTTAAATCTAGATACTAAGATTGATGCCACCTATTTGTATGGGACTAGTCAAATGGTTTCTGATAAAATGGGAGTACCTATTCAACCGAACAAGGCAATTGTAGGTGCTAATGCCTTTGCACATAGCTCAGGAATTCACCAAGATGGTGTGATCAAAAATCGTGAAACCTATGAAATCATTAATCCACACGATGTAGGCGTAACAGAATCTGCTATTGTACTTACTGCTCGTAGTGGTCGTGCAGCCCTCGCCTATCGTGCTAAAAAGGTAGGTTATGAGCTTACTAAACTCCAATTAGATGAAGTATATAATGAGTTTTTAAGCTTTGCAGATCGAAAGAAAGAAATTGATGATAACGACATTCATGAAATCATTAAATCATGTAATGTAGAAGTAAATGCAGTTGCCTAAATGGGAAAAACATTATTCGATAAAGTTTGGGATAGCCATGTGGTCGATCAAATAGAAAACGGCCCGCAAATATTATATATAGATAAACATTTAATACACGAAGTAACAAGCCCTCAAGCATTTGCGGAGTTGAAGTCAAGGAATATTCCCATATTTAGGCCAAAACAAATTCTTGCAACAGCTGATCATAATACCCCTACGAAAGATCAACATCTACCTGTTAAAGACGTTTTATCGAGAAAACAATTGAAACAACTTGCTGAAAACTGTGAAGCAAATGATATTGAATTTTATGGCCTTGGCCATAAGTACAACGGTATTGTACATGTCATAGGCCCTGAATTGGGTGTCACCCAACCAGGAATGACCATAGTATGCGGAGACAGCCATACTTCAACACATGGTGCATTTGGTAGTATTGCATTCGGTATTGGTACCAGTCAAGTTGCTCAGGTATTTGCTAGTCAGTGCTTGCTATTGAAAAAACCTAAAAAACTACGCGTAACTGTAAACGGAAAACTCAAATCCGGCGTATTGCCAAAAGATGTTATTTTGTACATCATCGCTAAGTTAGGAACAAACTCAGGTACAGGATATTTTTGTGAATACGCCGGTGAGGTTTTCGAAAATATGAGTATGGAGGGTCGTATGACTGTCTGCAATATGAGTATTGAAATGGGGGCTCGTGGAGGTATGATTGCCCCGGATGAAACGACTTTTGAATACATAAAAAACCGAGAATTTGCTCCTAATGGTGAAGAATGGGATAAAAAACTAGCTTATTGGAAATCCCTACTTACCGATGATGATGCCATCTTTGATCAAGAATATGAATTTGACGGTGCTGACATTAAACCCATGATTACTTATGGTACCAATCCGGGTATGGGGATGAAAATAAACGAAAATATTCCTGAATTTACTGATGCTTCTTTTGAAAAATCATTAGCCTATATGGGTTTTAAAAAAGGGCAGTCACTTTTAGAACAGCCAATTAATTGGGTA
Organism: Spongiivirga sp. MCCC 1A20706; assembly: GCF_046524175.1. Classification (NCBI taxonomy): domain Bacteria; kingdom Pseudomonadati; phylum Bacteroidota; class Flavobacteriia; order Flavobacteriales; family Flavobacteriaceae; genus Spongiivirga; species Spongiivirga sp. MCCC 1A20706. Next base: position 736,779 of record NZ_JBEFZF010000001.1, read on the forward strand.
TTTATTGGTAGCTGTACCAACTCCAGAATTGAAGATTTTCGAGTAGCAGCAAATTATATTAAAGGTAAGCAAAAGGCTCAAAATGTTCATGCATTAATCGTTCCTGGCTCACAACAAGTAGCACAACAAATCATAAAAGAAGGCTTGTCAACAATCTTCACAGAAGCCGGATTTGAATTACGTCAACCAGGTTGTTCTGCTTGTTTAGCCATGAACGATGATAAAATTCCGGAGGGAGAATACTGTGTATCAACCTCCAATAGAAATTTCGAGGGAAGGCAAGGTCAAGGTGCAAGGACTATTTTGGCAAGTCCATTAGTGGCAGCGGCTGCGGCTATAGAAGGAAAAATAATTGATATTACAAAACAACTTAATTAATGGAGAAGTTTACAACGATGGTATCTACTGCGGTACCACTATCCATTGAAAACATCGATACCGATCAAATAATTCCTGCTAGATTTTTGAAAGCAACTGATAAAGCTGGTTTTGGAGACAATGTATTTAGAGACTGGCGGTTTAATAAAGATGGATCCGTAAATAAAGATTTCATTTTAAACAACGAGTCATATAGTGGTAGTATTTTGGTTGCTGGTGATAATTTCGGGTGTGGCAGTAGTCGCGAACATGCTGCATGGGCTCTTGCAGGATATGGATTTAAAGTAGTTGTTTCTAGTTTTTTTGCCGACATCTTTAAGGGAAATGCTCTTAATAATGGTATTTTACCAATACAGGTAAATCCCGAAGTACTAGAAAAAATATTGGCTAAGGTTACCGACGAACCTTCTACACAACTTCAAATTAATCTAGAGAATCAAACCTTAGAAATTGTTGGTGAATCCCTGAATTGTACCTTTGAAATAGATCCTTATAAAAAAGTATGCCTTATTAATGGTTATGATGATATTGACTATTTAATAAGTAATAAAGACAAAATAGAAGCTTTTGAAGCTTCCAGAATTTAATCCTTAAAATCGCATTGGGCGATATTGTTATGAAATTAAAGATTGCTGTACTACCAGGAGATGGCATAGGTCCTGAAGTGACTAACCAGGCTATTAAAGCATTAAATGCAATTGCAGATGCTTTTGACCATGAATTTATATATAAGGAAGCGCTCGTTGGTGCTATTGCTATTGACGAAACAGGAAATCCATTACCCCAAGAGACTATTGAAATATGTGAGGCAGCAGATGCAATTCTGTTTGGTTCGATTGGTGATCCTAAATATGATAATAACCCAGATGCAAAGGTAAGACCTGAACAAGGTTTGTTAGCCCTTAGAAAGACTTTGGGGCTTTACACCAACATACGACCTGTAAAGGCTTATGAAACCTTATTAGAAAAATCACCTTTAAAAACAGAGTTTATTAAGGGTGTAGATTTCACTATATATAGAGAGCTCACAGGCGGAATTTATTTTGGCAAAAAGGAGTTAAGTGAAGATGGGAAAACAGCGTCTGACCTTTGTGAATATTCAGATTATGAAATTGAGCGAATTGCTCATCAGGCATTCAAGGCCGCACTTAAAAGAAGAAAAAAACTCACTTTAGTAGATAAAGCCAATGTACTAGAATCATCTAGATTATGGCGCCGTGTTGTGAGTGAAGTTTCAAAAGAGTATCCTGATGTTACATTAGATTTTCTTTTTGTGGATAATGCAGCAATGCAAATGATCTTAAACCCAAAACAGTTTGATGTTATTTTAACCGAAAATATGTTTGGTGATATCATCAGCGATGAAGGAAGCGTAATTGGTGGTTCGATTGGGCTTTTAGCATCAGCCTCGATAGGTGACGACAGTGCTTTATTTGAACCGATTCATGGCTCATATCCTCAGGCTAAAGGGCAAAATATTGCTAACCCCATTGCATCAATCTTATCAGCTGCGATGCTATTAGAACAGTTTGAAATGGTAGATGAAGCAAATTTAGTACGTCAAGCAGTAGAGAAATCTTTAGAACTTAAAGTTAGTACCCCAGATCTTAATAAGGATAATAGTTTTACTACCACCAGAGTGGGCGACTTTATAGCGGAATTAATACTGAATAATGAAGACTTCAAAATTAATTTAGATAATCTAAATCTCGGTCAATCTACTATTATCTAGTATAACTTATTCAGTTTTATATCAGGTATTTAGAAAAAAAACGTATATTTAAAATAAGAAATACTCCCCCGTTTAGCTATTAGTCAATTAGTCATAAATTTGACTAGACACCCATTTGTCGTATGTATTGAGTAAATTACATCAAGTAACTAACTATTAGGATTTAAAGGCATCCCTATTTTACTCATTAAACCTACGTTATGGGTTTGTTTTAGGTGGGAGTCAGGCTGAGGAGCCTGACTCTTTTTTATTCACCTTCGAACCATTTTTTAAAAGCAGCTACCTTTTCACGACTTACTACTATTTCGCTATCAATGGTCGCTTTGGTTTTTATTTTAAGTCGGTGATTACTATATATCATTACATCACGTATCCCGTTAATATTCAAAATAAAGCTCCTGTTAACCCTAAAAAAGCTAGATGGATTTAACAGCTTTCCTAAATCTTCTAAACGGTAATCTACAATATATCGTTTCGATTGGTGCGTAACCAAATAAGCTGTACGCCCTTCAGCATAAAACAGATCAATTTGGTCGGTTTTCACAGAATGAATATGGTTACCTAATTTTACTAAAAATCGCTCCTTAAACTTCGTATTTTCAATATCTTTTATTACCTCTTCAATTACTGAGATGTTACTGAATTGTGCTCTTAAACCTTCATACTTCCTCAATGCAGTGGAAAGAGCGGTGAATGTAATCGGTTTTAAAATGTAGTCAATACCATTAGCTTTAAAAGCATCTATTGCATACTCATCAAAAGCAGTTGTGAAAATAACTGGTTTGTTTACTTCAACTTGACCAAATATCTCGAAACTAAGACCGTCTTGAAGTTGTATGTCCATAAATATCAGATCAATATTTTGCTGGTGTTCTTTTAGCCAACTTACAGCATTTTCAATACTCTTTAAGTGTGCAACTACATGATAGTCACTATTATATTTTTTTAAATAGTGTTCGATTTTATCAGCTGCAAGCTGTTCATCTTCGATTAAAAGTACTTGCATCATATAGCGGTTTCTTTTATTGTTAACAATGGAAATTCAATAGAAATTTGATCCGTAAGGCGGTTCATTTTTAATTCTTCATCAGTATATAATTCATAAACCTTGCTAATGTCGTTCAACTTGTTATGATTAAAAACCTTGATTAAACGCTCATGAGGAGTATAAGATAACACTACTCTTTCATCTCTTTTATCTATCTTTAGAAACAGCGTTTTTTTCTTGTTAGCAATAGTGCTTCGTATTATCTCTTCTACCATTGACAGTAAAGAACCTGGAACCACTAACCCATCTTGAGTAAACTCTTCAATTGTTAGCTCACAGTTTCTATATGGTAAATAATTAAATAATGAAACAAGAGATTGCAGCACCTCTAGTTCAATAGTAATCGATACTAACTGCTTTTTGGCATGTGACAATATATATCGGTAAACTGTTGCCATATGATTTACAAAATCATCAGTCAACTCGCTTTCATCTTCGATAATGGTAATTAATGATTCTAGGCACTCAAATAATAAAGAAGGATTAACACCCTTTTTAAACTGATGATAATCTTCCACTATTAATTCCTTCAAGAAAAGTTCTTTTTCAACTTTTTTAGTATTCACACTGGTTAGAAATTGGTGGCTTACGTATAAAAGAATATAAATACATGAAATGACAATGAAAATGCCATTAAAGGTTGTCAACTCCTTAAAGCTTGGCTCAAAACCTTGAACAAATTTGTAATAAAAATACATTCCAAAAGTCACCAGGATTACTGATACCATCAAAGTGATTGCCACGAGTACTGAGTAATTCAGAAAATTACTCCCAACTTTCTTAAAACGGCTAAAAATACTTATTAGCAAGCGTGTCGACTCTTGGATCAGGTACGATAGTAGTACACATACATATAATTCTTCGCCAAAAAACTGTTGGGTAATTTGCCCAACATCATTGTTAATCATTAATATTAGTACATACACCATTACACCACTAAAAAGCGGGGCAAGTATCCTAAAAATGGGGTGGTGTATAAAACTATTCATCAATAAGTGGTAGTGTCACACAAAAGCGATCTCCTTGTTCAAAAGAAATTCCTTTTTTAGTTAGTAATTTGTATCGCTTTTCAATATTGCTTAACCCTATTTTAAAGGACTCTACCGCATCGGGGTTTTTGGTTACGTTATTGCAGACTTGAATAGCATCTCCTTTACTAAAGATCTCAATATGCAATTGACTATCGTCTATAATTCGGTTGTGCTTGATGGCATTTTCAACTAACAACTGAATTGATAAAGTAGGTATTAATCTATTCTCATCAGTCTTATCAATATCTATCGAGAGTTTAAGCTGGTTTTCAAATCGGGTTTGCATTAAGTGGTAATAAGAATTTACCAGAACCAATTCCTCTTTTACGGATACACAAACTTTTTCATAACTATTAAGGGTGTACTCGTAACATCTTCCCATTTGTCTAACAAAGTGTATTGCTTTATCAGCACTTTTATGATAGAGAGACGAAATGGTATTTAGATTATTGAAAAGAAAATGTGGACTAAGTTGTGATTTTAAGGCGTCTAATTGAAGATCTATCCGTTTACGTTCTAGCCTGAGTGCACTAATCTGGGCATATTGATAGTAGTGGTACGAGTAAAAAACGAAATAAATAATTGTAAACAGAAATACAAGTATTACAATTAAAATTACAAGCTTCAGTTTAAAAAAATAAATAGCTTCTTGATCGTTAATCGGTTCATAATAGGAGGTATATAGAAAAACAATTAACCAGATAAACAAGTAAACAAATAAAGAATTAAAAAAAATGCCCGCCAATAGTCTACCACTGGTTTTCGAGTGCCATGGTATTTTGGCATCAAGAAATTTCGAAGTTCTAAACACTATAAATGCAGAAACTATTCCAGAAACTGCCGCAATGATATAACCTACTTTTAGCGAATTTGTGATATCCTCACTTATTGCTAAATAATAAAAAACAGCCACACCAAGTATACTCCCTGTAAATGCGATAAGAAAAGAATTACGCAAAACGACTTGGTTTTGTAGTAAAAAAGAAGCCTTCATACTACCAAAGTAATCAATAATTTTACACTATTGATTACTTTGAATAGTAAATAAAGATGCTAATCCAGAGCTTTTAAAGCTCGACCATAATAAAGATCTGAACTAATATTTTTTGCCGCCTCCCGATATGCTTGACGGGTGCTTTCTGAGTTTACTTTTGGCGCTAATGACACTAAAAAACTTGAGGCGTAATGATCTGAACCAATTGATCTAGTTGCTTTTAGCACTTTAATTATTTGTTCATCGGTTAACCGATTATTCTTAACTAGTTTTTTTAGCATTGAGGACAAATAGTGATCCGAACTGATGTTATCACTTGCTATATCTAATAAGCGGTCCAAATTTTGATTTTCAAAATTGGTATCCATTAATTTACCAATAACCGTACTCATATAGTGATCAGAACTTATATCTGATATGGTAGTAAGAAAACTATCGTATGCTTCTTTGGATATGTTGCGTTGACCCAGTGCTTTAGTTAATACTTGGGTTTTATAGTGATCAGATCCAATTGACTTGGTTAGTCTAATAACATTGGCCGTATTTTGGCTATCAAGATCTCGTTCCTTCATCACAGTAAGTAATACCTGTGTTAAATAATGATCGGATCCAATATCTTGAGTCATCTCTAATAATGATTCTATTTGATCATTATTAATGCTTCCATTTTTTATAGCAGTTTTGAGAACTTTTGTTTTATAATGATCAGAACCTATACTGCTGCTTGCCTTTATATAAGCCGCTGTAGCAACCTCGCTATTTAGAAAGGATTCTTGATTACTTACAAGTATTCTAGTAAGATAATGATCTGAATCTACTTCCCTGCCGCTGGTATTTATAACCTTTATGAGCTCTGAATTGTTTAGATTTTTAGCTAAAGCATGCTCAAAATAAGCGGTTTTTACATGATCACTATCTATTTGTTCTATTTCTTCAAGAACAGCATCGATACCGCCTTTGTTATAAAATCTATTCACCCGTTTTTCAGCAGAAATAGTTGTTGATCTTACGACCTCAGTCAATACTTCCTTTAACCATTTTTTTCCTTCAGGAGAAAAGGATTGTTGCTTTCTACCAACATAATACTCTTTTACCAAACGACCATTTCGATCAGATTCGATCACAATTCGTCTTCGATTGCCAAATGTAGATTTGCGCAGGTCAAAATACCCACCAGCCGAGATAGCAACAATATCACTATCATCATCAGATAAGGTAATGTCTCCTTCATACTCTAATTCGAAACGACTTTTACCATTACTATATTTAATAGTCGTTTTACCGTTATCACTATTGTTAATGGAATAAGAACGCTTTGTTTTCTTCTTTGAGTACTGTGAAGAAACAGGAATTGAAAAAATCAAACAGCTCACTAAAAGTACAGCAAACATTCTTGATTTTAGGTTGATTAGTGGTTTCATAATTGTTCGTTTTTTGATTAATGATGCCTCGAAAGTAGTCCTAATCATTAACACCTAAAAATGATATGTAGTGAACCGTCAGTTTTTTGTAGTGAACTGAAAATGTCATAAAACATAAAAGCAAACTTATGTAAGCTTGCTTTTTGAACCATGTTTTATGTTATGTTATTGTGCTATGGTAACAGCCCCTTTATGTAATAGCTTTCCTTTGTCTTGAATGATATAAAAAACCACATTCCCAGCCCCCTTTAAACTACCTCCATTATTTAAAGGCCAGTTATTATCATACGAATTAGTATCCAGTAAAATCGTTCCATTTTGATTTAGTATGGTAACCCGAATGTCTTTGTTATTAGCATACTCTTTGGGTAACTCCCAATAATCATTATAACTGTCACCATTAGGGGAAACAATTGTTTGAATTCTTTTAGGTTGAGCCTGTGTCACATTAATTACATTGGAAAAGTCTAAGCCGGTACAGTCTCCATAAAAGGTAGATACATAATACAATCCTGGCTCAGTAATCTCAAGTTCAACACCATCGGTTTCTGCATAAAAACTACCATCTTTAAACCAATGGTATTTAAAATTGTCGTCACCGTTCACCAAAACACTAATAGCAGTTTTAAAAGAACTTAACTCAACATCTTCATCATTATTAAGTATCAACTGTTCGTTAGCTATGGTGTATCCAGAAAAAGCTTCGGAGGGAATGCTAATCGCGGTCGGAGAAGATGATTCTATTCTAATTTTATAGTTATCCCCATAAAGAGGTTCACCAAATTTAAACCTCACATATACTATGGATTCATTATTACTTCCAGAAACGGTAGTCAATACTTCAACTAAGTCCACTAAAAAAACACCATCAGCATCTGATAATTCAACGGAAAACGTATTATTATCCGAAAAACGAGTTGGGTCTATTTCGAAGGCTAACTCATATTCAATTTCACTACCCACAACCGGGCAAACATCAGAGAAAAATAATTGTGGTTTGCCAATTAACTGCGCCTGTACCGTCGCAAACATAAAGCACAACAAAGAAGTTGCATAAAAATGCCCCAAAAAGCGATTTCTTTTTCTTAACATACTATAACCTTAGTTATCATATACACATGTAGGAGGTGTGCATATTTAACAATAGAGACCAAGAATCAGAGTTTTAGGGCTCACTCTATTTTGATCATTTCTGCTTACTGGTTGGAAGTGCCAAAATACTATTTATTATGAAAAAGCCAAATAATTATTCGTTTTAAGCGAAGAGTATATCGATTAAAAACAAAATTTAATTTACTGAATAACAGATATTTACAATATGTTAAGTTTATCTTTTATACGATTTAAAGATAAATTACCTATGCTACCTATATGAGAATGAGCGAGTTGCTTTGAAGGTTTATTTTTTTTTGAAAAAACTTCATTTCCAACCTTTTTATAAGCCTCTCTAAATGATAATCCATCCAAAACAAGCCTGTTTACATTTTCAACGCTGTACATATCATCGTATTTTTCATCATGTATCAATTCCTTGTTTACTTGAATATTTTTTACTGCATAATCTGCTATTTCCAAGCAGTCTTTCATGTTGTTAATTGCAGGAACAAGCAATTCTTTTAAAAGCTGAAGATCGCGATGATAACCACTAGGCAAATTCGTAGTTAAAAGTATTAGTTGATTGGGTAGTCCTTGTAGTACATTACACTTCGCTCGAATCAGCTCGAAAACATCGGGGTTTTTTTTATGTGGCATTATACTAGACCCTGTTGTAAATGCGTCATCTAGGGTGATAAAACCAAAATTTTGGCTATTGTATAGGCAAATGTCCATCGCAAATTTAGAAAGCGTTCCTGCTAGACTTGAAATACCATAAGCAAATGACTTTTCGAGCTTACCTCTACCCATTTGAGCCGCAACAACATTCACCTTTAAATGATTAAAACCTAATAAGGTAGTAGTAAGTTCGCGGTCTATGGGAAATGAACTGCCATAACCGGCTGCACTTCCTAGTGGATTCTGATCGGCGATTTTAAAGGCAGCTTCCAGTAAATAGAGGTCATCAATAAAGCTTTCTGCATAAGCAGAAAACCATAAACCAAAAGAAGAAGGCATTGCAACTTGTAAGTGTGTATACCCTGGTAACAGGTCATTTTCATGTTGCTCTGCTTTGACTAGCAATGTTTCAAAAAGCGATTTGGTTAGATTTTTAATTTGATCTATCTCCTCTTTAACATATAAATGCAATGCGGTTAGTACTTGATCATTCCTAGATCGTGCCGTATGAATTTTTTTTCCGGACTCCCCATACTTTTCAGTCAGAAAATGCTCAATTTTAGAATGTACGTCTTCAAATTGTTCCTCAATGGTAAAAGTTCCAGATTCAACTTGTCTTAGTAGTTCATCTAAACCCTCAGTTAAATTGGTAAGATCCGTTTGTGATATTAAATCTACTTTTTGAAGCATCGTAGCATGTGCTTTACTGGCGATAATATCATATTTTGCGATGAACTTATCCAATTCTCGATCTTTACCTACGGTAAATGCTTCTATTTTATTATCAACTGTTATTCCTTTATCCCAAAGTTTCATTATCTTATTTTTTAAAGAAGGGGATTGAATTACCAACTTAAAATATGTTATCCTTCTTTTATATTCTTATTTCCTTTTACAAAATCCCTTCAAGAATCTTAATATATAAATCAATTCCTCGCTTGATCTCATCAACATAAATAAACTCATCTGCACTATGAGATCTGGTGGAATCACCAGGGCCCAATTTTAAAGAGGGGCAACTTAACACCGCTTGGTCTGATAATGTTGGTGAACCATAAGTTGTTCTGCCCAACCCTATTCCCGATTGCACAATTGGATGGTCAATGGATATAGAGGATGAATTTAATCTCATACTTCTAGCTTTTACCTTGCATTTGGTGTTTTCCTCTATAATTTTGAGAACTTCTTTGTTAGTGTAGGCATCCGTCACTCGGACATCTACTACAAAATCACAGGCCTCCGGTACTACATTATGCTGTTTCCCTGCATTAATCTGACTAATAGTCATCTTCACTTTTCCAAGTACTTCAGAAGTTTTAGGAAACTCAAAACTATTAAACCACTGTAGATCTTCTATTGCATTAAAAATCGCATTGTTTTCATTCTTGATATGCGCGGCATGCCCAGGCGTGCCAATAGACCTGCAATCAAGAACCAATAACCCTTTTTCCGCAATAGCGAGTTGCATTAATGTCGGTTCACCTACAATGGCAAAGTCAATTTCTGGAAGGTCTATCAAAAGACTATTTAATCCCATTTGACCACTACTCTCTTCTTCGGCAGTTGCGGCAATCACAATATTATAAGCTAAATCCTCTTTTTCATAAAAATGAGCAAAGGTTGATAATAAAGAAGTTAAAGCCCCTCCGGCATCATTACTTCCTAAACCATATAATTTATTATTGATAATCTCAGGCTTGAAAGGATCTCGGGTATAATCACCATTCGGCTTTACGGTGTCATGGTGAGAATTTAAAAGAATGGTGGGTTTTGACGAATCAAAATACTTATTGATAGCCCAGACATTATTGTTGGTTCTGGTAAATAAAATATCAAACCCTTTTAACCATTGTTCAATAAGTGCTGCTGTTTTATCCTCTTCCGATGAAAATGATTGGGTAGCAATTAAATTGAATAGTAATTCTATCGCTTTTGTATGTAGGTTTTTATTTTTCATTATCATACGTAATGGTCGTGTGTATATCCTTTTTGGTTGTAACTAGTGATGTATTACCTATAAGCACTTTGGAAACATTCTTTTTTAAAGCATCGAAGCTATTTTTTAATTTAGGCAACATTCCATCTGCTATCACACCCTTTTCAAGTAATTCAAAATAGCTATCACCATTAATATGTTCAATTACAGAATTTTCATCATCAATTGAAGCTAAAACTCCTTTTTTTTCGAAAATGTAGATCAGTTCGGTATCATAATGTTGTTGCATTGCCGCTGCAACTTCAGATGCAATCGTATCTGCATTAGTATTTAGTAATTGTCCTTCTTCAGACATTGAAATTGGACAAATCACTGGAATTAGACTATTATCAATAAATTGTCGCAGTATATCTGCATTTACCTTTTTAATATCTCCCACATAGCCGTAATCAATTTTTCTAACCTGTCGTTTTACCGCCTTTATGATTCCTGCATCTGCTCCACTTAAGCCAATTGAATTCACGCCATTTTTTTGCAGAAGGCTCACAACTTTTTTGTTGATCTTTCCAGCATAAGTCATTACAATTATTTCTAAGGTCTCGGCATCTGTAATTCGCCGACCATTTACCAAATTGGGAACAATACCCATTTTTTCTGACAGCTTACTCGCGGCCTTACCGCCACCATGCACCAATATTTTGGGCCCTTCCAGTTTTGCGAAATCAGCTAAAAAATGTGGTAATACCTCTTGATTTTCAATGATGTTTCCTCCTATTTTTACAACTTTTAAAGTAGGTTTCATGCTTTTATATCTTCGAGTATGCTTTGCAAAACGGCTTGAGCCGCATAGGTTCTGTTATTTGCTTGTTCAATGACAATTGAATGCTCACTGTCTAGCACTTCATCAGCAACGACAACATTACGCCTAACCGGAAGGCAGTGCATAAATTTTCCATTGCTTGTTAGATTCATTTTTTTTGCCGTCACCTCCCATTCCTTTTCTGGTAGTGTTAAGCTTCCGTATTCGCTGTTTGAAGCCCAACTTTTAGCATAAACAAAATCGGCGTTTTTAAAAGCTTCTTCTTGGTCATGGCTAACAGTAATGTTATTGTTGGTAGCAATATCTAACTCATAGCCTTTGGGGCATGTTAGTATAAAATCACAGTCTATAGTACTACCATAGTTAATGAACGAATTAGCAACGGCATGCGGCAATGGCTTCAAATGAGGTGCCCACGTTAACACCACTTTTGGCTTAGGTTTCCTGTTATGCTCTTTAATGGTCATAACATCAGTGAGTCCCTGTAGCGGATGTGCTGTAGCACTTTCCATATTTACAATAGGAACTGAAGCGTATTTTTGGAAACCGCTTAAGACCTGTTCAGCATAATCTTGTTCCTTATTATCAAGCAAGGCAAAAGCACGAATAGCAATAATGTCACAATACTGAGAAATTACTTGAGCAGCCTCTTTAATATGTTCTGACTTTCCTGCATTCATGATGGTCCCGTCTTCAAACTCTAACGTCCAACTATCTGATCTAAAGTTGATGACCATCACATCCATACCCAAATTAATTGCTGCTTTTTGGGTGCTTAATCTGGTACGCAAACTGGGATTAAAAAAAAGCATCCCAAGTACTTTATTTTGCCCTAGCTCTTTATTTGAAAATGGTGCTTTTTTAGCAGCTATGGCTTCGTTTACCAAGTCATCCAAATTGTTTACATCATTAATATTTAGATAATTTTTCATTTTTAGTTAGTTTTTAATGCTTGCTGCAAGGCAGTCACAAAATGATCGATCTCTTTTTTGCTTATGTTTAAAGGAGGTAGAATTCTAAGTAATTTTTTGTTTGATGATCCTCCAGTGAATATCTGATAGTCATAAATCAATTTCCGGCGGAGATTTGCAATCTCAAAATCAAATTCGAGTCCGATCATCAGTCCATTTCCTTTTATTTTTTTTACTTGATCGATTTTAGAAACTGCTTCAACCATGTAATTTCCTATGTCATTTGCATTATTGATTAAGTCTTCTTTTTCAATAATATCTAGAACGGCTTGTGTTGCCACACATGCAAGATGATTTCCCCCGAAAGTAGTACCTAACATACCGTATGAAGCCTCAATTTTGCCAGAAATAAGAATACCTCCTACAGGAAAACCATTTCCCATACCTTTTGCAATAGAAATAATGTCCGGTTCTATATCCCAAAATTGGTGCGCAAAGAACTTTCCACTTCTACCAAATCCAGATTGTACTTCATCTAAAATCAGTAAGGTGTTATGTTTTTTACATAAAGACTCCACTTGCTTTATAAAAGTAGCATCTGGCATGTCCAATCCGCCAACACCTTGAATTGGTTCAATTATCACGGCACAAGTTTCATCCTTAGCTAATTCATTGCTAACTTTTTCAACATCATTTAGTGGGAAAAATACCACATCCTGCTGATTGTTAATGGGTGCTTGAATTTTTGAGTTATGTGTTGCAGCTACTGCCGCCGATGTCCGACCATGAAAGCCATTTTCAAAAGCAATTACCTTTGACTTACCGGTAACAAAACTCGCCATTTTCAATGCATTCTCATTGGCTTCCGCCCCACTATTACAAAGGAATAGTTGGTAGCTATCACAACCTGAAATTCGGCCTAGGCTCTCAGCTAATTTAAGCTGTAAACTATTGTGAATTGAATTGCTATAAAACCCAATTTTGTCAAGCTGGTCTTTTAAAGACCTCACATAATGAGGATGCGAATGCCCAATTGAAATTACAGCATGTCCGCCATAAAGATCAAGGTATTTTTCCCCTTCTTTGTCATATACATAACAACCTTCAGCCCTTGTTGGCTCTACATTATACAATGGATATACGTCAAATAGTTTCATTTTTCTTTTTAAGATATGCGACTTTAGATTTTAATGTTATAACTCTGAATCCCAAACTTATTTTATGTGGTTGATCTTTTCATAAGATGCCATCAAACCTTTAATTACGGCTGAACTTAGTCCTTGATGCTCCATTTCATTGAGTCCAGCAATTGTACAGCCCATTGGTGTGGTTACCTTATCAATCTCCCGCTCTGGATGGGTGTTGTTCTCCGCAACTAAAGTGGCCGCTCCAATTGCAGTTTGTACCGCGATTAGTTGCGCTTCACCCGGATGAAAACCCATTTGGATACCACCTTGGGTTACTGCACGGATATAACGTAAGAAAAACGCAATTCCGCTAGCACCTAATACCGTGGCAGATTGCATTAGTGATTCACCAATAACAAGTGTTTTACCAATTGTTCTGAAAATCATTTGCACCTGATCTAGTTCAGATTTCGCATTTTCATTACAGGCAATACAGGTGATAGATTGCAATTTAGACGCTGCTGTATTTGGCATTGCTCTTAAAACCTTATTACCCTCCACCATTGCCTCGATATCCGCAATGGAAACGCCGGTTATTGTCGAAATCAATACTTGTTCCGGTTTTAATGCTGGTTGTATTTCCGCTAAAAGACTAGGTAGTTGCTTAGGCTGAACACACAGAATAACGTATTTAGAATCTTGGATAGCGACAGCATTTTCTGTTGATACTGCCACTGCTAATGATTCTTTGATAAGTGCTAATCGATTAAGAGATCGACCAGTGACCATTATCTCATTTGCACTGTAAAGGTTGCTTTTTACAAGTCCTATGGCGATTGACTTTCCCAGATTTCCACCGCCTATGATTGTTATGTTTTCCATTTGATTATTATTTAGGAAGGTAATACACCTCCCTCATCCCGATAGCTATCGGGACTCCTCGGGGAGGAACTTACTTTGATTTTTAAAATGCTGATCCTTTTAAATTGAGTCCAGTTGTTTCTGCAAAACCGAACATTAGGTTCATGTTTTGAATTGCTTGTCCACTGGCACCTTTAATTAGATTATCGATTATTGATGTGATTAATATTTTACTACCATGTTTTTTAATATGTAGAATACATTTATTCGTATTTAATACCTGTTTTAGACTAATAGATGAATCTGATATTATTGTAAAAGGTGATTCTTTGTAAAAATCATTAAACAGTGATTTTATTTCCTCTTCTGAGGCCATTATTTCCGTATAAGCAGTAGCATAAATTCCCTTACTAAAATTCCCCCGATTTGGAATAAATAATAGCTCATTTTTAAATTCACTTTGTAACTGATTGACAGATTCACTTATTTCATCCAAATGTTGATGATTAAAAACTTTATAGCTCGAAAAATTGTTATCTCGCCAACTAAAATGTGTAGTGCCTCCTGGCTTTACACCGGCGCCTGTACTTCCAGTTGTTGCATTAATATGAACATCTTTCTGCAATAAATTCTTGCCGGCCAACGGTAGTATTGCCAACTGAATTGCGGTAGCAAAGCAACCCGGATTTGCAATATAATTAGCTTTTTCGACCTCAATTTTATTCAATTCAGGTAGACCATATACAAATTCTTTTCCTTGAAAAACAGCATCTTTTTTTAATCTAAAATCATTACTTAAATCAATAATTTTAGTATTTGTAGAAAACGTATATTCTCGCAGGAAAGCTTTTGAATTACCATGGCCCAAACACAAAAACAATACGTCAACATCCGGATTCACGGTATTTGTAAATTTTATATCCGTATCGCCAATTAAATCGGCGTGCACCTCACTTAACAAGTTATTTCCTTTGGTAGTACTGAACACAAAATCGATTTCCACATCTGGATGGAAAACCAAAATGCGTATTAATTCGCCTGCAGTATAACCCGATCCTCCTATAATTCCTGCTTTTATCATGCTTCTTTATTTAGGTTATGATAAATTTTGCTTGCATTACCGTATAGTTTAATGAATCCTTTCGCGTCGTCCGCGGTCCAGGCTTTATTCATTTCCCCGTACTGACCAAAATTACTTTTCATCAAATCGTAATCCGATTCAATGCCATCTAAAGTAAAATGGTATGGTTTTAAGGTAATGAAAACCTTACCCGTTACTTGTTTTTGAGAATCGTCCAAAAACGCTTCTATATTTCGCATTACAGGATCTAAATAATTGGCCTCATGTAATAGCATACCGTACCAATTGGCAAGTTGGTCTTTCCAGTATTGTTGCCACTTACTGAGCACATGTTTTTCCAGTAAATGATGTGCTTTAATAATCAACAATGCCGCTGCTGCTTCAAACCCTACCCGACCTTTAATTCCGATAATAGTGTCTCCGACATGAATATCTCTACCAATTGCATACTTATTTGCGATCTCCTCCAGTTTCTGAATTATTGTTACCGGATCGGCCTTTAAACCGTCTATCGCCACAGGTTCTCCTTTTTCAAAATGAAGTGTGATTGTTCGTGAATCTGTTTTTTGTAGCTGACTTGGATAGGCGGAATCAGGTAAAGGCTTCTCCGAAGACAATGTCTCATTACCACCAACGCTAGTACCCCATAATCCTTTATTTATTGAATACTGAGCTTTTTCCCAACTATAAGCTACCCCATGAGATTTTAAAAAATTAACTTCTTCTTGCCTACTTAATTGTAAATCTCGAATTGGTGTGATAATCTCAATATGTGGTGCCATTGTTTGAAAAATAAGATCAAATCGTATTTGATCATTGCCGGCACCCGTACTACCATGCGCAATGTATTTTGCGCCTATTTCATTCGCATAATCTACCACTGCAATAGCTTGAAAAATACGCTCAGCACTTACAGATAAGGGGTAGGTATTATTCTTTAATACATTACCAAAAATGAGATATTTTACTGCCTTTTGGTAAAATTCTTTCAGTATGTTTTTGTTTTCGTGGTGCGCACTCCCCAATTCGAATGCGCGTTCTTTTACCTCTTCCAGCTCTTTTTCCTTAAAACCACCGGTATTAACCAATATGGTATGTACCTCAAGGTTCTTTTCATGAATTAAATACTTCACGCAGTAGGAAGTGTCTAGGCCTCCGCTATATGCTACAACAACTTTGTCCATTGTTTTTGATTGTTATTCTTTAGTAGAATAGATTGTTTTATTTGCTTTAATCTTTTCAATAATTTGGTGTTGAACCATTTTCTTTTCCCGTTTTTGCCATTCTTAGGATCGTACAACATTCCCGTGCATAAGCACATTTTATGCTGCTTCGATTTTAAGATATCATAATTGGAACAGGTTTGACAGCCTTGCCAAAACTTTTTATCATCAGTTAATTCTGAAAAAGTAACTGGTTTGTAGCCTAGATCAGAATTAATCTTCATAACAGCTAAACCAGTGGTAATACCAAATATTTTTGATTCAGGGAATTTCTTTTTTGATAGTTTGAAAATAGCTGCTTTTATCTTTCTGGCTAATCCCATATTTCTAAAATCAGGATGGACTATTAGACCAGAATTAGCAACATATTTCTGGTGACCCCATACTTCGATATAACAAAAACCGGCAAACTTTCCTTCATCAGAAATCGCAATTACAGCGTTACCATTATTCATTTTTGTATGAATATAGTCTGGTGATCTTTTGGCAATACCAGTACCTCTCACTTTAGCAGAATTGGCCATTACTTGACAAATTTCTTCAGCGAAATCAAGATGATCTTTAGATGCAACAACAATTTGAACGCGCTTCATAGCGTGTAAACGATGTTTTAGTAAAACGTTGAATTAAAAAGGGTTCTGGAAACTCACGGGGAAGAAGGACGCACCCTCTTCAAAAAGGAATGTTACGCGCAAAGGCGCGGACGGGGACGGCGAACGGGACGAACAGGTACTAAGGCAACTGATAAGTCACCGAAGAAAATGTAATATGTTGTTATTAAAAGGTTCACCGTTCTTTATTATACAAGTCAAACCTATAAAATAAATCTGACTCAGCGATCATCAATATTAATATTTCTTGTTTTTTTATGAAATACTCACAAAATCACTTAAAAAGTGATTAATCTGTAAATTATTGATTCCCTAAATCAGTCTTTTGTTAGTGTCTTGTTAAATATGATCACTCACTTTTTGAAAAAGTGAGTTCACTCATTCTCTGTAGCAACATAATCCTTTCCTGATTAGGTTTACTCAAAATAAAATAATCATGAAAAATTATTCAATACTAATCGTTATTACCTTATTGGTTATTATATCGTGTAAGAAAAACAAAGAACAGACCACCCAAATTCCTAACGAAGCTGATGTAAAAGAATTAGCCATGGGGCCTTATGTGTTAAGCCAAATTACATCTAAAGAAAACCTGCAAGTATTTGCAATTACTGGTAAAGATGAGATTAAAAAAGAATACATTACACTAGATATCGCTTTAAAAGAAAAGAAAGTTGAAGTAAGAGAGACGAGCAATGTAAACGAATTACGAATAGACAACAATAGTGAAGATACCATTTTTATTCACTCTGGTGATATTGTAAAAGGTGGAAAACAGGACCGTACAGTTGCTAACGATGTTATTATTAAACCAAACGCCAAAAACGTGCCTTTGGCCAGTTTTTGCGTTGAGCAAGGTAGATGGAGCCCTAGAAAAGGTGAACGATCTGACAAATTTGAAGAAAACTCAAAAATGCTCTCTTCAAAAAAACTAAAACTAGCCGCGAGGTATGATAGCAACCAACAAAAAGTTTGGGAAAAGGTTAGTGAAGAACAATCCAAGCTAAATAATAATTTATCATCACGAACAGGCAATAAGGTCGATGTTACCGAAAATGAATCCGCCTCCAGTTTACAATTAACATTAGAAAGCAACGAACTTAAAAAAGTGAAAAAGGAACTTCAAGAATCCGTTATAAAAGGCCTAAAAAATAAAGATAATGTAATTGGATATGCGTATGCCATTAACGGAAAAGTATATGGAGTTGATATCTATAATAGCAAGAAATTATTCAAGGATCTAACACCAAAAATCACAGAATCAATTGTTACTGAAGCGATTGTCGAATCGAATGACAGTATCCCTACAAAAGCAAAAATTGTTGATGTCAAGCACTTCATTGAACAATCAAAAATGATAGAAGACTCTAATAAAACAAAGAAAATTAATGAAACGACTGAATTAAATATTCGAGAAACCAAAGAAGGTTATTTGACTTTTTCATCAATTGATAAGGATCAGAAAAAATGGATTCATAAAAACTATTTAAAGAAAGAGAAGGAAAACAAAAAATCAACTACGGTACTTTCAACTCAAAGAAGAAGGTAAAACTAGGCAAAAGATAATAGTTTAAAGGCAAAAGGTAAAGGGAGATAACCTTATTTTCCTTCACCTTTTACCTATAAGCCTTTAACCCTTATTAAAGTATATAATCAGTACTTACAAAATTGCTAGCGCCAGAGTCAAGTAACTCATTTAAAATGGCATTATTATACTCATTATCCTTACTTGCAACAAAGGTTCTAATTGAAAAAGAACGCAGTGCATCATGCACACTCAACGTACTTACAGCAGAATCTTTTCGGCCGGTAAAAGGATACACATCAGGCCCTCGTTGACATGAGCTATTTAAGTTCACTCTACAAACTAAATTAACCAAAGTGTCAATTAATGGGGCAAGTGTTTTTATTTCCTTACCAAATAAACTTACTTGTTGACCATAATTTGATTCTGCAATATCATCTAGCGGTTCATCGATATTTGAAAAAGTTCTAATGGGCACTACGGGGCCAAATTGCTCTTCTTCATATACCTTCATATCTTTATTTACTGGGAACAATACCGCCGGAAAAATAAAATTGTCAATCACCTCCGCTCCACGTTGGTTAATTACCGCTGCTCCTTTATCTTTTGCATCTTGAATTAAGTCTTGAATGTAGTCGACTTTACCAGGCTCAGGAAGCGGAGTCAATTTCACACCTTCTTCCCAGGGGTTTCCATATTTCATGGAATCGACCGCCTCCGTGTAGCGCTTGTTGAATTCAGCAGCAATATTTTCATGTACATACACAATTTTCAACGCTGTACAACGCTGCCCATTGTACGACAATGTTCCTGCAGTACATTCACTAACCGCCAAGTCAAGATCAGCATCGGGTAACACAATAGCCGGATTCTTAGCCTCTAAACCTAGTACTAAGCGTAATCTGTTTGCTTTTGGGTGAAGGTTTTGTAACGCATTTGCTGATGAGCTGTGTCCTATAAGTGCCAATACATCAACACGGCCATCTTTCATGATCGGTGAAGCCACTGCCCTGCCCCGACCATACAAGACATTAACCACTCCAGGAGGAAAACTCTCTTTAAATGCCTTTAGCAAAGGGGATATTAATAGTACACCATGTTTAGCAGGTTTGAACACGGTAGTATTTCCCATTATTAATGCTGGAATTAACAAACAAAAAGTCTCATTAAGTGGGTAATTGTATGGACCCAAACATAATACTACACCAAGCGGACCGCGGCGAATATGTGCATGAATACCACTTTCCTTTTCAAAACGTGCGCTATCACGATCCATTTGTTTGTAATCTTCAATGGTATCATTTATATAATCAACCGTGCGATCGAATTCTTTTTCAGCATCGGCAACTGTTTTACATATTTCCCAAATAAGATATTTTACCACTTCCTCCCGCTGTGCCTTCATTTTTTCTACAAAAATCTCCATACACTTAATGCGATCGGCTACTTTCATTGTAGGCCATAC
Organism: Spongiivirga sp. MCCC 1A20706; assembly: GCF_046524175.1. NCBI lineage: Bacteria > Pseudomonadati > Bacteroidota > Flavobacteriia > Flavobacteriales > Flavobacteriaceae > Spongiivirga > Spongiivirga sp. MCCC 1A20706. The sequence goes on from NZ_JBEFZF010000001.1 coordinate 756,716, forward strand.
ACCCTGCCCTTTATCATACGCCTTAGAAGCAGCATCCAACGCATCAATTGCCTCTTTCTCACCCAAGGTTGGTATGGTTCCTAACAAGGTTTTTTCAAATTTGCCTGCATCATTCTCAGTTAAAATTGGTGAATACACCTCAGAAGTTGCTCCCGACCATTTGATCAATTCATTATTAACCAAATAGGTATCTTGGTTAAGCAACTTATTTAATTGAAATCGTTTGGGTATATTGTTTTTGGTTGGATTCATATTTTAAGATTAAAAAACCCCTCGACTACACTTGGGGCCATATATGTAGTTTCTACTTGTTTTTTTAAACTAGGAACTGAAAAAGATCAGGTTTGTTATTGATGTAGTCGCCATAAAAGTTTTTAGCTTTCATGCGTGCGACTAAGGGTTCGAAATCCGACTTTCGCTTCAATTCTATTCCAACCACTGCCGAGCCATTTTCTCGATTTGATTTTTTGGTGTATTCAAAATAGGTGATATCATCATCCGGACCCAAAATTTCGGCAACAAATTCTTTAAGTGCTCCCGCTCTTTGCGGAAAACGAATGATAAAGTAGTGTTTAAGATTCGCGTATAGCAGTGCCCGTTCGCTTATTTCAGCGGTACGCGTAATGTCATTATTACTTCCACTTACAATACAGACTACCTGCTTTCCCCTAATTTCATCTTTATAATAATCTAAAGCGGCTAGTGTTAATGCTCCAGCCGGTTCTACCACTATAGCATCTCTGTTATATAAATCCAAGATCGTTTGGCATACCTTACCTTCAGGTATCGTGGTCATTTGATGAAGAAATTCTTTACAGATATTAAAAGTAAGATCTCCTACTTGTTGCACAGCAGCGCCGTCTACAAACTTTTCAATGTCGAAAATCTTAGTGTTCACTCCGTTTTCGATCGATGTTTTCATAGATGGTGCTCCTTCTGGTTCAATACCAATGATTTTTGTATTTGGAGATAGTGTTTTAAACACACTACATAAACCGGATGCAAGACCACCACCCCCTACGGCCACAAACAGATAATCAATTTGCTTTGGTGCTTGCTCAAGAATTTCAAGACCAACGGTTGCCTGTCCTTCTATTACTTTTTTATCATCAAACGGATGTACGAATGAGCTACCATTTTCATTACAAAATTTCATCGCCGCATTATAGGAATCATCATAAGTATCACCTTCTAAAACAATTTGTACATGTGTACCACCAAACATTTTGGTCTGATCTATTTTCTGTTTTGGTGTAGGTGCGGGCATGAAAATTGTACCATTTATTCCTAGTCTTTCGCAAGACATGGCAACGCCTTGTGCATGATTACCCGCGCTTGCACAGACTACACCTGCTGCTTTTTCTTCGTCTGAAAGGGTGCTTATTTTATTAAACGCACCTCTTATTTTGTATGACCGTACCGGTTGAAGGTCTTCACGTTTTAAGAGCACATTCGCGTCAAAAGCACGGCCATAGGTAATGCTTGAAGTTAAAGGAGTTTTTTCAGCTACTCCCTTTAAATTCAAAGCGGCTTCGCGAACATCCCAGATTAATGGTATATATGTTTTTTTTGTTTCAGGCATAGGCCATTACCCACAAGCTATCAAAGAATGGGCACTAGAGTTATTTTCTTGTTAAACTATTTTTTTCATGTCAGTCATCGCTTCTCGTAATTCTTCCCCTACAATTTCTACTGGGTGATTACGTATAATATCATTAACCTCGATCAAGCGTTTGTTGTCGACACCAGTACCTTGACCATTTACAAAATCCTTCCCAATTACATTCACATCAATTTTCTCCATAAAATCCCTTAACAAAGGTTTCGCGGCATGATCGAATAAATAACAACCGTATTCAGCAGTGTCGGAAATCACGCGGTTCATTTCATAAAGCTTTTTACGTGCAATGGTATTAGCAATTAGCGGAGTTTCATGCAATGATTCGTAGTACGCAGATTCTTCAATGATTCCTGCTTCCGTCATTGTTTCAAAAGCCAACTCGACACCAGCACGCACAAATGCTACCATTAGTACTCCATGATCAAAATATTCTTGTTCTGAAATCGCTGCATCCGTAACGGCAGTTTTTTCAAACGCAGTTTCTCCGGTAGCAGCTCTCCAACCTAGAAGGTTTTTATCATCATTAGCCCAATCTTCCATCATTGTTTTTGAAAAATGTCCGGTCATAATATCATCCATATGTTTTTGAAATAGATCTCGCATGATATCTTTTAACTCTTCTGATAGCTCAAAAGCCTTAATTTTTGCCGGATTGGAAAGGCGGTCCATCATATTGGTAATTCCGCCATGCTTTAGGGCTTCGGTAATAGTTTCCCACCCATATTGAATCAATTTTGAAGCATAGCTAGGTTCAATACCTTGCTCAACCATTTTGTCAAAACACAAAATCGATCCTGTTTGCAGCACTCCGCAAAGAATGGTTTGCTCTCCCATTAAATCAGATTTTACCTCAGCCACAAATGAAGATTCTAAAACCCCTGCTCGGTCACCACCAGTAGCCACAGCATAGGCCTTTGCTTGTTCCAACCCATGGCCTTGCGGGTTATTATCAGGATGTACTGCTATCAAAGTAGGAACACCAAAGCCTCTTTTGTACTCTTCCCGAACTTCTGATCCTGGGCATTTTGGTGCCACCATGATCACCGTAAGATCTTCACGGATTTGCATTCCTTCTTCTACGATATTAAAACCATGCGAATACGATAAGGTTGCTCCCTTTTTCATCAAGGGCATCACTGCACTTACCACATTAGTATGTTGCTTATCAGGTGTAAGATTGATCACTATATCCGCAGTTGGGATTAAATCTTCATAAGTTCCCACCTTAAATCCATTGTCAGTTGCATTGATAAAAGACGCTCTCTTTTCCTTAATCGCACCTTCGCGTAGTGCATATGAAATATCAAGACCACTATCACGCATGTTCAATCCTTGGTTTAAGCCTTGGGCACCGCAACCAACGATTACGATTTTTTTATCTTTTAATGACGAAACTCCCTCAGAAAACTCCGATTGCTCCATAAATCTGCACTTGCCCAACTGTGTAAGCTGTTCGCGTAATGAAAGTGAGTTAAAATAATTAGCCATTTTGTTTTATTTAATTTTTAAGTATTGGTTTATAATTTAAACTGGTTGAAATTCTTTAAGTAACGATGAAATTTGCATTTCTTCTTTAGTAACCGATATGCGTCCTGATCGTACAAATTGCATCAAACCATAGGGCACTAAATCATTATACAAACGCTCAGTTTCATGACGAAACCCCGTTTTTTCAATCACAAAAAACTCACGCGATACGGTTACAATTTTTGCGTGACTATCTTTAATAATATTCTGTACCTGACGCTGTTCAAAAAGGGAATCTGATTTTACTTTATACAAAGCAGATTCTTGATAGATGGTTTCTTCATCTGTATGGTAGTAAGCGCGAATAACATCAATCTGTTTTTCCAGTTGCCCGACGATGCGCTTTACCCATTGTTCAGAAGTTTTAACAACAATAACAAAGCGATTTACACCTTCTATTTCTGATTGAGAAGTGTTTAAACTCTCGATATTAATGTGTCTTTTTAAAAATATACCTGAAACCCTATTTAAAAGGCCGACCATATTCTCTGTATACACCGATATGGTAAATGTTTTCTTTTCTTCGCTCATGATCAACTTAATCTTATATCTGAAACTGATGCCCCACTTGGAATCATTGGGAATACATTATCTTCTTTCTCTACGCAAACCTCTAGGAAATAGGCTTCTTTAGATTGAATCATTTCTTTTACAGCAGCTTCTAGGTGCTCTCTTTTTTCTACTCGTTTTGCCTTAATAAAATAGCCCTCAGCAATTTTTACAAAATCTGGATTAATAAGCTCAGTTGAAGCATACCGTTTATCAAAAAATAGCTGCTGCCACTGGCGTACCATTCCCAGAAAATCATTATTTAGTACCACGATTTTTACCGGAACCTTGGTTTGAAAAATAGTGCCTAGCTCTTGAATGGTCATTTGATAGCCGCCATCACCAATTATAGCTATCACCTCTCGTTCAGGTGCCCCCATTTTGGCACCAATTGCCGCTGGTAAAGCAAACCCCATGGTTCCTAAACCGCCTGAGGTGATATTACTTTTTGATTGATTGAATTTAGCATAGCGACACGCTATCATTTGATGTTGACCAACATCAGATACGATAACTGCTTCTTGTTTTGTTTCTTGATTGATCAATTTTAACACTTCACCCATTGTTAAACCTTCCTTTGTAGGATGAAGATCATTTTTGATCACTTTCTCAAATTCAATTTTATCCTTTTTACTAAACTCTTCTAACCAAGAGGTATAAGAGTTAGCATTTACTATCGGTAAAATCTGCGTAAGTGTTTCTTTTACATCTCCCAAAACGCCAACATCAACAGAAACATTCTTATTGATTTCTGCAGGATCTATTTCAAAATGAATAATTTTAGCCTGCTTTGCATAGGTTTCTAGATTACCTGTTACACGATCATCAAAGCGCATACCGATCGCTATCAAAACGTCACATTCGTTGGTCAGTACATTAGGACCATAATTGCCATGCATTCCTACCATACCTACATTTAATGGATGATCTGAAGGTATCGCTGAAACTCCCATAATCGTCCAGGCAGCGGGAATTCCCGTTTTTTCGACAAAAGCTTTGAACTCTTCTTCTGCCTCACCAAGTATTACGCCTTGGCCCCAAACAATCATCGGTTTTTTTGCGTTATTAATTAGGTTAGCTGCAGCTTCTAATTCGCTTTTTTGCACTTTCGGAACCGGTTTATAACTGCGAATACCAGTGCACTTTTTATAGCTGAAATCAAACTCTTCTATTTGTGCATTTTTAGTGATATCAATTAAAACAGGGCCAGGACGACCTGATTTTGCAATATAAAATGCCTTCGCAATCACTTCTGGAATTTCTGAAGCCTTTGTTATTTGATATGACCATTTAGTTACTGGTGTACAAATACCAACAATATCAGTCTCCTGAAACGCATCTGAACCTAATAAATGTCGGGGTACCTGACCGGTGATACATACCATCGGGGTTGAATCGATTTGCGCATCAGCAATACCGGTGACTAAATTGGTAGCTCCCGGTCCTGAGGTGGCCATAGCCACACCCACTCGACCAGAGACTCTTGCAAAGCCTTGTGCTGAATGTGTTGCCCCTTGTTCATGTCGAGTCAATACGTGCTGTAACTTATCTTGAAACTTATACAACTCGTCATAAATTGGCATAATTGCACCTCCAGGATAACCATAAAGAATATTAACATCTTCTGCTAACAATGATCGTATTACCGCTTCTGCTCCAGATATTCTTATTGAAGTTTCAGAAAGTTGGTTTTTAATAGTTTTTGCTTGTGTAGCCATACGACTATATTTTAAAATTCATCAGTCACACAGCCTTGTGAAGCTGATGATACTGTTCTTGCATATTTATAAAGTACTCCGCGTTCAAATTTCAATGGTGGTTGTATCCATTTTGCTTTTCGTGAAGCAATTTCTTCATCACTTAAATCAACGTTTATCGTATTGGTTTCTGCATCGATGGTAATAACATCGCCGTCTTGTAAAATGGCGATCGTCCCCCCTTCTTGGGCTTCCGGAACAATGTGACCTACCACAAAACCATGGGTCCCTCCGGAAAATCTCCCATCTGTAATAAGGGCCACTTCCTTACCGAGTCCAGCACCCATAATTGCCGAAGTCGGCTTTAGCATCTCCGGCATTCCGGGGCCACCTTTAGGACCTTCATACCGAATAACTACCACATCGCCTTTTTTCACCATTCCGTTTTTAATACCATCATTTGCTTCGAATTCTCCCTCGAAGACTTTGGCAGTTCCCGTAAAGGTTAATCCCTCTTTTCCTGTAATTTTGGCAACAGCGCCTTCTTCGGCAATGTTTCCATATAAAATTCGCAAATGACCAGTCACTTTAATTGGCTGATCTATTGGCTTAATAACCTGCTGATTTTCATCAAGACTTGGTACAACTGCCAGATTCTCAGCAAGCGTTTTTCCGGTTACCGTTAAACAATCACCATGCAATAAACCCTGTCCCAACAAGTATTTCAATACTGCCGGAATACCGCCAACTCTATGTACATCTTCCATCAGATATTTTCCGCTTGGTTTTAAGTCGGCTAGAAAGGGTGTAGAATCGCTAATGTTTTGAAAATCGTCGAGAGTAAATTCAATATTAGCAGCTTTTGCAATGGCTAGAAAATGAAGTACTGCATTAGTAGATCCACCTAAAATGGTAATTAGCCGCACTGCATTTTCCAATGACTTGCGTGTTACAATGTCTGATGGTTTAATATCGTTTTCAATGAGATATTTTAAAGCGCGACCGGCTTCTCTAGATTCTTCTTGTTTTTGATTACTAGTGGCCGGATTTGACGAATTATAAGGTAACGCCATACCCAAAGCTTCAATGGCAGAAGCCATGGTATTAGCCGTGTACATACCACCACAGGCTCCTGCCCCTGGACACGCATTTTGAACTACGCTTTTAAATTGTTTATCATCAATTTTACCAGCTACTTTTTCACCCCATGCTTCAAAAGCAGAAACTACGTCAAGTTTTTTATCATTAAGGCACCCCGAGGCAATAGTACCACCATATACTAGAACTGAGGGTCTGTCTAAACGTAACATTGCCATCAAAGCTCCAGGCATATTCTTATCACAACCAACTACCGTAACCAATCCGTCATAGCTCATTGCTTGGACAACAGTTTCCATTGAATCTGCAATAACATCACGCGAAGGAAGTGAAAAGCGCATTCCTGGTGTTCCCATAGAAATACCATCACTAACACCTATTGTATTGAATATTAAGCCAACCAAATCAGCATCTTGAGTTCCTTCTTTCACCAATACTGCAAGATCATTTAAATGCATATTACAAGGGTTTCCCTCGTAGCCTGTGCTTGCTATACCTACCAAGGGTTTTTTAAAATCATCTTCGGTAAGTCCAATGGCATGCAACATGGCTTGAGCGGCTGGTTGGGTCTCATCTTGTGTTACTACTTTGCTGTATTTGTTATAGCTCATTCTTTGTATTAAATAGTTCCGCTAACCGAAATTAATTAGTTTGAAAAAGTGAAATTTTAACAGTTTGACTTTAGTTATCAAACTCAATTGCTGTTTTATATCATTAAGTATTTGATAATCAATTTATTAAATGATATTTTATACTACTGCCAATCAATATTTATTATCTATAATTTGATTGTATTAAAAAAGCCTGTATCAACATCTGACACAGGCTTTTATATAGCAACGCAAAACCGTATCAGCTCATAAATGAACTAATAATGACCAGTACGTTGTTAACAATTAAATTCTTAAACACGAAGACAAGGTTATATATAATTTTTTACATTGTCACCGTCTTCCTAAATTTTTAGGAGATTGATAAAAAAACAACGCTGATTTTACCATTTTATGAAAAATGACCTCGATAATATCATTAACGCACAACGAAACTTTTTTAATGCTCAAGAGACGAAGTCCATTCCATATCGAATAGCAGCCTTAAAAAGGTTGCGATCTGAAATACATAAAAGAGAAGCTGATATTCATAAAGCGGTTCATCAAGACTTCAAAAAATCTGAGTTCGAATCGGTATTATCAGAAACCGGGATTGTTGAGAAAGAATTAAATCTTTTAATAAAAAAACTAGCCAGCTGGTCAAGACCACAGCGAGTAAAGTCGTCAATGCTTAATTTTCCCTCGTCTGACTATATTTATAAAGATCCTTATGGAACGGTACTTATCATAGCACCATGGAACTATCCTTTTCAATTAGCAATGGTCCCATTAATAGGAGCTATAGCCGCAGGTAATACGGCGGTTGTAAAACCTTCTGAATTAACTCCGCATACCTCTAGCGTAATTGTTGAAATTTGTAATGCGGTTTTCGAGGAGGAGTATGTTGCGGTAGTAGAAGGCGGTGTGGAGATTTCTACCGAATTACTTTCGAAAAAATGGGACTATATATTTTTTACAGGAAGTGTTTTTGTTGGAAAAATTGTCGCCAAGGCAGCTGCAGAGCACTTGACTCCTGTTACATTGGAGTTAGGTGGTAAAAATCCCTGCATTATCGACCACTCTGCAAAAATAAAGTTAGCGGCAAAACGATTGGTCTGGGCAAAATTCTTAAATGGTGGACAAACCTGTGTTGCACCAGACTACATTTTAGTTGACAACAAGATAAAGGCTGATTTTATTAAATACTATGACCTAGAAATTAAAAATGCCTATGGTGAAAACCCTAAAAACTCGCCTGACTATCCAAGAATCATTAATAAGAAAAACTTTGAGCGCTTAGAAAAAATGCTGGTAGGCGAGCAAATCGCAGTTGGTGGTACAACTGACGCTTCAGAAAATTATATTGCGCCTACTATTATCGATCAACCAGCTATGGACAGTGAGGTCATGAAAGACGAGATTTTTGGACCGATTTTACCCGTATTGGGTTATAATAATGAGCAAGAAATAGATCAAATCATTCGTTCATATGATAAATCCCTATCATTATATGTGTTCTCTACTAGAAAGTCCTTTGTAAAGAAAATACTTTCTACTTATTCGTTTGGCGGCGGTGTTATTAATGATGCCATCGTGTATTATGCAAACCCCAATTTACCCTTTGGAGGTGTTGGAAACAGCGGTATTGGCGGATATCATGGAAAACAGACTTTTGACACCTTTACCCATAACAAAGCAATCTCTAAAAGAGCCAACTGGCTAGATGCTCCCATCAGATATGCGCCATATAAAGGAAAACTTGGGCAATTGAGATTGTTTTTGAAGTGGTTTTAGTTTAGATGTGAGCTTATATATTAAATAGCAAATTGCAAAGACCAATACTATACTTAAACTATTAAGTCAAAACTTCAAACTTAAAGGCAGTTCCCGGGCTAAATTGTGAAATGGAATTAACGGCATTTTCTGTGAGTTGCAAAACGCGCGGATATCCCCCTGTAGTTTGTGCATCACGCATCAAGACTATTAGTGTTCCCGAAGGCGTCAATTGAACTGTTCCCGGTAATACCCCAAAAGTTAAAATTGATGGCAAGCTATTTTCAATTTTTTCCTCAAGTTGAATTCCCATTCGATTATATATATTAGAAATCGAAAAATTAATAGTTAGTAAGGCTTCTTGTTGATGTTTAGAAAGTAACTTGAATTCTGGGCCTTTGTATACTTTAATAGGAACTTTGTTAGAAGGCAAATCAGCAATCATTGAAGAAACTATCTTATTTGTGCTTTTTTTTAAAGCCACAGTCACTCCCTTTTGCAGACGGAGATGATCGCTGATATTTGAATAGTAGCTATGGCTATTCATAACTGCTCGTAACTGATATCCTCCTGAAAGAGCGATATAACCATACACCCCTTTTCTATTTCCTTTAAAACTCAATTCATCATTGGCAGCGACTTCTATAGATATATTCATCTGGATGTCTCGCTTGTTAAGTAACGGCGAAAAATCAGCCCCAGTTATGGCTATTCTAGTATTGGTTTCAAATTTCAATCTAGGGGCCCGTATTGCAAATTCTATGACCGCTTCACCATTAGGATTACCGACTAATTTATTGGCAAATACCATTGATTGCTGGTCCATTGCACCAGAAACCGGTACTCCAAAGTGCCTATAACCAAAGCGCCCCATATCTTGAAAAGAGCTTAAAAAACCTGGATGTAGCACTTTAATCATTTAATACCGTTTTTTCGAGTTGATATCTACCCAAATCAACTTTTTGCTTAATCTCCTTAAAGTCAGAACGGTTTATAGGAATAAAAACAATCTCATCACCTGCTTTTGCAAAACAAGGGTTAGTGTCATTTGGCTCAAACCAATTTATAGGGCTATTACCAATCACATACCACCCTCCTGGACTATTTAAAGGATACACTCCCGTCTGAGAACCACCAATTGCTACACTCCCTTTTTTAATGTTTAACGCAGGGGTCGATTTTCTAGGCAAGAATAATTCCCCACGAAGTCCACCCAAGTATAAAAAACCAGGTAAAAAACCCACAAAATGCACTGTATAGATTGTATTAGAATGTAAGGCAACCACTTCATCAATTGACAGCTTTTTTTGTGTAGTAAACTCATTCATATCAACTCCAAAAAAAGCATCATAACACACTGGAACACTCCATCGGAAATTAGCAGAACGCTCCGTCTCTTCAGTCTTAAAATAAATGGCTAAAAGTTGATTTTTAAAGCTATAGAAATTATCTATTGAATCGCCATAAATTATTATTAATGAGTTATATGCAGGTATTATATCAACAATTAATTTAACTGAATGGCGTTTAATTAAATTGATAAACCTTACCTTATCTTTTAGTATTCGCACATCGATTTCATCGGGCCATTCAATTAAAATTCCGTTGGAGCCATATTGGGAATATTGTAGTTGAAATAATTCCATTTATGCGATCGTACAACCTTGTTCATTTAGCTTTTTCGTCAAGCCTTTTACCAACTCTAATGCTTTAGGGTTATCACCGTGTACACAAAAGGTATCTGCCTTTATTTTAATACGTTTTCCAGTGTGAGTCAAAAGCTCATTTCCTAATATACTCAAAACGTGTTTCACGGCAGTATCGACATCATAAATTAAAGCATTTTCCTTAAATCTCGAAACCAACCTCCCATCATCTTCATAGTTTCTATCAGCAAAAGCCTCATAAATAACAGGCAGGTTATAATTGATTGCTAAGTCCGAAATTTCGGAATTATAAGGAGTATATATTGGTATATCACTAAACACATTGTGAATTGCTTTTAATAAACAATTAGCAACTGTCATATTCACGGCACCCTCATTATATAATGCTCCGTGCGGTTTAATATGGTGAATGGTAGCATCCAAACTTTCTGCTACTTTTTTAAATAACTCAAGCTGATATTCAAGGCTTGCTTGTAGTTCATCTAAACCAAGTGAAAGTACTTTTCTGCCGAAGTTAGTTTTGTCCGGATATGATGGATGCGCCCCTATCTTGACATCATACCTTTGTGCCAACTTAATGGTTTCCGTGATAGATTTTTCATCTCCATAATGGCCACCACAAGCGATATTGCAAGAGCTAATAAGTTGCATTAACTGTTCATCAAACTCAAAGCCCTCACCCAAATCGCAATTTATGTCTACCGTGGTGTTCATAGCTGGGATATTACCTTCAATATACTTTTGGCGCCTAAAAAAATGGTAAACCCTACAATAAGAACTCCCAAAATATTCTGGAATTTAGTATTTGTATGCGTGCCAAGAATCTGTTTTTTATTCATTATCCACAAAAGAAAAATTGCAATTATGGGTAATAACAAACCATTAGTAATTTGGGCAAACCATATCACTTGAATAGGGCTAATGCTTAAAGAAGAAAATAAAATACCTATTACAAGTACTAATGCCCAAATAGCACGTAATTTATTGGATCGTAAGTTAGGCGACCAGCCAAAACAGCCTGCCGCAACATACGCTGCCGCTAAGGGAGCTGTTATAGCGGAGGTAAGCCCTGCTGCAAATAAACCAGTTCCCATTACGTATTTTGCATAAGAACCGAATAAAGGCTCTAAACTTTTTGCCAAATCCGCCCCATTGGTAATTTCGCCAGAACTAATAGCCGTTGCGGTAATGATAACCATCATGGACACTACTCCTCCTAAAATTATGGCTATGTAGGTATCAAATCGAACATTTTTAAGATCCGTTCCTTTCTTCCATTTAGCGTTTACCAACGAAGCATGCAAGAACAAGTTGTAAGGCACCACAGTAGTGCCTATTAAGGCTGCAACATCCAATACTGTCTCTTCGTTTAAGTTAGGTATAAAAATACCCTTTATGATTGCAGTCATATTCGGTTTAGTGACCACTGCAGTAATAAGAAACGACAGGCTCATTAAGATTACTAGTGCGATTAAAATACGTTCAAGAAACTTATAATTACCAATATATAGTAAACCAAAAGCCATAAAACCAATGATAATACTGATGTAATTGTACGATTGGCTACCTAGCTTTAACTGACCACTTCCCACAATAGTCTCCAATCCTAAAACGCCTCCCGTGACATTTCCTGCCTCATAAGCAGCATTACCAATAATAATAGCAGAAACAATTAAAAACAAGGTTATAATTTTGAGAAAGGGATGCTGTAATTGAGAGCGAATTGCTTCAGAAAGTCCAGCTTTTGAAATAAGACCTAACCTTGCCGCCATTTCCTGTAAAACTATAGTCGCTGCTATCGATATAGCCAATGCCCATAAAAGTGAATAGCCAAATCGAACGCCTGCTAAGGAGCATACCGTAATGGTACCGGGGCCTATAAAAGCAGCGGCCACTAAAGGACCAGGACCAATGTTTTGTAGTTTTTTAAACAAAAATGTTGCTAAGTTATTGGTTTACGGAGTTAATGGTTGTTTAAAAATCCCTTGGGCTATTTTCAAAGTTCAGCGTTATGATTTTAAAATTGTATACCGTTATTATAACAAAAGACAAATTTAGACACGGTAAATTTTATTTTTAATACAATATAAAACAAGACCTATACGACTTCTCACTTCCAATTTTTCAAAAAGAGCTTCACGATAGCCGTCGATTGTTTTTGGACTTAAAAACATTTCAGCGGCGATTTCTTTATATGTTTTTTCGGTACAAGCTAGTTTTAAAAACTCAATTTCTCGCTCTTTAAGCTTTACTCTGTCAGACTTACTGCCGTCTAGTGAGCCAAGCAAGGTATTAGAAACCTTATCAGAGTAATAAAAACCTTTATTCATTACGTCGTCAAGAGCCTGTTTAAAAACTAACGGCTCAATATCCTTTAGTAAGTAGCCTTTTGCACCGTGGCGTAGCATTTTAATAATGGTATCTTCATCATCTTCCATTGAAAGTGCTAATACTTTGACATCGGGACGATTCTGTTTTAACCATTCCATTGTTTCAATGCCATTCATAATTGGCATGTTAATGTCAAGTAATATCAGGTCAGGGGTACGGTTGGTAGCTTCAAGCTTGTCAATAAGTTCTTTACCGTTTAGGGTATGATAGGCAACTTCATAATTAGGGTATGAGTTGACCAGTCCTTCTAACGAGCCTGCAAACAGTTGATGATCATCAACAATTACTACATTATGTTTGCTCATTTTGGTTTTGGTTTTTGTAAGGATAAACCAATTTTAGTTTAACGCCTTCATTATATTTTGAAGTCAGATAAAAGTCCGCTTTAATCAGCTCGGCCCTAGACTTCATGTTGATTAGTCCAAGTCCACTTTTAACTTCATTCATATTAAAGCCCACGCCATTATCTTCGGCGCTGATGGTTAATTTTTCAGTTTCATAATCTAATTTTACATCTAACTTACTGGCTTTTGAGTGTTTAGTAACATTAGAAAAGAACTCTTGAAATATCCTAAAGATAATAATTTCATCTTTATTATTGATTTCTTTCGCTTCTCCTTTGACATCAATAGAAGCTTCCAAAAATTTGACACGGTTGAAGCGTTGCAATTCCATTTTAATGGCTTCCACAAGCCCAATATTCTGTAAAACCTCGTGATTAAGCGTTCGCGAAAGCATACGGATGTCTTGCAAGCTTTTGCCTATAACATCGCTCACCTCTGCTAATGCCTTTTGATTGGTTTCTTTTACCTGGGTTGACAACATATTAAGTTGCAACTTAGCAACCGATAATAATTGTCCAATATTGTCATGCAGCTCCCAGCTAATATTTTTCAGTGTTTGCTCTTGAATTTCTGATTGCGAATTGGCCAGTTCAATTTCAAATTTCTGCCGCTCTTCAGCTTTTTCAATAAGTAATTGGTTTTTGCGCCTTTGAAATACAGAGAAAATGATCACAATAAAAATAATGATCGCTAATAATATCGAGGATGATATAATTACTAATAATTGAATTTCTTCTTGCTCCATAAGACTCCAATGAGAAAAGAGATATACATCAAAATATTAAGGGTAATTAAAACTAAATCGTAAACTTTATTATTTTCAAAACCAAAATACTCTATGGTGTATCTAAAGGGTAGATAGGGAACATGAAATAATAAAATCCCTAGGCTAAACCAAAAATAAACAGATCTTTCAAATTTCAAAATTCTCTCCGATCTAAGAAATTCAATTAGATAAGTAAAAATTGAAAGAATAACTAATAAAACTCCCCATGAATAAACATATGTTTGTCTTTGAGAAATTATATCTTGAATAAAAATTGAATTAACAAGAGTAAATAAAATAAACACTATGAATCCTGCCAGAAGCAAATGCTTTTTTACCGTATTGTTCATAAGGCTACGGTACCATAGAATATAAAATGAAAACTGTAGAATCGTATAAACATTTGAAATCAGAGGAGAAGTATTTATCTGTCTATCAAATAATAAGTAAACAGACCGATAAGAAAACTCAGCCAAAACTATCAACCATAAAGACCAAAGAAAATATTTGGCTCTTCCAAAAGAATATTTCTTATAGTTTATTGTAGCAACTATTGCAACCAGAAGAGCCAAATAGGCAGTAAAATGATCAGGAAGATAGCTCAATCTATAACCTTTTTAATTATTGTTGTGGATAGGTTGCAGCCGGAGGATCTCGATCTCCTCCATATTCCAAAAGATCTATTCCCGGAATATCATCATCATTATCTTGAAACATCATGGAAGAAAACATATTTCCCTCTTGTTTTGGCCTTAGTTTTCCTGTTGGTGAAATGAATACCGTTAATTCGTCACTTTTGCGATCGTATTTTTTATCCTTTGGAAAAACTCCAAAATAAATACGATATCCTGTAAGGTCATAGCCTAAACTGTCGGCTTCATACTTAGCATGCTGCATATATGTATTTAATCTTTCCAACGAATATGCGCTGGAAGCTGATAACTTGAACGTAGGCTTCACCAAAGGCTCTTCCTGTTGCTGCTTTACCATTTTTTGCATCATTTCTGCAACCGGACCTCTCAAACTAGCTCGTTGCTTTACATCTAAACCTTGTAATTCTTCTAGCAATTGGAAATAGCGAACTGCTATTTCATCATACGTCTTGATGTCCTTAACAAAGTTTTCACTTAAGGTAGTCGCCTCCGTCGGTGTTAGCGTTCCATCTGGCTTATCAACTTTTACGCCTCCATCTTCTTTACAAGAATTCATGAGGAGCATAATTCCCGTCAAGACCATTATTAAGGGAAGTTTTTGAATAACTTTTTTCATTTTTCGTGTTGGATTGGTTAATAGAATAGTGAAGGTATATAAAATGACCTCCAAATGAAAAGAAAGACAACATTATGGGGAAAATACCCTATCGGGTTTGGGTGTTTACCGTTCTAAGTGGTTCGTTGTCGGTCACTAGTTAATATCAGTTTGTCGTTGGGTGGTAGTAAATTTATATTCAATTTTAGTTTTAGATCATATCTCAAACTTGACAAAAAAGCTATTGTTCACAACGGCTTAGCTTTCTTAAATTGTAGGGTTATTGTCGTGCCCAACTGCGGTGTACTTTCGATGGCAATTGTTCCGCACATAGCTTCCATTTGGAACTTCGACAGGTACAAACCAAGCCCCATACCCTCGCTCCGCTCGGGATGAAATCGAGATCCTAATGTGAATAACTTATCTTGGTATTTTTCTATATCGAGTCCAAGTCCATTATCCTGAATTGTCAATACCACTTGATCATCATGCTCAATAGCTAACATCTGCACTCTTGCAATGGCATTTTCTTCACTGAAGCGAAATGCATTGCGCAACAGCTGTATCATAATATTAATCACGAAATGCTCAATACCTATTACGTGAATGCTACTGGGTATGGCAGCAGTGACATCTACTTCAAAGCGCTCGACCGAGGTATTTAATTGATGCAGCGCCTTGTACACTGCATCCCCTAAATGAACCGGATGTAATTTGCTTTGTAAATCTTTCTGTTCCAGTATTAGATACTGGTTAATGTTAACCACTGTCTCTTCTAAACGTTCGGCAATTGATTGAATCATTTTAACCAAATCTTCTTCCCCCTCATTTGGTGTAATCATATTGGCTAATGGCAACAAATTTGCAACCAACACTCGAACATTATGAGAGGTCATGAATGAAAAGTCTTTGAGACGCTTATTCTGCTTCTCAGTCAATTTTAATAACCGTTCATCAAGACTTTGTTTTTTGGGTTGTTTACTCATTGATGGATGTCTGTTGCATTGCTAATAGGTCTATAATAAGATATCTTAGTTCCTTCTTGTTTATTCTTATATTACCATCGCCAAAATTCCTTAATGTACTTTCCATCTCATTTCTTACAACTCCGTTTGATTTAATGACCTGTGCAATATCAATATTACCTATACTAATAAACACCTTAAATACTGCTTCATACTCTTTGGCATAATCATTTATCAATGATACGGTTAGCTACTTTTTTACCATCATTCGCATTAAGTTGTAGTATGCCTTTAGTAAGAATGAAACTCTTGTATTCAACAACATGAGCGTTTAGGATGGTACACTGTATCATATAAGTCTATTGAGTGATACCCAAAGATAAACCATCTAAATACCACCTAACAGTAACTTCAATCTTTAAGATGTAAATTCTTTTATTTTACTTTGGAAGTTGTCCTTTCGAGAAGTTCATTGTTGTGCTCAAGACTCTTATTGGGCTTTTTACTTGGATTTTTTTGTGCTTTCGTTTCTAATCTAAAATCGATTTCAATTTCTTTGTTTTCTAAGTACAATTGGAACATAACGCATTTTTTTTGGTTTAACTGTTGTTTTCTTTTTCAATTAAAAAACTAAACTATAGTCCCGCGATCAATCATAATGGAGTATTTCCCCTTAAATAACAGGTAGCACTACATCATCAACTAATTGGTGTGTTTGTTTCAAAAATGCTTACTTGTTAGGGAAGAAAAAAGCAGGTTCGAAGTTGAAAATTGATAATAGCTGGTTGTTATCTAATTAAAAATAGTAAAAAAATCACAACTTATAGCTAAAATAAACATTGAGTATTTACTGTTCGAGGAATTAAAGAATATTTAAAATGATACTAAAGCGTTTGAAAATACATTTATATAATTGAATAATAGTTATTTACATTTTTAATAAAAGTTATGAGGTATGTGTTATTTCGACTAGCTAAACGAAAAATGTGATAATAGACAATCTCATTTTTTCTATTAATTAAAACCCAAATCAACCTAACCAACCTTCTCTGTCTAAGCTTCGGTATTGAATTGCTTCAGATATGTGATCACCCAAAACAGTCTCGCTGCCTTCTAAATCTGAAATTGTTCTTGCTACCTTCAAAATTCGATCATAGGCTCTAGCAGAGAGATTGAGGCGTTCCATTGCCGTTTTCAAAAGTTGCTTAGATTCGCCACTTAATTCACAATACTTCCTAATTTGTTTAGTACTCATTTGGGCATTATAATGCACATTGGGTATACCTTCAAAACGGTTTGTTTGTATTTCTCTTGCATTAGTTACCCGTTGTCGAATATCGACGCTGCATTCTCCTTTTCGGTCATCAGAAAGCTTTTCAAAGGGTACAGGAGTCACTTCGATATGAATATCTATACGATCTAATAATGGTCCTGAAATTTTCCCTAAATAACGTTGCATCTCAGAAGGAGTGGTCATGACTGGTGCATTGGGATCATTAAAATAGCCTCCAGGACTGGGATTCATGCTGGCGACCAACATAAAGCTACTTGGGTAGGTCACTGTGAATTTAGCCCTTGAAATGGTTACTTCTCTGTCCTCTAATGGCTGACGCATTACTTCGAGTACACTTCTTTTAAACTCAGGTAGCTCGTCTAGAAAAAGGACTCCGTTATGTGATAATGATATTTCGCCAGGTTGCGGATAAGCACCTCCACCAACTAATGCCACATCAGAAATAGTATGATGAGGCGAACGAAATGGCCTATGAGACATTAATCCACCATGCTCCTTAATTCGACCAGCCACACTATGTATTTTTGTTGTTTCTAGTGCTTCATGAAGTGTCATAGGGGGTAAAATACTTGGTAGTCGTTTTGCAAGCATAGTTTTACCTGATCCTGGCGGACCTATAAGAATAATATTATGACCGCCTGCCGCGGCAATTTCCATGCAGCGCTTAATACTTTCCTGACCTTTTACATCAGCAAAATCAAATTCGGGGAAATCTAGATTCTTATAAAATTCTTCTCGTGTGTCTACTAGAGTTGGTTCTAGTTTTCTCTTATCATTAAAAAAATCAATGACCTCCTCAATGTTATCTATACCATAAACATCAAGATTATCAACAACCGCCGCTTCTTTTGCATTTTGTTTAGGTAAAATGAAACTTTTGAACCCTTCTTCACGTGCTTTAATTGCAATTGGTAAAGCCCCTTTTATTGGTTGCAGCGATCCATCTAAAGAAAGCTCACCCATGATCATAAATTCATCCAAATTTACCGCTTGTATTTGATTTGAAGCGGCTAAAATTCCAATTGCCAGAGTAAGATCGTAGGCGGACCCTTCTTTTCGTAAATCAGCGGGCGCCATATTAATGGTAATCTTTTTTCCTGGAAGTTTATAGCCCGTATTTTTCAATGCAGCTGCTATGCGGTAACTACTTTCCTTAACTGCATTGTCCGGTAAACCTACTAAATGATAGCCAATACCTGTGTCAATATTAACTTCCACTGTTATCGTGGTAGCGTCAACCCCAAAAACAGCACTACCATGTACTTTTTGTAGCATAATTTATTTATCTATATGAGAGTTGCACAACTTGAGCGTGCTGTTGGAAGGTAGGATACTGACTAAAATAGGAAATTATTGGTGATTATTGCAGTTTCTTACAGAGAAAAGGCATTGAAAATTGACAGGACATTGGAAAACGTTCTCGAACAAAGATTATTTAGCAACCACAACAAACTCAATTCGGCGGTTTTGCCTGTGTATTTCTTCTGTACATCGTACTTTGAAACCACAACTGACCTTGAGCTCTATTTCGCCCATCCCTTCGGTCAGCAATCGGTCTATTGAAATGCCCTTTTGAACCATATATTTCTGTACTGCCTTAGCTCTTCTAGCCGATAGATTCAGATTGAAGGCATAATTTTTTCTTAGATCAGTATGTGACCTTATTTTAATAGATACTGTTGGGTTATCATTAAGCATCTTAATAATTTGATCGATCACTTTGTACGAATCATCATCCAAGTTAGCATCTTTATTACCAAAAGTAACCTGCGATAGGTTCATAGTAGTAATCAAATCCTTATATAAATAAGGTTCAGCTTCTTCCACAACAGCCGCAACTTCCAGTTCCGGAGTTTTAATTGACACATTAATGCTTTCAGTATAGGTCTGATAGCCATCTCGCTTAATCAACAATTGTTGCTTACCTACAAAGCAACTCGTGGATATTATAAAACTACCATTACCATCAGTTGTATCGGTGCCGAGAATGTTTCCATTAACATCCATTAATGACACTGTAGCATTTTTAATTAGATTTTTTTGAGTTGCACCAATAACTGACCCCCTAACCACGGATTCACAAGTTGTCTTAAGCGCTTCTTTTCTGCTAAATTGGTAAACGTCATAACCTCCTTTACCGAAATCTCGATTCGAAGCAAAATAGCCTGTGTTATCCGCTTCATTGACTATAAATGTAATATCATCTTTTGTACTATTAACCGGTTTACCAATATTAAACACCTGAAAACCAACATCATCAAGAGAAACACTAAAAACATCCATCATTCCTAGTCCGGGATGCCCATTGGATGAGAAGTATAATTGATTAGTACTGCTAATAAATGGAAACGACTCTCGCCCTTCGGTATTTATTGCCGATCCCATGTTTTTTGGTTCTCCAAAAGAGCCATCATCCAAAATTTCTACTTCATACAAGTCAGATTCCCCAAATCCACCCTCTCTATTGGATGCAAAAATGATTTTTTTACCATTTTTATCAATTGCCGGATGCGCCGTTGAATAATCTTCGTCATTAAAGGTAACCGGTCGAACATCTTTCCATTGTTTTCCATCTCTGCTAGCCATAAAAATTTTTAAAATTCCTTTTCCTGTATTTGCCGAATTAGTGCTACGTGTAAAATACAGAGTTTCGCCATCGGGTGACAATACCGCAGATGATTCATGACCTGAACCGTTAACATCACCTTTTAGACTAGCTCGTTCTCCGGTATCGGAATAAGTGTATAAATCTAAAAATGGTTGGTTGCTCCAGCCTGACCGAACTTTTTTTGAAGACTTGCCTGAAAATGATGAGCTGAAAAGCAACCGGTGGTTAAAAAAAGTGGGGGAAAAATCGTTGTAAATACTATTAAAAGGTGCATTAACCGTCACAAAACGGTTGCTATTCATTTCTACGATCTCTATATACTGTGGGTTATTTTTATACAGTTGATAACGACGATCATTTGGGTTTTCCTTCCCTAGTTCTTCCATCCATTCATCAGCTTCTTTATACTGTCTGAAAGCCTTCAAAGATTGTGCATAACGAAATATGTAATCTTCTATATTATCTACATTTTCACGATACAGCATTAATTTTTCATACCAAATTTCGGCTTTAGAAAAATTACCTGTAAAAAAGTAACTATCAGCTAAATTCTTAATCCCGTCAACATCAACCGTATTCTTTTTTAGGTGTTTTTCATATAGCGGAATTGCTTCAGCATACGAATAGCTATCAAAGTACTCGTTAGCTTTTTGCAAAAGCTTACTCTGTGACGTGACAGTTGCTTGTGCAAGAACAAATATGATGATTAACAGTTTTTTTATCATAATCTAAAAGAAAACCGGTGATACGGCTGCTTTTTCTTTCTTAAATATCTCAAAACGCAAAAATACTTCATGTGAGCCACTCGTAGCATCTTGTAACCCGTTTAGTTGAAAATCATATGCGTAACCAATTAATATTCCTTTTGATACTTGAAAACCAGCTAGGCCACTAGCTGTTCCTCCCAATCGATAACCAAGTCCAAAAGTGAGTTTTTCGTTATATAAAAAATTAGTCGATAGGTCGACTTGTATCGGTGCTTCAGCAGTATACTTTGTTAAAATAGCTGGTTTAAATTTAAACGAATCACTGAGTTCAAATACGTAACCCCCCATTAAATAAATCGTGGCTCTTTCGACAGCAAGGCTATTTGAAGATGGATTTTCATCTGTATCAAAATGCTCAGTCTCTAAAATTGTTGGAGCCGAAAGACCTATGTAACCACTATCTCCATAAACATAAATACCAACCCCAAAATTTGGCGCAAAACGATTATCAATGTTTTGACCAAAACCCGGATCCTGTGGATCCCGAATACCAAGTTCAGAAAAATCTACTGATAACAGGTTCCCTCCCGCTTTTAGCCCAAATGCCAGCTTGGTGTTTTCAGAAAGATCAATGTTGTACGAAAAATCAACAAAGAACACTTGTTCTTTTGAGGGTCCTATTTCATCATTTAATGCTGACACCCCCAGTCCCACCTTATTTGATTCACCTAAAGGCGTATTAAAGCTAATACTTTGCGTCACTGGGGCTCCTTCTAGTCCAACCCACTGTGATCGATGAAATATCGTTCCGTTGAATAAACCACGACTACCAGCGAATGCAGGATTTATGGTCACCGTATTATACATGTATTGAGTAAACTGCGCATCCTGTTGCGCAGTCCCCAAAGCGGAGAACATAACCAATAATATAAAAAGTAATTGTCTGTTCTTCATTTTAGTTTATGTATAAATAACCTGATTTGGTAACTTGCTCTGCACCATTTGAATAGTTCACTACATAGAAATAGGTGCCTGAGGGTAAGCTTTTCCCACTTTCATTACCACTATTGGCAAAACCTCTGAAGAAATTATTCCCTATACCGTAACCATTTGTTTCGTACACTTTTGCCCCCCAGCGATTGAAAATTTCCATTTTATTGTCCGGAAACAATTCTATACCATTAATTTCTAGTTGATTGTTTAACGAATCTCCGTTAGGGGTAATCGCATTAAACTCAGTAAACTCAACGTCAAGGCTAGGATCTAAATAATCAGGAACCCCATCTTCATCAGTATCTATAGCATCATCTGGATTCCCGTCTCCATTTGGGTCCGGTGATTCATCAATAGTCAATCTTGTATCATTATCATCATCAGGATCAAGAAAATCAGGAACTTCGTCATTATCAGTATCCAAAGTTTCCCCTGTAAGTGGGTTACCATCGCCATCAGGATTTGCGCCCTCGAAAATTGTTAATACAGAATCATTGTCATCATCACTATCTTGAAAGTTGGGAATTCCATCTTCATCAGATATATCAGCCAATTCATAATTAACAGTTCCCGAATCAGGATCATCCTGCACCTGATCTGATATCCCATCACCACTATATGGCCCTTCCAAACGATTGTCTGCGGTAATGCTTTCGGCAAAATGCCCGGCTTCTACCCAATCAAACAACCCATCTCCATCTGAATCTTGATCCAAGCTATCGATTATTCCATCTTCATCGGTATCGCGACTTGCATCTCCCGCAAGTTCGACCGCATCAGGAATACCATCATTATCATCGTCAAGATCCGTAAGGTCCTGAATTCCGTCACCATCTGTATCTGCAGGGTAGGTCAATACAGTAGGATCGTCTGGTTCTCCGTCTCCATTAGCATCAACATCAGCCGTATTATTTGGATCATCAGATAAATCTTGAATCTCTTCTTGCACACCATTATTATCAAAAAATGCACTTACGGTTGCTTGATTAGATAATATTCTACTATCAATATCCGCCTGCACTATACTATAAGTAGCAGTAAATGTAGTTGTATCCTCTTCCCCGGGATCAAGACTACCTGTAAAAGTACCATTCACTGAAACCAATGGATCGTCAATAGTTATAGTAGTAAGTGGTACGTTCCCCGTATTTCTAAATGAAAAGGTATAGCTTACAGTTTCACCTATTTGTGGTAGGGCATCTCCGTTCTCATCATTAAAAACTCCTACTTTCGATAACGAAATGTTCGGAAAACGTTCCAAAATTGTTGCTGTTTCATCATCAACCTCTTCTGTATTAGGATCATCAGATAAATCCGTCACTGTACCTCCATCAGGATCAGTTCCTAAAACAGTAGCTTGATTGAATATGAAATCATTAGCCACATCTGCAGCAGTTAAGATATAGGTGGCGGTAAAGGTGTTATTGTCTGTGTCGCCCGGAGCTAGAGAAGTTAAAGGCCCACCGTCCACAGTAACAAGGGGATCACTAATCGTTAAATTGCTAATAGTAGCAGTACCAACATTAGTAATGCTAAAGGTATAAGAAACGGTTTCTCCCGCCTGCGCTGAAGCATCTCCATTTTCGTCATTGAAGATTCCTGATTTAAAAAGTTGTAATGCGGCAATGTTTGGAGCTGACGTAATTGTAGGGTCATCAGGATCGGCGGTATCCGGATCGTCTGACGCATTATCTTCTACCACAGTAGTATTATCCGGTGCCAAAGCAGTGACTCTAGCCTGGTTGCTAAATTGCTGATTATCAATATCTGTTTGCGTTATCGCGTAAGTGGCGGTAAAAGTATCTGTATTTACCGCTCCCGGATCTAACTGGGACAGAGGTCCACCACTTAATACAACCCCAGCTACATTATCAACCACCTGAATATTTTGTAAGGTGGTGTTACCCGTATTTCTAACAGTAAAATTATAGGTAATGATATCACCCGGATTGATAATTCCATCCGGACCGGCATCAAAAGTGTCATTTTTCTCCAATGTGATTCCAAAAGTTTGTATTAAGGGTACATTCGAAACAGCATTTGGTGAATCTACTTCATCCGCAGATGCAATTGCGGTATTTTCAAAAAATCCAGCATCGATATCGGCTTGCGTAATCGAATACTGAGCGGTAAAATTACTATTATTCGTCTCTCCTGCATTAAGGTTAATAGGAGATCCGGATACTACAACATCAGCATTGAGATCGTTAATTGTTATATTATTTAATGTTCTATTACCAGTATTCGTTACAACAAAAGTGTAGCTAATCTCATCGCCAACATCCGTTATTCCATTCGTATTAGCATCTACATAAGTACCTTGCTTTACCAATTCTAAAGATAAGACGGCGTCAACAGGGGTAACCGCGGTATCACTTATAATGGTTGCGCCCGTTTCTTGGCTGGTAACATTGGCCGTGTTAATCAATTCTGAATTCGTATCAATATCCTCTTGTAATACCGTATAAGTGGCGGTATAGGTGAAGGTTTCTCCGACCTCTAACGTTCCTGCTACCCCTGTTGCAAAACTCTCTATGGGAGTACTCAAACTATTTGCGCCACTTCCCGGGAAAATCTCGTCTACTACTATGTTGGTTAAACTAACCGTCCCCGCATTGGCTACTTCTATTTCGTACGTTATGACCTCACCAGGATTCGAAACTGATGAGGGGCCTGCGGTTTGCACCTTAGTAACAGTAAATAAAGGAATTCCGTTTACCGGGGTAACCGCCGTATCGGTAATGGTGGTTGGAAACTCGGTTGTCACGGCAGATGCTCGATTCACAAGTGGAATGGCAGCATCAATATCTTCTTGTGTAACTGTATACGTAGCCGTGTATACAAAGGATTCCCCAGGAGATATTTCATTATCCACTGTTCCACTTTCGACAGGGCCATTTATTGACATGGCTCCATTACCCGGAAAATCATCGGTAAAAATGAGATTCGTAAGGGTACGAGTGCCAGTATTTCGCACCGCAATTTCATATGTAAGCAGCTGACCTACAGCCGTTACATTAGTCGGACCGGCTGTTTGATTTTTGGTTACCGTTAAGGATGTAATCGGTTGGATAGGAGTTGTAGCTTGTGTCTCAAGAATTACTGAAGATTCATCGACTGTAGCACGTACCCTGTTAATCAAGTTAATCTTTGTGTCGATATCATCTTGATCCGGTTGATACCGAATGCGCCAAGTGAAGGTTTCCCCAGGACTTAAGATACCGTCAGTAGTGCCACTTTCTGTAGGAATCGCCTGTTGCGAAGAAACCCCATTACCAGGAAAAAACTCTTGAATTTGAACATTCGTTAAATTTCCCGAACCTAAATTGGTAACCACAACATCATATTCCAATTGCTCACCAGCCGTCGTAACAATATTTGGACCTGTGACTTGATTTTTTGTAACTGTAAATATCGGGCTGCCATTGACAGGAGTTGAAGCGCTAGAAGATTGTGAGTCTGAAATTTGATCAGTTGTTACTCGAACTCTGTTCACTAGGGTCTCCCCTGCAACAATATCGGCAGCAGTAGTTGTATAGGTTGCATTATAAGTGAATGTTTCCCCTGGCGAAAGTATATTGTCGACAGTACCGCTCTCAGTTGGACCATTAAGTGAATTAGGTCCTGCTCCCGGAAAAGTCTCGCTTAATGAAATAGCAGTTTGACTAAGCTGTCCTTCATTTGTAAGTACAATCGTATATTCTATAACTTCATTTGCTGCAGTAATATTGGTCGGCCCTCCTGTTTGTGTTTTTTCAATTGAAATTCGATTAATTACAGAAATCAGCGTAACTGCTGCAATATTTTCTGTAGGAAGTTCATTCGTTGTTAAGTTAACAGCATTTGTCAAACGCGAACCATTGTCAATATCAGCTTGTATGATGGTATACGAACTTGAATAAAGCCAAGTTTCTCCAACATCTAAAACACCATTAGAATCGGTATCTCCGGAATCCAATGTAAGTACGGTTCCTACAAAATTAGGGTCCACAAATTCAACAACTACTCCGCTTAACGGGATAGCCCCTAATTGTGCATTATCAACTGTAATTGTAAAATCAATAATATCACCAACTTGTGTAACCGGATTCGGTCCTCCAGTTTGCTCCATACGGAAATCAACCTGTGCATACAAATAGGTGGAAAACGACAGCATTACTATCGTCAAAAAAGATTTTAGTATTCCGCCTATGGAAATAGGTGATTTTTCATTTCTATTCATAAAGTACTATAGCCCATTACCATTAATAATAGTTGCATTCTAGGCGAAATAGGTCGGGGACTAAATGAATTGATAAAAATAGAAAAATCCATCAAGTTTAAATGCCTCGTAAAACTTAATTCTGTAATTAGGCAATATTCACGATTAACCGCACTTCAAACTCAAAGAAAGTTTAGTTTTTGAGAATATTCATCTTAATAGTTGAACTGCTATAGACCGTATGCGTTTGCCTTTTAAAATCGTCTTCTTTGGCTTTAAAAATGTTGTTTACGTAAGTCTGCGGATTAATATCGATATACGGAAACCAAGTGCTCTGAACTTGTATTTGTATTTTATGTCCTTTCTTAAAGGTGTGCAATACGTCTTGTAGTTTAATATTTACACTAGTTTTCTGATTAGGAATAAAAGGTTCTGGTTTTTCGAAACTATTGCGAAAACGTCCTCTCATTGCTTCACTACGCACCATTTGATGATAGTTACCCATTTTTAAATATTCTTGAGTTTCTTCATAATCCGGGTGATCAGGTGGATAGACATCAATTAGTTTTACTACCCAATCAGCAGCAGACCCAGTAGTGGCAACGTCTAATGCTGCCATAATATCACCAGCTAAAGTAATTGGCTCATCCAACACTTCAGTTTCAAAAACCAATACATCTGGCCTTCTGGCTGCGAAACGCTGATCATCAGTCATGTATTTTCTTGGTGTGAACACCATTTTGATATCTTCTGAATACGGCACAGGTTTCTTTGGGTCGCTAACAAAATCAACCTTTGTTAACGGCTCTCCTCGTTTAATTGAGAGTGTTTGATTTGGTTGCAAAAAATAGTTGGACTCTACGGTATTCTTCGGTGGCCAAGAATCGAAGGTTTTCCAATCTTTTGACCCTGTATCAAAAACATAAGCCTCCGGCAAGCCCGTATTCCCATCTGCTTTTCCTTTCAAAAAATGATGAAAGAACTTCGTTTCAATCTCTTCTTGAAAAAATTTGGAAATGTCATCGCCAAAATAAACATTCCCTATAGCTTGTCTTTTTTTATTTCTTGCCCAATCACCATGGCTCCAAGGCCCCATAACAATGGTGTTATAGTTAGCTGTTGAGTTTTCTTCAATGTTGGCATAAGTCTCTAAAGGACCATACAAGTCCTCAGCATCAAACCAACCTCCCACAGTCATAGTAGCTGGTTTAATATCCTTCAAATGCTGAATGATACCACGACTTTTCCAAAACTCATCATAATTAGGATGTTCTTTTAATTGTGTCCAGAAAACATTCGATTGATCATAATATTTATCAAGATTCGATAATGGACCTGCATCTAAAAAGAATTGATATTGATCTTGAGTACCCAAATCAGGAAACGAATACCAAGCTTCTTTGGTTGGTTGATCTTTCATATAGCCAAAAACTGCTGTTGCTCTCCAATAACTTAACAAATAAGCTCCATTATGATGAAAATCATCAAAAAAGAAATCGCCTATAGGTGCTTGGGGCGAAACAGCTTTCAAAGCCGGGTGTCCTGACAAAGTAGAATAGGTTGAGTAAAAACCCGGGTAGGATATACCCCAAACCCCAACGTTACCATTGTTATTGTCCACATTATTAACCAACCACTCAATCGTATCATAAGTATCCGAAGCCTCGTCCACTTGATTGCCAGATTTATTAGGTATAAACGCTCTCATATTGTCATAAACCCCTTCACTATTCCAACGACCTCGGACGTCCTGGTAAACAACGATATATCCATCTTTCATCATGGTAGTATTCGGACCAATTTTTTCCCTAAACTTGTCTTCTCCATATGGCCGGCAGCTGTAAGGTGTTCTAGACATGATAATCGGATATTTTTTAGAGGTATCCTTCGGACTATAAATAGTGGTATGAAGCTTAATACCGTCGCGCATTGCAATGGAAATCTCTTTTTTTGTGTAATGCTCTTTTGCTACATAGGTGTCAACAGCTTCTGAAGGAGTTTCTTGGGATATTTGCTCTTTACAACTGATAATCAAGAGCATACTTAAAACTAAAAAAAATCGAATCATTTGAATTGGTGTTTTAGATGCATAAATATACCACAAATAGAAAGTCTTAATCGTTAAAATTCTAATCCAATGACAAGTTTATTTTAAAAAAAGTAAAGTTTACTTTACTTTATATCAATTTTACTTTACATTTGTGGCGTTATTGATTAAAATCAATCATCAAATGAACACACGCTTTTTATTACCACATTCATTAAAAACAGTCGGCTGGATACTGTTAATTCCTAGTGTACTGTACGGAATTTACATTCACATAGTCGGCTTTGAGTTTGACGAAGTCATGAAAACCTCAGTATTTGCAATTTGGCGAGATCCTTTTTTGTCTTCAGACCCTTCCGATAACTTCTTTAAGGTTATTGAAAATGGAATTTTGGATGAAATACTCACCATTTGCATTATACTGGGTGGGATTTTTGTTGGTTTTGCAAAAGTGAAAGACGAGGATGAGTTTATTGGAAAAATTCGCACGGAATCTCTTATCTGGGCCATTTACTTAAATTCGATCATTTTTGTATTTGCAACGATCTTTGTTTACGATATGCCATATTTTAATATACTCATTTTTAATGCATTTACTCCGATCTTATTTTTCGTAATACGATTTCACTTTTTACTTCATCAATCAAAAAAGGAACTGCGTTATGAAGAATAAGATCAAAATCGCCCGCGCTATTAAGGATGTGACTCAAGGTACCTTAGCAGATGAAATTGGCGTAAGTAGACAGACCATTAATGCACTAGAGAAAGGAAAATATGTGCCATCGACTGTGCTAGCACTCAAACTGGCTCGTTTTTTCGGTCAGTCTGTAGAAGAGCTTTTTAGCTTGGAGGAAGAAGATTGATGCAATAGATGATAGCGCATGCCTAATGAAAAAAAGACATTAAGTGAAAATTTTTAGTCTAGTTCCTTGACGCTCGGTTCCTTTTAAAACGCAAACTTCGGTTTAGCCGTGCTTATCTCAAATCTTGCCAGACCTTCTTTCAACCAACTTTTGTAAGTAGCTTTATCAGTATATTGCTGTGGTGAATTCAGTAAGTTGAAATTAGTATCTATCAAAATATAGTAGGGTTGAGATGCTGTTTGAAAATTAATGGTCTGAAATGTCGCCCACTTATTACCCACAGTCTTGATCTCTTTTATTCTTCCAGTAGGTAATTCATAATCAAACTGCTGGCTGTCTTCAAGATCTTTTTTATCATCTACATACAAGGAGATCAGTATATAATCATCCTTAAGCATGCTATAAATATCGTTTTCCACCCATACATTTTCTTCCATCCGACGACAATTTACACAACCCCAACCGGTAAAATCAATCATAATTGGTTTATTCTGCGATTTGGCCACTGCTAAACCTTCATCAAAATCTTTGTAACAATCGATACCCAAAGGACAGTTATTATCCCTTTTATATACGCTGTAAAAGTCCGGTGGAAACATACCACTAAATGCAGTAGCATCCCACATTGGATTTTTCATTAACCCAGGAGCGATATAAACAATCACCGCTATTAATAAAGTCGCAAAACCAATTCGTGAGAAGCCTAACTTTTTAATGGGGCCATCATGTGGGAATTTTAATTTGCCCAATGTATAAAGCAGCCACAAAATTCCGATCAAAACCCAAATACCAATAAAAACTTCCCTTTTTAAGATGCCCCAATGCTGTACTAAATCAGATATTGATAAAAACTTAAATGCCAATGCCAACTCCGCAAAACCAAGATGTACTTTTACTGTATTTAACCATCCACCGGATTTTGGAAGCGAATTCAACCAAGCAGGAAACATAGCAAATAGGGCAAACGGTAAAGCCAATGCAGCACCAAAGCCGGTCATGCCCGCAGAAAGATTGGTTGCTACATTACCATTAGCCAGGGTAGTACTACCTAACAGCCCACCCAAAATTGGCCCGGTACATGAGAATGAGACGATCGCCAAAGTAACAGCCATAAAGAAAATACCAATCACACCACCTACATTTGATGCGCTATCCATTTTACTCCCCCAACTTGCGGGAAGTGTCAACTCATAATACCCAAAAAATGAAAAAGCAAAAAATATAAAAATGGCAAAAAAGAACACATTAAGCCATACATTGGTTGATATATTATTTAGTATCTCTGAATCTAGATTATCCATTAAATGGAATGGCAAGCTCAACAAAAAGTATATAACAACTATAAAAAGACCGTAAAGTAATGCGTTTGCTATTCCTTTACTTCGGTTTCCTGATTGCTTAGTAAAGAAGGAAACTGTTAATGGTATCATTGGAAACACACATGGAGTTAACAATGCAATTAGCCCACCTAAAAATCCTAAACCAAAAATAGCCCAAAGATTGTTTTGTCGCTCAGCTGATTTTCCTTCAGTTTGCAATAACTCAGGATTTTGAATGTCAATTTTAAGCTGATCTGCTTTTATCAAACTAGTAGCATCAACCGACTTTTCTTCTTTTTCAAATGATGTTCCATCAAGATTGATAGAAATATCAACCGTATCAGGCGGCAAGCATTGTCTATCATTGCAAACACCGAAAGAAACATCGACCAAAATCGATTTAAAATCAGGATTAACCAGCTTTATTTTTTGCGTAAATATGGCAATGTCCTCAAAATAGATAACCTCTTGATCAAAAACTTTGTCATAATATGGTTCCTTATCGGGCTGGCTTGTAGCACCAATTAATTCATAATTACCCTCGCTGTTATTATATGCAAATTCGGTAGGTATAGGCCCGAAAGGATCTTCTTCTCCTTCAATAGGTTGACCGTAAATATGCCATCCTGCATCAATAATAGCGGTAAAAGTAAGTTGATATTCGCCTTCGCTCAATTCTTCTATTGCGGTTGTCCATTCAACACGATCTTCAAATTGAGCATTACTTACACCTACAAACAATAATGTAAAAAACAGAATAATTGATCTCATCAAGAATATATAAACTTTAATAGTTCTTTCGTTTTATTGGTCACTTTAAAACGTTCGTCAGCCCGCTTTCCAACCACCCATACAATTTCATTATCCGAACATAACAGCCACTGTTCATTTTTATCAAATAGGGAATACTTTTCATCTTTAAAAAACTTACTCAGTTTCTTTTTCTTGCCATGCATGCCCAGGGGATAAAAGTAGTCGCCTTTTTCCCATTTCCTTAACTTTAAAGGGAATTTTAACGTTTCTTTATCCACAAACAAGACATTTACGTTATGCGAATCCAATTTGGTAACCTGACTTACATCAAGCACAATAGGTACCGAAATCTGGTTACTATCTTCATCTATATAATATACAGATTGGCTGTTTAAAACTTGGGGTTTTAAAACAAGATAATCCCGATCTTTTAATAGTATATGTGTTTTAGAATGTATCTGTTTACCTGAATTCGCATCTAGTAAATTGACCACATCATTCCATTCAGTAAATCCATAATCCTTTAGGAGGTAGTATAGGTATGCTTTAGGATTTGATAGTTTTTTTAAGGTATTTATCCGGATTTCACCTAATTTAAACTCTGGTTGTAGCTCATTTATTAGCCATGCTATTCGATCTTGAATCAGTTGCCAACCATCCGACAGGTTTTCTTGTGTTTTTTGAACTGCTTGATTAATATTAGGATTAATTCTTTCTAGTTCAGGAACAATCTGCTGTCTAATAGCATTACGCAAATACTTTTCATCAACATTGCTGCTGTCCTCTCGCCAATTTAGCTGATGAGACTTTGCATAATCTTCAATCTCATTTCTACTGAATGGTAAGAGTGGTCTGACTAATAAATCCTTTTCCTTTGGTATTCCCAATAAACCTTCAATCCCAGTTGAACGCGTAAGGTTGATCAACATAGTTTCTAAATTGTCATTCGCATGGTGAGCGGTAATAATGGCATCAAAACTAAATTGTCCCACGAGGTCATAAAACCATTCGTATCGCAATTCTCTGGCGGCCATTTGAATAGAAATACCATTTTTAGCAGCATATTCTTTAGTATTGAAAGACTGTGTAAATACTTCAAAATCTAAGGCTTCTCCAAATTGAATAACGAACATTTCATCAGTATCACTTTCTTCCCCTCTTAGTTTAAAATTACAATGCGCCAGAGTGCAATCAAAAAACAATGAATGCAATAAATGGGTCAAAACTACGCTGTCAAGTCCGCCACTAATTGCAATAAGAAGTTTTCCCTTTTTTAGTGAAGGAAAATGAGAACGTATATGATCTGAAAATGCAGTTTTCACAATTGTTTATCCATCCAAGTAATTAAGGTTTTCATAAAGTCTTTTTTATCAAGATCGTTATGCATTTCGTGATATCCGCCATCAAAAAGTTGTAGGCTGGCCTTTGGGCTTCCCTTAGCAAACTCTTTCGAAGCTTCATGACTCGTCACCTTGTCTCCAGTGCCATGCGCAACAAGCATTGGTGTGCTTAAATGCTCTGAATTAGTAATAGCCCACTCCCCTGCTTCCATTATTGGAAACGTGAACATAGGGCTTACTTTGTCATGTACGAGCGGGTCGTTTTTATACTTCTCAACTTCCACCTTGTCTCTAGTTAAATGATTTACTTCTAGTCCGGCGGACAGCGTAATCGATGGTGCAATTTTATAAAATAACTTGCCAATGCTCATTTTCCAACTTGGTGGTTTAAAAGCCAACCGTAGATAAGGACTTGACGCAATTGTTCCTTTTACTCCCGGCTCAATACGAAGTGTATAATTAATGACTAGGTTACCCCCCATACTATGCCCGTATAAAAATACCGGGAGGTCGACAAAACGTTCTCTAACTTCATCATATGCATCATTTAAAATTGCCATTAACTGTTCGTAACTCTCACAATCACCTCGTTTACCGGTTGACTTCCCATGACCGATATTATCGTAAGTAAAAACAGCAAAACTATTGTCAATTAAGTGCGGAACAACAAATTCAGCATACCGACTAGAATGTTCGCCAAAACCATGTACTAATAATACAATGGCTTTCGGTTCATTAGGTGTCCAACTTTGTGCGAATATTTGCTGATGATATTTTTTTAAAAAAAACTCTTTATGCTTCATGCGATAAAGGTAATACTTAGTTGATTAGTGGTTTTTGGGTTATTGAACAGATGGTTAATAGAAAAAATACTTACTGTATGCTGAAAACTACCCCTCTAGTACTTGTCGCATCGCCTTGGCTTTAATCAAGCATTCTTCATATTCTTTTTCAGGAATAGAACCAGCAGTAATGGCTCCTCCAACAGAGTAAGACACATATTTTGTTCGATTGTTGTAAAGAATACTGCGAATAATCACGTTAAAATCAAAATCATCGTCCGGTGTAAAGTAACCTACTGCTCCCGAATAAACACCTCGTTTTGTTTCTTCAAATTCTTCAATAATTTTCATCGCAGAAATCTTTGGAGCCCCAGTCATGCTCCCCATTGGATACGAGGCCTTTATCACATCAACGCTATCAGTATTTGTTTTAAGTTCGGCTGTTATGGTAGAAATCATTTGGTGTACTTGTTTAAAGGTATAAACTTTACAAAGTTCTTCTACCTGAACGCTTCCTTTTTTTGCATACTTTGAGAGATCATTTCTGACCAAATCTACGATCATCACGTTCTCTGATCGTTCTTTTGGATCATTCGCAAGGGCATCAATAAGTCTTTTATCTTCAAGTTTATCATCAGATCGTTTAGCTGTGCCCTTAATAGGCTGGGAAATTATGGTGTCTCCATCCCTTCTTAGATAGCGTTCAGGAGAAGCCGACAACAAATAATGTTCATCAAACTTCATGAACGTCGCAAAAGGAGGTATTGAAATATCGTTCAGATTCAGATACGTTTCCATCGGGTTTATCCGAGCATCTTCTGCATAAAACTCCTGACAGAAATTGGTTTCATAAATATCTCCTCTATAAATTCTGCTTAAAACACCTTTTAACTTTTCATAATATGCTTCCTTATGAATACGAAGCTTGATCTTTACCGGTGGCGTCGTTTCGTTTTTCTTTTTTTCAATAATCGATTGCAAACTTGGTATTGATGTTGTTGAAATTACGTTATAATCGTACTCCATTTCATCATCACACATTCGTAGATATAGCATATCGAGCTTATCTCCCATTAAAAGAAATAACTTTTTTGGTTGAAAAAACTGTAAATCTGCAAAACCTAGATCGTCCCGATTTGTGGATGATAATTGCTCCACATCATTCTTGAGGTCATATGATAGATAACCAAGAATCCAATCGTTTGCGCTGTTTTTATATTCCTTTAACTGCTCAAAAGCATCAGAATAATCTGTTTTGAAAGTGGTCAGCGCATCAACCGCCAAAATAGCATCGTATTTAGCATGGGGATGGCTTATTTCGTTACTGTCTAACCAAACAATCTCTTGAAACTGTTGTGACCATTGCAACAACTGCCTCTTAAACTTTTTGGTGTTGTTAATGTTAGTGCTAAATATTGTGCGCAATTATTCAGAAAATTGATTTGAAAATCCCTCAACAATTAGCTTTAATTGCTCATCAAGATCCGCATTGGAAATTGAATTGCTATCTAACGAAAAGTTGTCTTTAAACGATGGTAAGCAAAAGGCATCATATATTTCTGCACCAAATCTAGGTAGCAAATCCTTAGTAAGTGCTAAGGCAGTTTGTGCTCCTCGCTTTCCCGGTGATGTACTTAGTAACAGTACCTTTGTGTTAACAAGAAATTGCCGCTCTATTCTTGATAACCAGTCTATTAAATTTTTAAAATAAGCGGATGGCATGGAGTTATGTTCATTTATACCTATTATTAAACCATTTGCAACAGCAATATCATCTTTTAGCTCGATAAGCGAATTAAGGTAGCCTTCGTTTTTCTCGAGATCCTCGCTGAACATTGGAAATGGATAATTAGACATCTTCAATAATCGAATATCCTGATTCAGGACTAATCGGCTTGCATATTTTACTAATTGATGATTTATAGAAGTACTACTGTTACTCCCAGCAAATGCTAAAATTGATACCATAGAATAAATGTTGATGAAAATGATCTTAATTCACGATAAAATTAGTGATTAAGTTTCATACTCGAAATTCATTTTAATCACACCTCTAGGATCTTCAAACCAGATAAAAATTAACATAATTTAAAAAACATACCTTTGCACTATTACACGTCTAATAAGTTGAACATAACGTATATAGGATAAAACCCCTAAAGTGAATACAAAGAGCAATAGAATATACTTTATTGATGCTATTCGTGCATTTGCCATTTTGATGATGTTACAAGGGCATTTTATAAGCTCGTTATTGGCCGATTCTTTTAAGAATCATGACAGCTTTGCTTATAATTTCTGGGAGTATTTCAGAGGTGTGACAGCGCCTATGTTCTTTACTATAACGGGCTTTGTTTTCGTGTTTTTACTAATGAAAAAAGGGCGAGGCTATCAAAACCCGCGTGTTTTGAAAGGCATCAAAAGAGCATTCAAACTCATTTTATGGGGGTACATGTTGCATTTAAGTTTGAG
Source organism: Spongiivirga sp. MCCC 1A20706 (assembly GCF_046524175.1). NCBI lineage: Bacteria > Pseudomonadati > Bacteroidota > Flavobacteriia > Flavobacteriales > Flavobacteriaceae > Spongiivirga > Spongiivirga sp. MCCC 1A20706. The sequence goes on from NZ_JBEFZF010000001.1 coordinate 792,331, forward strand.
CTCGTTATTTGGTGGTAGTTTTGGCGACTATTTCTTTTTAATTAATGTACTTCAAATAATTGGTCTTTCTATCCTTTTAATTATTGGACTTTATTTGTTGTTTTCAAAAGTTTCGGAGAAAATATTTCAGTATGCGCTACTCATTTTAACGGTTATTATTTTTTTATGGGAACGTGCGTATGCAGCTTATAGTTTTTCCTTTTTGCCTGATTACCTAGCCAACTGGTTTACCAAAGCAAACGGATCTGTCTTTACAATTTTTCCTTGGTTTGGTTACGTTGCTGCTGGTGGATTCATGGCGTTAATTTTCAAAAATAATGTTTCGAAATCTGGTTTCTATAAATGGTTTATTTATACACTGCTTATTACAGGTTCCTTACTTTTATTCACTTCAAGCTGGCTTTTAAGTCTTATGTACGACCTAACAGGTATTAACATATTTTTCGCGTCTGCTAACTATAACTATTTATTTACACGTATGGGTGATGTGCTTATTATCTTTGCGCTGTTTGCTATGGTCCGAAAATACTTTGAAAAAAAGTTAGTTGTTGATATTGGTAGCCGAACGCTATCCATCTATATTGTTCATTTTATCATCTTATATGGAAGCTTAACTGGTATTGGGCTTTCTAGATTTTTCTATAACAGCTTAAATCCTCTTTTTGCAGTTTTAGGCGCCCTTACTTTTATTGTTGTAGTCTGCACGGTCGTACTTCAATACTATAAAATAGAACCTGCTTTTTTCAAAGCATTAGGCTTGTTAAAGCAAAAGATGATACAAGCATTGCTTTATTTGAAAACCCAGCTTATACTTCGCTACCGATTAATTAGGCAACGTAGCCGATAGTGTTTATTTTTGATCTGCAATCGCATACAACGCTATGGCAGAGAAGGAAAAACAGAAAAGTACGGTTAGCATTGGTAAAGCATTTAAAACCATTATCTGGCCTAGAAGAAATTTAGTTTTAATAGGTCTTATTTTAATCGTTATAAGTCAGGTTGCCAAATTGGTAATCCCAATGGCCAGTAAATACCTGATGGATGACGTTATTGGTAAAAAGGACTTCGACCTGTTAAAATGGCTCTTAATTGTGGTGCTGATTGCAATTCTAATTCAGTCAGTAACTTCATTCTTATTAACGAGAATTTTAAGTGTTCAGGCACAATATCTTATTTCCGAACTGCGTGCGCAAGTACAAAAAAAAGTGCTGTCATTACCCATTAGCTTTTTTGATAATACTAAATCAGGAGCCTTAGTATCTCGTATTATGAGTGATGTTGAAGGTGTGCGCAACTTAATCGGTACTGGGTTGGTCCAATTAGTGGGTGGTACAATCACCGCAATCATCTCAGTAGTATTATTAATAAGAATAAGCTGGCAAATGACATTGTTCACCCTTATTCCTATTTCGATTTTTGCTGTTGTTGCCTTAAAGGCATTTAAATACATTCGCCCGATCTTTAGGAAAAGAGGAAAGATCAATGCGGAAGTAACAGGTAGATTAACCGAAACACTTGCGGGCGTTCGCGTTATCAAAGGATTTAACGCAGAACATCAAGAAAATAAGATTTTTGAAGCCGGAGTAGATCGACTGTTTCAAAATGTCAAAAAAAGTTTGACCGCGACTGCGTTCATGACAAGTAGTTCGACCTTTTTATTAGGTCTTGCTACCACAGGTATTATGGGAATTGGCGGGTATAAGGTAATGATCGATCAAATAACCATTGGGGATTTTCTGGCCTTCACCCTACTGCTGGGATTTATGATTGCGCCTATTGTACAAATGAGCAACATTGGTAGTCAGCTCACCGAAGCACTAGCGGGTCTTGATCGTACCGAGGAACTTATGAACATGATTCCTGAAGAAGAAGATCATGAGCGTACTATAAAACTGGAAAATCTAAAAGGAGATATTAATTTCAAAAATGTGTCTTTTGCTTACGAAGCTGATAAGGACGTACTACACGATATTTCATTTCAAGCGGGATCAGGATCAGTTACCGCGTTGGTGGGAAGTTCTGGGTCAGGTAAATCAACCATTGCAGGTTTAGCTGCTTCATTTTTAAATCCGAAAAAAGGAATAATTACAGTCGACAATCACGATTTGTCAAAAATTACCTTAAACAGCTATCGTCAATATTTGGGAGTTGTACTACAAGATGAGTTCTTATTTGAAGGTACTATTAAAGAGAACATCTTATTCCCAAGGCCTGATGCCACTGAGGAAGAACTTTCAAACGCGGTAAAGGCTGGTTATGTGGATGAGTTTACCGATCGTTTTGATGATGGTCTAGATACCTTAATCGGAGAACGTGGAGTTAAGCTATCCGGAGGACAAAGGCAGCGTATTGCAATTGCACGAGCCATTTTAGCCAATCCAAAGATCATCATTTTAGATGAAGCTACGTCAAATTTAGATACAGAAAGCGAATCGTTAATTCAAAAAAGTTTAGCGGAATTAATGAAAGGACGTACCACTTTTGTTATTGCCCACCGACTTAGCACCATTAGAAGGGCGGATCAAATTTTAGTGATCGAAAAGGGAAAAATAGCAGAACGCGGCACACACAATGAACTTATTAAGGAAGAAGGAAGGTATTACCAGCTATATACATACCAGGCCCGTATTTAAAACCATTCTATATTTTATGCTGAGCTATCTATTGATATTGAATCTTTTTATTTTTAGGTAAAATTTCAGTTATGAAAGAAAATAATATTCGTGGTGGTGATGCTCCAATACAGGTAAAATTAGAAGCTGATAAAAACTATTCATGGTGTTCTTGTGGTCATGGAGATCAGCCATTTTGCAATGGTTCACATAGAAAAGAAAAAGCAACCTTACCACTTACTTTTAGTGTAGAAGAAGAAAAAGAAGCTTGGTTATGCACTTGCAAACTAACCAAAAATCCACCATATTGCGACGGCTCTCATAACGCCTAAACTGTTAGTTTATTTGACACATGTCGACTGAAAATGGGAAAAGAAAAAATCTCATGACATGCGTAAAACCTTTTATATACTTCTCTTATTTCTCAGTTTCAACAAGGCCTATAGTGAAGCTGTTTATATTCCTTTAAATGCCAGTGCAGAACAAAATCATCCCATTGTAGACCAATTCTTATTACTACTTACCACCGATGATTTTCAAATACAAAAATTGATTTTAAAGAATATTGATCACAACTGGCAAGAAGGTTATGAAGTAATGTTGTTAGAGTTATTATACTTTTCTGAGGGTGTTGAATTTCGACAGCAAATGCTACAGCTGTTACAGAAAAAAACAAGAAAAGAATATGGCTTTGACACTAACAAGTGGTACGAATATATATGGAACAAACCTCAGAAGATCATTCCAACTTACCATGTTTTTAAAGCTAAATTACACAGTTTACTAGATCGCAAGTTTAGAACCTACTTCGAGAACCGACAGGAAAATGCCCTGATTCGCTTTGATGAAATACGCTGGGGAGGTGTCAAACAAGATGGAATCCCTCCGTTGCGGAATCCAACGATGATCAGCGCTCAGGAAGCGGATTATCTAAGTGATGATGATGTTGTTTTTGGTATAGCCGTCAATGGAGATGTACGAGCATATCCAAAACGTATTCTGGCTTGGCATGAACTATTTACAGATACCGTAGGAAACGTTCCAGTGGCCGGTGTTTATTGTACGCTATGTGGTACTGTCATTTTGTATGAAACTACCCATAATGGAAAGCAATATCAAATGGGTACTAGCGGATTTTTATATCGGTCAAATAAACTAATGTATGATAAGGAGACACAGTCACTTTGGAGTACTTTAGAGGGTAAACCCGTTGTTGGTCCACTCGTTGGTAAAAACATTCAATTTAATTATCGCAGTGTTGTTACCACTACTTGGGGAGCATGGAAACGGTCTCACCCCAAAACCAAAGTACTATCATTACAAACAGGTTTTAAAAGAGATTATGGAGAAGGCGTTGCATACCGACAATATTTCGCAACCGATGATTTGATGTTTAATGTACCAAACATCGATAAAAAACTTAAAAACAAAGCCTCAATTCTAGCGGTCAAATTCGAAGAGTACCCGGAGCAATCTCTTGCAATATCAACAAAATTCTTAAAGAAAAATCCTATTTATCAAAGCGCAATTGGCAACCAAGCGTTTGTTGTGTTTACTGATAATAGTGGGGCAAATAGATTGTATGATTCTGGTAACATCATCTTTCGTCACTATGACGGAAATTCTACCATTGTTGATGACAGTGGTCGGGTGTGGACGCTTTATGAGGATAAAATAGTCAGTGTCTTAGGGAATGAACTGAGACGACTACGCAGTTTTAATGCATTTTGGTTTGGTTGGCAAGCCGCCTATCCCAATACAGTATTGATCAAATAAATGTTCTAATTTAGGGGTTAATAATTCATTGAATACTAGTCCATGAAAAACGGAATTCGACTAATCATCTTTACCCTTGTTTTGACAGCACTTTCTTGCAAGTCAAAAGAAAAACAACCTGAACAGAACAAAGTTGATATAACATTAAAAAAGAAAATCGGTCAGATGATCATGGTTGGTTTTCGAGGTGATGCTATTCAGAAAGTAGATACTGTATTGAAAAATCAATTGAAAAATGGGATGATTGGAGGACTTATCGTATTTGATTACGATGTGGTTTACAAAAAGGCAGATCGAAATATAAAGTCGCCTGAACAATTAAAAAAACTTGTTAACGATCTTCAAAACCTTAATGAAGACAGGTTATTCATCGCTGTTGATCAGGAAGGTGGTAAGGTGAATCGGTTGAAACCAACATACGGATTTCCAGCAAGTGTATCCGCTAAATACTTGGGGGCTATTGACATTGTGGATTCCACACAGTTTTATGCCCAGCTAAACGCAAAAACACTAAAAAACATCGGTATTAACCTTAATTTTGCTCCAGTCGTTGATATGGATATCAATAAGAATAACCCCGTAATTGGCGGTTACGAGCGTAGTTTCTCCGAAAAAGCCGAAGTTGTTGAAAAACATGCAGCAATTTGGATCGACGCACATGCTGAAGCAGGAATTATCTCTACTTTAAAACATTTTCCGGGCCATGGTAGCGCCGATGCCGATTCTCATAAAGGTATTACAGACATTACCAATTTTTGGTCCATAGAGGAGCTTATTCCATTTAGAAAACTGAGTAATAAGAAGGCAATGGCCATTATGACTGCTCATGTAATGAATAAGGAATTGGATTCAACCTACCCAGCTACTTTATCAAAAAATGTCATCAAAAAAATAATACGAGATCAGTTTGAGTTTGATGGGTTGGTGTTTTCGGATGACCTACAAATGAAAGCAGTTAATGCTATGTTTCCTTTCGAAACAATATTGAAAAAAGCCATTGAAGCTGATGTAGACATTCTTGTTGTGGGTAATAATCTAGAATACGATCCTGACATTAGTATAAAAATGGTTGATGCCATTTATAAAATGGTTCAAAGTGGTGAGATTAGTAAAGAGCGAATTGAGCAATCATACCGACGAATCATGACTGCAAAAAAGAGCATTTAGAAAATTTATAGTATTTGATTCTGAAGTCCTCGTTTCTGCATTACCTGATACATGAAATTTCAACCAACATATCTTTCTGAGACCCGCCCCAAGTTCAGCATCACTAGATAAAACGAAAAAACCTTGTTAGCAAAATTTAATTGCTAACAAGGTTTTTATGCTACTTGATATTTGTAGTTAAATTTTACGTTTACACATGCAACGCCCGATCTTCTGTGGCGGCCAATGCAGCTTCTTTCACCGCCTCGGCATAGGTAGGATGCGCATGACTCATTCTTGCCATATCTTCAGCGCTTGCCCTAAATTCCATGGCAGTTACAGCTTCGGTAATTATGTCGGCACATCGAGCTCCGATCATATGCACGCCTAAAACCTCATCAGTGTTTGCATCAGCTAGTATTTTCACAAAACCATCAATATCCATACTCGCTCTTGCACGACCCAATGCTCTCATGGGAAATTGTCCGGACTTATAAGCAACTCCCGCTTCTTTTAATTCTTCCTCTGTCTTACCTACAGCAGCAACCTCAGGCCAGGTGTATACCACTCCTGGAATCAAATTATAATCAATGTGTGGTTGTTGACCAGCTAATTGTTCAGCTACTAATACGCCTTCTTCTTCTGCCTTATGAGCAAGCATTGCACCACGAACAACATCTCCTATAGCATAGATGTTTGAGGCAGTAGTTTGAAGATGATCATTAACTTCCACCTGTCCACGATCTGTTAACTTCACTCCAGCTGCTTCGGCATTTAATCCATCTGTATATGGACGTCTACCGACAGATACTAAACAGTAATCTCCTTTAAACTCAACTTCATTGCCTTTTTTATCATCCGCCTTCACAACTACTTCATCACCTACACGCTCTACAGACTTTACTTTATGCGATAAGTGGAACTTCACTTTCTGCTTTTTCATTACTTTCATTAGCTCTTTAGAAAGTGCAGCGTCCATACCGGGAATAATACGGTCCATATATTCTACCACTGAAACATTGGCCCCTAGCCTTTTATATACTTGACCCAATTCAAGTCCTATAACACCGCCGCCAATCACGATCATGTGTTTAGGTACTTCTTTTAATTTTAGCGCCTCGGTAGACGTAATAATACGCTCCTTGTCAATTGTAATAAAAGGCAGTGTTGACGGTTTAGAACCCGTAGCAATAATGGTATTTTTAGCTTCGATGGTTTCTGTTTTTCCATCAGCTTTGTCAATGTTAATATGTGTTGCATCCTTAAAACTGCCTAAGCCTTCAAAAACATCAATCTTATTTTTACTCATTAAAAACTCGATTCCTTTGGTCGTTTGATCTACAACTGCTTGTTTACGACCAATCATTTTTTCTAAGTTCACCTTCACCTCTCCCGGAATCTCAATACCATGTTCTTCAAAATGCTTTACAGCATCCTCATAATGGTGCGATGAATCAAGAAGTGCTTTTGATGGAATACAACCTACATTTAGACAAGTACCTCCTAGTGTTGAATACTTTTCAATAATTGCGGTTTTCATCCCTAGTTGCGCACAACGAATTGCTGCCACGTATCCTCCAGGTCCTGAGCCAATTACGGCTACATCATATGAACTCATATAGTATTTTTAAGTCTGTTTTAATTTGATAAACAAAAATAGAAATTCCTTTTTAGAAATTGGGCTGCCTGCATCAACATATTGAACATTAAAATTGAACCTGATTTTAAGAAGGAAACGCCAACATATCACCCATACCAACAGTGAATAACCAACTACCATAAATGGCATGTTCGACGGAAACCATTAAGGTAGAACGCTCATTGTAATAGGTATAAGCAAAAAGTAATCCGCCAACAAAGGTCAATACGGCAACCAACATATTTTTAAGAAATATATGGGCCAACGAAAAGATAATCGCATTAATGAAAACAATTTGATACTTACTTGTAAAAAATTGCTCATATCGATTAAAGAAAAAAGTGCGGTACAATACTTCCTGTGGATACACTGAGAAAAACGCATACACAAATAAGATAATAACGTAAAGCTTGGGTTTATTTAAAAGTACATTGAATAATTTATCTGGTGCAACCAAATAAACATAAAGGCAGGTTATGAAAATAATCAGCCCTAACTTTACTAAGGTTGTTTGCCAGAACCGTGGCCAATCAAGGCCCCTGTTTATTTTAAAACTTATCTTTTCTACCTTGAGCAATATATAAATCAAATAGATAAAACCAGCTAAGCCAATGCATCCTTTAATTATCGGATTGTATTCGAAAGCGTAGCTTACTGGAATAAAAATAAAAAGAACAAGAAATTCTATTGCTTTGTAGATAGCGACAGGTTTATTTGCAACGATCGTTTTCACTTTTTAAAAGTACCAAAATGACGGACTAAATGCTAATCGCACTATGGTTTTTAACTTCCGTCATTACAAATGAACTATGGGTATTACCAATATGCGCAATCGAAGTTAATTTGGTCACCATAAATTCTCGGTAGGCCTGCATATCTTTTACCAATACATGCAAAATATAATCATAGTCTCCGCTTACATGAAAACACGATTTTACTTCATCTAGTTCTTGTATTTTTTTCTCGAAAGCTGTTAAAAAAGATTTGCTATGTTGCACCAAACGCACGTGACAAAAGGCAGCAAAACCCCTTTGCACTTTATCTTTATCTATTAGCGCTACATAATCAGTAATAATGTTAGCTCTTTCTAGTTTTCGAATTCGTTCATAAACAGCAGTAACCGACAAATCAAGCTGTAACGAAAGTTGTTTTGTTGTTTGCTTACTATTTTTTTGAAGTAAAAGCAGAAGTTTTCTATCTATTTGATCCAATTCCATGTGTCATATTTTCTAGCAAAGTACGAACTTATGATTAATCAATGAAAAAAAATCTAAAAAAACCAAAAAATTAAGATTATAACTCTAAATATAAATAAAATAATTGTATTTAATTCTATGATGATCGAATTTTGGGATTATAATTAAATACGTACGTGATGAAATTCAAACCCGCAAATAGCATACAAGACCTACAATATTTTGGAGAATTTGGTGGAGTTAACCCTTCAATCTCTGATTCATCTACTTATACTTTTTTATCAGCCAAAACGATGTTTGACACCTTTGAAGGTAACGCTGATGGTTGCTACTTATACTCAAGACACTCATCCCCCAGTAATTTATATTTAGGTGAAGCCCTAGCTGCAATGGAAGGAACTGAAACCGCTACCGTCACCGCTTCTGGCATGGGAGCAATCACTCCTGTTCTACTTCAATTATGTCAAAGTGGTGATCATATTATTTCAAGTAGAACCATCTATGGAGGTACGTACGCTTTTTTGAAGAATTTCACCCCAAGATTGGGAATAGAGACTTCGTTTGTCGACATAACAAGGCTTGATATTGTCGAAGCCGCCATTAATTCAAAAACAAAAGTGATTTATTGTGAATCGGTAAGTAACCCCTTGTTAGAAGTAGCCGATATCAAATCGTTAGCTGCACTTGCACAAAAATATGATTTACAACTTGTTGTCGACAATACATTCTCGCCCTTAAGCATTTCACCGGCTAAGCTTGGTGCTAATGTAGTCATACATAGTTTGACGAAATTCATAAACGGATCAAGTGATACCGTTGGCGGAGTGGTTTGCGGCACACAAACGTTTATTGATCAATTACGGAATGTTAATGATGGTGCATGTATGTTATTAGGTGCAACAATGGATAGTTTGAGAGCGTCTAGCATTTTAAAAAACTTGCGCACCCTACATATTCGAATGAAAACCCATAGTCATAACGCAATGTTTCTAGCGAAGAGATTTCAGGAAGATGGCTTAAAGACAGTTTACCCGGGACTTGTAACACATCCTAGCCATGAAATATTTACTAAAATGATGAATACTGAATATGGTTATGGGGGTATGCTAACGATCGATGTCGGATCGATCGACAATGCTAATGCCTTAATGGAATTAATGCAAAAGCAAAATCTAGGGTATCTGGCTGTTAGCCTAGGTTTCTACAAAACTTTATTCAGTGCTCCAGGGAGCTCTACGTCTTCAGAAATTCCGGAAGAGGAACAAAAGGAAATGGGATTAAGTAATGGATTAATTCGCTTTTCAATAGGCTTAGATAATGACATCGAAAGAACCTATCAACAAATGAAGGCATGTATGAAACAGTTACATCTTCTACCAGAAAACCAGTATTTTTAGGCAATTATAACATCCAAATCATTAAAAACAATCGTATTTGTTGTAGTTTAACTACTACAATTCAAAAACATAGTTTTTAGTATTAACCAAATAACCTTTTATAATGAAAAAATTTCTTTGCCTATTGGCTTTATCCTTAATGATTGGAACCACAACCTTACAAGCTCAAGACAACTATACCACCGCAATAGGTTTGGGTATTGATTTTGGTGAAGGAAGCACCTTGGTAGGACCATCTGTAAAACACTTTTTTAGCGCTAATCATGCAGCAATTGCCGAAGTAACTTTTGGTGATGATCTTACTGCTATTTCAGCCATTTGGAACTATAATGACGGTATTCCTAATGCCGAGAGTTTAAAATGGTTTGCTGGTATTGGTCCACAAATTGTACTTTTTGATGGCGGTTCAGATTTTTTCTTACGACCAACAGCGGGGTTAGATTTTAAAATTCCTGATGTACCGCTTTCTATAACGTTTGATTGGAGACCTGCCATCTTTCTAGGAAATGCTGATGGTGCAGATACCTTCACACCCGGTAGGTTCGGGCTAGGATTTAGATATTGCTTAAACTAAAGATATAACCTTTATATCAAAAAAGGCTATCAATTAATTGATAGCCTTTTTTGTTTTACAGTGGTTACCTTGACTCATATTTGCATAGCAGTAGGCAAAATCGTAACATTACCATTCGATTAAACTACCAAACTCAATGCAAGACGAAAATATCAATCCGTTAAATCCTCAAAACGAAAACATTGTCGAAAATAAAGAACTAAACTTATTTGAAGCGCTCATTCCTGTAATAGCACTTGTACTAATGTTATTTTTTAATGTGTTCTATGTATTTGGTGATGATGCACTAAGCGGGAGTAATCAATTCATTCTTCTTCTAGGAGCTGCGGTTGCTGGTGTTGTAGGCTTCTTTAATAAAGTGTCCTATAAAAAAATGGTTGAAGAAGTTGCTGAAAATGTACGATCTACCACTGGAGCTCTATTAATCTTATTACTTGTTGGAGCGTTGGCAGGAACCTGGTTGATCAGCGGTATCATACCTTCAATGATTTACTATGGATTACAAATTTTGAGCCCTACGTACTTTCTGGTAGCTTGCGTCCTAATTTGTGCTCTCATTTCCATTGCAACCGGAAGCTCATGGACTACTTCGGCAACAGTTGGTATTGCTTTAATCGGTATAGGCGACACATTAGGAATTTCTCTGGGAATGACTGCTGGTGCGGTTATTTCAGGAGCTTACTTTGGAGATAAACTTTCTCCTTTAAGCGACACCACCAATCTTGCACCTGCTATGGCCGGCGGAGAACTTTTCTCTCATATAAAGTACATGACGTATACGACCGTCCCAACTATTACGGTTACTCTAATTATATTTCTAATCATAGGATTGAATATTGAGACAAGTGGTACACCCGACATTTCAGACAAATTAATTGCAATGGATGCTGCCTTCAATATTAGCCCCTGGCTTTTTCTAGTTCCGATAATGGTCATAATACTTATCGTTAGAAAGACACCACCTCTTATCGCCTTACTTATGGGTACTTTACTCGGAGCAGTTACTGCCATAATAGCACAACCTGATATCGTATTGAACATCGCCGAAGCAAAAAACTTAGATTTCAATGCTGCTTACAAAGGAGTTATGAAGGCTATCACTGTGGATACCTCGGTTGAAACTTCCAGTGCAGAATTAAACGATTTGTTTTCTTCCGGTGGAATGAGCGGAATGCTAGGTACCATTTGGTTAATTATTTGTGCAATGGTATTTGGTGGGGTAATGGATGCCATCGGAGCATTATCAAGAATCAGTAAAGCGTTATTGAGTTTGGCGACAACTACCTTTGGGCTTTTCGCAAGTACAGTAGCGAGCTGTTTGGCATTGAATGTGACCGCATCCGACCAATACTTAGCACTAGTAGTCCCTGGAAAAATGTTTAGTAAAGCATATCGTGATCGTGGTTTAGCTCCAGAAAATTTATCAAGAACATTAGAGGATTCAGGTACTGTAACGTCGGTACTTATTCCTTGGAATACATGTGGAGCATATCAAAGTGGAGTCCTTGGTGTTCCCGTTGCTGATTATTTCTTTTATGCCATATTTAATTGGTTAAGTCCATTTATGACCTTATTATTTGCGGCCCTTAATATTAAGATAAAGCAGCTTGTTCAAACAGCTAAGATCTCATAAATATTTAGTTGTTTTTTTATCTTATAAAGAACAACACTTTCAAATGTTTTTCGTTTGTTAGAAACACTAACTTAAAATTCTATGTTATTATTTGCTGAGCAGCAGGGCTTACTTGAAGTTATTAAATACACCATTCCAACTATCGTTACTGGAATGATTGCCTATTATTTTTTCAGACTACACACAAAAAATGAGGATGGCAGAAGGCGTTTTTTATTAAAAAAGGACCTACAGGTGAATGCTTTACCCCAGCGATTACAGGCTTATGAGCGCATGACCCTTTATCTGGAACGTATTGTTCCGGCAAAATTGTTAATTAGGGTAAAGCCTAAAGGAGACAACAAAAATGATTATGAAGCGCTTTTGGTGAGTAATATAGAGAACGAGTTTGAGCACAACTTAGCACAACAAATTTATATGAGTGATGAATGTTGGGGAGTTATCAACTCCGCTAAAAATGCTACTATCCGGCTGATCAGAACTACTAATATGAGTGCTAAAATTGAAAATGCGGATAAACTTAGAGAGGCGATCTTAAGCGAAATGCTTGATAAAAATGCGCCATCTGCAACAGCATTGACTTTTATTAAGAAGGAGATTTCTGATATTTGGTAAGGACTGAGTTATTGGGCCTCTAGCAAGGCGTTTCTTTTTTTGCCATATTCAATACCCATTTCCCACCATTCTTTCATCATTTTCTTATTAAAGACCAGTGAGTTTTCGGTCAGCTGAGTCGGTGTGTAGTACCTATTAAGCTTAATATTTTTGTTCTTTGCCGCTAATTTTCCTATGGTGATATCATGCCGCTCTATTTGGTCTAACAAATAGGCAAACAAACTCACCATTAACGAAAATGGGTTTTTGCCCAGTACTTTTTGCTGATCCATATTCTCCGTTTCAAGGATTATTGCATCTACTTCGGTCGCACCTCGCCTAATCGCCTCACGAATGGGCACTACATTACCAAACCCCCCATCAGCATATTCGAATCCGTCTTTTTTAGCCAGCGACATAAATGGAATGTAATTACAAGAAATCCATATCCATTCACAAAAATCTTCATAGCTAAAATCGTTTATACTTTTATACTCAGTACGGTTTTTTGTTAAGTTCGAAACAGTCACTACCACATCTTTTGCACGATAATGAATTTTTTCAAAATCTTCAGGTGAGAAATTTCTTTTTATTGTTTTTAGGAGATTACGACTTTCTCCAAAGGTTCTTTTTCCTTTAAGAAGTTGCCAGATTACATTCAAGTGATTGATGCTAACGTACTCTTGTCCTTTTTTATGTTTTACGAGAAAAGGATTATTACTAAATATTTTGCGCTGATTTACACTAGTATAAATATCATGTATTTTATCAACCTGCCCATTGGCTAAAAAAGGGATTAATAAGCTCCCAGTTGATGTGCCTACAAAAAGATCGTATTCATAGCCTTTTGTTTTCATCAAATACTCGGCAATACCACCTGCAAAGGCTCCTTTACTTCCACCACCACTTATTACAAGTGCCCGCATAAAAACTCAATTCTATTAAATTACTAATTCATTGGCATTAGCATCTTTGCGTTTTGCATATTTAAAACCACGTTGCCACCAATTTGTCATTTGTTCATGATCAAAAATAAGAGAATTAGTAGTGAGAATGGTTGGTGTATAATAAAAATTAATTACCACATCTTTATGTGATGCTGCGAACTTACCAATTTGAATATTCTGATATTCGATTCTGTCTGCCATAAAATTAAACACATTGGTGATTAAAGAAAAAGCATTTCTAGAGGGCATCCGATTAATACTTGTAATCTCCGTTTGCAAAATGATAGCATCGATCTCTGTTGCGCCACGCTTTACAGCTTCTTCTAAGGGAATCATACAACCTAAACCTCCATCAGCATACTCGTAGTGGTTTTTTCTGACCAATGACATAAACGGGGTATAATTGCATGAAATCCATATCCAATCTATAAAATCCTGATAATCATAATCTTTAATCGATTTATATTCCACCTGATTTAATGAAAGATTTGATACTGTTACAATTACTTCCTTAGGTCCAAATTTAATTTTATTAAATTCTTCAATTCCAATGGAGCTTTTGATCAAAGCTCTTAAATTATGACTATCTCCAAAGGTTTTTTGTCCTTTTAAAAAATTCAAAAGCACGTTAAAATGGTTGATTGCTATTTGCTGCACACCATATTTTTTTTGACTTTGAATGGGCAGTTACTGAATATACTATTCTGATCTACTGAAGTATAGATATCTTTAATCTTACCTACTTTTTCTAAAGATAAATGAGATATTAGTAAACTACCTGTGGACGTTCCCAAATAAAGGTCATAATTGTTCTTTTTTTCTTCAATAAGATATTGGGCAACCCCACCAGCAAATGCACCCTTACTTCCGCCTCCACTTATAACAAGTGCTCTCATTTAGTTTGTAGTTGTTTTAGGATTTCTTCTTCCTCTAACGATAATTTTGAAGACAATTTAGTGATCCGCTCTTGCCAAGTACCATCGTTTAGTAAACTTTGTAGTGTTTTTTTGGCAAAACTTGCAAAACGCCAATTAGGATGTGTCGATGCATTGATGAGATCAAGTAAATTCTGATCGTTAAAGCCGGATAACTCAATTAAGTATCTAAATGCATTTTCTCGTGTTTCAAACCCATATTTTGGTGCGGTGTAGGACGATAGCTCCTGATACCAGCCGGCTTTTTTTTCATCTTCATAGTCTTGAGTAACCAATGCCAAAGCAAGCCATAACGTTCTAATATTTTTATTTTCAAATCCCACTTGCCCTCTAGTTTTATCAAGGTAGGTAGCTCGCATATCAGGGAAATTAGCCCAAAGTTTAAATAAGGTATTTTCAACAGTTATATACGATTTATCATCAAGTAGGCTTTCAAAATCCGCTTGAAGCTCAGAAGGTATTTCATTTAATACTGATACGATATGTTGTCTTAATTTTAAATCATTAGTTGCCAATGCCTGTTTTAAAAGATTGTTTCTAAATGGGACCACATCATCTTTAATTTGGTCGATTACCTCACTTTTAATCGGATAATACACATCTTTTTCTAAAACACCTTTAAAAAACTGATACCGCTCTTGACTTTTCTTCTTTGATGAATGCTGAAACTCGTTTTGTGTAACTTCAAATAAACGATCGATGAAAAAATCCGGTTGCGAAATAAGGCTAGCCATCGCTTCCTCGTAAGGAAACTGCTTCGACTGCAGCCATTGTTCAACAAATTCTACTAAATCTTTTCCACTCGCTAACTCTACCTCTGCAATAAAATCATTGGTGGTTACATTTTTAAACTCATACAGCTTTAAGTACTTTTTAACTGCAGCTTTGAATGCATCATCGCCCACCTCTTCTCGAAGCATATGCAATGCCCAAGCTCCTTTCTGATAAAAGGTTAAGCTACTCGCTTTAGGGTTTACAAGTGATTCACCTTTACCTTGAGCACTCATTTGATTGAGCTGTAATGCAGACTCATATAAACGTAAGCTATAATAGGCTTCACCAAATATCTTTCGTTCTGCCAACAATGCATAATAAGTGGCAAAACCCTCATGAAGCCAATGGTGCTTTCCGGAGGTCTCGGTTACTAAGTTACCAAACCATTGATGCGCCAACTCATGAGCGCTGACATTGACGTAATTTTGATCGACAAAGCCAATACTATCAATCATAAAACTATTGGCAAAAATTGTGGTTCCGGTATTTTCCATCCCTGCATATAAAAAATCGCGAACCGGTACCTGTTTGTAGTTCTGCCAAGGGTATGTTATGCCAATTTCATTTTCTAAAAAGTCGAACATCATTTTTGTATATCGATAAGTCGGTTCTACCTTATCTACATCCTTAGGATGATAATAATTAACTAGTGGAATGCCACTATCGCTTAACAGTTCTTGTTTTTCAAAATTCCCAATAGCAAGCGCAACTAGATAGCTACTCATCGGTTGTGTCATATCATAATGCCATTCTAGCTGATTGCCTACCATCTTAGATTCTGCCAACTTTCCGTTTGCAATTACCTGATAATCCTTGTCAAAACGAATGCTTAGATCAAATTCAATCTTATCATTCATATCATCCAAACTAGGTAACCAATGACTTGTATATTTGCCTTGACCTTGAGTCCATACTTGTTTTACATCACTATCAGTACCCCAACCAAAAAAGTACATTGTCTTTTTAGGATTTGCCGCATAACTGAAGGAGGCGTTATATGTGTTTCCCCTTTTAAAGTTACCTTTTAAATAGATTTTACCACTATCATTAGTAACGATTACTTCGTCCATTTCATCAATATCAAGGACACTCATGTTTCTAGCGTCTAGATAAACAACAGTGGTATCCTTTATAATGGTAAAACTTGCATTGATGCTACCGGCAACCTTTTCGTTTAAAACATCAATGTTCAATGTAGCATGAATATGCTTAAAGTCAACAACACTTGTTTGCTGTGCTTGCAACCAGTTGGAACATATAAGAAATAACAACAGAAAACAGATCCTCATGCGATAGATTTATCAATAACTACTCCAAAGTAACGAAATGCGTTCACATATTATTTTTGATTTGGACTAAAACATTTAATTTAGTTTTATGAACCCGAATGTGCTTCAAACTCCTATTGAATATTTAAAGGGCGTAGGGCCTAATCGGGGAGAATTACTTCGAAAAGAACTTGGCATACATACCTA
This sequence comes from Spongiivirga sp. MCCC 1A20706, assembly GCF_046524175.1. NCBI lineage: Bacteria > Pseudomonadati > Bacteroidota > Flavobacteriia > Flavobacteriales > Flavobacteriaceae > Spongiivirga > Spongiivirga sp. MCCC 1A20706. The sequence goes on from NZ_JBEFZF010000001.1 coordinate 809,029, forward strand.
CCAAGATCTTCTTAATCTATTTCCTCATAGATATATTGATAAGACCAGGTTTTATAAAATTAGTGAACTACAGCGCAACAATGCCGATGTTCAGATCGTTGGTAAAATCATTCATTTAAAGACGGTTGAGCAGAAGAAAGGAAAGCGTCTAGTTGCAACATTTATAGATGATACCGGGAAAATGCAACTGGTATGGTTTAGAGGACAAAAATGGATTCGTGAAAACATAAAAATTAACGAACCTTATGTCATTTTTGGTCGAGTAAACTACTACAACGGCTTTAGCATGCCGCATCCTGAGATGGAGTTGTTATCTACTTATGAGAAAAAATTGCGGACAGCCATGCAGCCTGTTTATCCATCCACTGAAAAGCTAAGTACTAGAGGGATCACTAATAAAACTACTTCTAACATTATTCAACAGTTATTTATTGAAACTAAAGGACAATTTTTGGATACCTTATCTTCTACGATATTAGATGATCTAAAATTGATTTCTAAAAGCGAAGCGCTATTTAACATCCATTTTCCCAAATCGCAAGAACTGCTGGCTAAATCACAATTTCGATTAAAGTTTGAAGAGTTATTTTATATTCAACTCCAACTGATAAGCAAGAATATGCTCAGAAAGCGAAAGATAAAGGGTTATCCTTTCAATCAAGTAGGTAGTTATTTTAGTCAGTTTTATCAAGAACATCTTCCATTTGAATTAACTAATGCCCAGAAGCGTGTAATTAAGGAAATACGCACCGATTTGGGCAGCAATGCACAAATGAATAGACTACTTCAAGGTGATGTTGGTTCAGGTAAAACAATAGTAGCATTAATGACCATGTTGCTTGCAATCGACAACGGATTTCAAGCTTGCTTGATGGCACCAACTGAGATATTAGCTACGCAGCACTTCCATGGATTAGTTGAATTGTTAATAGATATGCCTATTACAATCCAATTACTAACCGGATCGACCAAAACATCGAAACGAAAAGAGATTCATGCCGATTTACAAAACGGACAATTGCATATTTTAATTGGTACTCATGCCGTTTTAGAAGATAAAGTACAGTTTCTTAATCTCGGTTTGGCCATTATTGATGAGCAACACCGTTTTGGAGTGGCGCAACGATCTAAATTATGGCATAAGAATGAACAACCACCCCATATTTTGGTAATGACCGCCACACCTATTCCTCGTACATTGGCCATGAGTTTGTATGGAGATCTAGATATATCAGTCATTGACGAACTTCCTCCGGGGAGAAAATCTGTTAAAACCGTACATCGATATGATAGTAATCGGCTAAAAGTCTTTCAATTTATTAGAGATGAGATAAAACTAGGCAGGCAGATTTACGTCGTATATCCGCTAATTCAGGAATCGGAAAAAATGGATTATAAAGACCTTATGGATGGTTATGAAAGCATTGTTCGGGAATTCCCCATGCCAGAATACCAGATATCCATTGTACACGGTCAAATGAAACCGGCTGACAAGGATTATGAAATGAATCGCTTTGTGAAAGGTGAAACTCAAATTATGGTTGCAACTACAGTTATTGAAGTTGGAGTCAACGTCCCCAATGCTTCGGTTATGATTATTGAAAGTGCCGAGCGTTTTGGATTATCTCAATTGCATCAGCTGAGAGGTCGTGTTGGTCGGGGTGCAGAACAGAGTTATTGTATTCTAATGACAAGCCATAAATTGAGTAATGATAGTAAAACACGATTAGAAACTATGGTTCGCACAAATGATGGTTTTGAAATTGCTGAAGTCGATCTAAAACTAAGAGGTCCGGGGGATATCATGGGAACGCAACAAAGCGGTGTACTAAATTTGAAAATAGCCGATATTGTAAAAGATAATGATATATTAAAGCTGGCTAGACAATTCGCTATCAAATTATTAAAAGATGACCCGACCTTGTCTAAAGAAGCGAATAGGATTATCCGATTTACCTACTCACAACTGGCGAAATACAAGAATATATGGAACTACATTAGCTAGGTTTATATTAAATAGGCATCAAAAAATTCTTGATAAACTTGACAATACCACTTTTAGCTTTTCCTTTTACATCAGCATCTATCAAGATCAAATCAGACGGTTGTTTTTTTAGGTAAATACCACTCATGAAAACATCAACCAAATTGACTTCAGACTCCACTTGAAACCGTGTATTACGTTGCCAAGCTAATATTCGACTAACGGCTACACTGGCTTCCGCTTTGCGCTCATCAGAAATAATTGGTTTCCCAGTAGTCATTAAAACTAATTTTCCTGGACCTTTTGCCGTTGTAAAAATAATACGACCCAAAAGCAGGGAGGTTAAACGCATACTAATAACCGCCGATATCTTAATATTGGCACTCATTCCTACAAAATTTTTAAAGTTGAAGATCACCTCCTCATCTTCGGCAAGTTCCCATTCTACAAACTCCTTACCACCCATCGCACGAAAATAAACGGAGGTATCGGCTTGATCCATTTTTATATGGTTCATTGCATAGTTACCTGTGAAAATACGGCCTATAAAAGCTTTATTCCACTGTGGGATACTAAATTTTGGTGCCCTGCCACTTGGCTCGTAAGATCGTGAAACAAAGAAATCTTGATTGCTCGATATCGGGATAGTATATTGATTTTCAAATTTTTTGAGCGTTCCGCTATTCATCCCTTCCTCATTTTCTAAAAGACTGATATAATTACTAGCTTCTTGCGAAAATGCAACCCTAGAAAATACGTACATAAAACTCTTGACAATGACGAAACCGAATAAAATATCTAGTAGTAAATTGATGAACAAATTGAGGTCGAAAACACCTTGGATTGTTTTTCGCAGACCTGTTTTAACATCTTCTAACCTTGTCTCTACTAATTGCTTAGTATTATTTGCTAACGCTTGAATACTATCGTTTTTACTTTGGGTTAAGTCGCGTACTTCCTTCACCAAGTTTTTATGTCCCCTTTTTCTTGATTTTTTGTAGGATTTGTCCATTTCACCCTTAACCCCATTTTCAAAATAACAGAAGATGTTAGGAAAAGTACATTCCTCCTTCATCAAACCGGGAATTACTTTGCCCAATTCATCCGGAACTACCTTATAAAAGGTTTTTCCTGCTTTATTTGGTAGAGCTACACTCATTTCTTCGCTTTCAACCTTAACAGAGTCCATCGCAGCGTTAATGCTCACTTTTAGAGAATCTACTTCTTTATCTACCGAGATTTTCAGATCTTTTTCAAACTGGACTCGCTTAAATCTATTAATTGAATCTGTAGTCTCAACAAAAGTGTTCGCATAAATACCGTCTACTGCTTTTTTGTGGATTTTATTCGAAAAAATAGCACTGGGTATAATGAATAATAATAGTGGACTCCAATACAAAACTGACTTTCCAAATAATGAAAAATTCTTCTTAACCCGTGTGTTTTTGAAAATAGCAAAATTCTGAACAATGGCTAGGTAAATAAGTTTTACCAGTGCTGTATAGGTAAGAAATAGAAAAAAATGATAGACATCTAACAAAATCCAAACTACCATCAACCCTACAACCATTGGTAATGATCTTAGGTTTCCTTCCTCTACCATATAGAAAAAAGCGAGCTTGTAACATGCAAAATAAAAGATAGTAAAGAGGAAACCACTGTTCTCGGGTAATAGATCGTATTGCAGGATGATGAATACGGCAAAAGAAAAAACATACGGTAAAAGACCGATAAATCTATCTGGGCGTCGATATCTAACCGCGAGATACAATCCTAAAGGAAATAACCATAGGGACCGAAAATGCAATTTTTGTAAGAAACTTACTTTTTCCGGATCGAGATCGCCAAAATTAGATTGAGAAAAACCAAACAATGCAAAAAGTGAGAAGTCATAAATTGCCGGCAATAATCCAATAATAGTGATGACCAAAAACAGATCTTGATGCGAAAATTTCTTAATTCGCTCCCACAGCATATTGCCTGTTTTCATACAGAAGTTTAGTTGGTTGGCTACAAGCAAGATACGGAAAAAAGAAAAAGCATCCTGAAATCGACTTTTCAGAATGCTTTTTATATTGTTACATCAAGTATTAAAACTATACTGCGTTTTCCTTTTTAATTAGGTTTAAAGCACTTCCTTCACGGAACCACTCAATTTGTGATTCATTGTATGTGTGATTTACTTTGATAGTATCTTTACTTCCGTCAGCATGCACAACCTCAACTGTTAGTGGTTTCCCAGGAGCAAAATCAGCAATATCAACGAAGTTGAACGTATCGTCTTCCTGAATCAGATCGTAATCTGCTTCATTAGCAAAAGTTAAACCTAGCATACCTTGTTTCTTCAAATTTGTTTCGTGAATTCGAGCAAACGATTTAACAATGACAGCAGCTACACCAAGATGGCGAGGTTCCATCGCCGCATGCTCACGCGATGATCCTTCACCGTAGTTATGATCTCCGATCACCACAGTGTATATTCCTTTAGCTTTATACGCTCGTTGCGTGTCTGGAACGCCTCCGTATTCACCAGAAAGTTGATTCTTAACAAAATTTGTTTTCTTGTTGTATGCATTAACAGCACCAATCAAACAGTTATTAGATATATTATCAAGGTGACCACGGAAACGCAACCAAGGTCCTGCCATTGAGATATGATCTGTAGTACACTTACCAAATGCTTTGATAAGTAACTTCATACCCTGCATATCTTCATTTTTGATTGGAACAAACGGTGTAAGTAATTGAAGTCTTTCTGATGTCGGACTTACTACCACTTCTACTCCACTACCATCTTCAACCGGAGCTAAATATCCATTATCTTTTACGTCGAATCCTTTTGGTGGTAATTCCCACCCTGTCGGTTCATCGAACTTCACTTCTTGACCATCTTCATTAATTAAGGTATCAGTAATTGGATTAAAATCAAGACGTCCAGAAATCGCAATAGCAGCTGTTAACTCAGGTGAAGCAACAAAAGCATGCGTATTAGGATTACCGTCTGCACGTTTAGCAAAGTTTCGGTTAAACGAGTGTACAATACTGTTTTTAGGTGCATTTTTAGGATCGCTGTAACGCGCCCATTGACCAATGCATGGTCCACAGGCATTCGTAAAAATCTTAGCATCTAATTTTTCAAACACATCGAGAATACCATCTCTTTCCGCTGTATAACGCACCTGCTCAGATCCAGGATTAATTCCTAGCTCCGATTTCATTTTAAGACCTTTATCCAGCGCCTGCTGCGCTATTGAAGATGCTCTTGACAAATCTTCGTATGAGGAGTTGGTGCAAGAACCTATTAATCCCCATTCAACATCTAGTGGCCACTCATTAGCAGTTGCCTTTTCGGTCATATCGCTACCGACTTCCGTAGAAAGATCTGGAGTAAAAGGTCCGTTTAATAATGGTCCTAGTTCCGATAAATTGATTTCAATTACTTGATCAAAATATTGCTCAGGGTTTTCGTATACTTCAGCATCAGCTGTTAAATATTCTTTTACTTCATTCGCTGCATCTGCAACATCAGCCCGCTCTGTAGCACGTAAGTAACGTTCCATTGATTCATCATAACCAAAGGTAGACGTTGTAGCACCTATTTCAGCACCCATATTACATATTGTCCCTTTTCCGGTACAAGACATTGCAGTAGCCCCAGGGCCGAAATACTCAACAATAGCGCCTGTTCCTCCTTTTACAGTTAGAATTTCAGCTACTTTCAAAATAACATCTTTTGGTGCCGTCCAACCAGAAAGCTTACCAGTTAATTTTACACCGATCAACTTTGGAAACTTAAGTTCCCATGCCATTCCTGCCATTACATCTACTGCATCAGCACCACCAACTCCAATAGCAACCATTCCAAGTCCACCAGCATTTACAGTATGCGAATCAGTACCTATCATCATTCCTCCTGGGAACGCATAATTTTCAAGTACAACTTGGTGAATAATACCAGCTCCCGGTTTCCAGAAACCAATACCATATTTATTTGAAACCGACTCTAAAAAGTTAAAAACTTCGCTAGAAACGTCATTTGCATTTTTAAGATCTTTTTCTGCTCCTTCCTTTGCTTGTATAAGGTGATCACAATGCACAGTGGTTGGTACAGCAACTTTATCTTTACCGGCTTGCATAAATTGCAATAAAGCCATCTGTGCGGTAGCATCTTGACAAGCGATACGATCTGGCGCAAAATCCACATAGTCCTTACCTCTAGTAAAAGATTCTGTGGGCTTACCTTCCCATAAGTGAGAGTATAAAATCTTTTCTGAAAGTGTCAAGGGTTTACCTACTAGCTCACGGGCTGTATCTACGCGTTCTGCCATATTAGCATAAACCTTCTTGATCATATCAATATCAAATGCCATAAATATTTGTTTATTGGTTTATAAAGTGGTTCAAATTTACGAAATGCGGTAGTCTTTTAAAAGATATTCAACTAAGAAGCATATCATTTAATCAATTATAAATAATAAGAAGTTATTCTAAGATTTTGTTAGTAAAACAGCAAAAATCGGTATTGAAAATTGATAAGTTGATACTATTTTTCTGAGCCTGATCAAATCAAACAACAAGACAATACGAAATCGTTATCGTATATAGCTCAAAAAATGAATAAAAAATAGTAGCGATGCCCGTTTTAAGTACTAGACTCTTTAGGTTATTACAAGGTTTCTTTCTTAGCAGCAAAAAAGTATTAAAACAAACTAGTAATGATCTGTTCCTCTGTTATGCCCTCGGCCTCGGCCTTATAATTTTTAATAATACGATGACGTAAAATTCCCATCGCAACTGCACGAACATCTTCCATATCAGGGGAGAACTTGCCGTTGATCGCAGCATGCGATTTTGCAGCGAGTATCAGATTTTGAGAGGCTCTTGGTCCTGCTCCCCAATCAACATATTGTTTAACCAAATCAGTAGCTTTATCTCCGTTAGGTCTTGTTTTAGAGACTATCTCCACCGCGTATTCTACCACATTATCTGCAACTGGAATACGTCGAATTAGATGTTGAATATCGATAATCTCTTGTGCGTTAAATAAAGGTCGAACAGTAGCAGTTTCATCACTTGTAGTGGTTTTAACAACATTAACTTCTTCTTCAAAAGAAGGATATGTTAACTCGATAGCAAACATAAAGCGGTCTAGTTGTGCTTCTGGTAATGGATACGTACCTTCTTGCTCAATTGGGTTTTGTGTCGCTAATACAAAATAAGGAAGATCTAATTGATAATGATGCCCGGCAACAGTAACTGCACGTTCTTGCATTGCTTCTAATAAGGCTGCTTGTGTTTTTGGTGGTGTACGGTTTATCTCGTCTGCCAAAATAATATTGGAAAATACTGGTCCTTTGATAAACTTAAATTCCCTGTTTTGGTCTAATATTTCACTACCCAAAATATCGCTGGGCATTAAATCAGGTGTGAACTGTATCCGTTTAAAATTAAGGCCCAATGCTTGAGCGATAGTATTCACCATTAAGGTTTTTGCCAAACCAGGCACCCCAATAAGCAAAGCATGGCCACCAGAAAAGACGGATAGCAAAATCTGTTCTATGACTGTTTCTTGGCCAATGATGATCTTGGCTATTTCATTTTTTAACGCTTTATGTTTTTCAACCAGCAGGTTGACAGCGGCAACATCGGACATGCAGTTATTGTTTTAACCAGTTGTTTGCAAAATTACAGCCCGAGTAATCATTGCTCACGTTAATATATGTATCTTCTATTTTTTCCCGCATCCATTTTCTAACAACATTAAGTTGCTTTTGTTTGAGTGCTAATTCTTTAATTTTTATGTAATCTCTCGAATAGTCGGCCTCATGAGCTTCTATTCTATTGGTAATTTTTAATATTTTAAATTTCTTCTGGCCAGGTTGACTTTCATCTATTAAAGGCAACGATAGTTCATCATCAGTTAAATTCTGTATTTGTTGATACAAGGTCGGTTCCATTTTGGTAAGCTCAAACTTCGTATCAAAAGTTGCAGGATTGATAAGTTTACCTCCATTTTGACGGGTTTCTTTTTCTTGAGAGTATTTTAAAGCTGCATCAGAAAATGTGATCTCATTTTTCATAATAGCTGTACGAATACTATCCATGCGTGCTTTTGCTTTTTGGATCTCCGCTTTAGGCGCTTCTGGAATTAATAGCAAATGTCTGATATCAAGTTCTTGCCCGCGTATCTTATCAACCGTTACCAAATGCCAACCAAAGTCAGTTTTAAAAGGTTCAGACACCTGACCTTCTTCTAAGCTGTAGGCCATATCCTTCAATTCTTTTGCAAATGGTGTTTGTTTAGTCAATGGGTAGTAGCCTCCTTTTGAGCTTGAACCTGGATCTTGGCTATATAAAATCGCTTGCGTTCTAAAAGGAACTCCGTCTTCAACGATTTCCTTTCTCATTTTTTTCAATCTGTTGACCACAGCATCTTCGACTTCTTTCGGAATATTAGGTTCTATAACGATTTGAGCGATCTCAAGTTCAGCACCAAATTTTGGTTTTTCATCGACAGGAATTTCTTTAAAAAAAGTACGTACTTCCTCTGGAGTGATTTCTACCTCTTCAGTAATGGTTTCTTGCATTTTTTGAGAAAGCTTTTGCTCTTTATTAATATCGAATAACTGCTTTCTAAAGCTTGCTTCATTGTCCTTACGGTAAAATTTCAGCACCTTATCCATGTCTCCCATTTCCTGAACAAAATATTGAATCACCCGATCGACATAGTCATTAATTTCCGCATCGCTAACTACCACACTATCTTGAACCGCATGGTGTGCATACAACTTATCTTCCATTAGTTTCCCCAGTAATTCGCAGCGTGTAAGCTTTTTGGTGTCAATACCTTGACGTTTTAAATCGAAAAGGGTTTTGTCGATATCTGATTCTAAAATAACATAGTCCCCAACTACGGAAGAAACACCATCTAATTTTACTCGCTTAAAGGGTATCTTCACCGTATCCTTCGTAACTGCAGTTTTGCTTACCGAATCGTTTACTATCGCAACTGCCTCATCTTGCGCTTTTGCTAAACCCACTGTCATCAATAAAGCGAATGCAAATACACTTTTCTTCATCATATTAATACGTTTCAAACTTTTTATTTTTTGTAGCATCTGTCAATATTTCCTTTTCAAAATTTCTTATATACTCTAACTTTCGCTTGTTAAGTATGATTTGTTTGATGGTCGGTTTGACATATTCTAGGGGAGCAGTTTGATTTCTTTGGAGCATATCTTTAATGTAAATCAAATATACCCCTAAGGAATCTTTAAGCTCAAAGAATTGTGATTTTTTTAAGTATTTAGTCCGTTCTCTATCGGACATTTTGGGTATTCTACTATATACCTGAGCTGCTTTTACCCATATAGAATCGTTTAAGGAAAAAGCATTAAATTGTAATGATATTGAATCAAGTAACTTTTGATCTTCTTTCTCGAAAGAACGAAAATGATCTTTTACTTCGTCAAGATTAGAATTATCTAACCCCAAGTGAATATATCGAAGTTTTAATAGCTCTTCGTTTAATTTAAAGTTTTCCTTATTGGCTTCGTAATATCTCGAGAGATCGCTGGAGATGACCGTCGTATCAATATTCTTTTTCACCACCGCTTCCTTATAAACTTTGGCAAAAAGATCATTTTTATATTCATCAACCAAAGCATTTAAGTCTTGTTGGCGTTCTTCAGAGATATTGATCAACGCATTTTGATATAACAATTGCTGTGTGGCCCAATTATTTATAAAGTTGGAAACTACAACTGCACTGTCTTGTTTAGAAATATTGTTATTTAACAAACGTTCGATATCTTCTTTGTATAAAAAAGACTCCCCAACTCGCGCTATTGCCTCTTTTTCCTGTTTTGGCCTGAATAAATCACAGCCTTTAAAAATAAAAGCAATACTCAACACAACAAGTAGATTTTTAAGAACTTTTATATGGCCTATTATTTTAGTCAAAAAAAGAATTTGTAGTTTAAATACGGATAGCCGCAAAAATAACAATATTACCAATGTTTGCAACACCTATGTCTAACGCAAAAAAAATTAAGCTATTACAGATATCACTACATTTACAAAGAATTTAAGATAAGTCAAATTAAAGTTGAAAAAGAAAAAGATCAAAATGATATGGGATTTTCGTGGTCCGGCTGCCTTACAAACCGCTAACCACCACGAAATACACTTAAAAACCTATCTAGACCAAAAAAAGATTGAATATCATTTGTTAAAAGTACAAGCTATCTCTGACTTTAAGGCTGAAGTTTGGCTAGTGACGATGGAAAAACATGTGCCAGCGTTACGAAACGATCTTAAACCACACAGAGGCCAATTATACCTTGATTAGTACTTATGCTAGGATGTCTATCAAGTCCTTATCAGTGCTGTAACAATATTTTAAACCTGAATTTAAGTTGGTTATAATGTCTTTAATTATGAAACGCCTGGTTGTGCACTAAGGCAACCCCGCATACCGAGCAGGCTCCGGCAGCACCGGCACCTCCTTTTTCATGACCACTTGGACACTTGTAATGATATTCGCCTTTGGCGTTTTTAGCTGATGCATTACTAATTGAAGGTAGTGGTACAGCGGAAGGGTTTTCTATTTTCGGTGTGTTGTTGTCTGCATCTTTATTGTGAAACGCCTGATTATGTGCAAGCTCTGCACCACATATTTTACAGCTGCCAGGACCATCTGCCCCTTTTGCTCCACACGCCTTTGAGCAAATATAATGTGCCACTGTTGATATATTTTCTGGTGTCTCCTCAGTAGATATATCGGTCTCCGCTAACTTAACTGTTTTTGACGATTTATTGTCACAGCCAATTAGCAACAAGAATCCTACTAACAGCAGTAAAATGAAATGATTACTACGCATATTTTTCCAGCAATTTTGATTGTTGGGTAATGGCATCTTTAAATTCATTTTTGAGCCTTTCTATTAACTCTTTCGTTGAAGGACTATCATCGATTGATGTAACACCTTGTCCTGCCGACCAAATTGTTTTCCATGCTTTAGCTTCACTATCCAATTCTTTACCAAAATCTACTTTTTTAGATGATTTTAGTTGATCTTCAGTGATACCCATTGCATTTAAACTTGGACCCAAAAAATTCGCATGTACTCCTGAAATAGCTGCAGTATATACAATATCACTAGCGCCCGCATCAACAATCATTTGCCTATATTCTTCAGGTGCCTTACTCTCTTTCGTATTAATAAAGCGAGTTCCCATGTAGGCAATATCTGCGCCCATTTGCATTGCCGATGCAATGTCACGACCTGTACTTATACAACCAGACAACAAAATAGTTTTGTCGAAAAACTTTTTCACTTCAGACACCAAAGAAATTGGGTTAATAGTACCTGCATGTCCTCCTGCTCCCGCAGCAACCAATATTAAACCATCAACTCCTGCTTGAGCTGCTTTTTGTGCATGACGTTTTTTAATAACATCATGAAAAACCAATCCGCCATAACTGTGAACAGCTTCAACCAGTTGAGAAACGGCTCCTAGAGAAGTTATAATTAATGGTACTTGGTGCTTGATACAAATTTGTAAATCGGCCATTAAACGGGGATTCGTATCATGAACAATTAAATTAACACCAAAAGGCGCAGCTTTTTTACCCGTTTCAGACTCAAAAGCCGCTAAAGCCTCTTTTATTTCAATGACCCATTCTTCAAAGCCCTCAGTAGTTCTTTGATTTAAAGCAGGAAATGTACCGACTATACCGTTTTTACAACACTCAATTACTAACTGAGGTCCGGAAATTAAAAACATTGGTGCAGCCATAGCAGGCAATGACAAGGAGTCTATAAAAGGTGCTTTACTCATATGGGTTTATTTTGTTGGTGCAATTTAGTTTAATTTTTTTTTAATGACGATGGTTTTAACGGCGGTGATGTTCAGTAATTAGACAACTTCTTCAACCCAATTTTGATTCAGGCTCTTATTAAGGAGATTGGATCGGATTCTGCCCCCTGCCGAACGGAGAGGACTTTAGAATGACGAAAAGACAGTATGCGCATTATTTATTTCAAGTACCCTTTATCTTTTAATCGATCTCTGGCGCTCTTTTCCTTTTTAACAGGTTCCGGCTTCTCTTCAATTTTTGGTACTTCTTGAATAGGATCTCCCTCTGTTAATTCTTCAATGAATTCTTTCCCCTGCTCTATTTTTTCTTCAACAAAGTCAACAGCGATCGATTTATTAGCATCAATCTTTTCATCAGCAAAGAAAAAAGCTGACGCAACATAGGTCCCTACTACGGTACCTACTACACAAGCAGCAAAAATTTGAACCGTTGCCAAACCAAAAGGAATTACAAAAGTTACTAGTCCAATTGTCACTAAATAAAATAGTACGATGTACACCAACCGGAGCAAAAAACGCTGCTGATAAACAAACCCTTTAGGATCATTTTCAGACATTTGCAACTCTTTTGAATAAGCAATCTTATTGATAAAACGATATAGTTTATTACCCTGCGATTCTCGCCAATACAATAAGATACCCACCAAAATAGCTGCTGTAAAAATGATTACTTCTAATGTCATACCCTCGTTTTAAATGTTTTGTTTAATTATGTCTATCACCCACTCTCTAAATGAATTATCCCATTGTTGGTATTCCTGATAAAAACGTTCTTTTTGATACCAATATAAATGTAAGGGATCTTTTCCGGAAACTTCAGCAAGCAACATCCAAATAAGATCTTGATGCTCTCCCGTTAAAGAAGAGTGAGGCCTATGAAGTGCATGAAAAAAATCTTTATCGACAAATGTATCAATCTTCAGTTCATTGCTAATTTCTAATTTTTCAACGTACCGCTCCACGCTAGCGATTCTAGTTCTATTCTTGCTTTCAATACGATTGAAGTAGCTTCTAAAGAGCATTTTGTCCTTCAAGATATCATATACCGGATGTGTTTTTTCATCAACATCCTTTAACACCTCATAAAACAAAAACTTTTTAATACGATCATAACGTTTTGTCTTTACTGATTCTTCTAAATCGTAAATTACGATAACATGTTCTCTGAGTTTTTCAATTAATTCCGGTTGCTTGATATGGTAAATTAAAACATCATGAAAAGAATCTTTTATTGCCTTATTGTATTGCTTTTTATCTTTAAATACTACGATTGGTGTAATAAAATCACGCAAAACAAAAACGCCACCAAAAGCTCTGGTAAAAAATGAACCCGATGTGTAGGTTAAAGGTGATAATTGTAGTTTTCTACCTCGCAAATCTCCATATTTTCTAGAAGACGCCAGAATCTTCATATGTAGGGACTCGTCAATAAAATTGTTTCCTTTATTGAACGTCTCAATTAACTGCTCTTGCTCTTTTTGTGCTCTATCAAGGTTATTTAAAATTCGAAAACCAACAGTAATCTCTTTGTACTTAAGCACGTCTAAAGGTTCGTAAAATGCATCTATATCTTGATCAAGATCTACACAAAGTGCACCATCCCGAGTGATATCGCTTATATGTATTCCATAGGTTTTAAACACCATTTTCATAATGTTACGATCAAACGTATGGAAAGGATAATACACAGGTTTACCTCGCTGCTGCGGCGAAACAATAATGGCATGAGGGTTAGCATCTCCATTATTTAAATAGCTTATATCTCCTTGTTCTTCGGCAATTTCAGGACTCCAACCAATGCCATCTATCTGAAAACTTTCTAATTTGGTAGGTTTGAAACCTAATCGCTTTAAACATTGATTATAACGAGAAACCAATGCACCACCGATAGGTACTAACTCACTATGATATAAATTGGCTTCTATTAATTTTTTCATTTTTTCATCTTAAAATCATTGCCGTAGCATGAGACTAACTATCAAACTGTTTTTGCGCTTCTAAATTTACCTTCATTTGCCCCACTCGCTGTTCTACCTTTCGCTTAAAATCAGTATCTGCTATGGTAGCCATATTGTCCAAATAGCGCACCACTTCTTGCCTGCGAATCTCTGAAAAATCAAGTCCTTTCATATTAGCACGCATAAGTTCTTGTAGCATGTTAAACTTGGTCGTGTAATCCTTTTTGAAATATACTTCAGGATCTTCAAACCAATCATCTTCCAAATCAAAATCTGTCAAACGAAGCGAAATAGCACTTTGTATGTTTCGAACATCTCTGGATGAGAAAAATGGAAAAGACTTTTGTATTTCCTTATACAAATGCGCAAAGAAATCGTGCTCTGATGCTTTAAATCTAGCCGCAACTTCATCATAGATTGCCAACACCCGCGCTTCCGTCGGTTTTTCGGCTTTATCTAAAATTTCTCCCATATTTTTTGCTAAGCCTTGTTTACTTAAGTACTCATAATTTGGGCTTGTCATATTTACAAAGTCTGGCATGGTTTTATCTAATTTCCTCCACCATAAATAATCTTGATCTAAGAAATCAATTGGTGTTTGTGCGCCATCGATTTTAAATCGTCCCTGAATCCTAGAAATTACTGCTTTGTCTAACTGCTCAGGTAAATTGGTGAATAACCCAATTGAACTGTTCCCGTAATTAACCGCATAGGCCCCTTCAGTGTAACGAAGGAATACTCCAATAACTTCTTTAACACCAGCAGAAACTCCCTGTTGCGTGCGTTCTTGAAGATTGTTTTCAGCATCATCAATGGGTGCAAAAATTATTTTTGAAGGATCTTGAAGCGGTTTCATCCATTCTACCATTTTTTCAGCTGAACCTCCTTGAAATGTTGAAATTAGTGTGTCTGGCATTGGATGAAACAAAAAGGGCATATCTAATTGCTCACAATAATCTTTCAACCTGGTGGCAATGGCAGCGATAAGCATACTTTTACCGGTACCAGGAATACCGTATCCCATAAATACAGGCATGAACCCACCTAATTCTTGAAAAGGGTTTTTCTTCGCTACAAAATCATAACTTAACATTCGTTCAGTTAATCGTCTCGCAAAGTGCTTTGCATCTCGATTCCCTACTATGTCTTCGAACTGTACTCTATTGAACTCAACACTGCTTGCTGCCCCAATAAAAACATTATCCCAACCTGAAACAGCAAACTCACTTTTTTCAAGTTTATACGTGCGATCAGTTATGGTCTCTGTATATTCTAATGAACCTTTGCGAAGTTGTATTTCATCAATTAATGCTTCGAAAAAAACCATTGTGAAATCAACTACATCTTTTTCGGATGTAATCATCTCAGGATGGCTTAGATATTTATCATAGTAATAAAGAACACATGAAATACCTTTAAGTGGTGATGCCAATGAAACCTCAGGAATGCCAGCAAACTTATTTTTGATAATTCCCAAATCATCGGAGGCTGCGCCATGTAGTCTATCGATTATATAATATGACATTGCGAATAGCATAAAAGCTGTGGCGGTTTGCATTTTCGACTCGTATTCACGTCGACCTGCATTATCTAATGATGCTTTTCGTTCAACCAGACCAGATAATCCCGAAGAGTCGTAATAATTATCCTTAATCCAAATACCCAACCCAATACCTTCTTGTAATTGGTATAAGGTTTCATTTAATTTAAGCGGAATCGCTACCGAGTCAGCCAGCAATCTTTTTTTAAGTGCTAAAATAGTTTTAGAAACTGAAGTGACATCACTGCCACCATTCCCTTTCGCTCTTGAAAGGTACAGTAGTATATTATCATCTTTCTTATCCTTTTCTTTATTTCTTGCTCGATTACCTTGCTCCCACTGCACACTTTTTATGTATGAAGAAGCTTCATCACGAAGTACGTCAAGCTCAGATTGTTTTATAGGAAAAGTAGTATTGTGTTCCATTAACTTTTATTTAATTTATTCGCGGAAAATCCGCTAAATGTATTGGAGCTTGTTCTAATTTATCGATAAGCTCCGGTACCTGTGCATATAATAATTGAATTACCCGATGGGGGGCCAATAAGTACTTTTTGTTCTTTACTTCTCCCCAACGTTGAATGGTTTGCTTTTTAAAAAAACCACCTTCTTGAAAAATATCCTCTGATTCAATTTCATCAATGGTTAGACTGAGTGCATATGCTTCGAGTGGAATTGTTTTGTCAATTAACCCCTCTAAAACAGCATGCGTAATCTCATGCACATCTTTAGCAAAAACATTATGTAAGGGTCCAAGATCTATTCGCCTAACCTTATACGGATATACTTTAGGCAACTTCTTATCAATCGCATATGCCATAGTATCTAAATCCATTTTTCTATCTGCTGCATTCGATAACACTTCATATATTTCTTCCTTAAGGCCTTCTTTGTTTTTCGCATCTACATCAAAATACATGAAGCAAATAAAAGGACGATTTAATGATACATCGTAGAAACTCCAACTTACTACCATACCGGGGTCTTGCGCAATTTCAGAAGGTACTATTTTACCCTGAACAAATCGGTTAAAAATAAAACGCTGTTGTACTTTGGTATAATACACTACCGAAGCGGCTTGGTATAATTGGCTTGGGTTGATATGTTTCTTCTCCTTCAGTAATCTATTAAGGAAAGATTTTTTAAGGCTGTCAGCACCTTTTAGTCTATCTGAATAATTTTCTTTTAGCGCCAGATCGTTGTACAGATAACGAAATTCTAAATAGTTTGGAAAACCACTTTCTGTAAGGTCAATTTTCATAGCGTCTTCTTCATCATACATGTATTTAATACGCATCGCATCAATTGAATACAATAAAATGTCACAAAACTGCTTCAAAAATTGAGCTTCCTGCTCTGTACATAAGTGATTATTGCTTACTGCCGCAATTGTTTCCTTCATTACAAAGTCTACCATCTTATGGTAAAAAACATATTGTTCTTTACTTTCTAAAGATGCAGCATCTAAAGCAGTTGTAATGTGATTTAAGGACATAAAGTGTTACTCCAACTTAATTAAGAGTTGATAATTAATAATTTAAAAGAAATACAAGCCTGGTCGAACATTTCACTGCGAAAAGTCTCGATTTTTCCCGACCAGACACTAGTTGTATAATACTATCCTAAAAGATCATCTTCTTCTGGTTTAGGTGCCGGTGCAGGATCATCTCCCCCTTCTCCATCACTATCAGAAGGTGCAGTAGGATCTACCGCATAATACTCTTCAAAGATCTCTTTCATATCGATACCATATCGTTCAGCAAAATTCTTCTGGATCTCGACATCCTTCGTTCTAATTTCCTGCAAGGCTTCCGCATAACTGCTGTAAATACCTTTCATCATTTTCTCATGTACCGGAATATTTTCCATCATATCCTGACGTGCTTTCGCACTGGCAGTATGCATTGCAGCCAATGTTTCACCAATATGTTCATCGGTTTTAACACCCAAATGTTCTAAAATAGCAGCAAACTCCTGATCCGTTCTTGCTTTTAAAGCAATTACATAACCATCGTAATATTTTAAACGCTCATCAGTATCACTTTTAAGTTTTGCTCTATGCGTTTGCAAATTGCTACGCAATGAGGTTAATACCTTAATCGTAAGGTTATGCTTATGAACAAAACTATCTTTACTAGCCGCAAGTGTTGTATAAGCATTCTTCAATCCCTCAAGTTCTTCCACCTTTTGCTCAAGTGTTGTCACTTTTCCTATCGCCTCAGAATACTCAGTAGATTGCTTATCAGCAACCTCATCTAATTCTTGACGGGCTTGTTTTAACAAAGCATATTGTTCTTCAAGCTTGTCTTCTACCTCTTTCTTTTTCTCTAAGGCTTTAGTATGATTTTTACTGGCTTCAACTATTGCTTCTTGAAGTTTCTCCTCTACTTCTTTGATCTCTACCTCACGATTTTTCAATCTTGAAACGGCAGCCTGACTTTTATATGATAATTCGCTTAGCAACGTCTGAACATCGGCTTTTTCAATACGCTCTTGAAACATCTGCTTCGCAGTAATATCAGCATCTTCTCGTGCTTTCTGGGCAGCTTTTAACTCTTCCTCACGCTTTTTAATCTTACTTTTTCGTCCCCAAAGGTTATTCCACCAGTTATCTTTAACCGCTTCTGCTTCATCCAATTCAACCTTTGCTTTTTCAAGACGTTTTTGAGCATTATCAATAACCTTCTGCTCATTGGCATTAAGCGTAGAAAATTTTTCAAAAATGATTCCTACTTCATCTTGATAATCCGTTAGGTCTTTAATAGCGTCTAACAATGTTGTACGGTCTTTTTCGGCCATATCGACAACATCGTCCAAGGTTGCATTCAATATTTTTTGTCGCATTTCAGGATCATCTTCCTGAGAAAGTTTAGACTTCATTTGGTCTATAGCCTTACCCCAGTTCACATCTACTTTTTCCTGTTTTGCAGAAGAAGAATCAGTTTCTAATAAGTCAAAATCGTCAGCCATCGGTTCGGTAGTTTTAAAAAAATTTATGTTGTTAAATATAGCTATATGCTTTATGTAAACAAATAGCTATTTATAAATATGTATTGCTTTTAATAAAAAAGTTACAGTAGTCTCAATTCAGATCAATTTTCTGCTAAAAAACATTATTTCTTTTCACAAGCAATTAACAAAAACTAAATTCACCAAGCTTCCCTTTTCAAACCTAAAATTGTACCTTGCGGGTTTTGAATTTTGCTATGGCCCATCAGGTTGACGAACAAATAGAGGTACAAGGAGCTCGAGTTCATAATCTTAAAAATATCGATGTTACTATTCCCAGAGAAAAACTTGTTGTAATCACAGGTTTATCCGGTAGTGGTAAGTCCTCGCTTGCTTTTGACACTATTTATGCCGAAGGGCAAAGGCGGTATATTGAAACTTTTTCTGCATATGCACGTCAGTTTTTGGGTGGACTAGAGCGTCCCGATGTAGACAAAATTGATGGCTTGAGTCCAGTAATAGCTATTGAACAAAAAACCACCAGTAAAAGTCCGCGTTCTACCGTAGGTACCATTACTGAAATCTATGATTTTTTGAGACTGTTATTTGCCAGAGGTGCAGATGCATATAGCTATCAAACTGGCGAAAAAATGGTTAGTTATAGTGATGAGCAAATAAAAAACTTAATAACTAAGGACTTTAAGTATAAAAAAGTAAGCATCTTATCGCCTATTATACGCTCTCGTAAAGGACACTATAGAGAATTATTTGAAAACATTTCAAAACAAGGCTTTGTCAAAGTTAGAGTAGACGGTGAAATCGTTGACCTTGTAAAAGGTATGAAGGTAGACCGCTACAAAACGCACGATATTGAAATTGTAATCGATCGTTTAAAGGTTACTGATAACGAAAGTGATGATAAACGCCTTACAGAAACCATAAAAACAGCCATGTATCATGGTAATGATGTGTTAATGGTTATTGATAATGAAACGAATAAAGCACGTTTTTTCAGCAGGAACTTGATGTGTCCCAGCAGCGGTATTTCATATCCTAATCCTGAGCCAAATACCTTTTCATTTAACTCGCCTAAAGGTGCATGCGATGTATGTAATGGTCTTGGTGTTGTGAATAAGGTTAATATACATAAGGTTTTGCCTGACCAATCGATATCTATTAATGCTGGAGGAATTGCTCCACTAGGTGAGTATAAAAAAAGTTGGATGTTCAAGCAACTTCAACTAATTGCTGATCGATACAAGTTTAAGTTAACAGACCCTATTAAAAAAATTCCTGAAGAAGCCATTGACATTATTATGAACGGTGGAAACGAAAAGTTTTCCGTACAGTCAAAGACTTTAGGGGTTACACGAGATTACAATATCGATTTTGAGGGTATTAACAACTTTATCAAGAGTCAATATGATGAGAGCGGCTCAAGCTCGATAAGGCGTTGGGCCAAAGCGTATATGGACCAGATTAAATGTGAAACTTGTAGCGGCTCACGTTTAAAAAAAGAATCACTTTTTTTCAAAGTTGATAACAAAAACATCTATGACTTAGTAAGTATGGATATTGTTGACTTGGCTGAGTGGTTTAAAGATTTAAACAACCGTTTATCAACAACTCAGCAAAAAATTGCATCTGAGGTCATTAAAGAAATAAATACCCGAATCCGTTTCTTATTGGATGTAGGTCTTGACTATCTTACTTTAAATAGAAGTTCAAAATCACTTTCTGGCGGTGAAGCACAGCGAATTCGTCTGGCAACCCAAATCGGTTCTCAATTAGTTGGTGTTCTCTACATTCTTGATGAACCAAGTATCGGTTTACATCAACGCGATAATGAAAAGCTAATAAACTCGCTAGTTTCGCTACGGGATATCGGAAACTCTGTAATTGTGGTAGAACATGATAAAGACATGATTGTTCATGCTGATCATGTTATTGACATTGGCCCCTTTGCAGGTCGACATGGTGGTGAGATCATTAGTGAAGGAAGTCCTAAAGAGTTATTAGATTATCATACATTGACAGCCGCCTATCTCAATGGAGAAAAAGAAATTGAAGTCCCTAAAAAAAGAAGAAAAGGCAACGGTAAAAAAATCAGCCTGAAAGGTTGCACTGGTAATAACCTAAAAAATGTATCGGTTGACTTTCCGCTTGGTAAAATGATTGGCGTTACTGGAGTTTCTGGAAGCGGCAAATCGACACTAATTAACGAAACGCTTTACCCAATATTAAATAACTTTTATTTCAATGGTGTAAAAGAACCTATGCCATACAAAAGCATAAAGGGATTAGAGCATACTGATAAAGTAATAGCAATTGACCAATCTCCAATTGGCCGTACCCCAAGATCCAACCCGGCCACCTATACAGGTGTGTTTTCAGAAATTCGCACCTTATTTTCTAAAACGCCAGAGGCGATGATTCGTGGTTACAAACCTGGCAGATTCAGCTTCAATGTTAAAACAGGGCGATGTGAAACTTGTGAAGGTGGAGGATTAAAGGTTATTGAAATGAATTTTTTACCTGATGTTTATGTGGAATGTGAAACGTGTAATGGGAAGCGGTTTAATCGGGAAACACTGGAAATACGGTACAAAGGAAAATCAATTTCTGATGTATTGAATATGACTATCAACGAATCAGTCGGTTTTTTTGAACACATCCCTAAAATATATCGAAAGTTAAAAACCATTCAGGATGTTGGACTTGGTTACATCACCTTAGGACAACAATCTACTACACTTTCCGGTGGTGAAGCACAACGCATCAAATTGGCAACTGAGCTTTCTAAAAAAGATACTGGCAATACATTTTATATATTAGATGAGCCTACCACCGGACTTCATTTTGAAGATATAAGGGTATTAATGACAGTTTTGAATGAGTTGGTAGACAAAGGCAACACCGTATTAATTATTGAACATAATCTAGATGTCATTAAAATGGTTGATCACATTATCGATATAGGATATGAAGGAGGGAAAAATGGCGGAGAGGTTATTGCAACAGGTACGCCGGAGCAAGTGGCTAAACACGATAAAAGCCATACGGCAAGATTTTTGATAAAAGAGTTAAACTAACAATAGTACAAACATGATAAAAGAACAGCGTTCAAAAGGATGGAACGAAAAGAAAACAAATGACTCATGGGCAATCTTTAAGATCATGGGTGAATTTGTGAATGGATTTGAAAAAATGAGTGCGATAGGACCTTGTGTTTCTATTTTCGGATCTGCACGAACTAAACCAGATCATAAATACTACCAACTTGCACAAAATATAGCAACAAGAATTGTAAATGCAGGTTACGGAGTAATCACTGGAGGAGGCCCGGGTATTATGGAAGCGGGAAATAAAGGTGCCCATATTGGTGGTGGAACCTCAGTTGGATTAAACATTGATCTCCCTTTTGAACAACATGACAATCCATATATTGATAGCGATAAAAGCCTCGATTTTGATTATTTCTTTGTTCGCAAGGTCATGTTTGTAAAATATTCACAAGGCTTCGTTGTCATGCCTGGTGGTTTTGGCACTTTAGATGAATTATTTGAAGCGATAACCTTAATACAAACCAACAAAATAGATAAGTTTCCTATTATTTTAGTAGGAACTGACTTCTGGAAAGATCTAATAGGTTGGGTGAAAAATACGTTGTTAGATCAGTTTCAAAATATTAGCGCAAAAGATTTAGATCTTATTCATTTAGTAGATACAGAAGAAGAGGTAATTGATGTACTTGATAGATTCTACGAAGAGTACAAATTAAGCCCTAACTTTTAAATAACATTTTATAATAGTTTCGGGCGATTTGTTGAAAAAACACATTGTACATATATTTTTTATTGGGTTGTTATTTGGTATTACAAATAACCTAAGCGCGCAGCATGACTATGCCATTGAGGCTAGTCTTAATGTTGAAACAAAGATTATTTCTATAAGTCAAGAAATTGATTATAAAAATACGAGCAAAGACACCCTGAATGCCATTTATTTAAATGATTGGCCTAACGCCTATTCGAGTCCAGATACCCCATTGACCCAGTATATGGGTGAGGAATTTGACCGATCACTACATCTTGCCAAAAAAAGAGATAAAGGCTATTCAAAAATTATTGGCTTAACCGATAATGCGTTTCGATTTTTAGATTGGGAACGACCTGAAAAACAACCAGATATTATTAGAGTTCAACTAAAATCCCCTATCTATCCTGGAGAAACCTATAAGCTTAGACTTACCTATGAGACAAAAGTGCCACATGATCGTTTTACGCGATATGGGGTAGACAATAATGATCAATACAAATTACAGTTTTGGTATATAAGTGCGGCTACCTATCAAAATAAGAAGTGGGCCACCTACAGCAACAAAAATCTTGATGATTTATTCCTATTACCCTCAAACTATACCATTTCGTTTAAGGTACCTAAACCATATCAATTAATTACCGATCTAGATGTTGATAAACGAGAGGAAAAAGAGAAAGTCACGAACTATATTTTACAAGGAAAAAATAGAATTCATATTCCCTTGTTCATCAATAAGGACTTTTCGTTTAACGTTTTTGACACCGAAGATACTGCTATCATAACAGATCTAAAGGATCGCGGTGTAACTCCGGAGCGCAAGAACGAGCTAATGAAACGAGTAGTTGGGTTCATGAATGATCGGCTTGGAGAATATCCGTTTAAGAAGGTTCTAATTTCTGAAGTATACTACAGAAAAAATCCTGTTTATGGTTTAAATCAACTTCCTACGTTTATTAGTCCATTCCCAAATGATTTTTTATATGAAATAAAACTGGTGAAAGCCGCATTAGGAAAATATATAGACAATACCATCGCGGTCGATCCTAGAAAAGAAAAATGGGTTACTGACGCATTACAATACTATTTGCTAATGCAATATTTAAATGAAAACTACCCTGATGAAAAAGTATTGGGTCGCCTTTCTAAAATTTGGGGTGTTCGCAGTTACAAGCTGGCACAAATGAAATTCAATGAAGCTTATCCGTTGCTCTATATGTTTATGGCGCGTAAAAACTTGGACCAGCCATTAACCACATCGAAAGATTCTCTTATCAAATTCAATTATCAGATTGGAAACAAGTACAAATCAGGATTAGGTCTTATATATTTAGATGATTATTTAAATAATGACCAGGTAGATACATTTATCAAAGAATTCTTCAAAAACCACCAATCTAAACCCACCACTGGGGAAGAATTTGAAAATGAACTAACCGCAATCGCCACAAAAGATATACAGTGGTATTTTGATGAGTACGTAGCTACCCGAAAAAAGATTGATTATAAAATCAAAAAAATAAAGAAACGCGGAGACTCTTTAGATGTTGTTATCAAAAATAAAACAGGGTCAAAAGCACCTATCTCTTTGTTTAGCTTAAAAAAAGATTCAGTGATCAATAAATATTGGTTTAAAGATATTACTGATAAACAGGTGGTAACCATTCCAAAAGAAGATGCGACAAAACTTGTTTTAAATTATGACAAAACAGTTCCAGAAATAAATAAAAGAGATAATTGGAAAACACTTGGCGGCTTGTTTTCAAATAATAAAAAACTAAGTTTCAAATTTTTCAAAGATGCAGAAGACCCGGATAAAAACCAGATATTCTACGTTCCGGAAATCGCTTTTAATGTATATGATGGCTTATCACCAGGGCTGCGTTTTTACAATAAACCATTCTTGACTAAACCTTTTGTTTATGATATTGTACCCACGTACAGCACCAAAGAAAAAGCACTGATTGGTCGTGCTAAACTACAGTATAATCAATACTTGCAAGAAGGCAATCTATTCAAAATTGACTACCGATTTAACGTGAGGCGTTTTCATTATGCTCCTTCCCTATTTTTTACAAGCATTACACCTTCGGTCAGCTTTAATTTTAGAACTGATGACTTCAGGGATAACAAACGTCAAGCCATCTTTTTTCGCTTCGTTAATATATTAAGAGATCGGGATGCTTCTGAACTAGCACTGGAGGCTGATCCCGATTATAGTGTTTTTAACGCTCGTTTTATAGAATCATCTCCTGGAGCCATTAACTTCAAATCATGGTTCGCAGACTTTCAAGTGGCCAATCAATTTGCAAAAGTCTCATTTAACTATGAATACCGTAGACTATTTACCAACAATCGCCAAGTAACGCTTAGGCTATTTGCTGGTAAGTTCTTGTATAATGACTCTCAAGCTTCTAGCGGTAACTTTTTTAGCTTTGCTTTAGACCGACCAACAGATTATTTATTCGATTTTGATTATTTAGGTAGATCAGAAAGTACTGGGCTGGTGAGTCAACAGTTTATAGCTGCTGAAGGTGGTTTTAAGTCAAAACTACAACCAAGTTTCTCCAATGATTGGATTGCCACTGTAAACGCCGGTATTAACATTTGGAGTTGGATCGAAGTTTATGGTGATGTTGGTTTGGTCAAAAACAAAAACGTACCAACCCAGTTTGTATACGATAGTGGTATTCGATTAAACTTAGTGCCCGATTATTTTGAGCTTTATTTTCCCGTTTATTCAAAACTAGGATGGGAAATTGCGCAACCTTCATATGCTGAGCGCATCCGATTTGTTATAACCTTAAGTCCACGATCATTTACTGGCCTCTTTACAAGAAAATGGTTCTAGTTAAGAAAACTAACAATTTGGCAACAGAATTTTATTTTTCTATATTTTTTTGAGATATTATCAGATTTTACATCGTTAAACTGATAATTATCTAATTATTTGTGGTTTTCACATCTTGCTATTGCCCTTGTTTTTAACTACCTTTGCAGTCAATTTAAGCGATGCACATGCAGACAGATACAGTTACCAATTCAGCAATTTCTTTTGAAGATTTCAAAGACCAAATAATCAACGATTATAAGATTGCGGTAACCAGTAGAGAATGTAGTTTACTTGGTCGACGTGAAGTGCTTACTGGAAAGGCCAAATTTGGAATTTTTGGAGGAGGTAAGGAATTGCCACAACTTGCGATGGCAAAAGTTTTTGAAAATGGAGATTTTAGATCTGGCTACTACCGAGATCAAACCTTCATGATGGCTATTGATGAACTTACAATTGAACAGTTTTTTGCCGGTCTGTATGCGCATGTTGATATTGAGGTTGAGCCAATGTCTGCTGGTAGGCAAATGGGAGGGCACTTTGTAACCCACAGCTTAAATGAAGATGGCAGTTGGAAAAATCTAACGCAACAAAAAAATTCTAGCGCAGATATATCTCCTACTGCAGCGCAAATGCCTAGACTTTTGGGACTCGCTCAGGCATCCAAAGTATACCGTCATCTAAACGATATTGACAGCCATAAGTTCTCTAAAAATGGAAACGAAGTAGCATGGGGGACGATTGGAAACGCCAGTACTAGTGAAGGACTTTTCTTTGAAACGATTAACGCAGCTGGGGTGCTTCAAGTACCAATGGTTGTTAGTGTATGGGATGATGAGTATGGTATTTCAGTGCATGCGAAACATCAGACCACAAAAGAAAATATCTCGGAAATTCTTAAAGGCTTCCAACGTGACGAACATGGAAACGGATATGAGATATTAGTTGTTAACGGATGGGATTACCCTGCTCTGATTGAAACTTATCAAAAAGCTTCCAAAATCGCACGTGAAGAACATGTACCTGTATTGGTTCATGTACAACAGTTGACCCAGCCACAAGGGCATTCCACTTCAGGTTCTCATGAGCGATATAAAACGCAAGAACGATTAGTTTGGGAAACTGAACACGACTGCATTGCCAAGATGAAAGAGTGGATGATTGCCAATGGTATTGCCGAAGACGCCGAACTTACAGCGATTGATAAAGAGATAAAAAAGCAGGTGCGTTTGGGAAAGAAAAATGCATGGAGCGCCTTTATCGAACCCATTATTGCAGAGCAAAAAGAACTTGTTTCGCTTTTAGATACGCTTTCAAAAGAAAGTACTAATGGCGTGTTCATTGAAAAAATTGCGGTTGGCCTTTCACAACTTGATGAACCTAACAGAAAGGATGTAATCGCAACGGCCCGTAAGGCGTTACGATATTGTATAGGTGATGCTACTGCAGCAAAAACTAGCTTACAAAACTGGATTAACGACTATTTTAACACCTATCAACCAAAATACAGCTCACATCTTTATAGTGAGACCAAAAATAAGTTAGCCAATATCAAAGAAATTAAGGCTTCTTATGACGATAATCCCGAACTGGTCGATGGCAGAATAATCTTAAGAGATAATTTTGACAAACTCTTTGAAAACAATCAAGAAGTACTAGTTTTTGGTGAAGATTCGGGCACTATTGGAGATGTAAATCAAGGTTTAGAAGGCCTACAAGAAAAGTACGGCGATATTCGTGTTGCTGATGCTGGAATTAGGGAAGCTACTATTCTAGGGCAAGGAATAGGACTGGCACTTCGCGGTCTTCGTCCTATTGCAGAAATACAATACCTCGATTACATTTTATATGCGTTACAGACAATGAGCGATGACCTTGCCACATTACAATATCGCACAGTAGGTAAACAAAAAGCTCCTGTTATTGTTCGTACAAGAGGCCATCGATTGGAAGGAATATGGCATTCAGGATCTCAAATGGGCGGACTTATTCACCTGCTTAGAGGTATACATATTTTAGTACCACGAAATATGACTAAAGCTGCTGGGTTTTATAATACACTCATCGCAAGTGACGAACCTGCATTAGTAGTTGAGTGTTTAAATGGTTATAGGTTAAAGGAACCTTTGCCAACCAATCTCGGTACATTGAGAACTCCTGTGGGTAAGGTAGAAACGGTAAAGGAAGGATCAGATATTACAGTTGTTTCTTACGGGTCTACCCTTCGTATTGTTGAACAGGTAGCCAAAGAGCTGTTGGAAGTTGATATCAATATTGAAGTAATCGATATTCAATCTTTACTACCTTTCGATCTTGATCACGACATCGTAAAAAGTATTATAAAAACAAACAGACTTCTTATAATTGATGAAGACGTGCCTGGAGGTGCATCCGCATATATTTTACAGGAAATTCTGGAAAAGCAAGATGCCTATGAGTATCTTGACAGCAAACCACAAACACTAACCGCCAAAGCGCATAGACCTGCCTATGGTACAGATGGTGATTATTTCTCAAAACCAAGTGCCGAAGATATTTTTGAAAAAATATATCAAATAATGCATGAAGCTGCTCCTAACAAATATCCTGCACTTTTTAATTGATTTCTAACTTTAATCTTATAAAAAGTGCTTGTCATTTAGCTTTTGTAATTTTAAAAACTTCCTTGATCCTTCTATAAAACAAAGTCGATGTAATGTGTTCATTATGAGATTGTTTGAGTCGTTTATCGATGAAGCCTATATGTTTGTCGAAAACAGTTCAAAGTAAGGAAGTATAATACGCATTACTTAGGATGTTTCATTAATTTAATAAGAAACTGAAGACCCCAAGTCACCTATGCGACAGCTTTTTGTAATATTTGCTTTTCTGTTTCAAGTTAATTTTTGCTTTGCGCAAATGGTTCCTGCTCCTATCGAATCGATAGAAAAAATTCAAAATGAAATCAAAGCTGCCGCAACGGATTCTATCAGAATTGTATGGTATAAAAAATTCATTCGGAAAGTGACATACAATCAGATTGATTCAAACGTATTCAATAAAAATATCAATGCATTGTATCAACTCACCAAAAAAGCTAATGATACACCTTCCATGGCTTATACAAAATATCATTGGGGAGTTTATCAATACGCAAATAACAATTTTATTGACGCTCTTAATCAATGGAACGAGGCCAAACAATTATATAGCCAGATCGACGATCAAACAGGACTCATTTACACCCTAAGTTTCTCCGGGGAAGCTTACACCGCTATCGGGGATTATGAAAGCGCTGCAACTGCTCTATTTGAAGGCTTAGAAATGGTTGAAAACACCGATAATCACATAATACATGCACGAATTCTTTCTAAAATCGGGATCAATTATAGAGATGTCAAATTAAACCAACAAGCCGATCAGTATCTAACCAAGGCTTTAGCATATGCTAAAATACATGATCTAAAACGTGAGATCGCTTTCGCAAATATCAACCTTGGAGAGCTTAAAATTAATTTGGGTCTTTATCAAGATGGTATCAATTTATATACCGAAGCACTTGAATATTACCAACAAACAACAAACCCATATGGGCTTGCCTTAGCTTATCAAGAACTATCCCTAGCTCATATGAAAACTGGTGATTATGAACTTTCCCATGAGATGCTTGAAAAGTCTGATATCACCTACAAAAAGATAAACTATAATTTAGAAATTAATCGCAACAGACTTATTCTAAGCGAACTTTTGTACAATGAGAAGAAGTTTCAAACTTCAAAAGACCTAGCTCAAAAAAGCCTAGAAATAGCCCTTCAAACTAAGAACTTCGATAATGAAATTAAAGCTTTAGACCTCATATATAAAAATGCATATGCATTAAACAATGTGGAAGAAGCGCTGAATGTACACATTAAATTGGGAGAAAGAAAGGACGAATTAATCAATCTGATCGCTGAAAAAAGTATTGAAAACAAGCGTTTGGAATATACTATTTCAAAAAATAAAGAATTGGCGATCTTAAATGAGGAAGCTACCAATAATCTTGAAAAAACAAATGAAAACCTAAAAAAAACCAGTGATCGATTAGAGAACACGACCCGTATTACGGTATTGATAAGTCTCGTTTCTGTTCTATTTCTTGTAGCCTTACTTTTTTTATTAAAGCAGGGCCAAACAATTAAACAGAATAATAAGGAATTGCATGCGCAGAACTCATTAATTGAAAATCAAAATAAGGAAATCACCGAGATTGCAAATGAATTAAGCGCATCTAATGGTGAAATTTCTAGAATTAATGAAAACCTTGAGACAATTATTAAAGATCGGACCATGGATCTTGAGGAAAAAAATGAACTGCTTTTAAAGTATTCTCAAATGAATTCACATGACGTTCGGGCACCACTGGCGCGGATTTTAGGAATTATTGATTTGCTCAAAACCTCCTCATTAAAAAAAGATGAAAAAGATTTGATGGAGTGCCTAATCCAATCCGCCAATGAGATGGACGATGTTGTTAAGGAGATGAATAACATTCTTCATAGGTCAAAAAAATTATCAAAAAATAGCCAAACATCTTAATTTAAAGTTCAGTTAACGACGAAATTATCTGATTATTAGCTCTTTAAACTTTTTTTTGTAGATTGTGAGTACAAATCTAAAATGAGATTAACCTTTTGAACGCTAAACATCTACAACCATATACAATGCCTTCCCTTTCTTACGAATCACCATTAGACATTCTTGTAGTTGATGATAATCCAATTGATAGAATGATCAATTCAAGGGTGATTCAAAAAGTACATCAAGATAGTTTAATTGATTTCGCTGAAGACGGATCAGAAGCACTTATTTGTTTACAAAAACGAAATTATGATGTCGTTTTATTAGATATAAAAATGCCTATAATGGACGGCTTTCAATTCATGGAGCAACTAAAAGATGAAAAAGATCCTGATGAAGTATATATCATTATGGTCACTTCTTCAGTAGATCCCGAAGACAAGAAAAAAGCAAGTATGTATGAGCATATTAAAGATTATGTTGAAAAACCATTGAAGGAAGAGAGTCTCACCACACATGAATTTCTCCCCTCTGACCACTAGATTAAGCCATAATCTTCGTAATCATCTCCCTCATCAAATCAGTATTGGCTGCTTTAGAACCCATGCCTTTACTTTTCGCATCATACTCATTAAGAATACTAATAATAGTACTAACTTTTTTTAAAGGATATAAACTAGCAGCCGGTTTCAAATTTTTCAACAGGTAAGACCGTATTCCAACTTTCTTGGTCATGTGATCCCAAGATTTATTTGAAGCACCATGATATTTTAGTAAAGCCGAAAAGAACGTAAAAAGCATGGTAACGGTAAAAACCATGGGGTTATTCTTTTCGTTTTCTCCAAAATAGTTAATAATCTTTACGGCTTTGGTAACATCTTTAGTCGCAAGTGCAGCTTGTAATTCAAATTGATTATAGTCCTTACTAATGCCTATGTTCTTCTCAATATCTTCAGGTGTAATTTCATTTCCTGGAGGGATGATGAGTCGCAGTTTTTCAAGTTCCTTACTGATCGTTCCAAGATCAGTTCCTAAGAATTCAACCAGCATTTGGCATGCCTTATAGTTTATTTTGTATTGTTTACCTGCAAGCACTTTTTGTATCCAGTCTCCTACTTGATTATCATAGAGCTTTTTGCTTTCGAAAACGAGTCCATTTTTTTTGATCCCCTTAAAAACCTTTGTACGGGCATCTAGTTTTTTGTATTTGTAACATAATACCAGTACCGTACTTGGCTGTGGATTTTGAACATAATCCTCAAGCTGATCTATTGTGCGGGCCAAATCTTGAGCTTCTTTGATAATGACGACCTGATGTTCTGCCATCATAGGAAAACGTTTTGAGCTCGCAATAATATCGCCAACAGTAGTTTCCTTACCATATAAAATTACCTGGTTAAAACCTTTTTCTTCTTCACTTAAGATGTTATCTTCAATATATTCTGAAATCTTGTCGATATAGTAAGGTTCATCCCCCTGTAATAGGTAGATGGGCTTAATGTTTCTATTTTTAATGTCAGTTACTATTCTCTTAATTTCATCCATTAGCAAAAAATCTGCAAATTTTGATGGCTATACCTAAGAAAAGAATTTATTTTACACTATGATAAAGTTGTCTTTCCCGGACTATTCGTTTCGATTCAAAAATAAGGAAAATAAAACCACGATATTCGACCCAATTCGAAAGAAATTTGTGATTTTAACACCTGAAGAATGGGTAAGACAACATACTATTCAATACCTACAAAAAGCATTATATTATCCGGTTTCTCATATTAATGTTGAGAAAGAACTTTTAGTTAACAACATAAAAAAACGTTATGATATTGTAGTCCATAATCTGAATGGAGGTATTGAGATATTAGTTGAATGCAAAGCGCCGAACGTATCTATTACGCAAAAAACTTTTGATCAAATTGCACAATATAATATGGCGCTAGAGGCAAAGATGTTAATGGTTACTAACGGACTTAATCATTACTATTGTACCATTGACTATGGTACTCAAAATTACACTTACTTAGAAAAATTGCCCGCTTATCAGTCTTTATGAAAATTGCAGTCGTCATCTTAAATTGGAATGGTAAAGCATTACTTGAAAAGTTTTTACCATCAGTAGTTACCCATTCAAGAAATGCCACTATTTATCTAGCCGATAATGCATCTACCGATGATTCCGTTGCCTATGTAAAAAGCAATTATCCCGAAGTTGCAATTATTCAAAATCAAGAAAATGGAGGCTACGCAAAGGGATATAACGATGCATTACAATATGTTAAAGAGGATGTTGTTTGTCTTTTAAACTCTGATGTCCAAGTAACTTCAAATTGGTTAGTTCCCGTGGTAAAAAGATTTCAATCTGATGAAACAGTTGCCATTATTCAACCAAAAATATTGGACTACAAGAATAAAACTCGTTTTGAATATGCTGGCGCCTCAGGTGGGTTTATCGATAAATACGGTTATCCCTTTTGTCGGGGACGGGTTTTTCACACTCTAGAAGAAGATGTTGATCAATATAATGATGCAACCACTATCTTTTGGGCTTCGGGAGCTTGTTTCTTTATAAAAAAACAAGTTTTTCAAGATATAGGAGGTTTTGACGAAGACTTTTTTGCTCATCAAGAAGAAATAGACTTGTGTTGGCGTGCTTTCAATCTTGGCTTTAATACGTATGTTGAGCCACAATCAGTAATATACCATGTGGGTGGTGCAACTTTAGAAGCTTCAAATCCGAAAAAAACCTTTCTAAATTTTAGGAACTCCCTTTTTATGCTCTTGAAAAACCTTCCCAAACAAAAAATTATTCCAATATTGTTTGGTAGAATGGTTTTGGACGGAATTGCTGCGCTTCAATTCATTTTAACCCTTAAACCAGTTCATTTTCTTGCCGTTATAAAAGCTCATTTTAGTTTTTACATCAATATTAATAGAATGTACAGAAAACGTACTCTATCAAAAAAGAATCAATATTATTACGCTTTAAAATCTATTGTTCTTAACTACTACGTATATAAAAAGAAACTTTTTAGTCTGTTAATAACCCAATAACAAAGTTTTGTTAACAGTTGCTACAAGGGCTTTATAATTGTTAATTTTGAATAAGTAATACGTAAATTAAACCAAGAATAATGAAAAAAATACTTCTGCTATCGGCATCAGCTATGATATTTATGTCATCATGTGTGTCTAATAAAAAATACGCTGAGTTAGAAGCTAAACAACAAGAAACACAAGATTTATTAAACAGCGCTACGGTTAAGTTAAACAGCTGTTTATCTGAGAAAGATGCTGCTACTGCAAGTATGCAAAGTCTTAAAGATCAGGTAGAGAATTTAAAGAAGACCAACAGTGCCCTTTTAAATAATGTAGGGGGGTTAGCTACACTTTCTCAAAAAGGTGCTGAAAACCTAGAACGCTCTTTAGAAAGCATCAAGGAAAAAGATATGCAAATCAAAACAATGCGAGATGCTATCAACAAAAAAGATTCTGTAACACTAGCTTTAGTGACAAGCTTGAAAGGTGCATTAGGTAATCTTCAGGATGAGGATATCGAAGTAAATGTAGAAAAAGGAGTTGTTTTCATCTCAATATCTGATAAGCTATTGTTTAAGACAGGAAGTTATAAAGTATCGAGCCGTGCAAACGATATTTTAGCAAAAGTTGCTAAGGTGGTACTGAACAAACCAGATATGGAATTTATGGTTGAAGGCCATACTGATAACGTACCTTACAAAAGTGGTATTTTAGAAGATAACTGGGATTTAAGCGTAAAGCGCGCTACCGCAATTGTAAGAAGACTTCAAACTAAATTTGGTGTGCCGCCAGAGCGTATGACAGCAGCCGGAAGAAGTTCATATGTTCCAATTGCTGAAAATTCGACTGCAACAGGTAGAGCAACAAACCGTCGTATTAAGGTGGTGGTGCTGCCTAAACTAGATCAGTTTTATAGCATGATTGAAGAAGGAATGAAAGAAGCAACGCAAGGCGGAAAATAAAGTCAAACTTGACAATAAATAATTAAAAATGCCACTTTAATGAAGTGGCATTTTTTTGTTTTATAAAATTGCTAAACTGCCTTTTCCCTCACGAATAACTTCTGGATCTGAAGTAAGATCAATAACCGTGGATGGTACATTATCACCATAGCCCCCATCAATCACCATATCGACCAGATGATCCCATTTTTCTAAGATGAGTTCAGGATCAGTGGTGTATTCAATTAATTCATCTTCATCACGAATAGAAGTTGAAACAATCGGATTGCCCAAAGTCCTTACCAAGGATAAAGCAATTTCATTATCAGGTACGCGAATACCCACAGTTTTCTTTCGTTTAAATACGTTGGGTAAGTTATTATTTCCTGGAAGAATAAATGTATAAGCACCGGGTAATGCCCGCTTCAGTATTTTAAATGTTGGGGTATCGATTTGTTTTACAAAATCTGACAAATTGCTAAGATCATGACATACAAATGAAAAATTGGCTTTTTCTAGTTTTACGCCTTTAATTCTAGCAATACGTTCTAAAGCGCGTGTGTTAGTAATATCACAACCTAAACCATACACAGTATCCGTTGGATAAATAATCAGTCCCCCTGATCTTAAACATTTTACAGCTTTATCTATTTCCTTTGGATTAGGATTTTCAGGATAAATTTTAACCAATTCTGCCATGTTATAAAGTTACACAATATGTAACTTATCTAATTGCCATTTAAGTTTCTCATAATTACCTGATAAAACTCATACTTGTCATAGGGTTTTATAATGTAATCATTAATTCCTGCATTGAAGATGTCATCTTTTATCTCCTCTAATTCGGTGGCGGTTAAAAATACAATCGGAGTATGGGTATCGAACTCGCGAATGGCACGCGAAGCCTCAATTCCGTTCATTTTTGGCATATTCATGTCCATTAATACCAAATCAAACTGCTTTTTCGTGTCTTTCATAAAATCAACTCCGTCTTTACCATTCTCGGCAATCTCACAGGTAAAATTGGCATTCTCTAAGATTCGTTTAGTAACCATTTGGTTAATCTTATTATCCTCTACGATCAACACATTTTTCTTTTTACCTCCTTTGTAAAAGCCAAGTTCATTACTAGCATTTTCGTGCATATGAACATCAACTTCCAAATCAATCGTAAAAGAGAAATTTGAACCTTTATTTGCCTCACTTTCTAAGGCAATATCTCCTCCAAAAAGATTCACTAATTGCTTAACAACAGTAAGCCCCAGTCCGGTACCAACAATATTACCTTGTGCCCTGTCTACTTGAGTAAAACTGTCAAAAATCTCCTTTTGTCGTTCTTTAGGAATCCCAATACCATTATCAATTATTTCAAATCTCAGTTTGGCTTTACTATTATCAATACCATGGCTCTGTACTGCAATAACTACCGTATCATTCTCCGTGAATTTTATAGCATTACCCACTAGATTTATTAAAATCTGAGAAAGTCTAACTGAATCTCCCTTTAACTGTCTTGGCACATTTTTATCAAGCTTTATCTTAACTTTATTATTACGCTGTTCAGCTTGATATTCAAAAGAATGTTGGATATTTTTCAGCAGTGCTTTAATATTAAAACTAGTATTGTTAAGTACTACCTTCTTTGATTCTATCTTGCTTAATTGAAGCACGTCATTTATTAAATTAAGTAAATAGTCTCCTGAGAACTTTAAAGATTTAAGTATGGAATGTTCCTTCTTAGAAAACGAAGCGTCATCTAATAGCAAGGAAGTTAACCCGACCACACCATATAAAGGTGTTCTTAACTCATGACTTACGGTTGAAATAAACTCCGATTTAACCTTAGCTAAATCCTCCGCTTCCTTTTTTGCCTGAAAAAGTTCCGCATTCCTCTTTTTCAACATTGTACTCAAGCGATTCTTAGACCCCATCATTCTAAATGAGATAAACAAAAGAATAAGCAGAAGAAGCGTAGTGACACCTACAATGATGAGCATCATACGGCGTTTCTGACTCAATTTTTCTTGCACTATTTGTCTTTCGGTAGCAACCTCTAACTCCCGTTTATATTCATCAACAATAAACTTTGATTGCGCAATTGATGCTTGAGCAATTTTCTGCTCATTTAGTACTTTATCCTTCGCCTCAATATGTTTTAACAACAATTCATTGGCATGCTGAATATTACCTTGTATCTGCTCAAGTAGCGCATAATCCATATAAATGTCAGCAAGTTGATCATGCATAAAAGCCGCCTCGCCAAACACTACAGCGTCAGCATAATTTTGTGAGGCTAATTTTAAATCATTTTTATGTGTATTGTATTTACCAAAAAGATAATTTACCTGGGCCTTGGATTGGGTGTCGCCAGCGCTATCAATGTAAGTTTTAGCCTCTACTAAAAACGGATACGCCTTTTCATAATCACTATCGTCAATATGTGTCCACCCAATATTTAAAATAGGAGTTAAAACCTCTAATGTGTCATTTATCTTTTTTGCATATTTTAATGCTTGCTGATAACTACCAATAGATTTTTCTTTGTTGTTATAACCCGATGCGTATACTTCTGCAATATTATTATGTAACCAACAAAGCAGCGTATCATTTTTCGCTTTATTGGCATGATAAATACCTTTGTTATAACTGCGTTCGGCCTCATCAAAATTCTTAATTAACTCATAATTAAGTCCGATAAGATTATAGGCGTGAGCGCGGTTATAATGATCTTCAACTTTATCAGCAAATTTGATGGCTTTATTTGCCGTTTCTATAGATGCTTTAACCTCATATTTGACATGATAGTTTGTTGCTTTTTGAATCAAACTATCTATATACAGTTTAGAAGTATCTAATACTTGCGCTCCAATATTCCCCACGTTGATCAATACGACCAATAAGACCAAAAATCTATTTTTCTTTATCAACACCAATCTGTTTAGGGGGCAATTGCGCAAGTAGGTAATTATTTATCTAACTAATTTTTTGTACTTAATGCGTTTCGGCATAATATCACCTCCAAGTCTTTTTCTCTTATTCTCTTCATAATCAGAAAAACCTCCTTCAAAAAAGTACACTTGACTATCTCCTTCAAATGCTAATATATGGGTGCAAATTCTATCTAGAAACCAACGGTCATGTGATATTACAACTGCACATCCAGCAAAATTCTCTAACCCTTCTTCTAAAGCCCGAAGTGTATTCACATCCAAATCATTCGTAGGTTCATCGAGTAATAAAACATTACCTTCTTCTTTAAGGGTCATTGCCAGATGAAGCCGGTTCCGTTCACCTCCGGAAAGCGTACTTACCTTTTTGTTTTGCTCGCTACCACTAAAATTAAATCTGCTTAAATATGCTCGCGAATTAACTTGCTTCCCTCCCATCATTACTAATTCTTGGCCTTCCGAGAAGTTTTCCCAAATAGATTTCTCAGGATCAATATTAGAATGGCTTTGATCTACATAAGCAATCTTGGCGGTATCGCCTACTTTAAAATCTCCTTTGTCCGGGCTTTCTTCTCCCATGATCATTCTAAAAATGGTAGTTTTCCCTGCTCCGTTTGGGCCTATGACGCCAACAATACCTGCCTGCGGTAGTTTAAAATTCAAATTCTCATACAACAACTTATCTCCATATGCCTTACTCACACCATTTGCATCAATCACATTGGTTCCTAGTCGGGGACCGTTAGGTATATATATTTCTAATTTTTCATCGAGCTGTTTTTGATCCTGACTCAAAAGCTTGTCGTAATTATTTAAACGAGCCTTTTGCTTCGCCTGCCTTCCTTTTGGAGCCATGCGAACCCATTCTAATTCTCTTTCTAAGGTCTTTTGACGTTTTGAAGCTTGTTTTTGTTCTTGCGCAAGACGTTTCGATTTTTGATCAAGCCATGAAGAATAGTTTCCTTTCCAAGGTATGCCTTCTCCCCTATCTAATTCTAAAATCCATCCAGCAACATTATCTAGAAAATAACGGTCGTGGGTTACAGCTATAACAGTGCCCTTATATTGCGCTAAATGATGTTCCAACCAGTGCACCGACTCGGCGTCTAAATGGTTAGTTGGTTCGTCTAATAATAACACATCAGGTTCTTGTAATAAAAGTCTACATAAAGCAACTCTTCTTCGCTCACCTCCTGATAGTACTCCAATTTTCTTGTCTGCCTCGGGAGTGCGAAGCGCGTCCATTGCAATTTCCAACTTAGTGTCTAGTTCCCATGCATTACTTGCATCAATCTTATCTTGAAGTTGAGCTTGCTTATCCATAAGCTGCTGCATTTTGTCAGCATCTTCATATACTTCTGGCAAACCAAACATGTCATTAATCTTGTTATACTCATCCAAGACTTCAACCACATCTGCTACTCCTTCTTTGACGACATCAATAACTGTTTTTTCGGGGTCTAACTGCGGTTCTTGCTCTAAATAACCAACAGAATATCCTGGTGCGAATACTACATCACCTTGATAGTTTTTATCAACACCCGCAATTATTTTAAGTAAGGTTGATTTACCAGACCCATTAAGACCAAGAATTCCAATTTTAGCTCCATAAAAGAAGCTCAAATAAATATCTTTTAAAACCTGTTTATTAGCACTCTGATAGGTTTTAGACACTCCAGACATGGAGAAAATAACCTTCTTATCATCAGACATAAGTTGTTACAATTATATTTTGGTAATTATTAAACTCTTCCTTTCAAGGCATTAAAAACCCAGGCGATAGCAAAAAATCCAATTCCAACAGCAGCAAACCCCCATCCAGCAATCTCATCATATCTAAAAGCACCAAGTGCAATTAGTGCGCAGCCAACAATAATCATGATAAAGGTTGCCAATGCCAATACCGTATTTTTATTCATTCCCATCTTGTTATAATTTTAGATTAGTATTAGGGGGATTGATGACATTATTAAAGTCTAGATGGCAAATATCGTTTTTTTTACCTAAACTAAGTTACCAAAAAAAATAGTGCTATTTTGTACTTTAGCCATGTATTGAAAAAACCAGAATGGACATAAAATTTAACGCTAACGAAGACCATAATAAATTACTGCTATCTGATCTTAAAAGACGACTTGCAAAGGTGAAACTTGGTGGTGGCCAAAAGCGAATAGACAAACTGCATAATCAAGGTAAATTAACTGCCAGAGAGCGGGTCGAACTTCTTTTTGACCCGAAAAAAGAGCAAATTGAAATTGGCGCGTTTGCTGGTGACGATATGTACAAAGAACATGGAGGATGTCCCTCGGGAGGTGTAGTGGTTAAAATTGGATACGTTAGTGGTAAACAATGCATTGTTGTCGCTAATGATGCTACAGTAAAAGCAGGTGCCTGGTTTCCTATAACAGGGAAAAAGAATTTACGTGCTCAAGAGATTGCCATTGAAAATAGATTACCTATTATATATCTAGTTGATAGTGCTGGGGTGTATTTACCCATGCAGGATGAAATTTTTCCTGACAAAGAACATTTCGGTCGAATATTTAGAAACAATGCAGTGATGAGTAGCATGGGTATTACCCAAATTGCTGTTGTAATGGGTAGCTGTGTAGCGGGAGGAGCATACTTACCAATAATGAGCGATGAAGCGATGATCGTTGATAAAACCGGTAGTATTTTTCTCGCCGGGAGTTATTTGGTAAAAGCAGCGATTGGAGAAGATATTGACAATGAAACACTTGGTGGTGCAACTACGCACTGTGAAATTAGTGGGGTAACTGATTATAAAGCAATAGATGATAAAGATGCACTTTTTAGAGTACGTAAAATAGTAGGTAAAATTGGCAAAGCTGAAGATGCCGGTTTTTCAAAAGTGCAATCCAAAAAACCTACTGAAAATGAATATGACATTTTTGGAATATTACCCAAAAAAAGGTCAGACCAATATGATATGAAAGAGATCATTAAACGTTTGGTCGATAACTCTGAATTCGAAGAATACAAGGAAGGATATGGTAAAACCTTAATAACTGCCTATGCTCGTATTGATGGCTGGGCGGTAGGGATTGTAGCCAACCAACGAAAGGTAGTTAAAAACAGAAAAGGAGAAATGCAGTTTGGAGGTGTTATTTATAGCGACTCTGCCGACAAAGCAACGCGGTTTATTGCTAACTGCAACCAAAAGAAAATTCCACTAGTTTTTTTACAAGACGTAACCGGATTTATGGTGGGTAGCAAGAGTGAGCATGGTGGTATTATAAAAGACGGCGCCAAAATGGTAAATGCAGTTAGTAATTCGGTAGTGCCCAAATTTACAGTGGTCGTTGGTAATAGTTATGGTGCGGGTAATTACGCGATGTGTGGCAAAGCATATGATCCTAGGCTCATAGTAGCATGGCCAAGCGCGGAGCTTGCAGTTATGAGCGGAAACTCAGCAGCAAAAGTTTTGCTACAAATCGAGACCGCCACCTTAAAAAAACAGGGGAAAACCATCAGTAAAGAAGAGGAAACTGAGCTTTTTAACAAGATAAAATCCCGTTATGACAATCAAGTATCTCCGTATTATGCTGCAGCTCGGTTATGGACAGATGCGATTATCAATCCTTTAGATACTAGAAAATGGATTAGCATGGGCATTGAAGCAGCCAATCAAGCTCCTATCGAAAAACGATTTAATCTAGGAGTGATTCAGGTATGATGCACAATGAAAAAACTACTTGACCTCAAACATTTACATCTCATAACTTCTGCTGTGATTGTTATTAGCGTAGGACTACTTTACGGGGCAGCTCCTAGTAAAATTATGCCTTGGCTATTTGGTTTTGATGTTGAAGACCTTGAACTGAAAAACATTTTTAGAGCCCAGATGGGGTTATACCTTGCTCTTGGTATTTACTGGATAGTGGGCGTTCGTAAAACTGAATTGTGGAGGGGAGCTACTATTTCCAACATTGTATTCATGGGAGGTCTTGCTTTAGGTAGATTGGTAAGTACCATTATGGATGGATTCTCTATTCAGTATGGCATTGGTATGATCTTAGAAGCTGTATATGCAGTTTGGGGAATATATAATCTAACACGATATCACTCAACTTCTTAATTGCTCAATTTTTAGTTTAGTTGAATTCAATTTAATTCCTATTTAACGAGTCACATTGAGCAACACAAATTTAATGTATTGTAAATCAATAATTTAAATTTTAAAAGTGTTACTTTAAAATCTTCGAATAAAATTTTGGCACGCGCTTTGATATCTACTAAGCGAAGAGATTTTAAACAAGTCTCAAACCAAAATGTATTAAGATGAAAAAATTCGCACTTTTAATCGCTTTAGTTTTTACAGCACCCATGTTTAGCGCTGTAACTGGTTATAATGGCTATGGTAGGTCGTTTGTATTTGTTGAAGGAAATATCACCTTCTCTGTTTTTCCTGACGGAGAGTTTGATTTCCAGATCTACAGAGATGATATTATAGGTGCTAATGCAAATTTTGGAAATGTAAATATTAGCTTCAATTCTGGTTATGATTATGGTGCTTATGTGCAGTATGATGATTATGGTGCCGTCATACAAGTTGAAAACACTCCTATATTTTATGATTTTTATGGTCGAGTAAACCGAATTGGTGATATCTATATCAACTATAGAAATAACCGTGTAACTCGCGTAGGTGGATTACGAGTTTTCTACAACAACTTTGGCGCTTTTGATTATTGCACTGGTTTTATCAATGTGTTTAATAGACGATATATTTATAGGCCTTATTTCGACTTTTTTGCTAGACCACGTTTAGATTTGTGTTTAGTTAATTATAGACCTTACAGAAGATTTTATACCCCTATTAGATACAGTTATTATAGACCGTATAGAAATAACTTTAGAAGATCTTTTTATCGAGTAGGTCGTGAGCATAGATATGCAAATGTTAACAGCAGAAGATCTATATACCGAAATGATCGAAGAGTCTCTCGAAGAAATGATGTAGCGTATTACAATAGAAGGTCTTCAGCAAGAAGAAGTACTGACGGAGTTTCTCGCAGAAGCTCAACAACAAGAAGAAATAATGGTGTTGTTTCTAGAAGAAGCGGGACTGTAAACAGAAGTAATAATAGTGCAATCTCGAGACGCAGTGGTAACAATGAAGTAAGAAGAAGTAGTACGACTACTAGAAGATCGAGCACAATAAACAGATCTAGTAACTCAAGAAGAAGTTCAAACACCATTGCTCAAAGAAGTAGTAATAGTAAAAGAAATCAATCGGTACGAAGAAGTAATTCATCAAACCGTTCTAGTGGAGTAAGCAGGTCGAATAACTCAAGACGGTCGGCTTCTGTAAAAAGATCAGCGCCGCAAAAGCGATCGCGAAGTACCGTAAGTAGGTCTTCATCAAGCAGACCAAAAGCTTCGGTTAAAAGAAGTAGCTCTTCAAGAAGAAGTTCTTCAGGAAGAAGCGCAAGAACTAGAAGTTAGGCTTTTAGATATTTGAATTAGTTAGTAAATCAATTACGCTCTCGAACTAGTCACTCGGGAGCGTTTTTTATTACTGGGCTTTACGCTTACCCAAAAAACTATCCGCTAGGGTATTAATATCTGTAGATACCTGCAGTTTGTATATTAAAAAGAGATACAGTATTCCCACTACAACTGATTTTAAGAGGATATTAATGATAGGATGAAACCAAAAATTCCAAAAATAAAATAGCCCACTAAATCCTAATAGCGCAGCTAAAATAATGAGTTGTTCATTTTGGAAAGGATGAATCTTAAACGATCGCCATACCACGATCACTTTGATTGTATTGTAAATTAATAAAGATAACAAGGTGGCTACTGCAGCACCATTGATTCCCATTTTCGGGATTAAAATCCAATTGAATAAGATGGTGAAAATTGCTAACGCAACTCCTAACACCAATACCATTTTGTAGTATTTGGAATTGTATAAAATGCTTGTACTATTACCCATTACATTATCCATTAGTTTAGCAATTCCTATCAAAATAACAACCAAAATTCCTTGCTTATAAGCTGGATCAATGATTTCATAAAGTTGATCGACATTTAAAATAATCAATAAGAAAATGAGCCCTCCCACAGTAAAAAGGTTCAATGACGTTTTTCGGTATAGCGAATTCAATCCTATAAGATCATTTTTATTTATAAGCTCTGCAGTAAGAGGGTGTGTTATTTGACTCATCGCTCTATTGGGTACTACAATCACAGTAGCAATAAATGTTGCAACGCCATAATAAGCGACGTTACCCAGACCTTCTTTTAAAATACCGATCATCTGTTTGTCAATCTCTAACAGCACAATTACAACAGAACCTGCCAGGACAATAAAAGTGGCGTAGCGTATTATTTCATTGATATTTTTAAGTGGTTTTAAGCCCAAAGAAGGTCTTTTTAGGAAGAAGGCATACCACATCATAAAAACTGTGCGACCTATATAAACAAAGGTTAATCCATATAAAAACTGCTCATTGGTAATTACCTTCAAAAAAACTAATATCAGCAGTATACTAACGCATACCCTTGCAAAAATCTCTTTCATCACATTTCCAAAAACACTTTTCAAATGCACTTTACACCAGGCATAGAACACTTCAAAATATGCCATTGAAAAGCCAATAATAAATATGAGAAATGCGTACGGTTTAATTAGTTCATTTTTAATCGATAACCATTCCGATATACTATTTCTAAAGATAAAACCTATGACACCAAACGGGACAACTACTACCAGTGGTAAAATTAGCATCCACGTTAAAAACCTTTTTTGATTCTTTTCGTCCGTGTAACTACTATAAAACTTAATGATAGTATCCTGAATACCAAATGATAATAATGGTTGAATGATTAAGGCTCCAGCAAGAATAAACATCACCAGCCCAAAAAACTCTTCACCTAAAAAATTCGTGTATAAAAAAAGGGTATTTACCGCCCCAAAGCCAAAACCAACATAAGTGGCCAGCATATTTTTAAACGATTGGTTTAGTACAATTCCCATGTTATAATAATTCTGCCAGCTTAGCGGTCAAGTTACGGCGATGATACTGTTCTATATTGACACTTTGGCAAGTTAGCGATCCGTTTTTAAATTGATTATAAAGACTAACAATCGTATTCTTTAATTCTTGTTTTTGTACGGGAGAATAGAAATATCCACTCTGTGTTTGCTCAATGATGGTAGCGATGTCAGCATTTTGCGGGCCAATGGCCAAAAGGGGACGTTTGGCTGCCAAATATTCAAATAATTTACCCGCAATAATACCTTTGGTTTCAACGGAGTCTATTTCGACAAGAAGTAACACTTGACTTTTTACCTGAATTGTCCTCGCTTCTTCATGGCTTACATAACCCATTAAGTTAACACAATGTTCTAGGCCATGATCTTCTATGCTCTTTATAACAGTCTCACTCACTTTTCCCGCGAGTTGTATGGAAACATCTTCAGCGAATCCTTTATCCTCTTCAATCAATTCCTTTACAACTTGCCACAAAACCAGCGGGTTTCTAGCTGTTAATAAAGAGCCAACATGCGATATCGAGAATTTAGTATCCAAAACTTTGTCGGTTTCCTCATTGTCTTCATAACCATTTGTTATAATGGTTATTGGCTTCTTAGATATTGACTGAAACTCTTCTTTAGTTTGAAAACTAGTGACTATTACTTCATCTGCCGAATTTAAAACCTCAGATTCTAGCTTTTTATGTTTTTTCTGTGATTGGCTGGTCAATTTTAACTGATTATGATACCCTATCGTGGTCCATGGATCCCTAAAATCAGCAATCCATTTTATAGTCAGTAGTTTTTTTAGTTCAAGCCCGATTAAATGTACGCTATGGGGCGGACCAGTAGTAATTATAGTATTGATCTTATTTTCTTGAAGATAGCCAGATAGGAACTTAACCGAGGGTTTTACCCAATACTTTCTTGCATCTGGAATAAAAAAATTGCCTCTAACAAACAACATAAAACGTTCCACCAAAGACTGTTTTTTATCTTGAATAATTCCTGAACTTATCTGCGATGTTTTCTTTTTCGACAACAATTTTGCCAAGCTATAAGGTTCAAATATGGGTTGTTTTAGTACCTTAATATCTTCAGGAACCTCATTGATCATTGAATAGTCTACAATAGGATACGATGGACTTTCGGGGATAAAAACAACAGGGTCTATTTCAAATTCTCGCAAATACGTTACGAATTTCAACCAACGCTGCACACCTGGTCCACCCGCAGGTGGCCAATAATAAGTAATGATTAGCACTCGCTTATTCATAGTAAGCGAATTTAAGCAAGATTTCCGGTTTTAAATTCTTTATATAATGCCCCAAAAAAGATCAATACAAAAATAAGAGACCCAGCTAATGCTATTGTGCTTCCTGTTTGTACCACCTGAGGTTCAAACTTAAATTCGACAGTATGATCACCTTTTGGTATTTCACAACCTCTTAAAACATAATTTACGCGAACATGTGGTATTAACTTACCGTCAACATAGGCATTCCAACCATCTTCGTAATAC
Source organism: Spongiivirga sp. MCCC 1A20706 (assembly GCF_046524175.1). NCBI lineage: Bacteria > Pseudomonadati > Bacteroidota > Flavobacteriia > Flavobacteriales > Flavobacteriaceae > Spongiivirga > Spongiivirga sp. MCCC 1A20706. The sequence continues at coordinate 853,986 of NZ_JBEFZF010000001.1, forward strand.
ATTTCAGAAAAAACTGCAAATTGTCTTGAAGAAACCGATGTTTTATAGATAAGGTGATCTGGTTTATAATTGCTTAAAATAATTTGATCTTGAGCGGTTGGATTAAACTGCTCCCCCCCTATTAAGTACTTTTTGTTAACCACAGCAGTAGTTTTCGCATTCGTTGATTCTAACGCTTGCATTTCCTCATCAGCAGTATCAACCCACTTAATACTGTTTACAAACCAAGCATTACCATAGGCTTCTTCATTTTGCATTACTTGATCTTCTCCTCCTATGATATATTTAATGTTAAGCATATTAATTACCTCTGTATTCTGCTTAGCAATATAAAAGTCATACAGCTCTTGATATTTTCCTGGTTTAGCAGCATGATACCCCCAAATAGAATTATGAAAATAGCTGGCGCGTGAGGCACCGTCAGTCGTATCAAATACCCTGTAATGACTATCGTCTTTTAAAATTTCATTATCTGCTGCAGTTGGACTAAATGGCTTATTGACTTGTCTTGCTGAAACAAAATCGTCCTCATTTACATAACGGGTATTTACACCAACGAGATCAAAAAGAATGAGTGCCCCAATGAGAATAAGTACAACATTGATTTTTGCTCTTTCTTTTAAAAACAACCATAAACCACCTCCTGCAAATAAGACCAGGATCAAACTTCTGACTAGGTCATAGGTATACATCGATTTTCTATCGGCAACAAGTGCATTAATAAAATCGCCCCCCAATTGCTTGGCAAAATCAGGACCAAAACGTTGCACAAAATACGCGTCCCTATCTGCTTCAAAACCTAAAGTACCTTTAGCTAGTAACAATAAAATAGCTGTCCCCCCAGTAATACCTATTGTAATTAATAATGCTTTTAATTTTTTTGAAGCTTCAACATCTTTATTAAAAAATGCCGCCAAACCTAGGGCTGCGAGTACAGGAACGCAAAGTTCTAAAATCACCTGAATAGAAGTGACTGCTCTAAATTTATTATAAAGCGGGAAGTAGTCAATAAAGAAATAACTTAAAAAGGCCATATTCTTCCCATAAGAGAGAAATAAAGACAATAAAGCACCGCATAGCAACCACCATTTAAGTTTGCCTTTAACCAAAAATAACCCAAGTACAAACAAAAAGAGCACTACCGCTCCAACATAAGCGGGGCCAGAAGTTCCCGGTTGTTTGCCCCAATAGGTCGGGGTTTGTGATGCAAAATCAGCAGCTTGTGCCCTTGGTAATCTGGCACTTAACCAGAACTTATAAATATTTGATGATTTATCTAACGCCTCATAACTCGCCCCTCCCATCAGACGAGACGCAAAGAGGTTTAAGCTCTCAAATATGCCATAGTTATACTCTAAAATATAATCTTTATTAAGTCCGTTAGTTACTTCTTTCTTTGAACCATCTTCGGCAATGGTCAATTCGCTTTTACCTCGTGTACTGGTATCTGCATATTCCTTAGTTGCCATTAGAGGTGTTGCATTCATAAGCAACCCGATAACAACGGCTACTGATAATACTCCGATTGTTTTAAAAAAATGAGGTAATTCTTTCTTTTTGTAAGCGTATATCAAATACACTACTCCTAAAACTAATACTAGTAGCAATAGGTAGTAAGTCATTTGGTAATGGTTAGCATGAATTTGAAGTCCCATTGCTAAAGCGGTCAAAATTCCACCCCAAATATATTTTTTTCGAAATGCTAATAATATACCTGCAAGTACCAGCGGCATATAGCCAATAGCATGTGCTTTTGCATTATGTCCAGCCTCTAGTATGACTAAAAAATACGTTGAAAAACCAAAGGCTAGCGCTCCCAATATGGCTATTCTAAAATCAATTTTTAAGACCAGTAACAATAAGTAGCATGAAAAGAAATAAACAAATAAGTAATCCGCTGGTCTTGGTAAAAACCTTATGAATCCATCTACTGCTTTTATGTAATCATGCGGATAGCGTGCTCCTAGTTGATAAGTCGGCATTCCTCCAAAAGCGCTGTCTGTCCAATATAATTCCTCTCCAGGATAATCCTCTCGATAATCTAATTGTTTTTGCGACATTCCTTTACTCCACACAATATCACTTTGGTACATTTGTTTACCTTGTAAAACAGGGTGAAAATAAGCCAATGCTACAGCTATAAATCCTACAAGTACTAAAAGGTGAGGTGCTAGTTTCTTAAGATGTTGTATCATTAAGTTGGTGGTTGGTGGTCTTATTCAATTTCCTCAAAATCTACGTACTCCCCAACCCGATCATTCGATTTTTTAGAATTCTCTGGAGCTTTGTCAATAGTGACTTCACCCTCAGGGCGAACGGTTTGTTGAGGCCGTTGTTGGTTAAATTGCTGAGAAAACTTCTTTTCCATCTTCTTAGCAGCTGACTTCATTATAGCCGGTCCAAAAAGCTTCGAAAAGATTTTGAGGCCATAATACACTAGCAGAATAATTAAGATGGTACGTAATAAACCCATTAAATATTAGTTTGTAAACTAAGACTTTTTCTTAAATGTTAAAAAACAAAAATACAACAGCTACTAAGCAAAAATCAAAAAATCATCTTAAATATTTATATTTACCACAAAGCTTACACTATGCGCCCACTATTTAGCCTAATCGCCATTTTGAGTACATTTTCTGTTCACTCGCAATACACCGAAGTAATTAATAGCAATAGGCCGGGGGTTTCCAAAGGTCCATTTTCAGTGGGAACAGGTGTTCTGCAATTTGAAGGAGGGTTTCAATACAGAAAGGTTGATCATGAATTAAGAAGATTAGAAGCAACAGGCTTTGATGCGAATCTTGAAATTCGATATGGCTTTTTATTAGAGCAGCTGGAACTAAGTGCAGAAGTAAGTTATGAATTTGCAGATTATTTGTTTCAAGCATCAGGAACTGAGTTAAAGGAAAGTGGACTAAAACAAACCCTGGTTGGTGCTAAATATCTGGTTTTCGACCCCTGGAAAAAGGAACAAAAACCTAATTTATATAGCTGGAATGCCAATAATAAATTTCAATGGAGAGATTTATTACCGGCAGTATCAGTTTTTGCAGGAGCCAACTTATACACCTCTCAAGACCCACCTTTTACCTTTCCAAACGAGTTTAGTGTAAGTCCAAGGGTAATGGTTGCCACGCAACATAATTTTTTAGGACGTTTGGTATTGGTAACCAACTTTAGTTATGCCAATATTGGTCAAGATTTTCCGGAATATGGCTATGTTGTAACGCTTACCCACTCATTTAATGGTAACTGGTCATTATATGTAGAAAATCAAGGGGTTAAAAGTGATAATTATGCTGATGTCATTTTTAGAGGCGGACTCGCCTATCTATTAAATAAAGATATACAAGTAGAAGCTACTTACGGCGGTAATTTTAAAAATACGCCTTTTCAAGTATTCGGAAACATTGGTATTTCTTACAGAATAGACAACCATCAGGATAAAGAAATTAAGAATGATGAGTTTTCTAAAAAGACAAATAATATTAACAATAAAAAAGAACGCAAACGTCAAAAAGCTAAAAACTCCAAAAAGAAGTTTGAAGATGATGGCGGAGTTCTTAATGAAAAATGAAAAATTAGTAATTAATAAGGCTAGATGATTAAATCTAATTTTCGCCAACTAACTTATCGTCTTAAAATCAAGTATTTTACTATTGCATTTTCTGCCATTCTGTTTTTTGGATGTAGGACTAAGAAAACGGCTTATAAAGAAGATTACCGAGTAAATACTTTTGTCAAAACTAATAACAAGTGCCCAAAGTTTTATTACAATAGTTTTAGTAACATGATAAAAGACACATTTTTGTCTATTGTTGAAAAAGATACTTTTAGACTAACTGAAATAAAATTTGAATGTGTTACTACCGCTATGCTTACTCAAAAGGTGCTTTTTGATAGTTTTGGTGATTGGGATGCTGCTGTTTTTCCCAATAATGCGCGACATCCTATGTTGGTTTGGGAAAACAGAATTTTAATAAAAGATGACAAGACTAGATATAACATTGTTGCTCAAGGTAAAGAAAGTAACGAAGAACTATATGCTTCTATTATTGTAACAAATGGCCTAGGAGAGGATCAATTGTCTCAGGTTAATCAAAGAAATTCTATCGTTGATACCGTTGTTGCATTAATACGAGCAAACGATAAGAAAAAAAGAAAATTCTACAACTATTATTGGAATACAGTAAACAGTAGAAAAACAAATTAATTCATTTACGAAAGTATTTAATGATCACCATAAAAGAAGCTACCACAAAAAAGGAAAAGAAACAGTTTGTTACCTTTCCTTTTTCTCTTTATAAAAACAACAAATATTGGGTACCTCCAATAATCAATGCCGAAGTCGATAGTTTTGACCCCACCATAAATCCGGCCTTTGATACCGCTGAAGCTCGATTTTTCCTAGCCTATCGCGGTAAGGATATTGTTGGCCGTGTTGCTGCAATTGTCAACTGGGATGAGATTAATAAGCAAGAAGTCAGGAAAATGCGTTTTGGATGGTTCGATATGATTGATGACACTGAAGTTTCTAAAGCACTTATTAATAAAGTTCAAGAGATCGGCAAGTCACATAATCTTGAGTTTATCGAGGGCCCAGTTGGGTTTTCTAATCTTGATAAGGTTGGAGTTTTAACTGATGGTTTTGATGAACTTGGCACCATGATAACCTGGTATAATCACCCTTATTACAAAGATCATTTAGAGCAATTAGGTTTTAAAAAGGAAAAAGGGTATTTAGAATACCGTTTTCCATTTAAAAATGCTGATCCTAAGTTTTTTAGTAAGGCAGCCGGACTTATTAAAAAAAGGTATAAGCTAAAAGCCATAAACTTCAAATCGAGCAAGGATATCATGCCATATGTTGATAGTATGTTCGATCTTTTTAACGAAAGCTACTCAAAACTATCTTCATTTGTAGCCATTAATAAAGTACAAAAAAAGTACTTTAAAGAAAAGTATATCAGTTTTATTAATCCACAATTCATAAAATATGTGGCCGATGAAAATGATAACCTGGTTGCTTTTGCAGTTACGATGCCATCATTTTCTAGAGCACTACAAAAATCAAAAGGAAAATTGTTTCCGTTTGGGTTTCTTCATTTTCTAAAAGCGAAAAAGAAAAATGAAGATGCCATATTTTACCTTATTGGTGTACATCCTGATTATCAAAATAAGGGTGTCACAGCCATTTTATTTGACGAGTATCACAAATCATTTTCAGCAGCCGGTATAAAGAATTGTATTCGTACCCCAGAACTCGAGGATAATATTGCTATCCAGCAGTTATGGAAAAATTTCGACCCAAGAATTGCCAAGAGACGAAGTACGTATCGCAGGGAATTGTGATTTGCCTTCTGTTAACAGATATTATAGTTGACTGTTATAGGTTTTAGTTTAATCCCCGTTTTCTTGAATATATACTCCAATAAATCAAAATAACACACATACAGGGCTTGGCGCTTTGATTTGATCGGTGTATGTAAGAAGTCCGCTGTTTTTGTCTCGTTTAAAAGAAACCAAATTCTGTGATTTTTGGTTTGCGACTACTAGATAATTCTCATCTGGAGATAATGAGAAATTTCTGGGCCAATCGCCCTTTACAGACTCATGACCAACCAATTTTAATTCGCCATTCGATTCATTCACACTAAATATTGCAAGGCTGTTGTGCCCACGATTGGAAGCATATACAAATTTACCATCACTGGAAATATGAATATCGGCGCAAAAGCTGTCTCCTTCAAAATCAGCTGGCAACGTTGATATTGTCGAAGCAGCCACATAACCTCCAGAATTAGATTTCACGAACAAACTGACCGTATTATTCAATTCGTTAATAACATAAAACCATGCTTTAGTAGGATGAAAGGCAATATGACGTGGTCCTGATCCTGGTGGCAATGAATTCTTTTCCGGCTCCGTACTTATTATTTCGTTCTTTTCATTAAGTGATGCAAACCAAAGATTATCGGTACCCAAATCTACGGTTATGATGTTATCACTATTGGGATCAAACCAAGCTGAATGTGCATGGGGAGCCTCTTGACGATCGGTAACACTCTTACCTTCGTATTGTTTAACATATTTCAGCTCCGATAACTTTCCGTCGCTAGCTATATTCAATAACCCAAGATTACCTCCTGTATAATTTGCTGCCAAGATCGTTCCGGTTTCATTAACCGTAACAAAACAAGGATGGGCCCCACCTGTTGAACTTCTATTTATAAATTGCAGGCTATCGTTCAACACCGAATACGACTCAATAGTCCCCATTTTATTTTCATCACTTATTTCATTTACCGCTACCACATAATTACGATTATCGCTATATGCTAAGAAGGAAGGATTGTTCGATTTCGCTACCAAGCCGTTATTTTCAAAAGTACCATCTTCATTTAAAGTAAAGCGATAAATACCTTCGCTATAGGTATCGGTATAAGTACCCAGAAAAAATGAGTCTCCTGCTTTCGGTGCTATCATAATTTTTTCTTCTTTCTTGTTAGCGTTATTACAAGCTGTGATCAAACACAAAACCAGAATCGTTATCTTCAATTTCATGAATATGGATTTTTTTTTCTAAACCATAAATTTCAAAAAATTAATTGTACCCTCTCAATACAATTGAAATAATTTCTAATAGAATTTATCCAATAAAAAAACCTGATAAAAAAATTATCAGGTTTTGATATATTTTATATAATCAGCGATTACTCACCCATTGCCGCTGCAATTGCAGCCGACATACGCTTGTAAGTACCATTTTCTAATCTAGATCGAATTGCAGAAAATGCTTCCAATGTTTCTTCAACATCTTGCAGCGTATGAGAAGCCGTTGGGATCATTCTTAACAAGATTAATCCTTTAGGAATCACCGGATACACTACAATAGAACAGAAAATACCATGATTTTCACGTAAATCCTTAACCAAAGCCATTGCTTCTGGAATACTTCCTTTTAAATATACCGGTGTTACACAACTTTGGGTAGTACCTATATCAAATCCACGTTCTTTTAGTCCATTTTGAAGTGCATTTACATTTTCCCATAACTTATTCTTAAGTTCTGGCATGGTACGCAACATATCTAAACGTTTTAAAGCACCTTTGACCAATTGCATTTGCAATGACTTAGCGAACATTTGCGAACGTAAGTTGTACTTTAAATAGTCGATTATTTCTTGATCGGCTGCTATGAAAGCTCCTGTGCTCGCCATAGATTTTGCAAATGTTGCGAAATACACATCAATATCATTTTGTACACCCTGTTCTTCACCCGCGCCTGCACCAGTCTCACCTAAGGTACCAAAACCATGAGCATCGTCAACTAATAAACGGAATTTAAACTTCTTTTTAAGTTCAACAATTTCTTTTAAGCGACCTTGCTCACCCCGCATACCGAAAACACCTTCAGAAATTACCAAAATCCCACCTCCGGTTTGCTCGGCCATATTCGTTGCCCGCTCAAGATTCTTTTCTAAGCTTTCAATATCATTATGTTTGTAAGTAAAGCGCTTACCCATATGCAATCGAACACCATCGATAATACAGGCATGAGAATCTACATCATAAACGATGATGTCATCTTTGGTAACTAAGGCATCAATGGTTGATAATATACCTTGATAACCAAAATTTAATAAATAAGCCGCTTCCTTTTTTACGAAAGCTGCCAGTTCATCCTGCAATTGCTCGTGCATCGAAGTATGACCTGACATCATACGCGCTCCCATTGGGTAAGCCGAACCATAATCAGAAGCAGCTTCTGCATCTACTTTTCTAACCTCTGGATGATTGGCTAAACCGAGATAATCATTAATACTCCATGTAATGACTTTTTTGCCATTAAACTCCATTCTATTTGCTATCTGCCCTTCCAGTTTAGGAAAGACAAAATACCCTTCTGCATGTGAAGCCCATTTTCCTAAAGGGCCTTTGTTTTCAATTATCCGATCAAATAAATCTCTCATCTAGGGAATACTATTATTATTTAGGTAAACTTAGTTCAAACAATTTGCAAAACTAACCATTTTTATGAGCTTATCAAATCCTATTTTTCAATAAAATATGCTCCGTAAAAATGCAAAAAGCACCCTATTAAGGTGCCTTTTTGTTGGATTTTATTTACTATTTAATATACGCTATTTGCTCTTTTTTCATTTCTGGAAGGTCTTCCAAAAAGCCTTGTTTCTGCATCCATTCATCACTATATATTTTGCTCATATAACGCGATCCGTGATCAGGGAATATAACTACCACTCGGCTATTTTCGTCAAATACATCGTCATCAACTAATTGTTTCACTGCTTGAAAAGCTGCTCCACTTGTATAACCTACAAATAATCCTTCCTTTTTTGCAATGTCTCTTGCAGTATGTGCGCTATCTTCATCAGTTACTTTAATATAATAGTCTATGCTATCAAAATCAGTTGCTGTAGGAATCAAATTTTTACCAAGGCCCTCAATGCGATAAGGATATATCTCATTAGCATCAAACTCTCTTGTTTCATGGTACTTTTTTAGAACGGATCCATAAGCGTCTACTCCAATAACTTTAATATCAGGATTTTGCTCTTTTAAAAAACGTGCTGTTCCTGATATGGTTCCTCCTGTACCACTGCAAGTAACTAAATGTGTTATTGCACCATTCGTTTGATTCCAAATTTCAGGCCCTGTAGTTTTATAATGTGCGTCAATATTCAACTCATTAAAATATTGGTTGATGTAAACAGAACCCGGGGTCTCTTCATGCAACCTTTTTGCCACTTGATAATACGAACGCGAATCATCTGCACTCACATGCGCCGGGCACACGTATACTTGAGCGCCCATTGTCTTAAGCATGTCTATTTTATCAGGAGATGATTTTGAACTTACCGCTAAAATACATTTATAGCCTTTAATAGCACTAATCATCGCTAGGCTAAACCCTGTATTACCAGATGTTGTTTCAATAATAGTATCACCAGGTTTGATAATACCTCTGCGTTCTGCCTCTTCAATTATATGAAGTGCAATTCTATCCTTGGCAGAATGACCAGGATTAAATGCCTCGACCTTAGCATAAAACTCACCGACAAAGTCTGCAGTAAGTTTCTTAAGTGCGATTAGGGGAGTATTTCCTATTAAGGATAATACGTTTTCTTTCGCATTGATCTGATTATGCATACATAACATTTTTGCCTTTCTTAACCCTTGTTGTAAACAATAGTCAAAAACGATGCAAATTTATATTTAATTTTTGACAATTAGACTGATTTATAACGAAATTACTACTTAACAAGCCCTTCTAGGTCTAATAAAAAAGAATAATCTTCTGCGGTTTCCTTGAGTGCTTCAAACCGGCCTGAGGCTCCTCCATGACCAGCTTCCATATTGATGTGAAGCAACAATTTATTACTGTCAGTTTTTAACGTTCGTAACTTTGCAACCCATTTTGCAGGCTCCCAATATTGCACCTGTGAGTCATGCAAGCCTGTTGTTACTAACATATTGGGATACTTCTGAGCTTTTACGTTATCATATGGGGAATACGATTTTATATATTTATAAAACTCTTTATCGTTCGGATTCCCCCATTCATCATACTCACCAGTGGTAAGAGGAATACTGTCATCTAACATCGTACTTACCACATCAACAAAGGGTACGGCAGCGATCACTCCGTTGTATAACTCGGGAGCCATATTAACAACAGCCCCCATTAAAAGCCCGCCCGCGGAACCACCCATCGCATATAAATGTTCTGGTGATGTATATTTCTCTTGAATCAGGTATTTTGAACAATCTATAAAATCAGAAAAGGTATTCTTTTTATTTAATAGCTTTCCATTTTCATACCACGGTCTTCCTAAGTACTGTCCCCCGCGTACATGCGCAATTGCATATATAAAACCACGATCTAAAAGACTTAAACGCGTAGAAGAAAAATACGGATCGATTGTGGAACCGTAAGAACCATAGGCATATAGTAACAACGGACTGGATCCATCCAACAGCACTCCCTTTTTGTAAACCAGTGAAATCGGAATTTTAGTACCGTCTGCAGCTGTTGCCCAAAGTCGTTTTGAAGTATAATGAGCTTTATCAAAATCTCCACCCAGCACCTGCTGCTCTTTCATTACCGTTTTTTCCCTGGTATTCATATTAAAATCAACAATAGAAGAAGGTGTCGTTAATGAGGTATAGCCATAACGCAATACTTCGGTATCAAAATCGACATTAGTCGATGTATAGGCAAAATAGGTCTCATTATCAAAAGGCAAATAATAATCATCGTCCCCATCCCAACGTTTAATGCGAATTCTATTTAGACCATTTGAGCGCTCACTTACTACCAGGTATTCCTTGAAAATTTCAATATCTTCTAGCAGCACATCTTTTCTATGTGGAATGACTTCTACCCAATTTTCCTTTGAAGTTTTAGCCTCAGACGCTTTCATTAATTTAAAATTAGTAGCTTCATCCTTGTTGGTTACAATATAAAAGTGGTTCTCAAAATGACTTATGTTATACTCCAACCCCCGTTCTCGTGATTGAAATACCTCAAAATTGTTGTCAGGATTATCAGCGTTCAGAATCCGGTATTCAGAAGTTAAGGTACTGTATGATCCAATTACCAGATATTTTTTTGATTTTGTTTTATAAACAAATGTTCCAAAAGTATCGTCTGCCTCTCTATAAACCACTACATCTTTAACAGCATCCTCACCAAGCTTGTGCTTAAAAATACGATCCGCTCTTAGGGTTTTCTCATCTTTCCGGGTATAAAACAACGTTTTATTATCATTCGCCCAAGTACTTCCCCCAGTGGTAGTTTCGATTTTTTCAGGATAAATCTCACCAGTTTTTAAGTTTTTAATCTGAATGGTGTACTTTCTTCTGGAAACCGTATCGACACCGAAAGCAACCAAATTATTATCCGGACTTATATTTAATCCCCCTAACTTAAAATATGAGTGACCTTTGGCCATTTTGTTACAATCAAAAAGAATCTCTTCTTCAGCTTCCAAAGTTTCCTTTTTTCTTGTGAAAATGGGATAGTCCTTACCTACTTCAAAACGTGTTATATACCAATAGCCGTTATATTTGTAAGGTACCGATTCATCATCCTCCTTAATTCGTGCTTTCATTTCTTCAAACAATGACTTCTGAAAATCCTTAGTATGGGCGGTCATACAATCGTAATACTCATTTTCCTGATTCAGGTAATTGGTTACATCCGGATTCTCACGGTCATTCAACCAGAAATAATCATCCTGTCGTATATCGCCATGCTTTTCTAATTGAGTGGGATTTTTTTTCGCCAGTGGTGCTTTCATCAAATTAGTACTTTTTTAAAGTAAGGTCATTGTTAGTCGGCAGCAAAAATAGTGGTATTTAATTTGAAATTAACAGTTGTTTTAAAGTTGAATTGATAAGACATCCCACTTCAAATTAATAATTTTGCATCATCAAAATAATTTAAAAGCAATAATATGTTCGGAGATCTAATGGGAATGATGGGCAAACTAAAAGAAACCCAGCAAAAAGTAGAAGAAACAAAAAAACGTCTGGATACTGTATTAATTGATGAAAAATCAAGTGATAATTTACTTGAGGTAACCATTACGGCTAATCGAGAAATTAAATCGATTACCATAGATGATACGCTTTTGGAAGATAAAGAACAGCTAGAAGACTATTTAGTGTTAACCCTCAACAAAGCGATTAAAAGAGCCAGTGAAGTAAACGAAACTGAAATTGCTGCAGTAGCTAAGGAAGGAATGCCGAATATCCCTGGAATGGATCTTTTTAAATAACATGTAGTCTTTCAGATTTTAATTTTCACCAACTAATGTACTGCATCGTCGACATAGAAACTACTGGCAACACCCTAAAAGGGAACAAAATTACCGAGATTGCTATGTTCAAACATGATGGTAATACCATTGTCGACGAGTATACTACTTTAGTGAACCCGCAATGCGACATACCTATGTTCATTACCGGATTAACGGGTATTGATAACACGATGGTGGCGAACGCACCCACTTTTTCTGAAATTGCTAATAAGGTTGTTGCCTTTTCGAGAGATTGCATTTTTGTAGCTCATAGTGTTCATTTCGATTTTAATGTCATTAAATACGAATTAGCCGGTTTGAATATCGATTTTCAACGCAAAAAACTATGTACTGTTCGACTTTCCCGAAAACTCATTCCTGGATATCGATCATACAGTTTAGGAAAGTTATGCACGGCCTTAGAAATTCCTTTGTCAGACAGACATCGCGCTCGTGGCGATGCGCACGCTACCGTATTACTTTTTGAAAAACTATTAAATCAACCCGATGCCGATCAAGTTTTTGCTTCGTCAGTAAAAGGAAATTCAAGGGAGGCTACCTTACCACCGCTACTTCCTAAAGCAACGTTGAACAAGATTCCGAATAATCCTGGTATTTACTATTTCAGAAACACTTCAGGGAAAATAATATATGTAGGGAAGGCGAAAAAGTTAAAGAACAGAGTACTTCAACATTTTTATGACAGAGCAGATAAAGAAGTGCGCATGTGCGCTGAAATAGCAGATATTGATTTTGAACTTTCCGGAAGTGAGCTTGTTGCACTATTGATGGAATCAGCCGCGATTAAAAAACATTTTCCTAAGTATAACGCCTCTCAGAAAAAAAATACAATGCGCTATGGGCTTTTTATGTATGAGAATAGAAATGGGGTACAACATCTGGCTTACAACAAGATAAATAAAACCCCCAATCCAATTGTAGCCTATAGCTCTATCACACAGTGTCGTTCTCAGTTGCAGGAAATATGTTATCAATTTCAACTATGCCCAAGATACTGTCAACTTCAAGAAAATACTGGTTGTGGCACCCATTTTCTATTAAATAATTGTTCAGGAATTTGCGAGGGAAAAGAAAATGTGGCTAACTATAATAGACGTGTGTCCGACGCTATTTCGCATATAAAAGCCGAAAACCTGAGTTATGTTATATGGGAAAAGGGTCGCAATGAACAAGAAAAAGCATTTGTTCTGGTGAGTGATGGCACCTATTTAGGGTATGGCTTTGTTGATATTTTTGAAACGATCACCGACCAATTTCAGCTCGAAACCTTCATTTCAAAACAAAAGGATAATGAAGATGTGCAAAGGATACTTCGTTCATATGTTAGCAAACATCCCAAAAAAGCTAATCCTGTCGGATCAATTTCCTGACATCAAAAATTACTCTTCCAATTCCTCAATGATCGATCTTGCCGAAGAAGTAATATTCTTATACTTATTTGAACCCCATCTAATAAAGAATATCATTACCAGCACCCAAAAAGCAATAAAAAGATAAAGGCTAAGTGAACCTCCATTTTCCAAAATACTTTTATTTCCCATTACTTTTGAAAATACGGGCATGCTTCCAAAAAATATAGGGAACGCAAATGCAACACCAACCTTCTGAATTAAAAGAAACTGCCTTCTTCTTTTATTAAACTCAAGAATAGTGTTCGTATATGACCTATTGGTAATATTTATTTGCTTCAACTTCTTGATCGACCAGAATACCGCAACAGGAAGTACAGTTAAAACCAGTAAGGTAAATACTCCAAGAATCATATGTATGGCGTCGTCAAGTTTATTAAAATTAATGAAAATAAATACAGCTGCTAAAAAACAGATTATAGCCCCGATAGATTCATAAAACGAAATTACGCTTATCTTTTTTTCGTATCGCTCTTGTGCCATTTGCATGATTAAAGTATCTGTTAATTTCTGTTGCTTTTCTAATTGACGGCTAAGTGTAGCCCAAGTTGATTGCATCTCTTCTATATTCATAATACTGCTTTTAATGCCTTACTTGTTGTTTTAATTTTTGTTTAATTCTGGATATTCTAGTTCCGACATTGGAAGGACTCAATCCTGTAATTACTGCTATTTCATCGTACTTCTTTCCTTCTAAAAGCAATAAAATCAGACCTTTATCCAAAGCGTTTAGCTGTTTTATTTGAAGATATAGTTCTTTTAGCTGCTCTTCAAAAGTAGTATCATATTCATCTGATTCTCTGAGCACCACATTTTCCAGATCGACTTTAAATCCATTTCGTTTTTCCTTTTTTTTATGTGTTATCGAGGTATTTAATGCTATTCGATACATCCAGGTGCTCCACTTCGAATCCCCACGAAAACTATCAAAAGCTTTCCATAGATTGAAAACAATCTCCTGATATAAATCTTGTTGGTCATATTTATTATCAGCATAAACCGAAGTAATCTTATATAAGATGCCTTCATGTTCTTTAATGCGCTTTACAAAAAGCTGCTCTTTGTGCATGAAATAGTATTATTTGAATAGTGAGTATAGCGAAGTGTACTTTTGTCACAAAAAAGTAGAAAAAATTAATCGAAAGTCTTTAAAACTTTTAAAGAATACCCATTAAACAGGTTCAGAAGAGAGGGAATTATTCTTTTACCACAATCAGTGTCCCTTTTACTCCAGTAGCTAAATTCCATTGACTGCTAGCAAGAAGTACGCCATTTTCATCAAAAACACGAAACTCAGCGGTATTGGGACCTGATGTACCCTGATTTAATGCCTCAAAATCAATTTTGTTAAAGCCATCGCTTAACTCGATATCAATGGTTCTAAAATTACTACCTAGTAAGATGTTGTATTCAACTATTTCGTCATTCCAGTACACACGAACCCTATCGCCGTCAACATACTCATGATCCCTGCATACAATTTTCACCACTTTCCCCCCTGTTCTAACATCTCCTAAATACGTGTCAGTTTTATTACCTTGGCGCTCTTTCTCTCCATAGGTTTTATTAAGAGTTTTGTTGAATCGTGCCCCATTATCCGCGAACTTTTCGGGCATCATAATATTCTTTTGCTCTTGCTGAGGTAATGAAGTTAGTTTTGGTAAAATCAATGGTTTCGGTTGGGTCAATCCTAGGTTACCGAATGATAAGGATGAAAATCTATTTTCTGGTTGAACCGATTTTGGCAGTTCAAACCCTCTATTGGTTACTATTTTATTTTCAAAAAGGCTTTTCTTTTTTGCAGCAGTCGAATCCTTTTGCCCAATTACCGAAAACGGTAAAAGCACTGCCAAAAGGAGTATCAGTCTATTGAAAAAAAATCTATTTCTCATACTGTAATAACCGAATATAAAGATAACTATTGTCTTAGCTACAAATGTTTAAAAACTGTTAAACCAACACCAAAAATCAAGCCAAACAAAATTTCTTTATCAGTCGTTCGTTAGCAATATACCTATCAAAAAACGAATGTATTATGAAAAATTATGTAGCAGCAATGCTCAGCATTGCCTTATTCCTTTCATCTTGTGGCTCATTTGATGATGATGGAAGCATCGATCCTATTGCATCAAGCTGCCTTGATCTTGGGGAAGCCAATCTTAAAATAAGCATACAAGATAAATTTACCACTCTACCGGGTAAAGTTTCTGTTTTCTTTAAGGTGAATACTATAGATGATAAAGCAGTAAGTGGGTTACGTGCCAGCAACTTTACAATTTATGAACGTGGTCGTAATGATCAGTGCTTTAATCAAATTTCAAGTTCTGAATCCTTTGGTCGAATTTCGCCAAACACCCAAATTTTTAAAAACAATACTTTCTTAGTGCTCGATTTAAGTAATAGCGTATTGCAATCAAACTTAGATGCATTAAAAACGGCGAGTATTAGCTTTATAAATAGTGTGATGCCCGAGGAAGCAACCGATTCATTTCAAATGGGAATTTATTGGTTTAATGGTGAAGATGAGTTGCACTTATTGAATGATCTAACCAGTAGTAAAACCGAACTAGAAAATGCTATAAATGGTATTGATGCCACTATTAGTAATGACCCATCTACGGATTTATATGGGGCTATTATTAAAGCTACAACTTTGGCAAACACAGCAATTGCTGAGCAAGAGAAACTGGACATTTTTGCTGCTTCCTCAGTAGTGGTGTTTACAGATGGAACCGATCAGGCCGCACGATATTCTAAAAATGAAGCCTTAAATAGTGTGAACAGCGCGAATGCAAATGCATCTTTCTTCACCATCGGCCTTGGAGATGAGATTGATGTGGAGATACTAGGGGAACTTGGAAAAACGGCAAGCGTAATTGCTGATAATAGTCAGGAATTAGAAGCCCGTTTTAATGAAATATCAATCGAAGTTGCCAATCAAGCTAATAGTTTTTATTTGTTTGAATACTGCAGTCCAAAGCGAGATGGCAGTGGACGAAGTGAGTTAATAATACAAGTAAGAAGTGGTGAAGATCGTGGTGCCATTAGCACCAATTTTGATGCTACAGGTTTTACCGCAGGTTGTGATCAATAACTGGATAGATTGTGTAGTAGTCATATGCTCAGCTTCTCAAAGTAAATCAGGTAAATACCAATTTCTCCTTTCTTCCTTAAGCGGAATTTATTCCCCTCTTTTAAAAGAGGGGAATTTTTGATCCCTGTTATCAAATACAGAATGAGAATTTCAATACAATACTGTCCAATTATCTGTTTGTAATCTAAACAGAAACTCCTTTCCAGGTGCCCTTTCGAAACCAGACAATGCCTACCACCGCTATCAGTACCTCGGCAAAGGTAATAGCCAATAATACTCCCAAAACACCCAATTCAAACCAGATGGCAGCGGCATAAGCAAAGGGAAGTTGAAAAACCCAAAAACAGAAAAAGTTAATAATCGTGGGGGTTTTAGTATCACCCGCACCATTAAATGACTGGATAACCACCATGCCGTAGGCGTAAAAAATGTAACCAGCAGCGATAACCCGTAAACTTAACGCACCGTATTTGACAACATCCGGTTCTTGGCTAAAAAAGCCAATGATCCATTCTGCCAGTATCAAATAAAATATCGACACAAATACCATAAACCAAGCATTATACTTCCCTGTTTTCCAGACGGAACGCTCCGCCCTATCCGGTTTTTGAGCACCCAGATTTTGACCTACTAAAGTGGCTGCAGCATTACTCATACCCCATGATGGCATTAATGTGAACAACAGTACCCGTATCGCAATGGTATATCCAGCTAACACTTCACTGCCAAATTCGGCCATGATTCGCATTAAAAATACCCAACTACTGGTACCAATTATAAATTGACCAATTCCTCCTAAGGACACCTTTACCAGATTGATCATCAATCCCATTTTCAGTACCATATTATGAAAACCAACTTTTATTTTACTCCAGCCGTTAAAAAGAATAATTAGTTGGAGTATTACCGCACACCCCCGACCAATAGTGGTTGCTATGGCTGCACCTTTAACACCAAATTCGGGAATGGGACCGAATCCAAAAATGAACATCGGATCTAGTATAATATTAAGACCATTAGAAACTATCAACACTTTCATCGCTACAGATGCATCTCCAGCTCCTCTGAAGATGGCATTTATTAAGAAAAGCAACATAATTGTGATATTTCCGCCCAGCAATATTTGCGTGTAGCCAAAACCTTCTTCAATAAGGTCTGGTTCACCTCCCATTAGTCTTAATATTTCTTTAGGAAACAATATTCCTATACAACTAATTATAATTGCTACGATACAACCCAGGATAATCGCTTGAACTGCTGTTTGTGAGGCACCCTCGGGGTCTTTTTCACCGATTCGTCGAGCGACGATTGCCGTCACCCCCATACTAAGACCAATGGCCACAGCATAGACTAAGGTTAAAACTGATTCCGTTAAACCAACAGTAGCTATCGCATTTGGTCCCAAACTGGACACAAAGTATGCATCGACCAAAGCGAATATCGATTCCATCATCATCTCTAAGATCATAGGAATTGATAACATAAACACCGCTTTGCGAATACTACCGGTAGTAAAATCTTGTTGAGAGCCTTTTAAGGCTTCCTTTAAATTGTTGAAAATTGATTTGAAAATATATGAGCTCGAACGCATTATAATTAAGTATTGAATGAAAAATATACGCATTCACTTCGCAAAGTGTGCGCAAAAAAGAAGATCTAAAATTCAATACTTACAGCTCCATAACGTTACAAATATATACTATTTAACAAATAATCAAACTTTTAATCATGAAATTTTTTAAGCAAGAAGAGTTCGACTCACCAGACAAACCAGGAAGCGGGGCAAAAATGAAACAACACTTTTTAGATATGCTTATCGCTGCCAGAGAAAAGGCCAACATTCCTTTTATTATCACCTCGGGATACCGCACAAGAGCTCATAATAGAAGAGTTGGCGGAGTGAACGGATCAAGTCACACCAAAGGCGTCGCTGTAGATCTAAGATGTCATGACAGCAAAACTCGTTCAATAATTATTACCTCAGCTATAGCAGTTGGATTCAATAGAATCGGAATTTCTGATCGTTTTATCCATCTTGATGCAGATATGCAAAAAGTTCAAGATGTTATTTGGACATATTAGAAAGAGGCACTTATTTCTTAAAATATTTCTTGTAAGGGAAATACGATATGGTTCCTAAAATAGCGATTCCCGCAATAGCATAATACACGAAGGATGGGGTGACAATTTTGTCCCCACTAGCGTAGCTATGTAAACCTGTTAAATAAAAATTCACTCCAAAATAGGTCATCATAATACTACCAAAGGCAACAATTGCCATCAAATTAAATAACCATCGTCCCCTTAATCCAGGAACAAGTCGCATATGAATAACAAAGGCATACACCATAATACTAATTAGTGCCCATGTTTCTTTAGGGTCCCAACCCCAATAGCGACCCCAACTTTCATTGGCCCATTGTCCGCCCAAAAAGTTCCCTATGGTGAGCATAACCAAACCAACCGTGAGGGCCAGTTCATTAATAATTGTCAACTCTTTAATATTAAGATCGATCTTCTTTTTATTCTTCTCATTAGTCATCAACATAAGTAACAACGAAACCACCCCTAGAATCATTCCAACCGTAAACGGACCGTAGCTAGCCACAATAACCGCTACATGAATCATTAACCAATAACTATCTAATACAGGTTGTAAATTGGCAATTGCAGGATCTGTCCAACTTTGATGCGCGACCCACAACAATAAAGCGGTAACAAATGCAGAAGCAGCAACGGTGAGATCAGATTTTCGCATAAACATTAATCCAATACCCATAGTAGCCCAAGCTACGTATAAAATGGATTCATAGGCGTCACTCCAAGGAGCGTGACCCGATATATACCATCGTGCTATTAGACCCGCTGTGTGCGTAACAAACAACAATATTATTCCTACCTTAAATACATTATAGGTAATCTTCACTCCTTTCGATTCTTTCAAAATATATACAATTAGGAACACGAACATTAAAATTCCGAACAATGCATAATAGCGATATAGTTTTTGAAAAATGTTGTACTTGTTATATAAAAATTCCGCTTCTATCTTTTCATCTGATGGCATGACAGCTGCACCCCTTGTTTTTTGAAAACCTTTAATACTTTGCAGAATCTCATCAGCTTGTTTGTAGCCTCCTGTCTTTTTAGCATTTTGTAAGGCACTCACATACAGCGGAAGTACATTGTAAACATATAGCGAGTCTTGATTCCTAAAATTGTATTCTTTTAGCTCAGGATAAGATACCCATTTGTTATTTTCACTGTTGGGAGTTGGGAAAAACTTCAGCACTTCCCCGTTCAAAGCTGAATACAATAAACTAATCTTACGATCTGCCTCTATAAAGCCTTTTTGAAATGCATTGGGTACCGCGGCTCGATACGCATTTTGCAAGTAAGGGGCCAGTTTATAGCTACCATCATCTTCAAAAAAATCAGAAAAAGTAGCATTTTCAAATTCTTTTACTCCTATTAACGATCGGATGCTGTCATTTTCCCATTTTATTTTTAATATCGGGACAAACCTCCAAATAATGGGGTTTTCAAACATCGAAATCAACACCTGATTTGCATCAAGGCCATTATACGAATCTTCCTTACTAATTTTTCTGAGTAGCTCTGAAGAATAGGTATTCGCTGGTTTCATGCGGCCGCCTAAGTCTTGGATCACTAATTTTCCAAAATTTTGCGCATGCTCTTTACTAACAGCCTGAGCAAGGATTATAGAGTCTATTTGCGCACGGCTAAGGCTCATTTTAGGTGCACTATGCTGATGACCTTCTGCCGCCACAGCTGATTTCTCTACCCTTACCACATTCCCATTTTCAACACGTACTTCTTGTTCTTGCGAATGATCGTGACCATCGTCAGCGTTATGTTGTTGTGCAACACTACTAAAGGTGAATCCCAAAATTGCTATTATACTTAAGGCTGCTTTTTTGGCCTTAATTTTTGAAAGCATTTTGTTTAAATCGGCTACCCTAGCCTTACGATCAAACAAGATCCATAAAAGACCAATGTATAATAAGAAGTAGCCTACATAAGTAATCCATGTTCCCCAGAAATCATGACTGACTGACAAGATTGTTCCTTTTTCATCTGGATCGAATTGCGCTTGAAAAAATCGATATCCACGATGATCTAATACATGATTCATATAAATATCATAATCAAAGGGCTCAGTATCTTGCACCGTCACTTTACTCATGAATGATGAATAACTTTGCTCAGTACCTGGGTATTTCTCAGCTATAAAATCGTTTAGTTTAATGCTAAAAGGCAATGCTTTTCTGATAGAACCATAGGTAGCATAAAAATCAAGTCCATTTACTGAAATAAGTTTGGGATCGATGCTAAATCCCTTTCCTCCCATTATTTTCATCGTCTGCTGTTCGTTTCCTGAGGCAATTTCAACAACGATAGCATCTGGTTTATTCTCATTGTCCTTCACGTCGACAACATCGTACTTTCCTTTTATTAATTCATTTGGAATTACAAATTGCATACCAGCAGCAGTGTAGAGCGAACGCAATTGTAAAGGTTGGATACTATCCTTGTATAAGCTACCTTTTAGCTGATCGCGCATTCTAAGAAATTCACCTTCAAAAGGAGAATCGATGGTATAAGTTTCTTCTCTAGTGTTTATGTTAATAGCTCCATCGGTTGGGTTGTTCAAAGCGAATAAGATATTGTGAACACTGGTAATCTCGCCATCTTTTAAAAAATGATCATGTCTTGTTCCCCCACTAGACTCCACTATCTTTAAATAAGCATCCCCACTTTCATCCTCCACAAGGGTTTCTTCAACCCCATCAAGAAAGTCGATCATTTTTATAGTAAATGGTAAACCATTGAAATCGTTGTTGTACTGAAAGTAATTGTTAGTCTCGGGAGTAATTAAAATATCTTCCTGAAGAGTTTTACGCATCGGTTTTCCGTCAATTTCGCCATCGACAAAAAAAGTAGCATACGTCTTTTCGGTTAACATATAGTCGGTAGCCTCTCCTTCACGAATTGGCATTACACCTTCATAACTAATGTAGCGTGTTACAAATGCACCAACCAGAATGAGAATAAAAGAAAGGTGCAAGGTTAAAATGGACCATTTCTCTTTTTTATGCAGTTGATATCGAAAGATATTACCTAAAAAATTGATCACAAAAAAGATCATAATCGCTTCAAACCACCACGCATTATAGATCCAAACTCTAGCTGTTTCGGTACTATACCAGCTTTCAACAAAAGTGCCAAGTCCCATGGCAACTGCAAAAACTATGAATAAAATGGCGGTTAATCTAGTAGAAAATAAAACTTTCGCAATGGCGTTTTCCATGAAGCATTTCGTTTGCGTAAAACTGCTGCAAAATTAGTGCATTTACCTAATTTTTCAGCTATTACCTAAGTATAAAAAGTTAAACAGAAATGTTAAAAGAAACTCAAAGCGATAAGTCGCTTATTTTGTCACACTAGACCTCACAAAACACTTTCAATTCTTTGATTACATAATCCAATTCTTCCTTAGTATTGTATTTAGAAAATGAAAAACGAACAGAAGGACGTTTCAATTCTTCTGCAGAAAGAATTTTGTTGAGCACGTGGCTACCTAAACTGCTACCCGATTGACATGCGCTACCCTTTGAACAAG
This sequence comes from Spongiivirga sp. MCCC 1A20706, assembly GCF_046524175.1. Lineage (NCBI taxonomy): Bacteria > Pseudomonadati > Bacteroidota > Flavobacteriia > Flavobacteriales > Flavobacteriaceae > Spongiivirga > Spongiivirga sp. MCCC 1A20706. The sequence goes on from NZ_JBEFZF010000001.1 coordinate 875,979, forward strand.
CTATACCTTTAATATCTAAATGAAAAAGCAGCATTAATGATTTATTTTCCGGCACAGGAAGATTTACATTAACTAGTGTATACGTACTTTTATCAAAATCTTCACTATTACCATTAAAACTACAACCCGGCAATTCTTTTTTCAATTGCGTTATAAAATACTGTTTAAGATCAGAAACATATTTTTTTTCCTCATCTAAATGATCATAAGAAAACTTCATAGCTTCTGCTAAGCCAACAATATTGTGAACTGATTCAGTTCCGGCACGATAGCCACGTTCTTGTTCTCCTCCAAAAATTAATGGTTTTATACCCGAATCTTGCCGTATAAATGCGAATCCTATTCCCTTAGGACCGTGAAACTTATGCGCTGCAACCGCCATGAAATCAACGGCAGTTTTTTCAACATCTATTTTATAATGGCCAATTGATTGTACCGTATCGGAATGAAACAAGGCGCCATGTTCTTTACAAAGAGTTGCGATAGCATCAATATCAATCATATTCCCCACCTCGTTATTTACATGCATTAAACTTACAAGCTTCTTTGAAGAATCAGCTTTTAAAAGTGTTTCTAAGTGAGCGCTATCGGGTGTACCGCAATCTTTTAATTCTACAAATCGCAATGCAATACCGTATTCAGAAGCTAGCTCTTCGGCAGTATGCAGTACTGCATGATGCTCAACTTCAGATGTAATGATTGTTTTTATCCCCAGATCACGAACCGCACAACGCAATACCATATTATCTGCTTCAGTACCACCTGAAGTGAAAATTATTTCTTGAGGCTTTGCATTTAGATAACTTGCAATCGATTTACGGGCTGTCTCGATAATTGTTTTAGAAGAACGACCATAGCTATGAGTTGAAGAAGGATTACCAAAGGTACTTGCCAATGCTTCCTGCATTTTCTCAATTACTTCGGGCCTAACTTGTGTCGTTGCCGCATTATCTAAATAAACATTCATTATTAATTTCATTTTTAGCATGACAAAAGTAATTCAAATAAAATATTCTTAATGTGTCTTCTGTTAGTTCACTTTTCTAGTACATTTGCTTTAATCAAGTATCAAAATGAAAAAATTACTCTTTTTATTAAGTGCACTTATACTGTTTTCTTGTGATGATGGTGACTTAGAAATTGAAGAACTGGATTTCAATCCAGATTCAGTCGAAAATTGTGAGGATGATACGTCGGTATTATTTATAACAAATGGCGATGAAGCGATGATACTTACATTAAGCACAGATTTGTTACTTAATGAAGTAACCGAAGTTGATGCACCAAGATCTGGTACGATAACCGAAAATGTTTTTGATGTTAACATTCGTATTTTTAGTGGTACCGTCTCCAATACCTACTTCTGTTCGCAAGTACCCTTAACAGAACCAACTGTCATTAGTGAGCTTAATGCCTTAAGCGGCACCATTGAAGTGACTACGGTACAAAACGAAACGACACCGACTCAATTTGATCATGAAATACGATTTAAAAGCGTTGTTTTTGAAAATGACGGTAACGGCGAGCGTTTAATTGATGCTGATTATTTGTTTGGTAATTTTTCTACTACGGCACCTACTCCTTAAGGTAAATTCCAAACTCAGAACCCTACAACAATCAAACTACTTTGAATTCTGATAAATATAGACTTCAGTTGCACCCAAACCATATTTTTGATAATCTGCATCATAGAATTTGATGTTATCGTACCGTTTAAAAAGATATTGCAACTCAAGTTTTAGTACTCCTTCGCCAACACCATGAATAAAAATTACTCTTTGAATGCGTTTTCGTATGGCAAATTCCAACTGTCGCTTTGCAGTGTCAAGTTGTAAGTTGAGTTTATCATGGGATTCCATACCCTTTTCATTGGCAACGAGTTGGTGTATATGAAGATCAACTTCCATCGCTTTAGACGATTGGTCTTTTGGTCGCATTTTAACTGATTTCGGTTTTTTCGAAAGTTCCTTTTCCTTTTTGATACTAGCTACATCAGCATTAGAGACCTGAATACCATCTTCTGTTTTTATGAGCTCATGTGCTTGTAGCGTCATTGGAAAACCATCTTCGGTCTCAAAGGTTATAGATTTGCCGTCTATTTCAACTATTTTTCCAGATAATACATCATCTATAGCCTCGACAATATCTCCAATTTCGAAAGTCATCAATCTTCATTTTTCTCTTGTTCAAAGTCATTTTCTTCAAAAGGTGTATACTCATCCTTGCGGGGTGGTCTCGCGTTATCTTTGGTCCAGATCGAGGTAACGCGATACAAGCCGTACATAAACATGACCAAAGCGGTAATAAGCAGATAAATATTTGCGTTCCCTTCTTTATTCTGTTCAAATACTAAAATTATGCCCCCTATAAGTAATAATACATAATCAATGTATTTTGGATACTTCATGTTTTTTCGTGAAATAAGATTCATTCGCAAAAATAATACTATTTTTAGCGGCAACTTAGTTGATGTATGAGGCTTTTTTTAGTTAGCGATCTTGATAAGTATATGTTACCATGCGCTACCAAAAAATATTTAGGTTTTGACTGTATGGGCTGCGGTATTCAACGTTCTCTTGCTCTAATATATGAGGGAGAGTTTATCGCTGCTTTTAAAATGTATCCTGGTATTTATGGTCTCTTACTTCTTGGGATATTAATCGTTTTAAACCTTTTTGTAAAATACAAATACTCAACAAAATTGATTACAATTACAGCTGCAGTGACGGTAGCAACCATTGTAATTAGTTATATTATAAAAATAACCACACACTAAATAATTAAATTATGGAAAAACAAAAATTACCTAATGGTGTCGCAAGTATAGTTCTCGGTGTTTTCGGATATCTGTGTTGCTGTATTTTGGGTGCAGGAATCATTCCCGCTGGAATTGGTTTCTTTCTTGCAAACAAATCACAAAAAATGTACAAAGAAGACCCCGATGCCTATGATAATTATAGTCAAATTAAAACGGCCAGAATTGTTGCTTTGATTGCACTTATCTTAAATGTTTTAATGATCATTAGAGTAATCTATGTTATTTCTACTGTTGGTTGGGATGAAATGATACAGATATACCAAGATGCTTACCAGCAAGCAATGGAACAACAAGGAAATTAGAAGTTACTTTTCTAAATAAAAAAACCGCCAAATGGCGGTTTTTTTATTGACCTTTTCTTATTCTTCAAAATCTTGAAGTGTTGTTGTAATAATCGAAACACATTCTAATAACTCATCTTTGGTCATTACTAAAGGCGGAGCGAACCGAATAATATTACCATGTGTTGGCTTTGCCAAAAGACCATTTTCCTTCAATGCCATACAAATATCCCAAGCAGTGCTGCTTTCTTCTGTATCGTTAATTAGTATTGCATTCAGTAATCCTCTACCTCGAACAGCACTTACAATAGTACTATTTTCAATGTATTTAGCCATTTCAGCCCTGAAAAGCTCACCCAATTCTTGTGCATTTTCTGCAAGTTTTTCCTCTTTAATTACAGTTAAAGCAGCTATTCCCACGGCAGCTGCTATGGGATTCCCTCCAAAAGTACTACCGTGATTTCCAGGCTTGATCACATTCATAATATCATTGTTGGCCAATACCGCTGAAACCGGGTATGCACCACCTGATAAGGCTTTACCCAATATTAGAATATCAGCTTTTACGTCAGGAGTTCCTGAACAATGTTTATCCGGACAACTGCAATTGCCACAAGTGGCTAATAATCGCCCCGTACGTGCAATACCTGTTTGCACTTCATCTGCAATAAATAAAACATTATGTTCTTCACAAAGTGCTTTTGCCGCTGCTAAATACCCTTTGCTTGGCACATATACACCTGCTTCTCCCTGAATTGGTTCTACTAAAAACCCTGCGATATTCTTACTACTCTTTAGTGCTCCTTCTAAAGCCTGTAAATTGTCATATTCAATTTTTATGAATCCCTTTGTGTAGGGACCAAAATTCTTTCTTGCAACAGGGTCATTTGAAAATGAGATAATTGTTGTGGTTCTTCCGTGAAAGTTATTTTCGCAAACTATAATTTCAGCTTCATTTTCATTAATTCCTTTGACTTCATAAGCCCATTTTCTGCATAATTTTAAGGCAGTTTCTACTGCTTCAGCACCAGTATTCATGGGTAACAACTTGTCAAAATGAAAAGTTTCCGTAGCAAATTTCTCAAAACGCCCCAACATATCATTATAAAATGCACGTGAAGTCAGGGTTAATGTTTTTGCCTGCTCTGTCATTGCATCAACAATTCGTGGGTGACAGTGTCCTTGATTTACAGCAGAGTATGCTGATAGAAAATCGAAATATTTTTTACCTTCTAAATCCCATACATACACCCCTTCACCCCGACTTAGTACAACTGGTAATGGGTGATAATTGTGAGCTCCATACTCGTTTTCTAAGTTAATCGCATCTTGCGAAGTAATTTGGTCTAAAACAGCCATTTTTAATTTGTTTTTAAATTATTAAATAACCATTCCTGTTCTACCTTTATCCTTTCGATAACTATGTTCGCGGAAGTATTGCGAACCTCGAAAATTCAGCGTGGGAAAGAAATCATCCCTAGAGGCTTGCAAATTACTAATTATAATTAGGGTATTAAAATATAGAGATCACTCTTTACTCTTAACCGATAAAGAGGCAACCTGCAACTCTAATCGTTTCAACTCTCTTAAAATATCATTTTTGTCCATTTGCATCCACACGTATAATTTGGTCATTGACATGAACATCATACATAAAAACCCTGCTGCCCCCCATTTTACAAGATCACTGCTAAGTGTTGCATTTAAAAACTGGACGATACAATAAATTAAAATTACTAACAACAGTATGTTGACAACGGTCATAGTTGTGGCAATCCACCCAGTCTTACCTTTTTGTATTGCTCCTACTTTTTGGAGTAAATTCTGTTCTTCTAATTCATCATAAAAAGCCGCTTCCTCATCAGTCAAAGCTTCTTTGATTAGTCTATCGATTTCTTCTATATCATTTTTCATAATCTATATTTTTAAGTATTGATTTTAATTTTTCTCGTGCTCTAAACAACCTAGTTTTAATGGTAGCCACCGGTATTTTCAACATATAACTGATTTCCAGTATTGAATATGCTTCCAAATAAAACAATGTTAAGATTTGCCTTTTATCGGTTGATAACTGTGCCAAACCTTTTTTAACCTTTATAAGATTATCATCTGTATTTATTTCTTCCTGTTTTAGTTCATCATCTGGCAACCCTTCAAAACTATAGTTATTGTTCCATTTGTTATTTCTTTTACAGTAATCGATTGCTTTTCTCGTTGTAATCGTAAGTGCCCAACTGCCGAATTGATCAGTATTTTGAAGCCGGCTAATATTTTTAATGATCGACTGCCATGAATCTTGTGCAATGTCTTTAGCACTCTCCATATCTTTTGTATACCAATAAGCCTGACGGCATAGTTTCTTGTGCCATCGTTTTACAAGCAAAGTAAGTGCCTTCTTATTGCCGGTTTTATAGGATAAAACCAACCAAGAATCTAATATCTTATCCTGATTTGCATCCATTTTATCTATAGACAGATTAAAGTATAAAAGGTTCCCAATTCAATTCAATTTTTATACCAGTTGCAATAAAAACCTATCATAAACTACCAACAAAATAGCTACTTTTGCCGCATGGCAAGAAAAAACAGAAAACAGCTTTTTGAAAAGGTCGAAATTATTGATGCTGGTGCTAGAGGAAAATCTGTTGCGAAAGCTCCTGACGGTAGAGTGATTTTTGTTGACAATGCAGTACCTGGTGACGTGGTCGATATTCAAACTTTTAAAAAAAGAAAAGCCTATTTTGAAGGCACCGCTGTACGTTTTCATGAACTTTCTGATAAGAGAACAACGCCTGTTTGCGAACATTTTGGTACTTGCGGTGGCTGCAAATGGCAGCATATGACTTATAAGCATCAATTAGCATTCAAGCAACAAGAAGTAACCAATAATTTAGTACGTCTTGGCAGAATAGCATTACCGGAAGCAGAACCTATTCTTGGCTCAAAGAAGCAGTTTTTCTATCGAAATAAAATGGAATTTTCCTTTTCTGATAGCCGCTGGTTAACCAAGGAAGAAATTAATTCTGACCAGGAACTCAGCGACCGAAATGCGCTAGGATTTCATATTCCTGGCATGTGGGACAAGATTCTGGATATTAAAAAATGTCATTTACAAGCCGATCCTTCCAATGCAATTCGATTAGCGGTAAAAGAATTTGCTGCGCAAAACGAATTGGAATTTTTTAACACCAGAAACCAAACAGGATTTTTAAGAACATTAATGATCAGAACGTCATCTATTGGCGAGATTATGGTGCTCATTCAATTTTTTAAAGAAGACATTGAAAAAAGAGAGGCATTATTAGATCATTTGAAAAAGACCTTCCCGCAGGTTACTTCACTGCAATATGTTATTAACAATAAAGGAAACGATACCATTTATGATCAAGAAGTGATTTGTTACGCTGGTCGAGATCATATTTTTGAAGAAATGGAGGGACTGCAGTTTAAAATAAATGCAAAGTCATTTTACCAAACTAATTCAGATCAGGCTTATGTATTGTATAAAACTACAAGAGATTTTGCCGGGCTCAATGGAGAAGAATTAGTGTTTGATTTATATACTGGCACAGGAACTATTGCCCAATTTATTGCAAAAAAAGCTAAAAAAGTAGTAGGTGTAGAAGCAGTACCCGATGCCATTACTGCGGCTAAAGAAAATGCTAAACACAACGGCATTAAAAATGTGGATTTTTATGTAGGTGATATGAAAAAAGTGTTTAATGATGAATTTATTAATACACATGGACAACCCGATGTAATTATTACAGATCCACCACGCGATGGCATGCATAAAGATGTGGTACAACAAATAATTAATATCGCACCTAAAAAAATCGTATATGTTAGTTGTAACAGTGCCACACAAGCTAGAGACCTGGCTATTTTGAATAACTTATATAAAGTAACCAGAACGCAGGCAGTTGATATGTTTCCGCAAACTCATCACATTGAAAATGTAGTCTTGTTAGAAAAAAGATAAAATAGCTGATGCCTGTGGCAACTGTAGAAAATTAAATTACTTTTACCTCCAATCCCATTTCGGATATATATGAACAACCGTTTTTTTGTTTTTCTCTTTTGTCTGGCAGTGATATGTTTCTTTTCATATAGTTGCGAAAAAGATGATATTTGTGCCTCAGGAACTCCCGATACTCCTCAATTAATTATCAGATTTTTCGATTCAACAGACATAGAAACCTTAAAACCAGTTCCGAGTTTGCGCATTGTTGCAGTAAGAGAAGACACTAGTGTTTTTTTTGAAAATGAGGATCGCACTGATAGAGATTCTATCGCTCTTCCCTTGAGAACCCAACAACTAACAACTAGATATTTACTGATTAATAATTCTGAAGATGAAGATAATATAGAGCAAGGACAAATAGATACCTTGGATATTACATATACTAAATCAGACCAATTTATATCAAGAGCTTGTGGTTTTCGAGCAGTTTTTGAATTGACCGAAGTATCGAGTCCTGATACTGAAAAATGGATTGCTGGAAATCCTGCTATTGAAATTGTTAACACTACCGTAGAAAATGAAAATGCTGCTCATGTTAAGATATTTCATTAGTATATTATTGATCGTGACCTCATTTTCAGCGATGTCACAGGAGGAGGCCCCGAAAATTGAAGAAGGTAAACTTTTGGAAACAGCTCGGGATTCCGTTACGGAGAAAGACAAGTACGGATTGCGTTTTGGTATCGATTTAGGCCGGCCGGTCTTTACCTTTTTAGATGATAATTATACCGGATTCGAAATCGTTGGTGATTTCAGAGTTTCAAAAAAACTATATATCGCAACTGAACTAGGTAATGAAGAAAGAACCATTGATGATAACCAGTTAAATTTTACTGCAAAAGGCAGCTATATTAAGTTAGGAGTCGATTACAATTTATACTCCAATTGGTTTGGTATGGATAATATGATCTATGCCGGCGGACGCTATAGTTTTAGTACTTTCTCTCAAACACTTAATAGCTATAGTTTGCTTAACCGTAATCAAGTTTTTGAAGAGGAACTATTAGTCGAGCCAGGAACAGAATTCTCAAGTCTAAATGCCAGTTGGCTCGAGCTAGTTTTTGGTGCAAAAGTTGAAATGTTCAATAACTTCTACATGGGAGCAAGTGTACGTATTGCCAGGCTTTTTAGCAATACAGAACCTGATAATTTCGCTAACTTGTGGATTCCCGGATTTAACAAGGTTACCAACGATAGTAGTTTTGGAGTGGGCTTTAATTACACCTTAAGCTATCGAATTCCTATTTTTAAGAAAGATCGATAAAAGAAATCCTACTTTTCTTAAAAGGAAAAATATCGAATTGCATATTAAAACTCTGTAATATCCTTTTTAAAAAAAGTTCTCATTATCAACACCTCTTTACCCTCTTTATTTCTAACGCCAAATTTAGGAGCTATAAAACTAGCTAATACGACACTTATTACTACCAAAGGAATATAAGGCAATTGAAATCCTAGAGCCGATATGCCGAACCTAAAAACAAGAAATAATATGGCAAAACAAATAAAATTGAAGATCAGTGCTTTAGTTTTTACAGACATATTAATGCTTTTGTTTCTTGGCTTTTTTGCTTCCTTCATACATTTCGTACTTGACAAATCTAGCCTCTAATTTCCCGTTGTACAACTTTATTTTTTTTGATGGCCGTAGACCAACATATTTGAGCGCTTCAAGATCGGAAGTGATCATCCAAGCATGCGTTCCTGGATATCCATGTTTTAAAGTAGTACCAATGTTGGCATAGAACGATTCACTATCAATAATTAAGCGCTCTCCATAAGGCGGATTACTTACCATATGTAAAAGACCTTCTGATTCTTTTTGAGTTTTAAAGAAGTCTTCGTGTTTTATTGTAACAAACTCTTGTAAGTTGGCATTCTGAACATTGTCTTTCGCTTTTTTAACTGCAGAGGGCGCCTTGTCATAACCGCTTATCTTACAATCGACATTTCGTATTTTATTCAACATTGAATCTTCTATGGTTTCGTAAAGATCAACATCCCAATCCGGCCATTTTTCAAAAGCAAATTCATTCCTATTCAAATTCGCAGGGATGTTAGCTGCTATCATGGCCGCTTCAATTGGAATGGTGCCACTACCGCACATTGGGTCAAGAAAATCACATTGTCCATCCCAACCGGAAAGCAATAACAATCCAGCTGCCAAAACTTCATTTAGCGGAGCAATATTAGTAGCAGTACGATATCCTCTTTTATGTAATGATTGACCTGAAGAGTCTAATGAAATAGTACAGTTGCTCTTATCAATGTGTACATTAATCTGTACATCTGGAAATTTAGTATCAATATTTGGTCTTATACCATGATCATTTCGTATTCTGTCTACAATAGCATCTTTTGTTTTTAATGCAATATATTTAGAATGCGAAAAAAGATCAGAATGCACTGTGGCATAAATAGCAATGGTTTGATCCGGTTTTATATACTGATCCCAATCCATTTTATAAACCTGATTATAAAGTGATTTTTCATCACGAACCCAAAACCGCTCAATAGGTTTCAATATTTTGATACAGGTACGAAGGCACAAGTTTGCCTTGTACATAAAACCTTTATCTCCTATAAAGGTAACAGCGCGAACACCCTCTTTTACGTTTTGCGCACCAAGGTTTCTAAGCTCTTTTGCCAAAATACCTTCAAGACCATAGGCGGTTTTAGCAACCATTTCGTAATTATTTTGCATTAAAAACGACTTTTAGATCGCAAAAATAGGCTTAATTTAGCCGCCTTAGTTTGAATAAATGATAAAAGAAGTCGAAAATTGGTACGACAGCTGGTTCGATACAGATTACTACCATATACTGTATCAAGATAGAGATCATAAAGAAGCGCAATTTTTTATGGATAAGCTTACCGCTTACCTTGGTTTAGGAGCTGGCGATCAGATTCTTGATCTTGCCTGTGGCAAAGGACGTCATTCTATTTATTTAAACAGTTTGGGATTTGATGTGACCGGAGCGGACCTTTCTAAAAATAGTATCGAATTTGCAAGGAAATATGAAAACGACAACTTGCGTTTTGTCGTGCATGACATGTGTCTCCCATTCGACAAGAAATTTGATGCTGTTTTTAATCTATTCACCAGTTTTGGTTACTTTGAAAATGAAGCTGACAATTTAGAAGCGTTAAAGGCAATAAAACAAAATATAAACCCTACGGGATTAGGCGTTATCGATTTTATGAATGTAGATTACGTAATTCCGAACCTAGTACCCAATGAGAATAAGTTGGTGAATGATATCAATTTCGAGATTAGGCGGTATCTAAAAAATAACCATATTATAAAAGAGATTTCTTTTATGGATAAAGATGAAAAACGAAATTATACCGAAAAGGTTCGAGCGCTATCTTTAGACGATTTTAAAACGTATTTTAAACAGGCAAACATTGATCTTTTAGATATTTTTGGAGATTATAACTTAAATAGTTTTCATTCGCAAACATCGGAACGACTTATAATGATCTTCAAGTAGGTATGGAGTATTTATTACTTATTGCATCTGTTTTAATTGCTTATTTGGTAGTAATAGCCTTTAAACCAATACTCGATAAAAGACAGAAATTATTGCTTGCTTTTAGCGGTTCTTTTCTTCTTTCTATTACTGTTTTAGAAATGATCCCTGAAGTTTTTGCATCGAGCACCAAAAGCATTGGTTTGCTTGTCATGGTCGGAATTTTACTACAAATAATTTTAGAGTTTTTATCACAAGGAGCAGAGCATGGTCATATGCATATTGACAAGGACAAAAGAATCTTCTCGCTAGCTTTAATTGCAAGTTTATCCATACATGCTTTTTTAGAGGGTATTCCTGTTAACCATCATGATAACTTGTTATATGGAATTATGGTGCATAAAATTCCCATTGCTATTATTTTAACTTCATTTGCTATTAAAAGTGGTTTTAATAAGATATACACTTTTCTTTTTCTATTTGTATTTTCCTTGATGACACCTCTAGGAAGTTATATGGGCGAACATGTACTATTTTTCAGAAGTTATCTAAATGAAATAAGTGCTGTAGTTGTTGGAATTTTCCTTCATATAAGTACTACTATTTTATTTGAAAGTTCGGCCGGACATAAATTTAATTTAGCAAAGATTATTACCATTATCGTGGGAGTTGGTTTAGCCTATTTCATTGTATGATTAATGAACAGAAAAAAGAATATACAACTATTGCTTACCGATGTTGAGCGAGCCAACCTCAGAAAAAACAAAATCAAGAAAGCAGATATTTTGGCTTATGCCGTAGATGAGCTTCAGGAAATACTTCAAGTTTCAAACATACGAGCAAGGAAAATTTATGCATTAGCCGATTTTCAGCAAATTCCGTCTATTGGGATTAAGTTTGCTGAAGATCTCATTTTCATGGGATTTTACAAAGTACAAGATCTCGCAAAAGAAGATGGCGCTACACTGGTAAATGAATATGAAAAAAAGAAAGGCTACTGGATAGATTCATGCGTAGAAGATCAGTTTAGATTAGTTGTATATGTTGCTAAAACAAACGACTACTCAAAAAATTGGTGGGATTTTACAGAAGAAAGAAAGCACTATAGAAAAAAAATTGGCTACCCTGAGAACCGTCCATTAAAAGCTTGGTATCAGCATTAGACATATCTAAAAACCTGACCTCTATATCTTTTTAGTTAACAAATTGTATATAAAACTGATGATTCTGTATTACTTTCTTAGATTTTTAATTAGATAAATTGAAAGGCTAATTAATCATCTTATAATAAATAGGGTGTGCTGTAAATAACAAGTTATATGTCAGAAGATTCATCAAAAGAAAACAACATTCTTGCACCCGTTAAACTCGGTGAAAAGATAGGCTATGGCCTCGGAGATTTGGGATTCAATTTTTACTGGGCAAATATTTCTGGATTCCTTTTGTATTTCTATACTGATGTATTTGGCATTACCGCCGCCGCCGCAGGCACCATGTTCTTAGTCACCAAGATTATAGATGCCTTTACCGATCCGGTTATGGGAGGTATCGCGGATCGAACTAGAAGTAAGTGGGGAAAATACCGTCCCTATTTGTTGTTTGGAGGTATTCCAATGGCTGGTGCAGCCGTACTTACTTATACGACTCCCGATCTTGGTGAAAATGGAAAGTTGGTCTGGGCTTATGGCACCTATACATTTATGATGTTGATGTACACCATATTAAGCATGCCATATTCTGCTTTGTCAGGTGTAATAACCGCAAAAAGCCAGGATAGGACCGACCTTATAAGTTTTCGGTTTATAGCAGCATTTACTGGCACCACTATAGTGAATTGGTTTACGCTAGATTTGGTTGAATATCTTGGTAAAGGTGATGAAGCACTTGGCTGGCAGCTAACCATGGTATTATATGGTTTGGTAGCTGCAGTGTTGTTTGCCATTGTGACTTTTACCACAAAAGAGCGAATTCAACCACCGCCAACTCAAAAAACAAACGCCCTAAGTGATATCAAAGATTTACTTAAAAATAAACCATGGATGGTTCTTTTCGCATTGGCATTGATCATCATGATTACGATCACCATGCGCGCAGGTGCATCGATTTATTACATTAAATATTACCTTGAAAAACCTGATCTGGTGGAATTATTTATTACCACTTATGGTTTAGCCTTGGCAGCAGGGGCAGCTTTAACACCTGTAATGACTAGATTCGTTGAAAAAAAGAAACTGCTTATTGTATTGTTATCCCTAACTGGAATTCTATCTATTTCCTTTTTCTTTATCCCAGCTGATGCTACTTGGTTAATATTTACCGTAAATATATTGATTGGTTTATCATTAGGTCCTAAATCGCCATTGGCATTTTCAATGTATGCGGACACTGCCGATTATACCGAATGGAAAACTGGGCGCAGAGCTACAGCAATGACATTTTCAGCAGCAACCTTCTCCCAAAAATTAGGAGGAGCATTGGCCACTTGGGCAATAGGACTTATACTAAGTGCTATGGGTTATGTGGCTAAACAGGCACAGACTGATGCTTCTCAAACCGGTATTTTGTTAACAATAAGTATTGTTCCTGGTATAATAGCCTTGTTGGCGGCATTTGTAATGCGTTTTTATAGCTTAGATAACAAACTGCTTAGTAAGGTGCAAATTGAATTAAAAGAACGAAAAGCATCAGAAACGGCCTAATGATCAAAATCGTAAACGATGGGAACAGAATGGAGTTACATTCTCCCACAGCACTACCCCATGCTTCTTCTTTTCTGTGGAACAGCAAAATGATGATTCATATGAATTGTCGTGGTTATGCAGTATCACAGTTTATGCAACCTGAGCCGTCAAAGTATGCATACGCTCCTAATCTAGAGGCCAAAACCTTTATGCAGCCAGAGCAACCCTATTTTGCGCATCATCCAGGTCGTTTTTTTTATATTAAAAACGAAACTACTGGTCGATTTTTCTCCGCCCCTTATGAACCGGTTCGAGAAAAAGTAGAACACTTTGTTTTCTCGGCTGGTAAAAGCGATATCCAATGGAAAATAAAGCATGAAGGAGTTGATATAATCATGCAATTAAGTCTGCCAAAAGATGATGTACTGGAGCAATGGAGCTTCACTATAAAAAATAGCTGTACTGAGGAAAAAAAATTAAGCATATACCCTTACTTTCCTGTTGGTTATATGTCATGGATGAATCAATCAGGTGTATACGACGACCATCTTAATGCCATTATTTGTTCTTCGGTTACACCATATCAGAAATACAAAGAATATGATAAAATAAAAACACTTAAGGACAAGACATTTTTTTTGGCGAGCGAAAAACCCAATGCATGGGAAATAAGTCAATTTGCTTTTGAGGGAGAAGGAGGTTTGCATAATCCTGATGGAATTCAACAAAACTTCCTGTCAAACGGCAATGCAACATATGAAACACCTGCCTGCATTATGCAATACCAACTTCAATTAAAACCAAATGAGTCTAAAACATTTCAATTTTTATTTGGGCCAGCAAAAGATGAGAAAGAGATTGCTGCTATAAAGAAACGTTATTTCGATAAAGATGGTTTTTCCCATATAAAGAATGAATATGACCAGTATATTGGTGAAGGAAAAGGGTGTGTACATATTAAAACTCCTGATAAGAATTTTGACAATTTTGTCAACCATTGGCTACCAAGACAGGTTTATTATCATGGCGAAACCAACCGCTTAAGTACTGATCCACAGACAAGGAATTATCTTCAAGATAACATGGGTATGTCATATATCAAACCTGAGACTACCCGAAAGACATTTATTACTGCTTTAAGTCAACAGAAAGAAAGTGGTGCCATGCCAGATGGAATTCTGATTCATAAAGAAGCGGTACTAAAATACATTAATCAAGTACCACATACCGATCATTGCGTCTGGTTACCCATTTGCTTAAAAGCGTACTTAAATGAAACCAATGACTATGGGCTGTTAAATGAGAAAATACCTTTTGAGAATTCCAGTAAAAAGGCCTCAGTTGCGGAACATTTGAACCTGGCAATGCATTGGATTTATAAAAATAGGGATGAACGGGGCTTAAACTATATCGATCAAGGTGATTGGTGTGACCCCATGAATATGGTGGGGCCTGAGGGAAAAGGAGTTTCTGGATGGCTTACTTTGGCAACGGCCTATGCTTTAACAGTTTGGGCGGAAATTTGTGAGAATAACAATCGAAAAAATGATTCAATCCGATTTCACAACAAAGCAAAAGAAGTTAATAAGGCGGCAAATGAGCATTTATGGGATGGAGAATGGTATGCAAGAGGTATCACAGACAATAATATACCTTTTGGCATTAAGGATGATCAAGAAGGTCGCATATTTCTAAATCCGCAAGGATGGGCCTTATTAAGTGGTGCCGCTGACACCAATAAAGCTGATCATTTAATTAAGATAATTGAAGAGGAATTAGAGACCCCTTTTGGTGTGCAAATGCTAGCACCTGCTTACACCAAAATGCGTGAAGACATTGGGCGTGTTACACAAAAATATCCTGGATCAGCGGAAAATGGCTCCATTTATAATCATGCAGCTGCTTTCTATATATTTGGACTTTATAAATCAGGATATAGGGATAAAGCCTATGTGTTGCTCCGCAAGATGATAGCTGGTCCAGACCAAGAAGATTTGGTACAACGGGGTCAACTACCAGTATTTATTCCAAATTACTATCGTGGAGCATATAAACAATTTCCCAAAACTGCTGGTAGATCGAGTCAATTATTTAATACTGGTACTGCTCCATGGATGTATCGTTGCTTGCTAGAAGGCTTATTGGGTTTAATTGGCACTAAGAAAGGGCTAAAAATTGATCCTCAACTCCCCTCACATTGGCATGGAATTGAGGTTGTAAGACAATTTAGAGGCGCGACATTTAATATTACCATAAGCCGAAAACCGAAAATTAAAGTTATGACAATACTAGTCGATGGGAATCAACTACAAGAACCGATCATAAGCAACATTCAGAAGAAAACATATCAAGTGGAGGTATTGCTGCCTATAGATCAGTCCAAATCCAAATAACTTATCGTATTACTTTGTAACTACTTACTTGCCCAAACCTCAACACTTTTTGTACCTTGGTTCGTATAGATACTAGTTATCCTTAGCGGTTTGTGTCTGAAAATGAAAGTTCATGTCACCAGAAGGAAAATTAAAGATTCAAAACATTCTGATCATTATCGGGATCGGAACAATCTTTGGTCTACTTTATAATTATTTATTCTATCCCCATTCAATCACCGAGTTTCTTGAAGCGGCAAGTATTAGTATTGTATTAAGTCTGCTTGTGGGAATTTTGGAGCAGTTCATTCTAATTAAAGTGTTTCGTAATAAACCTTTTCTTCCTATCACTATTATTCGCGCCTTTGTCTATTCGTTACTTGCTAGTCTTATCCTCAGCCTTGTCTTGTCTATTGAAACCTATATAGTACAACAAATACCTTATACCAGGGCAGTACTTCAATATCTGAAAGGTCCTTTATTTAAAAGAGACTTTTTATTCACATTCACATTCATTGTCTTAATATTATTTAGTTTACAAATCATTTTATTAGTTGGAAGAGCAAATTTTTTTCGTTTGATTTTCGGATTATACCATCGCCCTCGAGAAATCTCAAGGATCTTCATGTTTGTTGATTTAAAGGGCTCTACAACAATGGCTGAAAAACTATCAAATGAAGCATATAGTGAATTTATAAAAGATTATTTTCACGATATATCAGATGCAATCATGATGTTTGGCGGTGAGATTTATCAATACGTTGGGGATGAAGTTGTTGTTATCTGGCCTATTAAAAGAAAATCGATGAATTGCATAAATTGCTTTTTCAAAATGGAAGAGATCATTCATAAAAAAAGAAGTATATATCAATCAAAATATGGTTTAATTCCCCATTTCAAAGCAGGAATGCACGGTGGCAAAGTAATCGTGACATCAGTAGGAAAACAAAAAAAAGAAATTGTCTATCACGGTGATGTGTTAAATACAGCTTCTAGAATCGAAGGAAAGTGCAATGAATTAAAAGAAAAACTATTACTATCACAAGAGCTTTTAAAATACATCAAATTGGATAATGGTTTTAGGGCATGTGAAAAAGGGGAAATTGAGTTGAAAGGAAAGTCAGATAAACTTAGTCTCTACGGAGTTGAAAAAACAGTAGTCAACCGATCATATTCTGGACAATAAATAAACGTTAACTACTTTCTTAAAAATAAAAGCTTTGGTTTCTAAAAACAACCAAAGCCTTTCATAAGTCGGGTAGAGAGGATTCGAACCTCCGATCTCACGGCCCCCAGCCGTGCACTTTAACCGGACTAAGCTACTACCCGATTGCGATGCGCAAAAATAGATAATCGTAATAAATCCTAAAAGAATTCTTGCTAAACTATTATTAAATAAATTGCACTTTTCAACTAGTTTTCACAAAATCAGTACCTTTGTCATAATGATGAAAAAGCTATTATATCAAATAACAGCAGTAGTTTTATCGCTAATATTGCTATTGGCATCATTGTCATTTACAATAGATATGCACCATTGTGGTAAAACGCTTGTTGATTTTGCGCTGTTCGAAGATGCTCATGGGTGTGGTATGAAAATGGATGCAGATAAAGAACCATCATCAACTTTTGAAATTTCTAAAAAAGCATGTTGTACTGATACATTTATAGCGGTAGAAGCGCAAGATGAATTAAATGAAACTTTAGTAAATCTTGATGTTGACCAGCGACAATTTTTAGTAGCTTTTACCTTTAGTTATATTGATCTTTTTGAAGGTTTTGCCAAAAACATCATTCCTTTTGATGGTTACCCCCCTCCTATATTAGTCAAGGATATACATATCTTAAATGAAACGTTCCTGATTTGATTTAAAATTCACTTTAGCATTTATTAAAGTTGAATTTTGAATTAAACAATAATGAAACACACCATTTTATTGCTCTTATTTGCGCTACTATCATTAAATATGATAGCGCAGGGGCCGCCTATTACTGCCGATAAACCAATTATGCTTGGTGGCAATAGCTTTACCACCAAAACTTTGGTTGAAATTAGAAATACCGAACGGGGATCTGTAATATATGCACCTCTCATGTTGCATTATTTACCAACATCAAATTCTTTAGTAGCGGTCCACCTTCCTTATACTAGCTATGACCTAGTTGACACTGAAGGTTCAGGACTTGCGGATATTAAAGTTTTAGGCAAGTATCAGTTTTTCAGAAAGGATGCTACAGGCAAAACCTTTCGCATAGTTGCCAAAACCTTACAAAGTCTACCAACCGGTAAAGAAATTGACATGATGGAAATTAGTACCGGTAAATATTCTGGCTATTATGGTATAGTCTCAGGATATGAAACCCTGAAATACGGAATTTCAACGGAAATTGGCTACAATTGGATGCCAGACGGTACATTGGATGAATTTAGAGCGAAACTAGGATTTGGCTTACCGCTTTTAAAACCCCAATATCCAAATAAGCAGATCAACCTTTATTTTGAGTATACCAGCGCGCTACTTCCTGAAAGGGATTGGTACCAGCTGTTGTATGCTCAAGGAATACAATTTGCTGGTAAAAATATAACCGTAGACCTGGCTGTACAATTGCCATTAACACAAACAATTGATGTGGGGCGTGCCCTGAACAACAGTGTATTTATCGGTACACGCTATACATTCTAAATTTTAAAAATATTATATCATGAAAAAAATAGTAATAATAGCATTCGCGTTCTTAATGGTAGTCCCTGCCATGAACATGAATGCACAGAAAAGCTTTGACCAATTTGAAGTACAAGTAGATGGACTTGGATGTCCCTTCTGCGCATACGGACTTGAAAAAAAGTTCAAAGAGTTTAAAGGGATCAAAAAAGTGAAAATCAATATTGAAACTGGGGATTTTAGTTTTAATTATCCCGCTGAAAAGGTTTTAAGTCTTGATGATGTTGCTATGCAAGTAGAGAAGGCTGGTTACACTCCTATTACTGGAAAAGTAACCCGTTATGATGGTACCATCCAGGAAATGACAGCTGTAAATATGGCGACAGTAAGTGGTAACAATGTCACCGAGAACGTTTTTATAGCCGGTAATTGTGAGATGTGTGCCGCTCGAATTAACAAAGCAGCGCTTTCCGTCGCAGGGGTATTATCTTCTGATTGGGATCGAGATACTAAATTATTAGAAATCAGTTTTAACAGCAAACAAACGAATCTTAACAAAATAGAAAAAGCAATTGCAAAAGCAGGGCATGACACAAAAAATCATAAAGCCAAAAGCAATACATATAATGAGCTTCCTGGTTGTTGCAAATACGAACGAATAGAATAAGAATATTAGATGATCTAGTAAGCGTATCGGTTAAATAAAAATTGATACGCTAACATAAACATACCAATATGAGAATACACGTTTTAGCAGTTACTATTTTTATTTCTATGATTAGCTGCACCCAAACAACAAAAAATAAAAGCTGGCAACATCTTAAAACAATCAATTTAGATGGTATTAATCCTATTGGTATTGCCAGTACCAATGATGGATTGTGGTTAAGTGATGGTGATCATAATCGATTAGTGCTCATTGATAAAGAAGGAGCAATAGTTAAAACTATCGATTCGCTTGAGCGGCCAATGCATATTACCAGCACGGAGAGAGAACTATTAGTCCCACAGTATGGTAACGATCAGATAGCGATAATTGAAGGGAATAATCACAAAAACTTAATTCTAAATGATTCATTAGATGCCCCTGCCGGAATAGCTGTGTACAGAAATGAAAAAGCAATTGCAGATTTTTACAACAATCGAATATTGTATAGCAAAGACAGCGGTGCTTACATTAGTTTCGGAAAAGAAGGGAAAGCTGAAGGAGAACTTTACTACCCTACAGATGTTCATATCACCAAAGACTTTATTTGGGTAGCAGATGCATATAACAATCGCATTCAAGTTTTTAATAAAGAGGGGGAGTTTGTTAAGATCATTGGCGCTGATCAAAAAATGAATGCTGCTACCGGAATTTTTGTATCCGATAAAGAAGTGTTCATTACAGATTTTGAAAATAACCGCGTATTGGTCTTTACCAAAGAAGGTGAATTGAAACAGACACTGACAACTGATATTAAAAAACCAACTGACATACTTCTGCGAAAGAAAAAGCTTTATGTGACCAATTATCGTACAGGTCAACTAGTTATTTTTGACCTTCAAGAGGTAAAAACTGATTCGTAGTAATATGAAAAAGATATTCGAAGTTAAAGGAATGACCTGTAAAGGCTGCGAAGCTAGCGTTGCGGAAAAACTGAATGCAGTTGATGGTGTATTAAACGTTGAAGTAAGTTTAGAAAAGAATGCGGCAGTTTTAATAACGGACAAGCAATTAAACTTAGATACTTTACAACGGGCATTGCCAGATAAGTTTAAGATCAGTACAACGGCTAATCATAGTATATTCAATACTGAATCGAGTATAGTGTTGTCCACAAACAGGGAGTCAAAATTAAAACAGTTAAGGCCTTTGCTTCTTATTTTCCTTTACTTGATTACTGCTAGCGTGTTACTTCATATAAAAAATTGGAATGCCACCGAAGCAATGCTTGATTTTATGGGGCTATTTTATATCGTTTTTAGCTTTTTTAAGCTATTAGATTTAAAGGGTTTTCCCGCTAGTTTTGCCATGTATGACCCTATTGCTAAAAAAATAAATACATACGGATGGATATATCCTTTTATTGAGGTTGCCCTGGGACTCATGTTTCTGCTCCGTTTTGAACTATTCTACGCTCTAGTTGCAACTCTTATAATTCTTGGAGCAACTACCATTGGTGTCACACAAGCATTGTTAAGTAAAAAAACTATTCAATGTGCATGTCTAGGTACTGCTTTAAAACTGCCCATGACACAAGCCACATTTATTGAAAATAGTATTATGATAATTATGGCAGTTTTTATGCTGATCAATATGCTATAAGTTTATTAATAATTTTAAAGTAAAAATGGGTTGAAGTAGCATACCTCAACCCATTTTATTATTGCAAAAGGCTTTTTTCAATTATTAGCCAATCAGCTCCTTTACTTCTAAATTATTAGCAAATGGTTGCTTATAAAGCCGTTTACCAGTAGCTTGATTTATCGCTATAGCGATAGCAGCAACGGCCGGAGGTAATGCCGGTTCACCCAGCCCTGTTGGCGACAGCTCGTTTTCAACAAAATGGACTTCAACTTCTGGAGCTTCCTTCATACGAATCAATCGGTATTTATCATAGTTATTAGCGGTAGGTGCTCCGTTGGTAAACGACAAGTCACCATACATTGCATGACCAATACCATCTATTACACCACCTTCAATTTGATTTTTAGCTCCCGTTGGGTTTACAACAATTCCGCAGTCTACGGCAACGGTTACTTTCTTAACTACGGGCTTGTCATTTTCAATAACCACATCGGCCACTTCAGCAACATGCGTATTGTGGCAATAGTAAGCACAAAAACCTTGATATACGCCTTCTTTCTTATCTCGATATCCTGATTTTTCGACTGCTAAATGAATAACATCTTCCATACGATTTGGCTCGTATTGTATATTTTCATCTGTATGTCCCTTCACATTTTGAAGTAAATCCAAACGTAATTGAACGGGATCCACCTTCATCATTTCTGCTAGTTCATCAAAGAACGCTTGTTCAGCATAGGCAAGAAAATGCGTATAAGGAGCACGCCATGCACCTGTGGTAATATTACTCTTATAGTTTCCTGCGTCTACCTGATAATTTTCAACAGCTCCAGCCGGGAAAAAGTGAGGTATTAAACCATACATATTACTATTTATACATGCCTCTTTTAAATGATAACCAATTACTTTACCATCTTTCACTCCTGCTTTTATTCTATATTTAATTCCAGGGCGGTAAATACCAATTCCTATATCATCTTCCCTTGTATAAATTACTTTAACAGGTTTCGTTATTTTGGCGGACAGTTCGGCCGCTTCAATTGCAAAATCACCATACAACCTTCTACCAAAACCTCCTCCCATTCGGGTCATTTCTAACTCTATATCTTTTGCATCACGACCGAGCATTCCAGCTATTGCTGCTGCTGTACCCGCAGGAGTTTGAATCGGTCCTACTAAATGAATTTTATCCGCCGTTACATCAGCAAAAAAGTTCATAGGTTCCATACATGCATGTGGCAAAAATGGAGATTCATAAGTACGCTCTAAAATAGCATCGGCTTGCTTAAAGGCCTTTTGTATATCACCATCCTTGCGTAACGTATTCAGACCTTGCCCATCTAATATTTTAAATAATGCTGCATCGTGCTGTTCTGTATTTTCTAATGACGTACTATTTTCCCAAACCGCTTTAAGTGCGTTTCGACCTATAATAGCCTGCCAGGTACTAGTAGCAACAACCGCTATTTTTTCGCTATCAGCTAACATTCCCGCCGTACGACCATTTGCAGCGCGAAGTGCAATTGCTTTTTCACCAAAACGCACCACATCTTGAACGCCTGCAACTTTTCTAGCTTCAGTATCATCAAAAGAAACTAATTTTTGGCCGAAAGAAGGTGGCCGCAATACAGCGGCATATAACATCCCCTCTTTTT
Source organism: Spongiivirga sp. MCCC 1A20706 (assembly GCF_046524175.1). NCBI lineage: Bacteria > Pseudomonadati > Bacteroidota > Flavobacteriia > Flavobacteriales > Flavobacteriaceae > Spongiivirga > Spongiivirga sp. MCCC 1A20706. Next base: position 898,236 of record NZ_JBEFZF010000001.1, read on the forward strand.
TATAATCGAGACCAAATAAGGGTTGGCCAGTAACGATTTTATCGATATCAACATTTACAACGTCTGTTCCGATTAATGTATAATCTTTTATTTCTTTCAATTTAACTCCTTCAGGTATTTCAAGAGCAGCAGCTTCTTTCACTACATCTCCATACCCAAGAGTTTCTCCTTTAGCATTCGTAATAACACCTTGCTTAGCGGTACAGGTTGAGGCGTCCACTCCCCATTTAGCAGCAGCAGCATTTACTAACATTTGTCTGGCAGTCGCTCCTGTTTGTCTGAGAGCATCCCATCCAAAACGAATAGACTGACTTCCTCCAGCAACTTGCCTTTGGAAGTTTTCAGTATCCAACTTTCCTTGGACAACGTTAACATGATCCCACGGCACATCAAGTTCTTCCGCAATAATCATAGGCATTGATGTTTTTACACCTTGGCCAATTTCGGGGTTGGGCGAATAAATAGTTACATAACCATTATCCGCAATTTTTATAAAGGCATTGAAATCATTAAAATTTAATGATGCGATATCTACCGGCATTTCTGCCTTTTCTTTACAAGCTGTAAAAAGATTAAAACCGATTAGCATTCCGCCACCGGCAAGTGCCGAGGTTTTCAAAAAACCTCTTCTACTGAATGAGTTGGGTATATTGGTTGACATGATGTTTCGGATTTTAACTTAGTTTTTCTGAGGCTATTTTAACAGCCTTGTGTATTCGTTGGTACGATGAGCATCTGCAAATATTACCTTGCATAGCGTCTTTTATCTCATCAGAAGTAGGACTCGGGTTTTGCTTCAAAAAAGCAGCCGCTGTCATTATCTGTCCAGCTTGACAATATCCGCATTGCGGTACATCGACCTCTTTCCATGCTTCTTGTAAAACGTGATCTCCGTTTTCTGATAGCCCTTCAATAGTTGTTACTTCCATATCTCCTACTTGAGATACACGCAATAAACAGCTTCTTGCAGCCTCACCATCGACATGTACGGTGCAAGAACCGCATTGTGCAATTCCACAACCAAATTTGGTTCCTACAAGATCTAAGTGATCTCTTAAAACCCAAAGAAGAGGGGTATCGGCATCAGCTTGAACGGTTTTAGATTCACCATTCACTTTTATGGTAAATGATTCCATGATATTTTTGGTTTAGTTAACGATTCGCTTTCTAAATTACTAATTTTGAAAAAGAAGATACATTTAGATAAATCTATTTAACCTTTTATTAAGCCAATTAAGAGCAGTTCTAAATAATGTTTAGCAAAGAAGAATCGAGAAAAATACGACAAGAATTCTGGACCTCATTTGGCAAATCGTTCCCAAAAAAATGGATACTTTACAATACAAAAATTAAGAATTGTAGCTTTAAATTTACCTTCGATCGAAAAAAAGCAATAGTCTCATTGGATATCGAAGATGATAGACTTGAAAAAAGAATCGAATTGTGGGAAAAGTTTATTTCTCTAAAAACTATTCTAACCAGAGATTTTATTGCAGATCTCATTTTCGACGACTCATATATTCTTGAAAACGGAAAGGAAATTTCTCGGATTTATATCGCTTTACAAAACGTCAGTATTCATAATAAAAATACATGGCACAAAACCATGGAATTCTTCAATACTAATATGTCATTTTTTGAAGCATTTTTTTGGGAATATGAGGATATTATTAAGTCATAATATAAAGGTCGAAAAAATTACCATCATATCTCATTCTTAGCATCTTGGTAGCATTCATTTTTTGTAATTTTAAAGGATAATCAACAAAACCTTATGAAAATCCTGCATTTTAGCGCTGAGTGTTACCCCCTTGCAAAAGTTGGAGGGTTGGCAGATGTTGTGGGGGCACTTCCTAACTACCAAAATAAAAGTGGGGTTGATGCATCTGTAATAATGCCTTTTTATCAAACTAAAGTAGTTGCCAAACTAAAAACAAAAACAGTATTTAAGCATGCAGTTAAGGTTGGGATCAACACCTACGACTATTCTGTTGAAAAAATAGGTAAGAGAAGATTTGGCTTTTCTATATACCTCTTGAAAATAAAAGGGTTGACTGATAGGGAACAAGTTTATGGCTATGACGATGATTATCTCCGATTTTTAACGTATCAAATTGCAGCTTTGCACTGGATAGTTGAGGAAAAACTCAAACTCGATTTGGTGCATATTCATGATCATCATACTGGGCTCATCCCCTTTATGATGGGATATTGTAAGCAATTTAAAGACCTGAACCACATCCCGACAGTGCTAACCATTCATAACGCACAATATCAGGGGCAGTTTGGTTATGACAAGTTTAATCTCCTACCTGATTTCGATCAGCAACATGCCGGATTGTTAGATTGGTATGGCTGCATCAACCCATTAGCTGCTGCAGTAAAATGTGCTTGGCGTGTAACCACAGTATCACCAAGTTATATGGAAGAAATGGCACGACATGCTAATGGTTTGGAAGGCTTATTAGCACATGAGAAAGCAAAATGTAGCGGTATTATTAACGGTATTGATTGGAATACTTGGAATCCCGAAACTGACGCTTTACTACCAAAAGATTACACCCATGCGACCGTCCAATCTGGAAAAAAAGCGTCTAAAAAGTCGCTTTGCGATGAATTTGGACTTGACGTTAGCAAACCCCTGTTCATTTTTATAGGTCGGTTGGTATGGGAAAAAGGAGCAGATTTACTACCTGATATTTTTAAACAGGTGCTAATGTCAGAAAGAAACAATGGTAATTTCTTAGTCCTTGGATCAGGAAATACCGAAATTGAGGAACAGTTTAATATTTTGGCTCAAGAGTTTAAAGGTATTTTCAATAATCATACTGGTTATAATGAAGCGTTATCGCACAGAATGTATGCTGGCGGCGATTTCTTATTAATGCCTTCAAGAGTAGAACCTTGCGGATTAAATCAACTATATTCCATGCGTTATGGAACTATTCCTGTAGTAAATAACATAGGCGGCTTAAAGGATACCATTATTGATATAGAAGAAACAAATGGTTTTGGAATAAAACATCATGAAGTTTCGGTAGTTGCTGTAGGAAATGCTATCTTCAGGGCGCAAGCACTTTTTGAGAACAAAGAAGAGTTCAAAAAAAATCGAAAAAAAATAATGAAGATCGACCATTCTTGGGATCATTCAGTCAAACAATACATACATCTATACAAATCTTTAACTCAGTCAAAAAATGGTCAATAAAAAAGTACTCGGTATTATCTTAGGAGGAGGACAAGGTTCCCGTTTATATCCCTTAACTGAAAGTCGGTCTAAACCTGCAGTGCCTATTGCCGGTAAATATCGATTAGTAGATATTCCCATTTCAAACTGTATTCATTCAGAAATTAAACGCATGTTCGTGTTAACGCAGTTTAACTCGGCATCTTTAAATAAACATATAAAAAACACCTATAACTTTAGCCTCTTTAGCGCTGCTTTTGTCGATATTTTGGCTGCTGAACAAACTCCAGAAAACAAAACCTGGTTTCAAGGCACGGCTGATGCAGTTAGACAGTGTTTACCTCACTTTTTAGCTCATGATTTTGAGTATGCGCTAATTCTTTCCGGGGATCAATTATATCAGATGGATTTTAATGAGATGGTAACAGCGCATATAAAAGCTAAAGCAGAAATTAGCATTGCTACCTTACCAGTCAATGCTAAGGATGCCACCAGCTTCGGAATTTTAAAAACCGACTCAAAAAATATGATTGATCGCTTTATAGAGAAACCGGCGGCCGAGTTGCTTCCTGATTGGAAATCGGATGTAACAAATGAGATGAAAAGCCAAGGACGCGAATATCTGGCATCAATGGGTATTTATATTTTTAACAGAAAGCTACTGGTTAAGCTATTAGAAGCAAATAAAGATACCATTGATTTCGGAAAGGAAATCATCCCTGGAGCAATTGAAAAGCATAAGGTACTAAGTTATCAATATGAAGGTTATTGGACGGATATCGGAAATATTGATTCATTTTATGAGGCTAACCTAGGACTAACCGACGATGTGCCAAAATTCAACCTTTTTGATGGAGATCGAAATGTACTTACCCGTGCTAGAATACTACCCCCTTCAAAAATATCAGGTACAACTTTAGAAAAAACAATGGTTGCAGAAGGAGGAATCATTAACGCTAGTAGAATAGAAAACTCGGTTATCGGTATTCGAGCTCGTATTGGTAAAGGTACTACGGTTGCCAATTCGTATATTATGGGTAATAGTAAATTTCAAACTCTGGATGAGATTGAACGCTGTATACAAAAAAACCAACCCTACGCTGGTATTGGAGACCGATGTTATATAAATCATGCTATAGTCGACAAGAATTGTAAAATAGGAAACGACGTTCGCATTAACGGTGGGAAACATCTTGAAGACCAAGAACACGATGCCTATGTTATAAAAGACGGTATTGTTGTAATAAAAGCTGGTGCTACCATTCCGCACGGTTTTACTATTTAATTTAATACACAACTGAATGCAAAAGGTTTTACCGCATAGTCTTTTTACCGATTTTGATATTCAACTCTTTAAAGCAGGAAAACATTTTAAACTATATGAAAAACTAGGTTCTCACATTATTGAGGTTGACGATGTAAAAGGTGTATACTTTGCGGTCTGGGCGCCATCTGCAAAATCAGTATCAGTAGTGGGAGATTTTAACTATTGGAATGATGCTGAACATCAACTTTATGTCCGGTGGGACGGGTCGGGTATTTGGGAAGGCTTTATCCCCGAGATTAGTCAAGGTGAAAAATACAAGTACAAAATATATAGCCATCATAATGGAATAATAACTGAAAAAGCTGATCCCTATGCAAAACGTTGTGAGCACCCACCAAATACAGCTTCAGAAGTATGGGACTTAAAATATTATTGGAATGATGCTGATTGGATGGGTTACCGGAAGAATAAAAATGCCTTGGATAAACCTTTCTCTGTATACGAAGTACACTTAGGTTCCTGGAAGTTCAATACGAAAGACAATCGCCCTTTGAGCTATGTGAAACTTGCCAACGACCTAGTTGATTATGTAAAAGAAATGGGGTTTACCCATGTGGAGTTTATGCCTATTATGGAATATCCTTATGATCCGTCATGGGGGTATCAATTAACGGGTTACTTCGCCCCTACTAGTCGTTTTGGTTTTCCTGAGGATTTTATGCTTCTTGTAGATAAACTACATCAAAATGATATTGGAGTTATCCTCGATTGGGTTCCCTCCCACTTTCCGGAAGATGCGCATGGCCTCGGTTTTTTCGATGGGTCACATTTATATGAACATCCAGATAGACGAAAAGGCTACCATCCCGATTGGAAAAGCCTAATTTTTAATTATGGTAGAAATGAAGTACGTTCATTTTTGATATCAAATGCTCTTTTTTGGCTTGAAAAATACCATATTGATGGACTTCGAGTCGATGCAGTTGCTTCCATGCTATATTTGGATTATTCTAGAGAAGATGGTGAATGGGAACCTAATATTTATGGAGGACGAGAGAATTTAGAAGCAATTTCTTTTTTACAGGAACTCAATGAAACAGTTTATAAAAATCATCCTGATGTACAGACGATTGCTGAAGAATCTACTGCTTATACAGGCGTTTCTAAGCCCATTTATCATGGTGGTTTAGGTTTTGGCATGAAATGGATGATGGGTTGGATGCATGATACACTATCATATTTCAAAAAGGAATCCATACACAGAAAATACCACCATAACGAAATTACTTTTAGCACAACATACGCCTTTACGGAAAATTTTATGCTTCCTTTATCTCATGATGAAGTAGTATACGGGAAGAATTCCATCAGAGGCAGAATGCAAGGTGACGAATGGCAACAAAATGCCAATTTAAGACTGCTTTATGGCTATATGTTTACCCATCCCGGCACTAAATTATTATTTATGGGAAGTGAATTTGGGCAAACCGAAGAATGGAACTTTCAGCAAAGTTTAGACTGGCATTTGTTACAATACAATTTTCACAAAGGAGTACAACAATGTGTAAAAGATTTAAACACCCTTTACAAATCGTTCCCTGCTTTATATGAAAAACAATTCAGTGATGAGGGTTTTGAATGGATTGACTATAATGATCACGAAGCATCTGTATTATCTTATATCAGAAAAGGACATGATGCTGAAAATGATTTAATTGTTGTTTGTAATATGACTCCCGTACCCCGAGAACATTATAAAATTGGGGTACACCAAAAAGGTAATTTAGTAGAAATCTTCAATTCTGATAAAAGTGAATATGGAGGTAGTGATATGAAAAATCCTAAAAAAGTAAAAATTGAAAACAAAGAATGGTACGGTAAGGACTATTCTGCCAAAATCTTAATTCCGCCTCTCTCCACCATGGTGTTCGCTTTTAAATAATCAAAATAATTACGAGAAACACAAAAAAAAGGCTTTTTAATTGTTGTAAATGCATTATGAAATGGGTTTAAATAATAAGCCCATAATGTTAATAACAATACTTTTAATTGTTGGTATAAATACGTTCATTTGTGGAGGTTCGCCAACAAAAATATCGCTATGATTACCAATACTGAACTAGAATACAAAGGCAATTTATTTCCTGCACAAATAACGAGTTACCAAAAAAACGTTGATGTATTAAACTTTATCACTAAAAACGGAGTTGCCTTACAGGTTACAGTTTTGCGCGATAGTGTTTTACGTTTTCGATACGCCACTACTGGTATATTTGGCAATGATTTTTCATATGCCATTACTAAATACGCAAGTAGAGGATACAATAAACTGGAGATTGATGAAACAGATGACCACTATATCATTACAACTGCTAAGCTTATTTGTAAGATTGATAAGACCAACCTTAAGAAAACAATATATGATGCTGCAGATAACACGTTAATTAGTGAAGATGAATTAGGTTTTCACTGGGAAGAAAGTTATCAGTATGGTGGTGATATTGTAAAAATGAGCAAAATATCACCCGATGGTGAGAGTTTTTATGGTTTGGGAGACAAACCTGTTCACATTAACCTAAAAGGAAAGCGATTTGAGAATTGGGTAACCGACTCTTATGCTTATGGTAAGGATACTGACCCTATATATAAGACAATTCCATTTTATATAGGCCTCCATCATAAAAAAGCATATGGTATTTTCTTTGACAATACATTTCGTTCGTTTTTTGATTTTGCACATGAGCGAAGACATGTCACCAGTTTCTGGGCTCAGGGAGGTGAAATGAACTACTACTTCATTTACGGTCCCCAAATGTCAGATGTAGTAGCAAACTATACTGACCTCACCGGAAAACCTCACCAGTTACCACCGCTTTGGGCGTTGGGATATCATCAATGCAAGTGGAGCTATTATCCAGAATCTAAAGTAAGAGATATTGCTGCCAAGTTTCGTGAACTTCAAATACCTTGTGATGCACTATATTTAGATATCGACTATATGGACGGCTTTCGATGCTTTACCTGGGATAACGAACGCTTTCCTGATCCAAAAAAAATGGTCAAGGAATTAGAGGACGACGGATTTAAAACAGTTGTCATTATCGATCCGGGAATTAAGATTGATATGAACTATGATGTGTTCAAAGAAGCATTAGACAAAGACTACTTTTGCAAACGTGCTGATGGTCCTTATATGAAAGGTAAGGTTTGGCCAGGAGAATGCTATTTTCCGGACTTTACAAATCCTGAGGTAAGAGAATGGTGGTCTGATCTTTACAAAGAATTGATTGAAGATATTGGAGTGCGCGGTGTTTGGAACGATATGAATGAACCAGCGGTAATGGAAGTCCCTGGAAAGACGTTTCCAGATGATGTACGGCATAATTATGACGGAAATCCATGTAGTCACAGAAAAGCACATAATGTGTATGGTATGCAAATGGCGCGAGCCACCTATCAAGGATTAAAGAAATTTGCATACCCTAAACGACCTTTTGCCATTACCAGAGCAGCATATTCAGGGACACAGCGCTATACTTCATCTTGGACCGGTGACAATGTAGCCACGTGGGAGCATTTGTGGATTGCCAATATCCAAGCGCAACGTATGGCTATGTCTGGTTTCTCATTTGTTGGGTCTGATATTGGTGGTTTTGCTGAACAACCTACCGGAGAGCTATATACTCGATGGATCCAATTGGGAGCTTTTCATCCTTTTTTTAGAACCCATTCTAGTGGTGATCATGGTGACCAAGAGCCTTGGTCTTTTGATGAAGATGTAACGGACATTGTTAGAAAATTTATCGAAATACGCTATCAGCTATTACCCTATCTGTATACTTCATTCTGGCAGTATGCCGATGAAGGTACTCCGATGTTAAAATCGTTAGTGCTTTACGATCAAGACGATCCGCATACGCATTTCAGAACTGACGAATTTGTTGTGGGGGATCATATTTTAGTTTGCCCTATACAAGAGCCTAATGCTAAAGGAAGACGTATGTATATTCCGCGTGGTAAATGGTATAACTTCTGGAATGATGAGATTACTCATGGAGGAAAAGAACAGTGGGTTGACGCAGATATTGATAAAATGCCGATTTTTATTAAGGCCGGGGCAATTATACCTAAGTACCCTGTTCAACAATATGTAGGGGAAAAAGAGATAGATCAACTTACCTTAGATGTTTTCTATAAGGAAGGCAAGGAGAACTCTACCGTTTTTGAAGATGCCCATGATGGTTATGACTATATTAAAGGTCGTTACAGCCTTCGAAACTTCAAACTTACAGGAAAGCCAAATGAGTTAATTATTCAACAGTATAAATCAGGAAAATATATTACTCCATATAATACATTCAAAATAGAATTACATGGCTTACCTTTTAAAATATTCAAAATTCAAATTGATAATGAGGAAGCGTTATTTGAAGATGTAAGAGTAAATGGTGACAATACCTTAGTTGTCACCAAAGATTTTACTGAGTTGCATATTATTGGTAAATAATTAAGGTAGAACAATCAAATAAAAGAAGACTGCAAGACCAACAATAATCGCTAAACTTACCAATAGGGTTCGTATGTTATCTTTTTGTCTTTCGCGCTTTTTATGTAGTTTAATTCTCTTTAAACGAGCATCGCTAACTTTGCTATAGGATCCTTTCTTCTTTCTAGCAACACCGCCCACGGGTTTTTGCCCCATATAAGGTAAATGAGGTTTTTTCAACAGTTTTCTGTTGTTTTTTAAGGTCGTTACGGCATGTGAAGCTGAACCCATAGTATATATATGTAATATTTTTAGTGTAAATGTTACATAGCAGAAAATATAGGCCCTGAAGAGTTACAAAGAAGTTGGTATTGATATAAAATAAAAAACCCTGACAATTTTGTTGTTGTCAGGGTTTTTAAAGAAGGCGGCGACCTACTTTCCCACAAGTGTAGTATCATCGGCGCTAATGGGCTTAACTGCTCTGTTCGGAATGGTAAGAGGTGAGCCCCATTGCTATAACC